>CANQFQ010000001.1 GCA_947599835.1 uncultured Bacilli bacterium
ATCCCAATTATAAAGTGAATTCATACACTACCAATTCTCCCCTTTGATTAAGATTAAAACTATATTAGTTTCTTTTTCTACTGACATTATATCATTTACCTTTTTGATTTTAAACTTTTTTGATTAATTATTATTAATCATAGAAGTGGTCATATTGAAAAATAATGCAATATTTGCTATGATTTTAACAGAAAAAGAGGATTTATAACATGAAAAGTATTGATTTTTTTATAAGTTATTCTTCAGTAGATAAAATGAAAGTTGATGCTCTTGTAAAATCACTTGAAAGCATGGGGGCAAAGTGTTGGTATGCCCCAAGAGATGTGCATGGGCGTTATGCTAAAGCAATATGTGATGCCATCGAAAATGCCAAAGTGTTTTTACTATGTCTTTCTAGAAATTCAGCTAATTCAGAACATGTACTAAATGAAATAGAAATGGCTTATAGTCATAAAAAATTATCAAACGGAGATATCACTATTGAACCAGTGTGCATTGAAGAAATCGATATTGATTGTAAAGAATTTGATGAAATAATGTATTACATTCGTAGGATTAATTTCATTGTTCCAAAAGATATCAATTCAGCAGAATTGATTGCAAAAGAAGTAGCTAAAAGCAATTCATCCATGTTTGAAAAAAATACACCAAAGAAAAAAGAAAGAACCATAAGTGAATATTTTATCGATGAAAGCGAGAAAAAACGCTTAAAAATACAAAATGAACTTGTAAGAAAGTTTGATGGTAATGTTTATAAAAAAGTATTCGAATCTTATGAAAACCCAAAAGTGTTAGATATTGGTTGTGGAAATGGGGATGTGATAGTTACTAGATTTGGAAAAGAAAACTATACATTAATAGGAATAGATCGTAACGATGAATCATTAAGTTGTGCCAAACAAAATTATCCATTTGGTCATTTCTACAATCTAGATTTAGAGGGAAATGATTTTTCCTTAGACTTAGATGAAATTATGGAGGAAAACAATATTGAAAAGTTTGATATCATTCATATTTCAATGGTCTTACTACACATGAAGGCGCAAGGAAAATTACTAAGAATCTTGCGTAGAGTTTTATCGGCGAATGGGGTAGTTATGATTAAAGATATTGATGATGGTTTAAACTTCGTTTATCCCGATGAAAACGATGATTTTGAAAGAGTATTCAAAATTTGTGAAATGGATAATATCGCTGGTGATAGACATAATGGAAGACAAATTTATACTAATTTAATTAGGACTGGTTATAAACAAGTATCACTTGAAAAGCAAGGCTTTTCTAGTGTTGGATTAAATAAAGATGAAAAAGAAAGTATGTTTATTCTCTATTTCAAATTTATTTTGGATGATATTCAATGGCTTCATGAAAAACATCCAGATAATAGCGAATATGAAGAAGAATATGAATGGTACAAGAAAAACTATGATCGTATTTTTGAAGAGTTTATGATGGATGATTTTGTATTTTCTATTGGATTTCAAATTTATTTAGCAAAGAAATAGAAAAAATATCGATAAAATCGATAAAAATTGGCTTTTTATATTCAAATGTACTTGAATGTGTTACAATAACTTTAGTGTTTTTATTCATTAGTATAAGGAGGGGATTGTGTTGAATTTGTCTATCAAATGTCTTGTTATAATGATTGTTTCAATAATGATTATTGCATTAACAATCGCCATTGGAATCATTGTTGAAAAAAGAAATTGTAAATATATTAAAAATGATTTGAACAATAAAGTTTCATCTTTATCTAGGTTTCAAATTTTAATCATCGGCTTTTTTGTTGCTGCTATTATTGCCTTTTTCCCACTATATTATTTTGATTATTTGACGGATAAAAACGTTTTCATAAAAGGCATTAAGGCAATAGTGCTTGCGGCACAAAATGTATTAAGACTCATCACTTTAAATGGCGAGTATGATAATATTAAAAATTTAATGAGTGATACAAGTAGAATTAATGCTATTATTGGAAATATTTATTCCATTTATTTGCTGATCATTTTTATTGGTGCTCCTATTTTGGCCGCTGGATTCGTTTTATCTTTCTTTAAAAATACCGTTTCTAAAATAAAATATTGTTTAAAGACTAGAAAAAATATCTATTACATTTCGGAATTAAATAAAAATAGTTTTGAACTAGCAAGGAATATTTTAAATGATAAGCATGCTAATCGGAAAAATATGGTTGTTTTTACGAATGTAAAAGCTGAAAATCAAACAGACTATGAGTTAATCAATGCTACTAGAAGAATAGGGGCTATTTGTTTTAGAAATGATATTACGAGTTTGAATTTAAAGAAAAATAAAAAAAATATTACGCGCAAATTATATTTTATTAGTGATAACGAAGATGAAAATATCAACAAAGCTTTCTATCTTATTAAAGATATGAAAGAGAACAAGAATTATAATCATAAAGATACAGAATTTTATATCTTTGCTAACAACGTTGAAAGTAGTTCGTTGATGTATACGTTGAAATATCAAGAAAAAGATTTAAAGATGAAAATTAGAAGAGTTAATATGGAGCGTAATTTAGCTATTGATGCCTTGATGAATACTAAAGATAATATCTTTTCAACAGCAAGAGAAAATGCGCATAAGGTTAAAACCATGCAAGTTTTACTTGTTGGCTTAGATGGCTATGGTTATGAATTTCTTAAAAATATTTGCTGGTGTTCACAAATGCCGGGTTATAACTTAGTTGTTAACATTTTTGATAAAGATCATAGTATTCAAGAACGAATGGCTAAAGATGCTTCAGAAATATTAAAATACAATGATTCAAAAATTGTAGGTGAAGCAAGATATAAACTTAATTTTTATAATGTTGATGTGAATAAAGAAGAATTCGTAAATAAATTATATGAAATTGAAACCCCAACGATTGTTTACGTTATGCTTAGTGATGACGAATCAAATATAAAAGTTTCTATGAATATTAGACAATATTTGTGTAGAAAAAATATGGAAAACGGGTTACAAATACCTATTTATACCATTATCCAAGATAAACTTAAAAACAAGGCTTTAAGGGTGAATCAAAATCAAAGCCAATTATTAACTAAGGATGCTAAGAACTATAACATTCAAACCCTTGGGGATGTTAGATTTATTTATTGTCCTGAAAATGTGGAACAAAGAAATCTAGAACAAATGGGGTTAAAGCAACATTATGGATATGTTAAGAAAATATTAGTTACTTATTTTGATCATCTAGTAGCTGATCTTAAAAAGAATCAGATAATTCCTAATGATTATGATTTTAGCACAATTGAAGATGAAACATTTAATAGACAAAAAGAATATGGAAAAACGTATCAAGAAATAGCTCAATCTATTAACGAAATCTATGAGAACTCCAACGCTTTAAAGCATATTAATGCTTTACTTAATAGATTAGATAAAGTAGAAGAAACATTAAATGACATCAACAAAACTTTAAATGATAACAAAGATGAATTTAATAAAGATGAATATAACCGCAATTCGTCCATTGCCCAAGCAATTTATCTACATTTTAGAAAAGCGTTGCACATTGATGAAAACGATGCTGCTTGTGTAGAATATGAACATCGTAGATGGAATGTTTGGTTAAGATTTGAAGGTTATGTTTATAATAACAAAATTAAAGACGGTAAACATTTAGCTAAAACACATGCTGATTTAGTGCCGTTTAACAAACTTACAAAAGAAGAACAAGAAAAAGATAATGTTTAAAAGGGTGAAAAGTTTTATGAGTGATCAAATGATTAATGTTATTTGTGCGATTTGCTTAGCAATATTTGCTATTTTAATTATCTATGTATTGGGGTGTCTTATTTTAAAGAAACACAAAGAAAAAATAGAATTCATTAGAGGATTTAAAAAAGGTAAATGCACAATCATTTATTTAGTAGCAATTCCCTTGTTTTGTATAGGCCACATGTATGAGGAAAGCAACTTTATGAATGCCTTCTTTGTCGCTTTAAATAAAGTTGTTTGTCTAGTGGTTTTACGATATGATTTTTCAAGTATATCTTTGTTAATGAACGTAAGTAAATTTTATGAAATGACCATCTATATTTGTTCAACTTTAGTTCTATGGAATGCAATTTTATTTTCTATTTCGGTATTTTATCAATATCTACTTGAATGTTATTTTAGATTAAAACTTAACATTTCAAAGAAAAATAGGCTTTATATATTTGGTAATAACAAGAATAATATTGATATTTATAATAGCACAAAAAAACACACCAAATTTATCATAGATGATTTATCCAGCAAGGATTGTTATGGACTTTATTGTAATAAAATTGATTATTTGAAGAATATCTCGATTGAAAAACAAATCAAGAAATTTGTTTTTCAAGCTTTTAATAAAAATATAGATATTACAATTATTATTAATGCTTTGAATGAAGAAAAAAATATCAATATTTGTAAGGCAATTTTAAACCAAATCAATCAAGTTGAAGATAGTAAAAGAGATATTCTATTTGAAAAGCTACATGTTTATGTTTTTGGAGATTTGCGATATGAAGCAATTTATGAAGATATTATCGAAAGTTCTTATGGTTGTATTCATTATTTAAATAAATATCAACTCATTGCTTTTAATTTCATTGAACAATATCCTTTGACACGATTTATGGATGAAAAACAGATTGATTATGAAACATCGTTAATTAAAGATGGTGTTGACATTAATGTTTGTATGATTGGTTATGGCAAAACGAATCGAAAAGTCTTTTTGGCTTCCGTTGCTAACAATCAGTTTTTAACCAAAAAAGATAATAAAATAGTCCTAAAACAAGTCAATTATCATATATTTGATCACGAATCAACGCATAATAATAAAAACCTAAATCATAATTATTATCGTTATAAAAAAGAAATTTTAGAAGAAATTCAAAATGGTATGATTAATAAAGAAGATTTCCTTGAACTTCCTGAAATGCCAGCCAATGAAAAGTTTTATAAGATTGATATCAATGATAATGAATTTTATAAATGTATTAAAAATATTATATCGACAAATAATAAAAGTATTAATTTTATAATTATTGCCTTTGGCACTGATTTAGAAAATGTTGATATGGCTCAAAAATTAATTGAAAAGAAAAAAGAATGGGACCTTGAAAATGTAGTAATTATTGTAAAGGCAAGAAACTATAAGAAAGAAGAAACTTTATTAGATGACGAAGATTGTTATTTCTTTGCAAACGAAAAAATGGATGTTTATAACTTAGATAAAATTAAAGGTGATAGCATCTATAAGATGGCTAAGATGAGAAATGCTATTTATCAATTAGAATATGAAATAACGAACAATCCAGATAAGACGATTGATGAAGAAACTATCGCTAAAACCAATGAAATTTCTAATCAAAGATGGTATAAAAAATTTAGTCAACTGGAAAGAGAATCTAATCTCTATGCTTGCTTAAGTATACGTTCAAAACTTAATTTAATGGGCTTTGATTATGTTAAAGATGATGGTAATGATAGCAATAAAATGAGTGAAAATGAATATTTAAATTGTTATGCTAATAATGATTTACCTGATTATGCTTATTACAATAAAACAATAGAAGGCAAAAAAATAATTCACTATAGCATTCAATTTAAACAATCTAAAAGAACAACTTTAGCGATTCATGAACATTATCGTTGGAATGCTTATCAAATTAGTAAAGGCATAGTTCCTGCTAGTAAAAAAACCATATTAGAAGAAAAGCGAAGTGATGGTAGTTTCACTAATGGCAAGAATTATCAATTACGTCATCATGGAAACATTACAACCTTTGATGGGCTTGTTGAATTTAGACAAATGATAGCTCAACGAGATAAACAAACAGAAGAAAGCAAAGATGTTATCAAATATGATTATCAACTATTAGATGATGTATATTGGCTATTAACTCAAAATGGTTATAAAATAATAAAAAAATAAAGTATTAAAAAAATTGAAAACAATATTTGTTTGACATATTGAATACATTACTCGCAATAATTTACTCACATATGCAACTATCGCGACCTTTTCGGAACAAACCGGTCGCGATTTTTTATTGCTCATAATTTGAAAGGATATTATCTTGTTAAAGCAAGTTTTGTATAGCAAGATATAATAGAAATCCATATTTTCCTTTTTAGTCAATGTAAGATGGAAACGAACGATAATTTTGGTATTCAACAATGTTTTTCTTTAAAAGAAAAATGATGATAACGTTGAACAAAGTGTGTCATACCATTTAGAAAGAGTAATAATCCAAGCGCAACACAAAACCCTATCTTAATGTTCTGTTTAAAGCACCTATTCATAAGTATAGTAAATAAGCATATTTGTAACTTACATAAAACAACCCGACCATGGTAATAAATTTTAAAAGTAATACTTAAAAAACAATTTCTGAGTATTAATGTACATTAAATAACTTTATTATAAAATAATTTAATTAGAAGAAAGGAAAGAAAAAAATTAATTAGTATAAATTTAATTTTTAATCTAAGGTAAAAACATGAAATTAGAAACGTGGTCATATATTTGGTTAAATAAATATCAAAAACTAACAATTAAGTTAAGAACATATTTGAAATATAGAGATATCATTAATAAGCATATTAATCCCGTTCTTGGCAAATATGAGTTAGAACTGATAAATGTAGATGTTTTACAAAATTTTATTTTGAATAAATTAGATAATGGAAATTTAATAACAAATGAAAAATTATCAGTTAATAGTGTTATAGCCATTTTTTCAGTACTCAAACAATTATTAAAAAAAGCCGTTTCTTTAGGCATTTCAAATGTAGAATATACATCAATTATTAGAATGCCAGCTATAAATGAAAAAGAAATAACAGCATTCAATCAAAATGAACAAAGAAAAATAGAAAATTATTGTCTTCATTCTAAACCTAATTATATTGGTGTTGTGATATGTCTTTATACTGGAATTCGATTGGGAGAATTACTTGCTTTAACATGGAATGATGTTGATTTTGAAAAAAAATTATTAATTATTAACAAAACAGTTTATACAATTAGCAAAAATGGTAAAAATGTTGCATATATCGATAAGCCTAAAACAAAACATTCTAATAGGATAATACCTTTGCCCAAACAGTTAATTGATATCTTAAAAAAAATAAAAAAAAAGTCTAATGCCTTTTACATTCTTTCTACAAAAAATAAGGGGATTATTTCCAATAGATCCTATCAAAAAACATTTCAAAGCATTTTAAAAAAGTGCAACATTTCACCAAAAAGTTTTCATTGTTTGCGACATACTTTTGCAACTCGAGCATTAGAATTAGGGATAGATATTAAAACTTTATCAGAGATTTTAGGACACAAAAATTCTATGGTAACTTTAAATAGATATGCCCATAGTTTAATTGAACATAAAAGCAAAATGATGAATAAAATAGGCAAATTATTAGAACAAAAATACGAGCGTATCTAAATGGATAAGTTTAAAATATAAACTAAAAATAATTTTTTAGTTTCCTTGGTATTACTTATTAATTTTAAATGATTATTCTGTACACTTATTAATCTAATATATGTATCTTTATCGCAATAATAACATTCTTCGACATTTTTTTCAATAAAGAATTTATACTTTTTTAATGCTTCTAATTAATTTGATTGATATTAAAAATAAATTTAAAAACATATTTTAAATTTTTTTGTTTAAAAAAGTACATGTATTAGATTAATAAGTGTACAGAAAGGGAATAAAAACATGGAAAACATTATGTTAAAAAATCGAAATATTGATGTAGTTTTTGTTATTGATGGTACAGGCAGTATGGCTCCTTGCATAGAAAGCGTTAAAAAAAATGCAAAAAGATTTCATACAGAATTTGTTAGCGCTATGACTAAATTAAATAGCGAAATTAATTCTATGCGAGTTAAAGTGATTGTTTTTAGAGATTATAAAGATGATGGAGATCAAGCTATGATTGAAAGCCCATTTTTCGAATTACCAGATGATAACGATGAATTAGATTCATTTCTTGCTGATATTTACGCTACTGGCGGTGGTGATAACGATGAAAATGGTCTAGAAGCTTTATATTACGCAATGAAGTCCAATTTTACAAACAATTCAGAGGATAGGCAAGTTATTGCTTTATTTACCGATGCTGATGCTCTAGAACTTAGAAAGAGAGCTGACGAGCCAAATTATCCACAAGATATGGTTGATATGAATGGTTTCATTAATACATGGAATTGTGCTGTGCAAGATTCTTCATTGAAATTACGCAACCATAACAAAAGAATGGTTTTATTTGCTCCAGAGGAAACGAAATATAAAACATTATCTACTATATTAGATAAATGCTATTATAAACCTATTTCTATGTCAAAAGGATTAGGTGATATTAATTTCAGCGATATCATAACGCTAATTGCAGCATCAGTTAGTAAAAATTAATCACCTTTTCAAAATTTATATTTAAAATCATAGAGGAATGTAGTACATGAAATATCATAAAGATTATGAAATTGATTCATCATTCATAATTGATAAATCTATCATTGAATGGAGAGTTACAGGGACTGGCGAGTATGTTTTAGCCGTTAAAAATAAGCGAAAATATTTTGTTAAAAGGAATTTGAGCGTTAGATATCCTAATAAAGGATTGCCTAAAGAATCTTATGAAATGTATAAAAAAAATGCTTTGGATTTGCAAAAAACGATAGAGAAATTACGCTCGTTATTGAAGGATGTATCTGTAGATAAAGATTGTGTTGTGAACATTGAAGATAGTTTTTGGGATTCTGAGAACAAATATGCTCTCATAACTCGATATATTCCCAACGGATTAGAACAAAATTATGATTTTTCTTCACTGAGTAAAGAACAATTTGTAAACTTTATCAAGCAAACTGCCAAAGAATTAGCTATAGTGCATGAAAAAGGTGTCATTCATGGGGATATAAAATGCCAAAATTTTATAATTGTTAAAAAGGATGATAATTATATTCCATATTTAATTGACTTTGATTCTTCATATCCCAAAAATGAAATTCCTGTTTGGAACAATTTAGGTGGGACCTATGATTATTTATCTCCTGAGAGTATTGTTTATACAATCAAAGAAAATAATTCTGAAGCAAAAACAATTACATCAGCGGTAGATATATTTTCGCTAGGACTTTGTTTTTATAAATGGTGGGCAAACGGGTTTCCTCAAAAAAATGAAAAATATAATAATGTTGGTGAAGCTATTTTATGTGATGATAATATAACCTATAATAAAAAGTTTGATGTCATTATTGGAGATAAGTGTAATGCAACTATTTCATCTTTGATAAATTGGATGCTAGCTAAAGAGAGTAGTGAACGTCCAACAGCAGAACAAGTTTATAGAGTTTTGGATGATCAATTAGAAATTCCGGATGAGTTCATAAATTGTGAGGGTATTAATAATTTTGAATTAGAATTATGGCCATATCATCAATTGATTGCTGATTCGCTTTCTAAGAAAGAACTGATTGCAAAAAAAATTAAATCGTTTAATAAATATGATAATCCTAATGTAGAATTTAAATATTTAATTAAACATCGCGACAATTCAGAAGAAATCTTATCTATTTTTGAACTTATTGATAAAAATTTGGTAAGAATTAAAGGTGCTAAAGTTAGCGAAACATGGCCAAAAGATAATATTAATTTTGTTGATGCCATTACTATTGCTAAATTAGGGTATGCAAAAATTGAAAAAATCGAAGAAAATTTTAAGAATTCTTATCTTATAACCACAATTAATGGAATGCAATATACTAAAGGGAAAAATTTTTTAATTGCTAACGGCCTTGCAAAAGCAAAAGATGATTACGATGTAAAAACAGAAGATGCACCTTGGCCAGAACATGGAAATCATTATAATTTAGAAAAAATGGCAGAACTCGGCATAAAAAACATTTCAAGAATAGAAATTAATGGAGAACATCGCTATATATTAACCTATAATGATACTTATGATGACCACACACAAATTGTAGCAAAGGGTGTTTCGATTAAAACATTGAAAATTATGGGAGTTGTATCATGGAAAAACTAAAATTCACATTTTATTCTGTTAAAAAAAATGAAGATGCACCTCCATTTATTAATGAAAATTTATTAATGGTTGCTGATGGGTTAGGAGGATCGGGTTCTGAAATACATGTAATAGATCGTCAAAAACACATGCATATGTATGATGATTTTTTTAATAGTGCCTTTGGCGATTTTAAAAATATGTCGCAAGACTTTAAAGAATATATTGAAACATTAATGAAGCCAATTATCGACGAAACAGACGACACCTCTGCCTTGTGGGCTTCGCGAATAGTTATTGGAAGATGTGCTTATGCTTTAACATATGGAGAATTTAAAGGTGTTAAATTAGGCGATGAAAACACAAGAAATGAACTAATTCATTTTATCAAAAATGGTTTACATCGTGTTGTATGTGATTTTGATTTAAAAAATGGGCCATATACTTCACAATTAAGATTACCCACAACAATAGCTATTATTAAATTTAAAGAACTAGACGATGAAAATGTCGATGTTGAAACTATTTGGGCAGGCGATTCAAGATGCTATGCACTTACCTTAGATGGGTTAAAAATATTATCTAAAGATGATGAGGATTCCTCAGGTTCCATAACTAATTTATTTTATGCAGATAATGAAAATACTAAATTCAACTATTTAAATTATAGGATTAAAAAACCTTGTATGCTTTTTACAGTTAGCGATGGTACTTTTGATCCTTTCTCTCCTCATGATCATTTGGGGTTAGAAAATATAATTTATGAAAATATTGCAAACAGTAGTTCAATTACAAATTTTTCATATAATTTGAAAAAAGATTACGACAAAATCAATATGGATGATGCAACAATGTCTTTCGTAGCATTAGGTTTTGAAAATTATGATAGTATTAAAGAAGCATTTAAAAATAAAATCATAGAAATCCAAAATGTATTGAATCAATGGAATAAGTTGTATCAGTTAGTTCAAGTTAGCAATATCAAAGAAGAAGATGTTTATGACTATGTTTTTGTGAGAACGCAAGATAAATTTGATAAAATAGTTAATACGCTGATATATGCAGATCAAACTATAGATGGTGTTGCATTTATTCCTGAAATAAAAACTATTTTTGAGAATCAAATGTTTAATAATAAAAAAGAATTTTTTGATAATGCTTTGAAAAATATAAATAATTATATACTAAATAATCGCAATATAACTTTTAAAGATATTTTTGCTAAAAGAAAATTAGAATTTGATGATAAAATTTTAGAAAATCTTATCGTTGAGGCAAAAAAAAGTTTAAAAAAATACGAGCGTTTTACTAAACATTGCTTCCATAAAAAAAATAATTTTGATTTATTTTGTAAAACGAAAATGGAATATCATCAAATTCTTGTTGAAAAAATACGTTTTTATCGAGAAAAATATGATAATTTTTGGAACAACCAAGATTGCAATTTCCGCGAGGAAAAAAAGATTTGCTCTATATTAAATTTTTATCATTATTGTGATTTAGCGCTTTTAGAAAATATAAGTAGTATTCAAAAAAATATTTATTTATCCATTGATGAAAAAGAGCTAATTGGCAAAATTGTAACACACATCAAGAAATATAATAAAATGTCTTTTGACTCAGAAAAATTAAATAGTGCAATTCAAAAAAAATATCAAATGTTCTTGAATTGTTGGAATAATTTATATCAATACCTTCTAGATCATATCGATGATATTGATTATTTAAAGAAAATATTTAATTCTAAAAACAACAATTTTCTTTTAGATATGGACAATAAAAAAACTCTAAAAGTGAATGAAAATAATTTTGAAAAGAAAATATTAAATGAAATTCATGAAAATCGTGAAGAAATTTGCAAAAAAATAGTAGATTCATTGAAATTAAATTACAACAAAAAATCTATTATTGACTCTTATTATAACGAGTCCAAACTACGATTGTTTAGAACATATTATTTTTATATTTCAAATCCTAATCCTGAAGTTGAAGAGATTAAAAATAAAATAGAGTTATTAGAAAAATCTTGTGAAAGCTTGTTAATTGAAAGCAACAACTTTTAATGCAATAAAAAAATTAATAAAGAGACTATTAAGAAGGAAGATGAAAACAATATATTATGCAACACAACGATAACTTTTTGGATGAATTGGATGATAAGCAGTTGAGTTTATTAAATTTAAGATTACATCGAGAATTTTATATACTTTGGCCTAAGGATAAAGTAATTAATGAAATAAATAATTCAACTAACGCTGGCATGCTAGAAGAAATAACACAAAAATTTGATTTGTGCGACTATAGTAATTTTCAAGATTTAAATATTTTTGGTGCTAAAGAAATATTAAAAATTATAGTTGATGTTTTATATAAATATCCCCAATTAAGAGGCGAACTTTGTTATATCGGAACAATTAAAGGTTTTCAACAATTCCTTGTTGATTTATCAAAAGGAAATATGGAAATTGCAAAAAAAATTAAAATCAAGCATATTTTTTCATATGAATTAATATTGCAAATATGCCAAGAAAGTTTAGGTTTTATAAAGTCGCTTTCAGATGATTCTGCTTTTGCACTTGCAGTAAGGCTATATGGAATATTTGATGCTTTATTAATTAGTGATGATGATTTTAAAGGGTATAATTATTTATCTTCTATTTCTTTATTAAGAACATATGAAAAAGAAAACCATTTTCCACAAGGATGTAATTCTCTTGAATCGGTAATTTGTCATGAATTAGGACATCTTTTAGATTTTAAATTTAATTTTTCTAAGAATAGAATTATCAAAAATTATTATGCCAGATTAAAGAAAGATGAATTAAAAGAGCATTTATCCGCATATGCAAGCACTTCAATAGAAGAGTTTATCGCTGAAGTTTTTGCTGAATATCAATGTAATCCATCGCCTCGTAAAATCTCTAAAGACGTTATGGATTTACTAGAAAAGAATATGTAAATTATAAAAGTTTAGAAAGGAGCATTAAAAAATGCGAAAAAAAGTAATACTATTTGGCCTACTATTAGGAATATTAACTTTATCTTCATGTGCCAACACAAAAAATTCTTCAATAAGTAACGTATCACAAAATTCATCACAAGAATGGAGTTATGAAGAAAACGTTGCATTAGGTCGTACTATTAGTGTTATAAATGACACATATGCTGATGTTACAGGAAAATATCAAACTATTTTTGATGATAACAAATTAAAAAATCATTTCAAAATTATATTTACACCGAACAATAGTGAAGATTCTTTTGTTGAAATACAAGAAAGCATTCAATCTTTAATTAACAATATGGCGGTAGCATATGAAAGCAAAATAAATTCTTCATCAAATTTTGATTTCGGTTTATTCAATATTCCAATGCTTTTTGGAGCGGATATTGAAAATGAATTTAAATTAAATTGTGATTATAAAAGAGTAGAACAAACAAAAGAAATTATGGCGCATATGTATTACTATAGGAAAAAACATATGCTAACTTTAGAAGGAAACACTAATTTAAATAAGTTTAAAGAATGTTTGTCGCCGGCTTTCTTAGAAGAATTGCAAAATGTTAATTCGGATGAAACGGCCAATAAAATATTAAACAAATATGGAACACATGTGATAACATCTGGAATTTACGGTGGACGATTAGATTTTAATTATATGTATTATTACAATTCAAGTAAAAACAGCACCAGTATAGAACTTGATGAAAAATTTAAAACAAAATTTAAAACAACAATATTAAACTTATTTTCTTCTAAAACAAATACAGAAACAAATTTTGATTTGAGTACTGAATTAGAAATTGATAAAGTGGAGGGACAAGAATATATTTATGTAAAAAATAAAGGTGGAAAAGCAAGCGGATCTCTTACTTCTTTAAATGCGCTTGTTGAAAATTATGATGAATGGATAAGCAGCATTGAAGAATATAATACTTTAATTGATTTTCCAAACAATAGTTTAATAGCCATATGGGATTTACTTCCTGAAACTCCTCAATATGAATCAGTTAAAAATTTGTTATTTAATGCGTGTATAACAAAAAGTAATGAAGATTATCAATCATTAATGGATAAATATAGAATTTATGGAACATCTACAACTCCATACTTGATTAATTCTGCTGAAGAATTTGTTAATTATTTAAATTCTAGTAGTGCAGGAACGTATTTTAAATTACAAAGTGATATTAATTTTATTGATTGTCCAAATGTTGTTAATGAGTTTTATGGAACCCTTGATGGTAATAACCACGTTATTAAAAATTTTATGTATTCTATTCCAAATAATAGTTTTAAGGATGAAAAATTTTTCGGAATTATTCAAAAAAATTATGGAGAGATATTTAATTTAACGCTGGAAAATGTTTCTATTAATGCACCAGAAACTCAACATTGCGGTGGATGGATTAATGTTGGAGGACTTGTAGGTATTAATTATCCTAAAGCAGTAATACGAAATGTTACAGTAAAAAATTCGAAATTTAATATTAATAGAGCAGGTTCTAGACTTGGTGGAATAGCAGGGGTAAATGAAGGCAATATTATAGATTGCACTGTTGAAAAAAATAAATTCTTTTCTAATGGTGATTGCGGAGGTATTTGTGGTAAAAATTCTGCTATATTGCAAAATGTAACTTTTATTGGAGATAATTTTCAAAGTTGGTCTAGTGATATTCCATTTACTTATTGGATTGTAGGAAAAGATGATGATAAGAAAAAAAATGGTGGAAATAGATCGTGGGGCGGCATAGTTGGATATAATACTTTAAATGCAAGACTATTAGGCTTTAGGATTGAAAATATTTATATGCTGATAGAAGGCGATGAGAAAAAAACACCAAAAATCGGGTATGCAGTTGGACATAATGAAGGCTATATTTGCGGTGCACAAAGTAATCAAGCACTAGGAAACAAGAAGGAAGCAAAAGAGATAAAGACTACTTATTGGTTTAGTAGTAGTAATGGATTAATTGGGAGAAACGATAACGCAACAGTATGTGAAACATGCGACACAATTTAATTAAACATACTTTTTAAATGATATGAATCGTTCAAAGAATTTCATTATTCTTGAGTAATTCTTATAAATTTTTAATAAGATTAAATTATTTTATTTCATAATTTTTCTCTATTGTTTAAATAAGTATTTAATGTATATTGCTATAATGCCAAGTGAAGTTGATGAAACTTACTTGGCATACTTTTTGCTATTCATTGAAAATAAAAAGCAAAGAGGATATAATAAAAAAAGAATAAGTACTTATCATATAGCAAAAATATAAAGGAGAAAAAGAAAATGAATGATATTGTAAAAAGAGGATACCAAAGTGGAATCAAAAAGATTTTTATGAGATTTCAATTGTTTTTTCTATTGCAATATTATCTTTTTGGTATGGCTAGTTGTTCATCCGCAAAGCATAAATATAAAGAACCAAATGAAGATGCCTACCAATTCTCATTTACAAAAGTTCAAGAGGGTTATAATATTGATGGAATAACTTTCGGTAATCAATCAAAAAAAGCAATGGATATTACTATACCTACTTATTATCAAAATGAACCTATTTTAAAAGTTGTTTTTGATACGGGAACAATTCCAAGTAACTTAGAAGAAGTTTCAATTCAGTTTGAAGAAAATAGTCAAGTTAAAATGATTAATAAGAAAGCTTTTTCAATTTTTAAAGATAAAATTGTTTCTTTAAAATTGCCTCAAAGTGTTGAAGAAATACAATCTGATTCTTTTGCAGATTTTACAAAAATAAAAGAATTAACTTTACCAAGTTTAAATACGTATATTGGCGATTATTTTGGTTCAAGAAGTGCAGACGGAAATAAGCTTTCTGTTCCAAGCACTTTAAAGAAAGTTACCATTTTATCGGGAAATATACCAGATTTTGCTTTTTCTGAATGTAAAGATTTAATTACCATTGAAATACCCGATGATGCAACCGTAATTGGTGAACAAGCTTTTAGTTATTGTACTTCATTGGAACAAGTGATTTTATCAAAAAATAGTCAATTAGAAACCATAAAACGGTACGCTTTTATTAATTGTAAAGCATTAAAAGAAATGACAATTCCAAAAAGTGTGAATACCATTGGTGCCAATGCATTTTCTTTCTGCTCTTTATTAGAAACCATTAATTTTGCAACGGATAGTCAACTCGTAGCGATTGAAGATTCCGCATTTAGTTGTTGCACTTCCTTAGTTGCCATTGAAATGCCAAGTAGTGTAAAAACTATAGGTGAGTATGCTTTTTATGGATGTGAGTTATTAAAAGAAATACATTTTGATGCTAATAGCCAATTAATTCGTATGGGAGAGTATGCTTTTCGTGCTTGTTTTTCTTTAATTTCTATTGAAATACCTAAGGGTGTAAAAGAAATTAATAATTATACTTTTTTGGATTGTACAGCATTAAATGAAGTCAATTTTGCAACCGATAGTCAATTAGAAAGCATTCACTATCATGCTTTTGAAAATTGTACTTCTTTAACATCTATTGTGATTTTGCGTAGTGTCATCACCATTGAAAGAGAAGCCTTTGTAGGCTGTACAAGTTTGACGGTTTATTGTGAAACAGGATCTCAATCGGAACAATGGGAAAATGGATGGGATAGTAATAGACCTATATATTGGGAAAATGAATGGAATTATGATGAAAATCATCATCCTCAAATGATTGCCTAAATTTAAAATAGAATTTGTTACATATTGTTCATGAATATCTAAAAAAAGATTGATTTTTCAAAAAAATAAAAATAATCCAATTTTTTGTTGTAAATTGGATTTTTAGACTTTATAATTACTACAGAAATTCAAATTTTTAAAAATTATTTATTATAATCAATAATATTTTTTTTACGTTTCATTTAAAGGGGAGTAGTGCGCATGAGCGATAATAAACAAAACAACATATGTTTAAATAAAGAGGCATTAAGGGAAAGATTTTCAAAGAATATTAGAGCCATTATTACTTATTTTGATTTTTCTGATAGTGAATTTGCCCGTAAGATAGATTGGAATTATAAAACATTTAAAAGTTATCTAGATGGTGTAAATTTACCCAATCCTTATTTTATTGAAAAAGTATGTCAAGTGTTTGGGTATTCTATTGAAAATTTTTGTTCTGATGATTTTGTTCCGTGGGAAATACAAAAAAAAGAAAAAAACATCAATCCAACTTTTTTCAATGGACAATATTATGTGTATTATGCTTTTAACGAAAGAATCCATGAAGGATTAATGCAAATAAAAAATCACCATGTATGTTTATATCTCACAAAATTTGACGAAGCGAAAGTTTTAGTCAGAGAGTTAGAAAAGTTAAACCATGATTTTCAAGAAATTTGGAAATATTCTAGAAACATGGATGCTTTTTACTTTGGCCAATTTATGCAAAAAGGACAATATATCGATATTACGCTTTCTTCTCAAAAAAATTATGAAGATGAAGTAAAAATTTATGGTCCTATTTATTATGATGGAATCAAAGATCAACATTTTGTCGGTGGAATTGTCTTTTTGAGTTTAAGAAAATATTTAGGTTCTTCCGTAAGCAAAATGATTTTGTCAGATAAAGTGTTGTCCATCAATGCTAAAATGGAAAAAATTTTAAATGTAAAAAAAGAAAAATCATTAGTGACTTTAGAAAGTAATGATATTCAAAATTACTATGATTTAATCAAAGAATAAGAAATAAATAAGTACATGAATTTCTAGATATTAAATACCAAACATAAGCTAAAACTTATGTTTTTTTTGTATCTAGAAAAAAATCAAAATTAGGTAAAATCATATCCATTTCTTCCATTGATTCATAGTTCTATGTTCGATATGATGATCTTGTAAATAAAAAGGAGATAGAACGATATGCAAACCATTCAAAAACCTAATTTTAATGATTTTTATGGATTAGAATACAATACAATTAATATTTTTTCACCCATCAATACGATGGTATCAGGATTAGTCATTGGACAATTACAATATCTACAACATAAATTTGAACAAGAAGGTGTAGAAGAAAAAGATCGAATCATCACGATTCAAATACAATCACCGGGTGGTGAAATTAACGCTGGACTAGCCATCTATGATACGATTAAACATCTTGAAGCTAAGAAAACGACGATTGTAACGGTGGCTTTAGGAATGGTGGCTTCCATGGCTGTGATTCTTTTGGTTTCAGGGAGTTTACGAAAAACCACACAACACACGACATTTTTAATTCATCAACCTTTAATAGAAAGTATTGGTGGAACAACTTCGGATGTTTTAATTACAGCAGAACAATTAAAAAATTTGCGGAAAGTTTTAAGTACAATCATTGCTAAAGAAACCAAAAAAGAAATCAATAAGGTTATTAAAGACACGGAACGTGATTATTATTTGGATGCGAATCAAGCAAAAGAATATGGTCTGATTCATGAAATTATTGATGAATGAACCCGAAAGGAGACAAAAATATGTCAGAAAAATTAAAGTATTTATGTTGTTTTTATTATTTTTTGATGACTTATCTTTTTGATCAAACGGATATCGATTCCACCCAAAAAGAAATCTTGTGGAAAGATTTAAACCAAATTTTTTTAATGGATGACACGCAAGAAATGGACCAACTTTTCCAAAAATGTGAAAATAATTTTATTTCTAGTTTAGATACGCTAATGAAAATTGATCGCATTTTTAGTGTCATAGAAATTAAAAAAATGAATGACGAAGCCTTTATTGAAGATGAGAAAACGCTTGAACTTTTAAATGTGAAAGCAAATGCGTTAAAAGCGGCAGAAAAGATGAATTTGAAACAAGATAAAACCCAATTAGATTTTCAATTATTTGTTGGCGCAACAAAAGTGAATTGTCATGCCATGTTTATCTATGCGTTGCTATTCATCAAAGGAAAAATTGTAAATCAAGACATCGAAAAAGCGCAAAGCCTTATTCAAAAATTGTCCTGTTGGCCGTTTTTACCGGGTATTTTCTTATCCCTATTTTATGATAAAAGGTATCATCAATCCAAAAATATACAGAACTATTTAGCTAATTTGTATACCTTTTGCAAAGATTTAGATCTAGAACATGTGCAACTTTATCAAATTGCAAAGCAATATTATGATGCAAATTTTGAAAATCAAGAAAATGCCTCGATGAAATTGTTACATCAAGGAATTTTAAATGGCGTTTTAGATGCTGTAGAATATCATGATTTAGCGCAAGAAGTGGTTTTTTCTTCGTTATTTAATGAAAGCGTTAAGAAAAAAATACTCTTTGCTTGTCAAAGAAATGAAGATATCCTCAATCGATTACCTTTGACTTATTTAGGTTATCATCCAAATAAATCTTTGAATGATGTTAAAGCATTCCAAACGTATTTTGTTCATCGCGATCAGGAATATCAAACACTAATGAAACGTTTGCAAAAAGAAAATACATTGGTGGTGTATAATTCTGATTTATTTTTAGAACAAAATTATTTAAAAAGCATTGAAAAAGACATCCATCAATGCAATTTGATTTATCTAGATGTTTCAAAAATAAATTTTGATGATCAAAGTCGAGATATAGGACATATTTTTATCGAACAATTGCAAAATCATTGCAATAATTTCATCGTGATTCGTTTGAGGCCAATAAAAAATAACCAATACAATCATTCTTTACTTAAAGTCATCGAAGATCGCGATAAATTTCGCTTATCATTGCAAAGCGTTGGAACGATGAATATAAATCTAAGTCAAGTTAAAGTGATGATTACTTGTGATGAAAAAATAGAAAATGATCTAACAAAATATCAATTTTCTTTATTTTCAATGGCATTAAATCCTATCTCAGATGAAGAAAAAGAAGATATTATCCATCGTTTTCTTGAAGCATTTGCAAAAAAAAGAAACATTAAAGCAAACGTTGAACTTGAAGCTTTCCATTTTTTAAAAACATTACCGGCAATAAAAATGGTTGATGTGCTTCAAGAAGCGATTCGAAAGTGCATTTTCGAAGATGATAAAGATGTGCATGAATATCAAATTAGCCTAACCCATGTTCAAGAGATTTATCAAAAAATGGAAGGGCATTTGGTAAATTCGAATTTTGGTTTTTAATATACAAGGGAGTGAATGGAATGAATCAAAAGGTCATCAATGCGATCAAACATGGTTATGAAAATATGACCATAAAGTCCTATAAAAAGGCAGATGTTGATTTTAAAGATTTAAACATTGTGAAGTATAGTGATTTAAAAAACACAAAAATCACGGGTTTATTAAAAGGGTGTTATTATGATGAAAATAATGAATTATCCCTTTGCTTTTCTAAAGAGTTTACGCATGCTTTGGTTGTCGCTTCAACGGGAACAGGAAAAACGACTTCTTATGTTATTCCGACGATTATTGCTTTTGCAAATTCAAAGAACCCACCTTCTTTTGTCATTAGTGATCCTAAAGGTGAATTATACAAATTAACTTCTGGTGTTTTAAAACATCATGGTTTTCGTATCGTTGTGTATGATATTAATAATTTTCATGTGTCTAATGATGATGGGTGTGCTAATAGTGAAACGTGGAATAATCTAATGCCGATATATCGTATGTATCAAAGTGCTTTTGAAATAGAAAATCAGGTAGAAATTGTAGAAACTCCAGAGGGTTATCGCAATAAATTTATGGGACAAATTTATGAAAGTCAAGAAAAATTAGATGCACAAATTCGGCAAAAAAGAGAGATTATCCTTGATGAAGTCAAGCATTTAGCAGAAGATATTGTGAATGAATTATATTCGGACAAACGTACAGCCCATGACATGTTTTGGGTAGAAAAAGGTAAGGATGTATTTTTAGCCTTCTTATGGGGAATGTTGGAAGATAGTAGACAGGAAACAAAAAATACGAATACAAAAGTAAAAACGCCTGAAATTACCGAAGAAACTTTTAATTATAATACTTTATTTAAAATCTTTTCTATATTGCAACGATCTACACCTGATTATGGAATGTTTAGACGACGTAATTTTACAGATTATAAATATTTTACTGGAAGAGATATTGCAACTTCTATCGCTTACCAATATGCGGCCAATAGTTTTTTAATTGAAGCTGATGTTACACGGGCAGGCGTGCTTAGTCATTTTGATAATTTGATTGAAATTTATCGTAACTCAATTATTCGAAGAATTACTGTAACAAATTCAATTGATTTTGATGAGTTTCATCAAGAACCCACAGCAATATTTCTTAAATATGAAGATCAAAAAGATACACATTATCGCTTTTTAACCTTATTTATTCAAGATTTATACAAGCATTTTATTGAATATGCTTCTAAGCAACCCATTCAAAAATTAGAACGTCCATTTTTTTTCTTATTAGATGAATTTGGTTCGCTGCCCAAGATTCCATCTTATGAGAATGTGATTAGCGCTTGCCGCAGTCGCAATATTTTTTTCCAATTAATTATACAAAGCTATGCGCAATTGAATAATGTCTATGGAGAAGATATTAGTACAATTATTCGTGATAATATGAATGTTCATTATTTCATCGGATCTAATAATTTTTTAACTTTGAGAGATTTCTCAGAAGAATGTGGAAAATTTACGCGTATTTCTCCTTTAAGTGCTTTGTCTGGAAAAGCCAACACAATAGAAAATTATCAATTAGAAACACTTCCTCTAGTTCCCATAAGCACATTGTCTAAATTAAATCAAGGTGAATGCTATATTACGGAAGTAAATTGTGGTTATGTCATGCTTTCTATGCTTACCCGTAGTTATCAATGCAAAGAATTTTTACAAGAAATGAAAAAGTATCCATGTGAAGAATATAAATCAAATGTAAAACCATTTGATGAAAAATTTGAAGGATAAATGAAAGGAAATTACATATATGAATAGAAATGAAGAAAAAATAATAAAATATATTATCGACCATTTTGATTTTACGCTTCCACAATTGCAACAAAAAGTTCAATTAAGTTATAAAGTAATTAGAGATTTTCTTTCTATGCTTGAAAAAAAAGAAATCATCGCTTTGCAAGATGATGAACAAAGAAATACTTTTAAGGTAATTGATACGTTATTATTGAAAAATTATTTAATCACCCATATGCCAAAAGATCATGAAGCAATTCTTGATGAATTTTTAAATAGAATTAATGCTCAAGAAGTCCGCAGCACAGAAGATTTTGATGATTTTGATGATTTTGATGATAACGATGATTCTGACGATGATGAGATGAACCATAGAAAGAATAAAGTTTCTATGTCCCGTGTCGAAACGGGAATAGATGTAGAACTACTCAACCAATTCGTTCACACGCTATTAGAAGATAGAGATAAGCAAAAATGGGCATTTACGTTTGAAAATATGTATGCAAAAGTTAAAAGAATGCCTTCCAAGGATTTTGCAATTATTCAATTGCTTTTAAATGAAGGTACCTTTGATAAGAAAGGAAAAGAAATTGTATATACTTCTACACGCCATATAATGGATATTAAATATCCCAAAATTAAAATCCAAAAAATTAAAAAAGGATATATCGTTTCGTGTCCTCTACGTTTTCAATACTTAGAAGATAGACCATCCTTTATTTCAAATCCAACCATTAAAAAAACACTTGAAAAGGAAAATTTATTTCTCTATAAGAAAGAAAAAATTATTGTTTGTGTACCCTACATCCTTGATGCTGTTGAAAAAGTAAAAAATATTTTAGACACAATTACTTTGTATTATTTTATAAAGGCCGAAGAAGAAAATGGAATTTGAGGATTTGTTTGATCTATACAATTATGATAAAAATCATCGTTTTCATCATCAAAAATATGTTTTTTGGCTAGAACATAGAAAACAAAAATCAATCAAGGAGAGAAAAAAATATGACTTGTTATCATTATCAAAAAATTACAGTCAATAATTGTCTTGAATTTTATCAAAAAATAGAAGAAGGTTATCTTTTTGATCATATTCAATTAAATGAAGAAGAAAAAAAGCAATTATATTTTTGTATCGAACAATTGCCTGATTCTGCCGCCAAATTTTTTATCTTGGGCTATTGTTTGCTTCATGGTATCGGAATCGAAAAAAATATAGAACAAGCTATTTTCTTCTTAGAAAAAGCAATGCAGTTAAAAGAAATGAATGCTTGTTATGTTTTGGGAAAATGTCACTATCAAGGGATCGTTTTTCCTAAAAATGAAAGTAAAGCGGTATCTTTCTTTAAACAAGCAGCGATGGATGGTTTTGCGTTGGCACAATTTGATTTGGGTGTTTGTTATTTCTATGGTAGAGGCATAAGATTAGATTATAACAAAGCTTTTTATTGGTTTTTAAAAGCTGCCAAAAAAGGCGTTCCTGAAGCACAATGTAATGTAGGAATTTGCTTTACACATAGCAAAGGCATTTATCAGGACTATAAACAAGCGGTGTATTGGTTTGAACAAGCTGAAAAAAATGGTAGTTCAGTGGCCAAAAAGCATTTGGAGATTTTGAAAAAATATATAAATTAAAATTGATAAAAAGTGTGTAATGTCGACTATTTTCAGTCGACATTTTTTATCAAATTTGTAACAAAAAAAGTATAAAACTAGGGAAACGAGTTAATATTATATTTCTTCAATATAAACCTATGGTTAAGGGCTTTATGTATTTTGACATTTACAATGAACATTAAAAAAGCTCGATAAAATCAATGTTTTATCTATGTATTTTTTTGAAAATAAAAAAAATAGAAAACTATAGACAAATGATAAAAAATGTAGTATAATACCCGCATAGTCATCAGCTTGAAATTTTTATTAGAAAAACATCATAAAAAGGGTTTAATAATTTTCAAAAAAACGATAGCCAAACAGTTTTTATTAAGAAAGGAGAAACATAAATTAAAATGGATGTATAAAATTGTGTAAATGAATCATAATTATAAAAATCTATTGAATATAAAAAGAAAAAAACATTATTTACGATTTCATGAAAGGAGGTAACGTGCTGTGAGAAAATGCAAGCCTTTGTATATAATAAATAAAACTACAGCAAATAATTTTGAAGAAGTTTATGAAAAATTAAAACAAGGATATTTAATGGAAAATATCAAACATAATTATAAAAAAATATTAGATGAAATCGTAGAAATCATTGAAATAGATGTAAAGGAATTAGAATGGAAAGAATATTTGAGAGGATATTGTTATGAAATAGGGTTATATAACGGGAAAAAAGATATGGAAACAGCCGTTTATTGGTATACTTTAGCATCATTGAGAGGATTAGCTAACGCACAATATGAACTTGGAAAATATTATGATAATAAAAATGAAATGGACAAAGCAAAGTATTATTATCAATTGGCTGAAGAACAAAATTTTCCGCACCGGATTGTGTTCGTGAAAACGGAAGATAATTTAAAAAAAGATGAAGAGGATTCGGGTGCCGCACATCGAGTTTTTCCTCCAGCTCAAATAGCAAGGGTGCGCTTATATTCAAGATCTACCCCTAAAGTTGCTATGATGTTAAATCATCAACATCCAAAAATGGTTAGAACGAAGAAAAAAGCAAAATTAAATCATGTGGTAGATGGAAAGGAACCTAGTAAGAAGTTTAATCAAATATAGTTTGAATCAGAAAGTAAAAAAAATAGAAAATAAAGGTATCCTTTGGATAAAAAAATAAAGATATTATTTTGTGTTTTTAGCATGAAATAGTATCTTTTTTTTATATACAAATGCTGTCGAATCATGTATAATAGTAACTAAACTTAAAAAATAATTCTATATTTTAATTATTTTTTATAAAGTTGTGAAAGCAAATTGAAGGATGAATCTAAAGGAGGAACATTTAAAATCATGAGGCCTTCAATTTTATAGATAATGCTACGTTAGGAAAATAGAATGTATTTTAGTATAGTTTTAAAACAAAATTAAAAATGATGGGGGGAATGACGATGATATTGAATGATCATGTGAATAAAATCATGCTTAGCGAAGATACGACAAGTGAACAATTTAAAGGAAAAAATTATTCTATGGTTGTAATTTCGGATACTGTAAATAATATAAGTTATCGTACTTTTTTTAAAACAAATATTCAACAACTTATCATTAAAAGCAGGGCAAGCATTTTGAAAATTCAAAAAGAAGCCTTTCGTAATGCAACGATTAAAAAAGTGCTTTTCGAAGATCAAAACGCCTTTTTATTGATGCGATATGAAGATTATTTTGCCACCCCTTTTAGTGCGCGTCAACCTCATGTTTACATCAATGGTCAAGCACTCAAACATAGGATAAATGACATTATCAATAATGAGATGCGATTATTACAACAAATAGAGCCTTATATTTTTTGTAATTTAAAATGGTTGACACAATTTACAATTAATGAAAGCATTTCTTCAATTAGGGAAGGCGCTTTTTGCTTTTGCTCTAATTTAAAAGAACTTTCTTTTTCGATTAATAAAGAAAATAAAAATATTAAATTATTAACACTCTATCCAAAAGCTTTTGCTGGTTGTGGAAATATTGAAAAAGTGCATGTTTCTAGTTTTGAAGTTTGGCTTAAGAAGATTACGACAAAAGAAATGCTCGATCGAAACGAAGAAAGTTGTACGGCTAGTCCACTATATTCAAGTAAAAATGCGAAGTTATTTATCAATCACCAACCGATTTCTGCATTTGAAGTAATTCAAATTCCTGATAGTGTAGAAGAAATTCCACCCGCTGCTTTTTTACATCAACCTTTGAATCATGTTCGATTATCAAGTTCTTGTGCCGTTATTTTTGAGTTTGCTTTTTCTCAATCAACAATCAAAAGTTTGACTTGTCCTGAAAATGCTAAATTAAAAGAAATCGGTCAATGTGCTTTTGCAAATTGTGAACAATTAGCAAAAGTGGAGCTTCCTAATACAGTCACTTCAATCTATGAAAATGCTTTTAGTGATTGTCGTGCGTTAAATTTTATGTATATTCCGAATAATGTAACTACCATTGAAAAAAATGCATTTCGAGGTTGCAAAGGATTAACCCTTTATTGTGCAGCTTTATCTAAGCCAGAAGGCTTTGATGATGATTGGAATGGTGGAAGACCAGTTTATTGGGGTGTTGATAAAAAAGATATCATTATCTTACAAGGCATCCAATATTTAATAAAAAATGGCAAAGCGGTGGTTACAGGAACTACCACAGAATTTAAAAAAACAGATATTATTCCTTCAAAAATTAAAGTCAACAATCAATTTTATGATGTCATTCATCATCAAAAATAGTGCTTTTTGTTTCTTATAAAATAAACAGCAATCCATACCTCTTTCAAAGTCATCAAGAAAGAGGTTTTTTATTTGATGACAAGTCATTTTTTAAATTTTTCCCTATAGTAATAATAGGTGGGTTTTGTATGAAAATTAAAAATGTAACGCAAACATATAGTCAGGAATGTGGCATCTGTAGTATTAAAAACTTATTGAGATGTTATAAATTAAAAGATGATGAGGTTCCATTGCATATCAATTATCAAAGTGAAGGAAATAGTTTGGATGAAATGCGCCAAACTTTACTTTATTATTTTAAAAAAGTGATTGTTGCTAAAGTTGATTTACAAGAAATCTCTCATTTAAAGAAAATACAACCTTTTATTTTAATGATTCATAAAAATAAACATTATCACTATGTCGTGGTTTATCAAAAAAAGAAAAATAAATTTTATCTTTATGATTCTGCTTACCCATCTAAACAAATTCTTTCATTTAAAGAATTGCAGATTCTATCAACAAATATTGCTATATTAGTAGAGTATCCTAAAGAACAAATTAAAAGCAAAAGACAAAAATTAAAAATAAAATTAAAAGGGTATCATTATTTCATTCCAGTGATTTCTATTATTGAATCGATTTTTTTAATTTTATCTTCGATATTATTACAACAATTAATTGATCACAAGGGATTTAATATTTATTTTTATTTTCTTTTACAAGCGGCATTAATATTAATTGTTTTACAAAAAAGTAAGTTGTTTTTAAATATTTTTAAACATTTAGATGAGCAATTGGTGCAGAATACGTTTCAAAATATTTATTATTTAAATCCCGAATATTTAAAAGGACATGATCGTGAAGAAATTATTTATCGATTGCAAGATGCATATCAAATGAAAATCATTATATTATCTTTTTTATTTGAATGGATTGGTAATTTTGTTATTGTTTTTACAGCTTTTATCGCATTATTGTTATTTTTTTATCAATTTATTTATATTATTTTGGGATTAATTCCAATTCTTATTTTTAGTTATTTTAATTTCAAAAAGCATGGTCAATTATTAGAAAATAGAAGAAATGACGAATATCAATTTTTTGATGAATTGCGTAAAGATTTACAATATGGATGCTTGAAAAAGCTCGATCAAAACAAAGATAAATTGATAAAATTTCAATCCAGTGATTATGGTGTAGAGAAAAATATTTTGCGCAAAAATAATCTCTTATATTTTCTTCAAAGTATGATTTTGACTTGTATTGTGGCGATTTATGCTTTTCATTGGATTGAAAATTTTACTGTCGGAAAATTAATGGCTTGTATCAATATCATTTCATTACTAATTCAACCTTTGTTTCAATTATTAAGTCAAGCAAATCAGTTTTCTAATTATCGTTTATTAAAACAACGTCTCAAGGATTTACAATTATATTGTAAAAAAACGATGCAACACAAAAAATAATAGTTTATAATAGGGTTGGACGGTGAAAAACTATGTACAATCAACAAATGAAAAAGTTAATTAATATTTTACATGAAAAGAAAATTTATGGTGTCATCGTTTTTTCAAGTGATTATCATAGTAGCGAATATATTGTCGATCATTTTAAAGAAAGGGCTTTTTTATCTGGTTTTACCGGATCTGCAGGAACATTATTAGTTACACAACGTGGAAGTTATTTGTGGACGGATGGTCGTTATTTTATTCAAGCAGAAGAGCAATTAAAAGATAGTTCCATTCAATTAATGAAAATGAATGAAAAAGGTGTACCTACAATCATCGAATTTTTAAAAAAAGATATGTTAAATCATGAGGTTTTAGCTTTCGATGGCAGAATTGCAACCTATGAATTTGTACGAATATTAAGACAAGAAATGCCTAATATTATCTTAAAAACCGATGAAAATTTAGTTGATTTAGTGTGGCATAATCGACCAGAATTGCCTAAAAATCCCGTTTATGAATTGCCTTTAGAATTAACGGGAATGTCATTTGAAGAAAAACTGCAACAAGTACGCCAAAATATGGGTCAGATTGACTATCATTTAATTGCATCATTAGATGATATTGCTTATTTATTTAATTTAAGAGGAAATGATATTCCATGCAATCCCGTATTTCTCTCCTATGCATTAATTGAAAAAGATAGTGTTTTACTCTTTATTGATGAACAAAAATTATCCATAGAAACGAGAAAAAGTTTAGAAGATAAAGGCGTAACGATTTTGCCTTATCAAAAAATATATAATATTTTAAAAATGATTTCAGGAAGTATTTTGTTAAATCCAAATAAAATTAATTATGCTTTATATGGTTGTTTAGGAAAAAAAGTGATAATTTATAAAGATGAAAATCCAACCACATTAATGAAAGCAATCAAAAATAAAGTGGAAATAGAAAATACAAAACGTATTCATATTCAAGATGGGGTTGCTTTTACCAAATTTATGTATCAAATTAAAACTCGGATTGCAACAGAAACTTTTACAGAATTAAGTGCTAGTGAAATGTTATTAAATTATCGCAAAGCGCAAAAAGATTATCTTGAACCAAGTTTTGAAACGATTTGTGCTTATAAAGAACATGGTGCAATTATGCATTATAGTGCAAATGAACAAAGCAATAAAAAAATCACTAATGAAGGGTTATTATTGATTGATTCTGGAGGTCAATATACAGGAGGGACAACCGATATTACGAGGACGTTAGCGTTTGAAAAAATCACTGATGAAGAAAAATATCATTTTACATTAGCACTGAAATCGCATATTGCCTTAGC
The DNA here is from genome assembly GCA_947599835.1 of uncultured Bacilli bacterium. Lineage (GTDB taxonomy): Bacteria > Bacillota_I > Bacilli_A > RFN20 > CAG-631 > Caccosoma. Next base: position 29,070 of record CANQFQ010000001.1, read on the forward strand.
AAATGCTAAATTTTTACGTGGTTGTCGAGGAATTAGTTTGGACATATTGGCTAGAAAACCATTATGGGATGCAAATTTAGATTATAAATGTGGTACAGGGCATGGCGTAGGTTATATGTTAAATGTACATGAAGGACCGAATAGTTTTAGATATAATATGTCAGAATTAGCTATTTCAGCTGTTTTAAAAGAAGGTATGATTACAACCAATGAACCTGGCGTTTATATTGCACAAAGTCATGGCATCCGCCATGAAAATGAGATGCTAACCGTTTTTAGTCATGCTAACGAAAATGGTGAATTTTTAAAATTTGAACCTATTACTTATGCCCCTTTTGATTTAGATGGGGTGGATGTAAATTTATTATCCGTGGATGAAAAAAAATGGTTAAATGATTATCATCAAATGGTCTATCAAACACTCAAAGATGATTTAACCAAAGAAGAACAAATTTGGTTAGCTAAAGCTACGAGGAGTATATAATATGGTAGAAATGTATTTTAAAAATCATACGCATTATAATGTGAAAGAATATAAACAAAATTTTTTAGCAATCGCTAATTATACTTTAGAATTATTTCATATTCAAAAGCCAGTTGAATTATCGGTTAATATCGTGACTAGAAATCAAATTCATGAAATCAATAAAAAATATCGAAATATGGATCGAGTTACCGATGTGATTAGTTTTGAATTTGATCAAGGATTTCCTGAAATTGATGGTTATATCATGTTAGGAGACATTTTTATTTGTCAAAGCAAAGCTGCTAGTCAAGCCAAAATGTATCAGCATTCCGTCCATCGTGAAATGTGTTTTTTATTTACACATGGATTACTACATTTATTAAAAATGGATCATTTGAATCCAAAAGATGAAAAAAAGATGATAGATATGCAAGAAAAAATTATGAATCATTTCAAAATTTTTCGATAGAAAGGAGAAATAAGATGAAAATAAAAGAAAAAGAATTGGTAGAAAAAGCAAAGGAAGTTCTTAAAAATTCGTATAGTGTTTATTCTCATTTTAAAGTGGGGGCAGCATTACAAATTAAAGATGGAACTATCATTACAGGCACAAATATTGAAAATGCCTCTTTTGGTTTATCCAATTGTGCAGAACGAAGTACATTGTTCACAGCCTATAGTATGGGTTATCGAAAAGAAGATATTGTTGCTTTTTGTGTGTTAACTCCTTTAGATCATTTAGTGTCACCTTGTGGCGCATGTCGGCAAGTCATGTCTGAATTATTATTGCCAGAAACGCCAGTTTTCATGGCATATGGAAAAGATAAAGTGGTCAAAACAACGGTTCAAGAATTATTACCTTATACATTTAGAAAAGAGGATTTAAATGTTTAAATCGGGTTTTGTAAGCTTGGTTGGCAGGCCTAATGTAGGAAAATCTACTTTAATTAATCAGTTCATCGGTAAGAAAGTTTCTATCGTGAGTTATCGTCCACAAACCACAAGGAATGTAATTCGTGGCATTTATAACGATGACGATTGTCAAATTATTTTTACGGATACTCCTGGAATTCATAAAAGTGAGGATTTATTGGGAGAAATCATGAATACGAATGCGACAAATGAAACTAAAAATGTTGAAGTTATCTTATTTTTAGTAGATGCATCAAAGAAAAATTTTGCAAGTGATCAATATATTATCGACAAAATCAAAGATTCTAAATTGCCTATTATTTTAGTGGTAAACAAAATTGATGCAATTTCAAAAAAAGAATTGCTTGATTTGTTGTTGCATTATGAATCATTTCAATTATTTAATGAAATTGTGCCAATTAGTGCTTTAAAAAAAGATAATATTGATCATTTGTTAGAAGTTATTAAAAGTTACTTAAGTGAAGGGCCACAATATTATCCAATAACTATGGTATCGGACCATCCACAATCATTTACCTTTGCAGAAACCATTCGAGAAAAAATTTTATTTTTAACTCAAGAAGAAGTTCCTTATTCAATCGGTGTATATTGTGAATCGATTAAGGAAACCGAAAAAAGAATCACAATTCATGCTATTGTTTTAACGAATAGAGAATCCCAAAAAGGTATTATTATCGGTGAAAACGGAAATATGTTAAGAAAAATAACCCAAATAGCAGAAAAAGATTTAAAAATGCAATTTAATAAAAATGTAAGAATCAGCATTTATGTAAAGGCATATAAAAATTGGCGCAATAATCTTCGATTATTAAAAATGTTAGGATATAGTGTTGAATAATGGAAACAAAAGTGATAGGTTTTGTTTTTTCAAAAACAGAATATAAGGATAACATGTTTATGCTAAATGTATTGACTTGTCAAAATCAATCGATAGCTTTTAAGGCTCGAGGAATAGCTAATATGACAAGTAAAAACGCATCTGCATGCAACTATTTCACCATTAGCGAGTTTGTTTTTAATTCAAAAACAGAGACTTCCTCAAAAACCTTGAAAAATGCTAGTATTATTCGGCAATATCATCTTCCTTATAATGATTTAATGATTAGTTCTTGTTTTTTATTTATGTATGAAATTATCGCTCAAGTTTGTGAGCAAATGGAGATTTATAATTTAGCTTATCAATGCTTTAATGATTTAGAAAATAAAAAAGAACCCATAATGGTTCTTAATTATTTTTTAAAACAAGTGATTATTGCTTTAGGGTATCAACCTAATTTAGACGGCTGTGTTTATTGCAAAAAAAGAAAAGAATTAATTTCATTTAGTTTTTCAAGTGGAGGTTTTGTTTGTCAAGATTGTTTTATTGAAAACGTCCACACACGATACAGTGCGAATTTTTTAAAAGCCTTGTATCGCTTTTTAACTACGCAAGAAATGATTGAATTAGAAAAAGATCATGCAATCTGTCTATTGGATATGTTTGCTACATTTTTTCAAATCGAAACAGGGATGCATGTTAATACCTATGCTTTTTTGAAAAAAACGATTGTGTAATAATTTAAACTTTTTTGATCTTAAAAATCTAAATCAATTTGACCCATTGCTTGTCTAATTGCATGTTTTTGTGCTACACGGACAGCGGATAAAGCAGCAAGTGCACCCACAATGTCATCTAAAAAGCAATTGCATCTTTTTTTGTTGTTTTGCAAAATATTAATTTTTCCAGGTTTGCTAACATCAAGAAAACCAAAATTGGTTTGTCCAATGGTTCCATAATTGCCTGCGATCGATAATGCAATAGCTTCATCAAGGCCAAATAATCCTAAGTCTTTATTTAAAATTGAATTTAATGGTTCAGAAAACAAATTTTGTTCGGCAGCAACGTCGACATTTGCAGCTAATAGAATCGCATGAAATTGATCTCTTTTGCCTAAAACATCCAAAACAGACGCTTTCATTTCATCAATTGTCAAATTATCTAAATACTTACTTTGCGTGCTATAAGCAAGTTGTGCAATATCATCGACAGTAACACCGCGTTCTTGAAGAATACGTATGTTTATTTCTCTCATTTCTTCTTCGCTATAAACACCTGATTCACTAGGAACAAAATCTTCTAAACATTTTAATAAGCTCATTTTATTCACCTCGTTAAAATAATACTATTTTTCATAAAATCTTGCAATACCTCCCGCATTTTTCGATAAAATACCGCCTTTAAAGAAAAAAAGATTCAAATGCTTATCTAAAATCATTTTTGTTGTATTTATCGAAAAAAACGATAAAATCACAAAAGAAAAAGATTTAATCTTTAAACTTAACAAATACAAAAAGCAAAATAAAATTGCTCTTATAGTATTGCTTGGGTTGGATTTGGACTTATTTTGATATTGCTTTTTGTACGCTAATGTGATTTTGCTTTGATAAAGGTTCATTTATGGAATATCCTTTTTGATTTTGAATATGATGTAGGATTTACTCCAATACTTAGTTTGTTAGCAACACTTCTTGCCATTTTCTTAAATGAAAACGCTAACACTTTTATTTTGCATTTAGATAGTAACTATGTTACTATAATACTATAAATTCAATAAGAGCGAGGGAAAATCAATGAACAAAAAAATTAAGATAATGGGTTTATGTGTTTTATCAAGCTTATTTCTATTTAGTTGTGGCAAAAAAAGTAACCAATCCTCAAGTACAAATAGTTCAAGTAGTTATGTTGAGCCTCCTTATTCTGCTAAAGATGTAATCATCGATGACTATGCTTCTTCTTGTATTAAGGGTTCGGGAAGTATTTATGTGAATGGACAAACTTTTTTAGAAACGAGTAGTTATTTAAAGGATCCAACGACGTATAGTTCGAGTGCTTACCAAAATATTATTCGTAGATGTCCAATTTCACAATATACTGGAAAAGTTGTTGTTTATACGCCTGACTGGTGGATGCGTACAACGAATGAACGGGAAGATGAAACGGTATACGAATATGTGATTCGGAAAAATCAACAAAATCAATATGTTGTTGAAGACGTAAAAAATAGTACAGGTACGATTGTTCCATTAGATGGTATTGTGATTTCAATCCCTGTCAGCGATGGTCATACCTTAGTCCAAGGACAAACGATTACTTTTGATACGGGATTTAAATTAAATCAATATCAAACGGCATTGTATTCAAATAATGGTAGAAGAGTTCCAATTAATGAAATCAATCCTCATTATATTGGTTTGAATGCTGCAACCTTATATGATGTAGCTTCCGATACCAAATTAGTCCGTAGTGATCAACTTCGTTTGAATACAGTTACATTTTCTTATGATGATACTAAAAAAGCTTTTATAGTAAAGGAATTTAATCAAAAAACATATCATAATGACTTAAATGTTCCATTAGATGGTTTTCTTTTAGCCAACCAAGTAACTACAGCGAATAATTTAGCTTTAAAACTAGAAGAAAATGTCTTTTTTGAAAAAGATAGTGAAGTTTATTTTGAAAAACCAGCAGGACTTTTTAATGAAACGATTACCTATAAAATCGGGTTCCAAGGTCAAGATTCAGAAGGTAACAATATCGGTCCTAATGTAGAAATTTTAACCGACAATAGAGAAAATAATGAATGGGGTTATGAAATCGCAGTTGTGGATGGAAAAGTTGCTGGAAGTGCAGTAAATATGGAACAGCCAACAAATGGCTATCGCATTCGTTTTTCTGCATTCGATGATGCCATTGAAAATCATATTGCAACATTAAGAGATCAATTTAAAGTGGGCGTGCCTGTAAGTTATAATAGTTCAACAATAACTGTGAATTATAATTTATTGAATTTTGCCAATGAATATTTGGCTTCTTTAAAAAAGCAAATCAACGAATATATTCAAAAACAAGAAGTTGAATTATATGATTATGATGTTGAAAAAGTAAAAGAATTAAAAAGTCAATTTGAAGCGAATGAAACTTTATTAGCACAATTAGTAACAGATAATAATCCTTCAAGTCAATATTATTATCAAAGTAAAGTGAATTATGCTAAATATTTAGCGGAACAAGCTTTCTTATATTCTTCACCTCAAGAACCTGTTGAAACAAGAAGCGCTTGGCATTATCCATTGTCAAATCCAGAAACTTTAGATACGATAAAAGCTACGATTCAAAATTTAAAAGATGCAAACTTTAATGAAGTCATTGTAGCCGGTAGTATTGATGAAACGAATAACTATGGAACAGCATATACTTCACAATATGCAGCTACCGCTCCTTCTTTAAGTGGTAATTTTGGAAAATATAAAGATTATCTAGATGCTTTTATTCATCTTGCTCATGATGCTGGATTAAAAGTTCAAGTATGTATGTCTAACTGGTTCTTCTATCAAGCAATTATTGATAAGTATCCAGAATATGCGAATTACTTTGCAACAAATTATGATGGCACAAATGGAGAAAATGATGAAGGCGAAATTACGAAATTCTTAGATCCAGCAAACGAAAAAGTTCGTTCATTATATTTAAATATGTATCGCGAAATTGTAGAAAAATATAAGGATGTAGATGGTTTTCACTTGGATTATATTCGTTATGGTGCCAATAATAATTGGTTAGCTCCTAACTCACAAGGATATACGCAAGCCGCTTTAGACGGTTTCCTACAAAGTTATCCTCAATATAATATTCCTTCATTAGAAGCATTCAAAACACAATTAGCAAGTAATCCAACGATGTTAAATAATTTTTCTGATTATCGTAGAAATCTTGTAACTTCCTTTGTGAGTGACGTTAAAAGCGTAGCAAACGGAAAGCAATTAACCATTGCTGTTGTTTCTGATGCAGAAACCGCTAAATCAACGAAATTACAAGATTGGAAAACATGGTTAACAAACAATTATATCGATTCAATTCATTTAATGGCTTATTATTGTGATAAAGGTTATGTGATTAAAGATAGTTATGCAGCCTTAGAACACGCAAATGGTATGGCTTATGTGGTTTCTGGTTTATCTCCAATTTATTCAAATCTTGAAATCATGGAATTGCCATCTCAAATTGATGGTGCTCGTTCAACAAAAGTGCAAGGAACGGCTTTATTTGCAACCCATAGTTTTGGAAATCGTCCTGAACTGGGCGAATATCTCAATGGTAAAAATGGTCAAGGTGTCTATAATCAAAAAGCAATTGTAGCCTATGAAAGTGTGCAAAAAGTCAGTGATGCCTTTGTTACGACGCTCAAAAATCGAATGAATAAATATTATAAAAATAGTTCTTACATGAATGATAGTCAAGCAGCGGCATTCTTAAACGATTTAGAAGATTTCAATAAATTAACAGATTTAACTGCAGTAATGACTAAATTAAATGCGATGATTACGGCAGCAAATGCAAATTCCTATGGTACAGATGCAGTAAAAGATAGGATTGTTGAAACGTTAAATTATATGAAGAGTATTTATACAGTAAAGGCTTATAAAGCAAATTAAAAATTGAACAAACAAAAAATCATAAAGGCAAGCTTAATTTGAGCTTGCCTTTATAAAGATTTGAGGTGTAATTATGAAATATGATGTCATCATTATTGGCGCGGGGGTTATCGGAAGTTGTATTGCTCGTGGATTATCTAAATACAATATGAAAGTGGCGGTATTAGAAAAAAATAATGATGTAGGAAATGAAACTTCTAATGCCAATAGTGCCATAATACATTCAGGTTATGATCCAGAATGTGGCACTTTGAAAGCAAAATTAAATGTAGAAGGAAATGCTATGTTTGATGCATTATGCAAAGAATTAGATGTCCGTTTTCAAAGAATTGGTTCTATCACGCTTGCTTTAGATGATAAGGATATTGAAACCTTAAAAATGTTACAAAAAAGAGCCCAACAAAATAAAGTTCAAACGACATTACTCAATCGTGAGGAATTACTGAAGATTGAACCTCACCTATCACAACATGTCAAAGCGGGATTGCTTGCTGAAACAGCAGGAATTATCGATCCTTTTAATTTTTGTGTTCATTTAATGGAAAACGCTATAGATAATGGTGTCGATTTATTTTTAAATACGCAAGTTACCAGTATTGTTAAGCGTGAGGATGGATTTCTAATTAATCATCAATTTCAAGCCGATATGGTCATTAATTGTGCGGGATTATATGGGGATGAAATCAACGAAATGATCAATCCTAAAACCTTTGAAATTATTCCTAGAAAAGGAGAGTATTTAGTTTTAGATCATTTTGATAATGCATTTGTTAAGCATACTTTATTTTTAGTCCCTTCAGACAAGGGAAAAGGTGTCTTGATTTCACCAACGACAAGTCATAATTTTTTAATTGGTCCTTCAGCAGAAATTTGTTCAAAAGATGATAAAGATACCGATAAAATCACTATCAATGAAATCAAAAGGACAGCCTCTTTAATGGTTGAAAATATTCCTTTTCATCAAGTGATTAGAACCTTTGCTGGCATTCGTCCAACACCGAAGAATCATGATTTTATTATCGAAGAAAGTCAAACGAAAAACTTTATTAATGTCGTTGGAATTGAATCACCAGGATTGGCTTCTTCTCCTGCAATCGCCAAAAAAGTCATTGAGGAAATCATTTTAAAAAAGAAAAATTATACGCTCAAAGAAAATTATGATCCGTATGTAAAACCTTATATACACATCCATGAATTATCCTTTGAAGAAAGAAAAAAATGGATTGAAAAAAATAAGGATTATGGAGAAATTGTTTGTAAATGCGAAAAGATAAGTAAAGGAGAAATTTTGGATTGTTTACAACGAAGTTGCCCTCCTCATTCCATCAAAGCCTTGAAAAAAAGATTAAGAGTAGGTTTTGGTAAATGTCAAGGTGGAATGTGTCAATCCATAGCCATGCATCTTCTTGCAAATTATTATAAGAAAAATTTGAATGAAATTTCTTATGATTCATTAAATTCTTATATTTTATGCGATGAATTGAAAGGAGCAAACAAGCAATGAAGAACGTTGATTTAGTGATTATTGGCGGTGGAAGCGCTGGTCTTGCTGCTGCTCTTCAAGCAAAACAAGAGGGCATTGAAAATCTTATCATTCTTGAAAAAGAACCTTATTTAGGTGGCATTTTACAACAATGTATTCATAATGGGTTTGGATTGGTTCAATTTAAAGAGCAATTAAGTGGCCCTGAATATGCACAACGTTATATTGATTTAATTGAACAAGAACAAATTCCTTATCGTTTAAATACAACCGTTTATGAAATTACTCAAGATAAAAAAATTTATTACACAAATGCGGATGAAGGTTGTGTATGCCTTCAAGCAAAAGCGATTATTATGGCTACAGGATGTATTGAACGTAGCGCAGGAGCAATTATGCTTGAAGGGGCTAGAGTGAGTGGCATTATGAGTGCCGGATTAGCTCAAAAATATATGAATATTGAAGGCTATATGGTAGGGAAAAAAGTGTTTATTTTAGGAAGTGGAGATATTGGCTTAATTATGGCAAGACGTTGCACGCTAGAAGGAGCAAAAGTGTTAGGTGTTGCTGAAATTATGCCTTATTCTAATGGATTAAATCGAAATATTGTACAATGTTTAAATGATTTTGATATTCCTTTATATTTATCGCATACAGTGAAAAAGGTGGTCGGAAAAGATCGCGTAGAAAAAGTGATGATTGCACAAGTGGATCAAAAAATGGACTATATTGAAGGTACCGAAAAAGAATTTGAATGTGATACTTTAATTTTATCTGTAGGTTTGATTCCTTATAATCCTTTATTAGAAAAATTAAATATTACCTTAAATCCAAAAACTAAAGGAGTCAATGTGAATCAAGATTATGAAACCGATTTTGACGGTATTTTTAGTTGTGGGAATGCTTTACATGTACATGATTTAGTGGATTATGTTAGCCAAGAAGCAAGATTGGCCGCAAAAGGTGCTGTGAAATATTTAAAAGATCAAAGCCACCATCAAGAAAATTTGCATGAAACAAAAGCCGGAACAGGAATTAATTATGTATTACCACAAAAATTTGCCCGTTGTAATGAAGATAAAATTGATTTTAAATTTCGGGTAACACGGCCTTTTAAAAAATGTAATATTGTGATTAAAACAGACGAAAGTGTCGTTAAAATCATTAAAAAATTATACTTGCTTCCATCTGAAATGGAAATTGTTTCTCTAGATATGAAGACTCTTCAAGAACCTTTTAAAAATCTTGAATTTGAAATAAAGGAGGAGTGTTAAGTGAAAGAATTAATTTGTATAGTCTGTCCTCGTGGATGTCATTTAAAAATCGATGAAGAACAACATATGACGGGTAATCAATGTCCAAGAGGTGCAAAATATGCTCTTAACGAAATCACGAATCCCACAAGAATGGTCACTTCAACAGTGAAAATCACGAGTGAATTAGTCAAAAGATTACCTGTTATAACGAGTCGTGAAGTTCCTAAAAATAAGATGTTTGAAGTGATTAAAGCGCTTGATGGAATCGTGGTTCACCCGCCAGTTTATTTGCATGATATCATTCTTGAAAATGTTGCTTCGTTAGGCGTGGATATTATTGCTACGCGAACGATAATAAAATAAAAAAGGACTGTTGAAAAACTCAAAGAAAATCATTGAGTTAATCACAGTTCTTTTTTGATTTTTAATTATAGAATCTTGCTTTAATAATTTAATAAATCTGCAATGGAATCGAAAACAAAATCAGCTTGAACTTGATTTTGGTTTTGGTAATCGGTGATTTTGGTTTCTCCACTTAAAACAAGAATCGAAGTAAAATGATTATTGTTGGCAAACGCAATATCTGTAGATAAACGATCCCCTATCATTGCAATTTCATCTGAATTCAAATGAAAACGTTGCATTAAAGTTTCTCCCATAATTGTATAGGGTTTTCCACAAATAATTTCTGGGATTCTATGCGTGCTTTTTTCAATTAATGAAATGAATGAGCCAATATCAGGCACATAGTAGGGCGTTGCTGGACAGTTGATATCAGGATGGGTTGCAATATATGTTTTCCCTTCATTTAAGAACGTGGTTAATTTCACAAGTTTTTGATAAGTTAAAGTTGTATCATAACCTAAAACGACAAGATCGGGATGTACATCATCTAAGCAAATATTATAAGAAATAAATTCTTCTTCTAAAGCTTTAGTTCCAACCAAATAGACGCGTTTATTGGCATAATGTTGTGTTAAATACTCACAAGTTGCTTGCCCAGAAGTATAAATTTCATCGGGTGTGATATCAATTCCCAAATGATGTAATTTTTCAATATAGGATGTTGCACTTTTTGAAGAATTATTCGTTAGAAACACAATTTTTGCTTTTTTTCTTAAATAAGCAATGGTATCTAATGCTTGATCGAGTAAAGTATTTTCTAAATAAACTGTGCCATCCATATCAAGACAATAAAGTTTGATTTTATCTAATTTGTTCATTCTATTAACCATCCTTAAAATTTAAAATTAAAAAAGTTCATGTTAAAGTTATTACTAATATAAAAAGTAGCAATTAACACTTGTTGATTGTATAATTCAACCTTATGATAAGAAAAGGAAAGTTGATCACTTTCTTGTTTTTGAATTACAAAATCGCTATAAGCAATCACTTTAGTATCTTTTCCAGCTAAATATAATACAAATCCAGGGAAAAAACATAATTTTTTACCTTGTCGCATATAAAAAGCAAAATAAGGAATATTACTTTTGATTTTTCCATTAAAAATTAAGCCTTTAAACTTTGATGGCATAACTTCCGCAAAACCCACCATTTTTCTTCTCTTTTTATTCGCATTTGGAGTATAAGTAAAATCAACATTTCCTAAATATTTAGCATATTTTTCCATATAAACACGATAATGAGATCCTGCATAGGTAATACATTTGTTGTCTAAAGGACTTTTTAAATCTTTAAAATGCCAATTGATTTCGATTTTTTGATAAAAGATAAAACCACAAATAAAATACAATAAAGCCCACGTAACGACAAAAATTAATAAAAACAAAAAGAACCAAAGCGATTGATTAGGACGACCCCAAATACCATAAGCTATGGCGCCCATCGCTAATAAGACAAAAATAATTTTAGTACAGATTCTGCGTGCTTTATCTTTTTTTTCAATTTCCTTTTCAATGGTTTGATAATATTCTTTTTTTTGTTCATCGTTTAATAAAGTAAATTGACTTTCTTTTTCCTGAACACTGATCTTTTCTTTATTATAAACAATGATTTCCTTACTTTTTGTCATTGTCAACCATCCTTTCTTCTAAATGTTTCGCACAAATTGCTGCGCTGGACCAAGCAAATTGTAAATTATATCCCCCACAAATACCATCGACATCTAAAAGTTCACCGATGATATATAATCCTTTTATTTTTTTAGATTCCATTGTGTTTAAGTTCATCTCATCTAATACCACGCCGCCAGATGTTACTTGAGCATTAGTAAAATCAAAACTAGATTCGATATGGAAAGGTAAATGTTTAATGAAATAAATGAGTTCATCTATCGATTCAGTTTTTAATTGTTTATAAACATATTGTGCTAACATTTTTAACAAAACGCCATCTAATAAGTGCTTAAAAGGTCGCTTTTGATTGATAAACCAATGCATTAAGTCATCTGGGGTATATTCGGGGAGTAAATCAACCATCAATGTACAATGGTTTTTATTTTTTAAGCGATTATAGTAACTGCACATTTGAAAAGTGACAATACCGGATAAACCATTTTTTTTAAAAAGGATTTCTCCTTGATCTGTATAGATTTCTTGTTCGTTTTGAAACAAAGAAACGCGCGCTTTGCATCTTAAATTTTCGATAGAAACAAGGTTTTCTTTTGTTTTCAAACCGACTAATGATGGGAAAAGGTCGGTGGTTTTTAATTTTAATTGATGCACTAAATCATAGCTATTACAACTTGCATAATAGGATTTACCTCCACAGGCTAAAACAACAACGTCACACGAATAGACCTTATGGGATTGGTCAGTTAAGAAAAATTGATTTGATTTTTTTTCAATTTTTTCAATCTTACAATTACAAATGCAAGGAATATGGGATTGTTCAATATAGCTTCTTAAAATATCTAAAACAGTATTTGAACTTTCACTTGCAGGATAATATCGGCCTTGCTCATCTTTTTTGATAAGTAAACCTAAAGAAGAAAAGTAAGCTATCGTTTGTTGAACATTAAATTGTTGAATCAAAGAAAAGATTTCTTTATGGTTATAGCAATTTTCATTTATCGTTTCATTACTAAGGTTACATTTGCCATTTCCAGTAACTAGTAATTTTTTACCTACGCGTTCATTTTTTTCGAGAATCGTGCATTGATAATTTGAATTGTTTGCTAATAGGCAGGCTAAAAATAATCCGGCAGCGCCTCCTCCAACAATTATTATTTTTTTCACACGATTCACCTCTTTTTTAAAAAAGTCGATCCTTGTCGACTTTATTTTGTGATATATAAAATACCAATCGTTCTTTTTCCACAATGACTACTGATGACGCAGCCAGCAAAAGTTTCATTTAAATGAACGATTTTTTCTTTTAAATCAGCGGGTAAATGTTCTTTAATATATTTGGCTTCTTCATCGCCAAAAGAATGCGTAATCATTACGTTATCATAATCGAGGCAATCTTGATGATTTACAATGTCTTTAATCATAATATCTAAAGCCTTTTCAAAACGACCAAAAGCCTTATCATCTAAATCTAAAATGCCGTTTTTTAGACGAATTACAGGACGGATGCGGAGCATCGTACCAAAGAAACGCTTTGTTCCAGAACAACGGCCCCCTTTATGTAAAAAATCCAATTTTGCTACGGCAAATTGAGCATGAATATTAGGGACGATTTTTTCGGCTTCTTCTTTAATTTGTTTGGCTGACATTCCTTGGTCTCTAAATTGACACATTTTTAATAAAAGTAATCCAATACCAGAAGATAGGCTTAAAGAATCTACCAGAAAAATTCGATTTTCTTCAAATTCTGAAGCTGCGATGGCCGCATTTTGTAAAGTGGAAGAAATCTTGCTTCCAATACCTGTATAAACAATATCATAACCTTGATTGATATAAGGAGTAAAAGCTTGAATAAATTCATTTGGTGAGATGGCAGCAGTTTTAGGTGTGATTTTTAATTGTTCTACCATGTCATATAGTTCTTTAGTGGTCAGATCAACTCCATCTTTATAACTTTTTTCATTAAATACCACATATAGAGGTAGAATTTTAATATCATTTTTTTCAATTAATTCCTTTGTTAAATCACATGTACTATCACTAAAAATAACGACTTTATTCATATTCTTTTAACCCCATTTCGTTCCATAGAGTAGTGTAGCATTTTTATGCCAAAAATAAAAGTATTATTTTAAATATAAAATAATAAAAATTAACTTTAAATTCTTATTTTTTTTCTAAAAAAATCGTGTTAAGATAATTATTGTACATACGATAAAGGAGAGGATAATCTATGCTAATCTTAATGGGCGCTAGTGCATCAGGAAAAACAGAAATCGCTAAATTTTTAAAACAAAAATATAATATTCAAAAGATTATTACTTATACCACTAGAATGCCACGGATTCATGAACAAAACGGCATTGATTATCATTTTATTTCTTTAGAAGAATTCGCTATTTTAAAAGAACAAGATTTTTTTGTAGAAACCACTTATTATAATCAAAATTATTATGGTACGGCACGTCAAGATATTCAAGATGACCGTTGTATTATTTTAGATCCTAACGGGTTTCATTCCTTTTTAGCTTTACACGATCCACATATTATTTCTTTTTATTTAGATTGTGATGAAAACACAAGATTGCAACGAATGCTTTTAAGAAAAGATTCATATGAAACAGCAAAAAGTAGAATTATTACCGATAAAATTGCTTTTTATGATAAAAATATGGAAGGTGTAACTTTTGTGGTTGATTCTTCTACTTTAACGATTGAGCAATTAGGCGAAAAAATTTATAATCTTTATCATAGTATGCTATTATCGGTGAAATAAATTATGAAAACAATCGAAGAAATCGAGCAATTTGCTGCAAAAAATTATGTTCCTATTGCTAGAAAACCATTAATTCAATATATGATAAAAACCATTCAAGAGCATCAATACAAACGAATGTTAGAAATCGGAACAGGTATCGCTTATACTTGCATTTGTTTAGCAAAACATACACCGATTCATATTACAAGCATTGAATATAGTTTAGATCGTTATCAATTATGTGTCGAAAATATTCATGATTTTGATTTTGATTCACGAATTCAATTAATTTTTGGTGATGCGACACAAATAGAAATCCAAGATTCTTTTGATCTAATTTTTATTGATGCTGCCAAGTTAAAAAATCAATTATTCTTCGATAAATTTAGCCCTTTACTTTCTTATCAAGGAATGATTATTATTGACAACATGGATTTGAAAGATTTTAAGGCTAGAGTATCTAAAGAAAAATATGAAAAATATGCGACATGCAATCAACGATTAAAGGAATATCTCGAATCGCGTGAAGATTTTAGTGTTGAGTATTTAAATATTGGAGATGGCATTTTAAAAATAATTAGAAAATAAAAAAAAGACATGATTTTTGAACATCATGTCTTTTTGTATGAGAAGTTTTATTGATTCGTATTTATTCAACAGTTAGATAAATATTATTGATGTAGTCAGTATAAACGTAATGGTGTGAATAACCATTATCTGCAATAAAGTTTTTAACTTGCAAACGACCATCACTTTGAATGACTAAATCAAATGTTGCATGAGGCGTTGGAATCGTTACATGAATGGTTTTTGTACTTTCATCATATGTATAAGTTGCATTGTCATTATAAGTAGCAACAGTGACAATACAATTTGTGGTGTCAACAAATTCTACAGCAATTACAGAACTAGAATAATTACTCGTTTTTCCAGTATATTTTTTACCGAAAAATTCTGTAGTTTTTTGATAAACCGTTGAACCATCTGCTTCCCCTTGTTCATAAACAAAGGTAATCGATTTTTTATCTTCATTTAATGTAACAATCAATTCACCATTCGTTAAACTTTCAAAAGTGTAATCGTTTCCATTTCTAACTTTGAAATTAAATTCTACATTTTGCCATTTTGCATCAACTTCATCACCCGTTGCATTCAAAACAGCTTTTCCTTCTTCATCAATGGTTAAGAAGCAAGATTGATTTCCAGCAAGAGGTTCATCTTCAGCCAACCACATTCCAACGACTTGTGAAAAATCATCAGTATCACTATTGAAAGTAACTTCATAAGAAAGATCATCGTCTTTTAAAGTAACTTTATAGGTTGTTTCTCCTTTAGTAACGGTAACTTCATCGCCTGATTTTTCAAATGAAACTCTAACGCCATCTAAAGTAGCACCACCCCATTTATCGAAGACTAAAGCACCGAATTCACCATTATATGTTTTTTCTTCAATAGGTTCTACAAAGGTACCAATGTGTTGGTAACCATCTGAATATTTATTTTCTGTTTTCACTTGGATAACATCAAGATAAGTATCATCTTCAGCACCAGCTTCTTTAATTGCAAAAATGTCATTTGCAAGATAACCATTACCACGAATTAAAACACATTCAACATCCCAATAAACTTTATTCGTTGTATAATCTACATAAAGATTGATTTCTGAAGGTGCAACAGCGGTGTCTTCATCGTCACTAGTAATACCAGCAAGACTTAATTTGAAGAATTGTTTGTCAATTTTCGTCGTTACACTAGTATTTAATACAGCAACAGAATAAGTAGCGCCATTTTCGAAAACTCTTGGTCCACGATTTTTAGCTAAAAGATAGGTATCGCTTTTCGTTGTTCCAGAATAGAAAAGAATAAAATCATCATCATGTAAGAAAACATGCGTATTATTTGAAACTGTATAGTGATTTGGATCCTCAGCATCACTTACTAATTGATAAGTAGAATAACCTATTTTTAAAGCACCATTTTCATCTAATGAGCCTGAAACTTCAGCGCCATAGTAAGTATGAAGTCCTGTGTTATAAGAAGCAACATAAGGACTATTTTTAAACATAACTTCTTTTTCAACTGGAGTGACTTCAATATATTTGTATTCTTCAGGGACTTCGAAATATTGTACGCCTTGAGAATAAGTTAAATTAATCCTAATGGTTTCTGCGGTTTCTGCATTATCCCCGCCACGATAACTATAACCATCGACAACAAACTTATTTTCTTCTCCAGGAAGTTCTTCATAATTTACATAAACCCGTTGACCTTTAACCACGTTATGATTTACAGGCACTGTTTCACCATCAACATCGGTAGTTAAAACAGCTTGATAATGTGCACTTTGTGCGCCAACTACATCACGATAATCGATATCCCATAAGCATGCAAGATTAACATCATAAGCTGGCATGATAAAACTATACTCTACAGCATCTTCTACAAGTGCTAATTCTTTTTCTTCAAGTAAAACTTGATTAATTTTATAATCCACATTTGTAGTTTCGATTGTAAACTTAACTTGACTACCTACAGCAAAGGCTTGACCATCTTGAATTCCTACAAAACGATAATATTTAGCGTCTTCTGCTTCTTCATCGGCAGTTTTTAAGTGAAGTGCATAAACTTGTTCCCCGGTAGTTGCGGTAATGGTAACATCATGAGCAGGCATTGTGAAAGAATAGATATTTCCTTGTTCTGTTAAAACAACATCATTATCTTCAACAGTTACAGATTTAAACCAATAACCTGCAAAGGAAGCAACTTTGAATTGGACGGTTTCACCAGCCGCTGCAACGCGAGGAGTAATATTATAATCTAATGTAAGATAGTCTTTGACTTCATCAGCAATTTTGATTTGATAAACATCTACAATGTCTGCATCAATCACTGCATTTTCACCCAATGGCATTGTGAAATTATAATATGTGGTGTTTTCATCACTCGATGAATAACCATTTAAAACCACGCCATTCATCGTAATTTTATCGATTCGTTTTGAAAGATAAGAGGTAACACGAACGGATAAAGTAACATTTTCAAAAGCGCTTGGATTTTCGTTATTGACAGAAAATTGAATGCCAGGAATATTTGTTGGTAAGATGACTTTACAACTTTCAACTTCTTGTTTGATATTTAAATCAGGTTGCTTAGAAGTTTCCTTTTCATTTTGCAATCCTTGATTTGAACCTTTACTGCAAGCACCTAACAATAATAACAAAACGGGAAGTAAAAAGAATTTTTTGTTTACTTTCTTCATATTTTTTCTCCTTTCTCTCGATTTTTGATTAATTTGATAAGGTCAAATATGTACCTTCAATATCACTAGTATAAAAACTATAGAGGGTAGAAGCTGAAAAGTTATCAACTAATAATCGGCCATCATCTTGAACAATTAAATCAAAAGTTCCGTTAGCATTTGCATGAATTGTAATGGTTTTTCCGTCTTCAGAAATTGTATAGGTTGCAGGCATATTGTTTCGAGTATAAATATCGTATGTACAATTTTCTTCATCGGTAAATGAAACAGCAAAGTTTACATCTGAATCATCACTATAATCAACAAATGTACCTGAATATTTATGACCAACAAGATCTACTTTTTCTGCTTTATAAATGGTATAAGTTGTTGTACCTTCAGCGCCACCTTGTGTATAAACAAAGGTAATCGATTTTGTATCATCGTTGAATGTAATCACTAAATCGCCATAAGTACCATGATTAAAGGTATAAACATTATTTGCTTTTGAAACAAATTGGAATTCTACATTTTGCCATTGTGTTGGAACTTCATCACCTGTCGCATTTAAAGTTGCTTTTCCTGAATCATCAATAGTTAATGTTACAGGAAGATCATTTGCTGCAGGATCAGATTCACATACCCATGTATTTACAACAGCACTGAAATCATCGGTATCACTATTATAGGTAACGTCATATGAAGAGTCTTCTTCATTTAAAGTTACTTTAATTGTTGTAGAACCTTTTGTAATGGTTAATTGATTTTCATCATCTTCAACTACTGTAACAGGTTCTCCATTTAAAGTAGCGGCACCAAATTTATCAAAAAATAAATTACCTAATGTGCCCGTGTATGTTTTTTCTTCTTGATAAATAATGGCTTCAGCATCTCTTATATAACCATCGCTTGAACTATTATGTTCGGTTGTAATTTTAAGTGCAGCAAGATATTCATCCTCAGCGGCATCGGCAGCTTTAATAGCTACAAGGTCATCTTTTGTATAGCCATCCACGCCATCAATTAAAACAGCTTCGGCTTCCCAATAAACTTTGTTAGCTATATAATCTACATAAACAGTCATCACTGTTTCACCAAAAGTAGCTTGAATAAATTGACCACTCATCGTTGCAGAACTTGTCAATATTGCAATTGAATATGTCTTTTCTTTACTAGTATAATCTACAGCACCTGCATTTTTAGCAGCAAAATAAGATTGTGCTCGACCTGCGCCTACATAATATAATACAAATTGATCATCATATAAGAAAAGATGCTTGCTATTATCTGCTGTGTAGAAGTGGTCAGCATCATTTTCGTCAGCAACTAATTGTTGATTATCAAATTGACCTTCTTGTGTTAGTGTCAAGGACTTATCTGAATTACTGTAGTAAGTTCTAAAGGTGTTTTCTTTAGCATAGTTGCCTACATATGGACTATTTTTAAACATAACTTCTTTTTCCACAGGTGTAACTTCAACGTATTTATAAGTTAAAGGCATTTCAAAATAATTACGACCAGCAGCATAAGTCATATAAATCGTTGCAGTTGTTAAACTTTCAGCATCGTTTCCAGCTCTAAATGTAAAGCTGTCAACAACGAATTTATGTGGTTCTTCCGTAAGTTCTTCTGTTTCAACATAAACGCGTTGGCCAGAAAGAACATTATTATCTACTGGGACTTCTTGACCTGCAACTTCAGTGGTTAAATTCACTTTGAAGTGGGTACTATTTTTACCTACAACATTACGATATTCAGTATCCCATTCAGCAGATAGAGTTACATCATAAGATGGCATTGAAAAGCTATATTCAACCGCTTCTTCTGCTAAGGTTAATTCTTGATCATCTAATAAAACTTTTGTAATTTTAATATCTGGGTTGGTAGATTCAATCGTAAATTTTACCATACTACCATAAGCAAAAGTTTGTGTGTCTTGAATACCAACAAAACGATAATATTGTGCATCATCAGCATCTTCGTCTGCTGTTTTTAAATTCACTTTGTAAACTTTTGTTCCAGTTGTTGCAGTAACAGTGACTGCATGGGCAGGCATCGTAAATGAATAAACGCCACCTTGTTCAGAAAGAATAACATCCGTTTCAACAAGGGTTACATATTTAAACCAATAACCTGCAAAAGAAGCAACTTTAAATTGTACCGTTTCACCTTCAGCAGCAACGCGAGGTGTAATGCTATAATCTAAAGTTAAATAATCTTTAACTGCATCGGCAATTTTAATTTCATATACATCAACGACTTTAGCAGTAATGACTGCATCCGTGTTTGCTGGCATATTGAATTTGTAAATTGTCACGTTTGCTTCTGTAGAATAATAACCAACTAAAAGGGTATCATTCATTTTAATTTCATCGACTCTTTTTGTTAAAATTGAATTGTTACGCACGAATAAACGAACTTCTTCAGCAGTATTAGGTGTTTCATTACTTACATCAAAATCAATACCAGTAATTGTTGGTAATACCACTTTGTATCCAACAGGGTCTGGTGTTGATGAAGAACTAGAAGAGCTACTTGAAGAGCTACTTGAAGAACTACTAGAAGAACTAGAAGAGCTGCTAGAAGAGCTGCTAGATGAACTACTAGATGAGCTACTTGAAGAGCTACTAGAAGAACTACTAGAAGAAGAGGAACTAGAAGAACTGCTAGAAGGACTGCTAGTAGAAGAACTAGAACGACTCGAATCTTGACTTGTGCTTGTGGATGAACCATTGCTCGTGCAGGCAACTAGTGCAAATAATAAAGCAGCTAAGCCAAAAATTCTCCTTTTTGCTTTCATAAAAAATTTTCTCCTTTCGTGTTTTTATGATAATACGCAATTATACTATTTTTCTTCCATAATTTCAATAATTATTTTCTTTTTTTGCCTAAATGGGTCTTTTTGGTAAAAAAATCGAAAATCATAAGTTATGATTTTCGACGATAATTTTTCTTTTTCTTAATTTTAATACTTCTTTTCTTTTCAATGTTAAATATTGGAAATTTGATTTGATATCGTGCTTTTGTTTTTAAAATGACACCTTTGAATTGACTTGATTTTGTAAAATATAAGGTGTGGTTACCAAAAGCGTGGCTCATTCTTTTTTCAAAAATAGAAGCAAGTTCCTTATTTTTCTTAAATAAATCGGGAACAATATAATATTCTTTAAAAAATATTTTAGGACGACAGAGCATATATCGAACCATATCTGGATATTCAAACATTTGCACAAAACTATCGATGAAAACATTTTCCTCGTAAGTGGTTGCGTTTTCTAAAAAAACACCGATTTTATTGGAATATTTTTTAACTTTAATATCAATGTTTTGACTTTTAATCACTTGAATATCTTTTAAAGCATTGAGTAGCGTATCTGCTAAAAAGTAGCATTTTTGCTTACGATTAAATAACCGAATCAGTCTAAAACATAAAACTAAGAAATAAGAGCCTAAACCAATAATCACCAAAATATAAAATAATAAAGGTAATAATTTTTGAAACGAAAGGATGGATACGGTATTGTAAGCATTCAAAGCTAAAAATATAATGAGAGCAATTTGAATGAGTACAATATAAAAAGAATAAGAACGATTAAAACATTTTTTATCCAAAACAAGTTCGTTTCTCACATTCTCAATATGTTTAGCTTTTTGTAAACAACACAGCCAAGTTTGTTTTATTGATTCGCGATTGGCTGCATCATTGATCATTTTTTGATTATGTTGAAGAATCATAGATTCATCGCTAAAATCATGATTTTTGACAATTCTTTTGATTCCATTTTCAATTTGCATTTCTTCTAAATCTAGGCCTAAAAAACCATCAAAACGTTTTTTTAAAATATCGATATCTGGATTAACGGCTATTTTAGAACATGAAACACTTGCTAAATGCCAAATGATGGAAACTTTGTTAGGGTGATGATTATCTTTACGAATGGCCCTTCCTCTAATTTGATTTGAAGTCGTAAAAGAACTATTATTACTAGCCATAATGAGTGAATTGACAAAAGGCACATCCCAGCCTTCTCCAAGTAAGGAACGTGTTCCTATGACAATTTCAAAACAACCTTTTTCAAACAAATCAGTAATGATTTTTATAAGTTCTTTTTGATAAACAGAAAAATTTTGAATTTCGTAATAGTGAGAGTGATTGACTTCTTTAAAACGAATTTCATGACTGAGTTGTTGTTTAATTGCTTCGATGGCCTTTTCGGGTACAATAATTAAACTTCCAGACAAGAGGCATAAATGAATTGGTAGTTCTTGTCTTCTTAAAGTTTCAAAAATTGGTAAAATACCGATAGAATCTATGTTTTTACTTTCATTATTAATCGATGTTTTGGTTTCTTTTTTGATATAATCAGCAAGTATTAATAAACGAAGATCCTCTTTTAAATTACTAACTTCATGTTGAACAATTTCGCTCACTGATTTCAATTTATTTTGACTTTCAGCAAATAATTTGGCATGTCGTTCATCAAAAATTAAATGAACTTTACCCTCATTAATTAAACGCAAGGCAATTAATTCTTTTTTGATCCGATTTAAAAAATCTTGATTTTCATAATTTTTTAAATCATCAAATAATACATTTTGAAAAAGAATTTGTAAATGATAAATATTAAAAGGCTCAATGTTACATTGTTGTTTTATTGAAGGCGATATTTTAATTTTATTATGATTTAAAAACAAAATTAAAGCCCGGTAGTAAGAGGCATTATAATAGTATTTTTGCTTAAATATGCGATATTTTTTATAAGCATTATTTTCTAAAAAAACAGAGATTAAAGTACTATGATGTTGATATTTTTCAAAAATCTTTTGTGCATTATTCACAAATTTTTTTAAAATAAGATCTTCTTCTGGTGTTAATGTGTTTAAATAGACCAAATCATGATGAAAGCATAAATTGTTTTCTTTTAATAATTCAGGAACAAAAATTTCTTCATCAATTGGGCCACAAAGATTAATATAACGCTTCCATTCGGCAGAACTAGCATCATAAGGCGGTGTAGCGGTTAAAGAAATCGTTGTGATATTTTTTATTTTTTTTACTAAATTTTCGATGACTTTCCACCATTCATTTCTTAAATGATGACATTCATCTAAACAAATTGTTGAAATGTTTAATTTTTCTAATGTTTCTTGTAAGCAAAAGGAAGAATAATCATGGAATTGATGATCTTCTTCCATATCGGTTTCTTTTTTATAAGCTTTATAAAGAGATTGATAAGTGATGCAAGTTAATAAGGCGGGTTTTTTAATATCATTTGAAATATAATCATCGGCTTGTTCTTGATGATCTAAAAAGTCATGCTTAAAACGTTCTAGCCATTGTTCACGGATTGTAATGCTTGGAACAAGGATTAGACATGGTTTTCCTAAACGAATGATTAATTCGATTCCTAGCGTGGTTTTTCCACTTCCTGGAGCGGCAACGACATGAATTTTATCTTTGTTTTTCCATGTTGAAAAACGATCTAAAATTCGTTGTTGATAGGAACGATAAGTGCCATGAAAATAAACAGAATCAAAAAGGCCCATATTATCACCAATCCTATTTTATCAAAAAAGATTTTATTTTTAAATGAATTATCAAAAACCAAAAGATCACCTAGATATATAAATATATCTAGGTGTAAAAAAATAAATTATGAAAAATTTAAAATTTAAGCATATTCATTAGGAGGGTCAGCTTATATTGTATAAGGTGATGGTTATGCCAAAATATAAAATTGCTGTATATGCAATTTGTAAAAATGAGAGTAAAAATTTACCATCGTGGATTGAAAATATGCAAGAGGCAGATCAAATTTATGTGCTTGATACCGGTTCAACCGATCAAAGTGTAGAAATTCTTAAAAATAAGGCGATTTGCTATCAAGTAAAGCACTATGATTTTTTTCGATTTGATGTGGCACGAAACGATGCTTTGGCTATGGTGGATGAAGATGTTGATATTTGTGTTTGTGTAGATATCGATGAACGATTTCAAGTGGGATGGAGAAAAATTCTTGAAAAATATTGGAAAAAAGATACACAATTAATTTCCTATCGTTATACATGGAATTTTAATGAGGATGGTAGCGAAGGAACGGTATTCTATATTAATAAAATTCATGCACGTCATGGGTTTTGTTGGAAACATCCAGTACACGAAGTGATCACCTATATGAAAGAAGGACAATGTAATATACAATATGTTCCAGAATTGCAATTAAATCATTATGCGGACAATAGTAAATCTAGAAGCAGTTACCTTCCTTTATTAGAATTATCCATTCAAGAACAACCCGATGATGATCGAAACATGCATTATTTAGGTAGAGAATACATGTATTATGGTTTATATGATAAGGCAATTGCGACGTTAAAGCAGCATTTAACTTTAAAAAGTGCTACATGGAAAGATGAGCGTTCGGCTTCTTATCGTTATCTTGGTCGATGTTATTATGCAAAAAAAGATTGGGTACAAGCCAAAGAATATTTTTATCGTGCAATATTGGAGGCACCCTATCTTAGAGAAGGATATATGGAATTAGCCTATTTGCTTTACGAAGAAAAAAACTATCATGGAGTGATTTATTTTGTTAATGAAGCATTGAAAATAACGCAAAGATCGTATACCTATATCAATGAAATGACAAGTTGGAATGAAACTCCTTATGATTTGTTAGCCATGTGTTATTATTTTTTAAATGACAAGGAAAGAGCTTTATATTTTGTAAATAAAGCGCTTGAGATCAATCCAAAGAATTCAAGATTAATTCAAAATAAGGAGTATTTTGAACAAATGTAAAAAAGAGTAACGTTTCACGTTTTGAATTATCCGTTATTGATTTTACTTTTTTAAGCTAAGATATCCTATTGATATTTTGGCTTTTTTCTTTTGTCAATATGGTTTTGATATGCTAAAATATATTAGCATAGCGGAGGGATAACATGAAGGATCAATTTTCACGATTGAAACTTATGATAAAAGAGGATGATTTTGAAAAAATAAAAAAATGCAAAGTTGCGATTTTTGGCATTGGTGGAGTAGGCGGTTATGTTTGTGACGGCTTAGCAAGAAGTGGTGTCGAACACTTTTTATTGGTGGATGATGATACGCTATGTATTACCAATATTAATCGGCAAATCATTGCTAATTTAAATACCATTGGAAAATATAAAGTGGATGTTATGAAAGAACATCTTTTACAAATCAATCCAAACATTCAAGTTGAAACAAAAAAAAGCTTCTATCTGCCGGAAAATTCAAGTGAGTTTCAATTATCTCAATATGATTATGTAATCGATGCGATGGATACAGTTACTGCAAAAATAGAACTTATTTGTCAGTGCTATGAAAATCATATAAAGATAATTTCTTGTATGGGCTGTGGAAATAAAATGGATCCAAGTAAACTTGTGCTGACGGATATCTATAAAACTTCTATTTGTCCGTTAGCCAAAGTGATGCGGCGTGAACTCAAAAAACGTCGGATAAAACGTCTAAAAGTGCTTTATTCTAAGGAAACACCAAAAAAGGTAAGGACCATCATCGAAGAAGCGTGTGATTATCAAAATCAGTGTCCTAAAAAAGAGCAATGTCATCAAACCAATCGTCGTCAAACACCAGGAAGTAGTAGTTTTGTTCCTTCGGTTGCGGGGTCTTTCATTGCTAGTGAAGTAATAAAAGAATTAATTTATCCTAAAGGGGAAGAAAGATAAATGAAAGAAATACAAGATCTATATCAACATTCATTAACAAAAAAATATCGTTCTCGATTATGGTCAAAATTTGTGAAAGCAATTAAAGATTATCAATTAATTCAAGAAAATGATCGCATTTGTGTTTGTATTTCAGGCGGAAAAGATTCGATGGTAATGGCAAAGCTTTTTCAACATCTTCATCAATATAGCGATTTTCCTTTTCAAATTGAATATTTAGTCATGAATCCCGGTTATAATAAAGCAAATTTAGATTTAATTCAATCTAATTTAGAACGATTGAGGATTGATGCCAAAATAGTCGACACAGACATTTTTGAAGTAGCTAATGCGCAAGATCGTAGTCCGTGTTTTTTATGCGCTAAAATGCGTAGAGGGGCTTTGTATAATATAGCAAAATCTTTAGGATGTAATAAAATTGCATTAGGACATCATTATGATGATGTTATTGAAACCACTTTGATGAATTTATTAAATGTGGGTTCTTTTCAAACGATGTTGCCTAAATTAAAATCCACCAATTATGAAGGAATGGAATTAATACGGCCGATGTATTTAATTCGTGAAAAGGATATTTTTGCATTTAAAAATTTTCATCAATTACAATTTTTGCAATGTGCATGTCGTTTTACTGAAAATGTGGCTCAAAATGAAAATACTGGGTCTCAAAGATTAGCGACTAAAAAATTAATTCACGATTTATTAAAATATAATCCACAAGTTGAAAAAAATATTTTCAAGAGTGCTTCTAATGTCACTTTAGATATGATATTAGGATATAAAATTGGTGGTAAAAAGGTGTCTTTTTTGGATAATTACGATAATCAAAAAAAGACTAAAACATTATATGGTAAGGAGGATGAATAATGTTAACCGATGTAAGATTTTCATCAATGAAAGACTTTTTTAAAAAGAATCAAGAACAAATTGAATATGTTATGAAAGTGCCTTATAGTGATACGTATCAAGTGGCTTTTAAAAATTTAAAAAAAGTAGAAATTCGTAATGAAAAAAACGAATTGTTAAAAGAAGCAAACCAAACCTTTACAATTGATTTAATGAAAGATGAAAAAATTGTTTTAATCGTTTATAAAAATACAAGTCTTCGAATCAATGTGAGTGTAAAAGCCATGCATCATAAAGCCATACTTCCTTATGAACCATTGGCCATGGTCAATGTAAAAACATTAAATAAAAAAGAAGGAAAAACTTTGGATCCGTTAAAGCCTGAACGAATCAACGCAATAAAAAGGGATGACGGAAATGGATTATATATTAATTGTAATAATCCTGAAAAATTGACTTCGGAAGATATGGGAAAGGCTTTATCGCGTGTAGATATTTCAAATAAAAGAGTATTTTTTACTTTTGAACATAATAATTATAATGAGCCTTTTTACTATGGCTATCAAGTAAAAAACACTTCCAAAGAAGATGTTTATATCACGGTTTTAAATATGGGTTTCCAATTAGATGGTCAAGGCTGTTGGTTAGGAGAAAAGGAATGGGTAGACTTTTATAATGCGAATTTTAGATATGATCCAAGTCAATGGAATGATAAACAAAAACAAAAATTTAAAGAGTATTTTAATTTTTCCAATCAATATAAGACAAAGAAAAATCAACCTATCACTTATCGTTTACCGAAAGGAAAATATTTTTATGTTATGGGTGGAACAACAAAAGATGCCTATAAGCATTTAAATGTTTTAAAAACAGCAAATCGTTTGGTTTGTGGAGGATGTTCAAATGCGGCAGTTTTATTTGAAGTTATAGGTAAAGCAGAAGGTAGTTTTTTTGTGTATCAAGATCCTAAGCAAATAAAAAATAATCAAACGCATCAAGGATATGTAGTCCAACGCAACGGACATGATTATGGTAGTCAATATGTAGGTTATGATACTTGTCATGGCGTTGTTGATACGATGATTACTTATACTTTTAATGATTATACTCAAGCGCAAGATTTACCTGTTGAATATGTGAATTATTACGATGAAAAGGCCTTAGAAAATCCTTTTCCATATAAAAAATTAAATAGCACACCACATACACAAAAAAGAACTTATTGGGTGACGCATATTAATCCTCAAGGTAGTGATGAGGGCGTGGGTACAGATATGACCAAATATTACACAATTAACGATAAAAACGAAGAAATTTGCATTGATGCAGATCATTTAGATGGACATGCTCGATTAGCAAATATTGGTAATTGGATGATGGACTATATGGATTATTTTACTTTTGTTAATCAAGGTGAACGTGATCGTTTTGTTACAATTAATATGAAAAACACGGGATCATTATGCGTTTTAATTCGCGATAAAAAAGGGAAATTGATTACAAATTCCCCAATGTTTACCATTATGCATCAAGACAAAGATGATAATGAAGCATCTATTCAAAATGATTTTACTTATACCGTAAAAGTAAAAGCGCATAGTAGCAAGCAATTGATTATAGAATATAATTTATTGGCTAATTCTTGTGGCTATGTTAAGCATAAAGTAACTTTAAAATAATCCATTACAATGAATTGAGTGTTTCATATACCATATCTGGATAATCGCTCATAATAGCATCTGCCCCTTTTTTGGCTAAATCTTTTACATCTTTTTTGCTATTAATTGTCCAGTATTGAACGGCAATATTATGCTTATGTGCATAATTTATTAAACGTGTAGTTCCAAGTTTTACAACATAATCTTCATCAGGAATTTGCAAAGCAACAAACTTATAATGACTATTTTTACGTTTAATATTAAGTAAAGAATCTAAATAAAAACCAATCACTTCTTTAACGCTAGCTGAGCGATAAACGTCAGGGTAGTATTGATCTAAATATTTGGTGATTTTATTATGAAATGTACCAATAATGGTTCTTTGCAAAACATTTTTTTCAAGTAATATTTCATATATTCTATCGGCTGCTTTTTTTCCTAAAGCGCCATCATCTTTAATCTCCATAATAAAGTTAAAATTTTTATAATTATCAAGATAATCTAAGACATCATCAAGACGAACAATTTTTAAATCATCCAATAATGCATCGCCTTTTAAACCTTGATAGGGTTTTTCACCTTTACTATTTGTAAAGTTTTCACCCATATTCAGTTTTCTTAGTTCTTCATAAGTATAATTATGAACTTTAGCATTTTTAATTTTAAATATTTCTCGCGAATTGCTTGTTCGATCTAAAGTTTCATCATGTAATAAAATAATTTCATCGTCTTTAGTTATTTGCAAGTCAAACTCAAAAATATCAATTTGAAATCGGTCTTGATTTTCAATGATATTTTTAAAGGCCATCATCGTATTTTCTGGAGCAATACCCGCACCCGATCGATGAGCAGAGATCATCGGTTTACCTGTTTTTGAAATATGTGGATTGGTACAATTCAATACAGAAACGGGTTTAGCCCCCGAATAATCATGAGTAACGACAATCAATAAAATTCCAGCGAGAATGGCTAAAGTTAAAATGATTGAAGATAGACTAATAATAATTTTTTTAAGCACTTTTGACATAAACAACACATCCTTGTTTCATTGCTTATATTATAAAATATATAAGTTTAAACTACAAATAAAAATCCCATTTTTCTAAGAAATGGGATTTTTCGGCTTAAACGCTTTTAAGCGGCAGCTTCAGGTAATACAAAGTTTAAAGTATAGTTAGGTGCAGTGCCTTCAATTGTTACGCTTGGTGTAGGACCAGTAGTTACAGTACCAATGGTAAAGGTTGGTGTTAAACCATCAGCACCCGTTGCTCCTGTTGCCCCTGTTTCACCTTGTATGCCTTGTGGTCCTTGAGGTCCTGTTGCTCCAGTAGCACCCGTAGCACCTGTTGCTCCAGTAGGGCCAGTTGCACCAATAGGTCCTTGAAGTCCTTGTAATCCTTGAGGGCCTTGAGGTCCAGTAGGTCCAATTGGTCCTTGAAGTCCTTGCAAGCCTTGTAAACCTTGTGGTCCAGTAGCACCCGTAGGTCCAGTAGCTCCTACTGCACCAGCAATACCTTGAACACCTTGTGGTCCTTGTGGTCCGACAGCACCTTGAGGTCCAGTAGGTCCTTGAAGTCCTTGAGGCCCAGTAGGTCCTACGGGTCCTTGAATACCTTGAGGGCCTTGAGGTCCAACAGGTCCTTGGTTAGTTGTGTTCGTGTTGCAAGTATAAGTTTGGCAAACCGGCTCACAACATGGATTTGGAGTTTGGAAACAATTATTTCCGTAATAGCCATTGAAACGCATGATATCATCCTCCATTTAACGTTCCAATATACCATATGCAATTTTTTTGTTATGCGTTAGATTTTTACACTAATTTAAAAATTTTAATATTTATTTAATAAATTTATTTTATGATGTGTACGCTAAGAGATTAGCATATCAGTCCCCTCTGATAAAACTTTGTTCAAGGCCAGCAAAATGGCCTTATTTTTTTTAAAATAAAAGACTGTGATAGAAAAAAGTTTTACTTATTTTTTTCTTTGCAGTCCTTTTTTTTGTAATTTGATTATAAATTGAGTGTAGACATTTTTTTCGCTTTCCGCGTAAATTGAACCATTCATTTGTGTAACAATGGCTTTTGCAATGGCTAACCCTAAGCCAAAACTTTGATGAGAATTTTTCGAAAAAGCTTTATCTTCTTTATAAAAACGTTGAAAGATTTTTTCAAGATTTTCTTTTTCAATTCCTTTGCCAGTATTAAAAAATATCATTTCAATTTTATTTTTCTTTTGCGTTAAAGTAATTTTAATGACACCATTTTCATTGTTATATTTAATTGCATTATCTAATAAAATGGTAACAAGATTATTGAAACTATTTTGGTTACAATAATAAAGCACATCTTTTTGAATATTCAGTTGAATATGGATTTTTTGTTCGAAAGCAACAGAATCAAATTCCATAGCTATTTTTTTAATGCTTTCACTTAAATTCACTTCATCGTGTTGTTCTACAAGAAACATGGATTCGGTTTTAGACAAATATAACATTTGTTGAATTAATTGATTCATCCGATCAACTTGTTGCTTGGAGCTGGATATCCATTTTTCTTGGCTTTGGATGGTTTCGTCTTGATGCTCTAATATAATAGATGTGTTGGTAGAAATAATGGTTAATGGTGTTTTGAGCTCATGCGAAGCGTTGGCAATTAAATCTTTTTGTTTGACAAAAGCATCATGAACTGGAGCCACAATTTTATCGGCAAGGGTGACAGAAGAAAACGAAAGTAAAAGAATAACTAAACAGTAACCGATAAGTAAGGAAAAGAAAGTTACTTGGAAATTACTATAATAGGAACTATAGTCTAATATTGAATATAGCATACATCTTTTTTCTGGATGAGTAGTGGAGGTATAACTAATGTTGTTAAAAATATAACGTTTGTTATTAAATTTAAAAAGATTATCGTCTTGATAAGTTTGATCAATGGAGGTAGCAAGACCATCAAACCACCATGAATATTTTGTTTTAAATTCGATGTCATTCTCAAACTCATAGGGATAAATTTCATAATCAACATTTCCCTGCTCGTTTTTTAAAATGTTGTTGTTTTCATCGACATAAATTAACAATAAAACACAAGATTCCTTTTGTGGGATAACAGCTTGATTTTGCGTGGCTGTTTTAAAGGAATCATGAAGCGTATCTTCCATGCTTCTTTGAAAAGAAAAATAAGAGCCTAAAAAGATACCAAAAAAGATAATTAGGGAAAAGATGCCTCCTAAAGTTAAAATCATTTTATATAATTTGTTTTTCAGTTCATTGAACATTTTTTTGCTCCAATCTATAACCTACACCACGAATGGTTACAATTGCGACATTTGCTTTAATAAAAATTAATTTTTTTCGGATAAAAGAGATAAAAACTTCAATACTATTCGATTCTATTTCAGTATCAAACCCCCAAACTTTATTAATTAAATCTTCGCGTGTTGCTATAAATTTTGGATTCGATATTAAGAATCTTAAGATTTCACATTCTTTGGCTGAAACCTTAATCGTATTGTATGGTGTTGACAACATATACGATTTTAAGTTTAAAGTAATATTTCCAAATGAAATTGTTTCATCATAAATATATTGACCTGTGCGTTTCAATAATGCTTTAATTCTAGCAAGTAGTTCTGCTGTGGAAAACGGTTTAGACAAATAATCATCGGCACCAGCATCAAAACCCTTGACGATATCATATTCTTGAGCTAAAGCAGTTAACATTAACACCGGAGTATCTATTTTTTGTTTACGAATTTCTTTTAAAATACTTATGCCATCTAAATGAGGTAAAATAATATCTAAAATAATTAAATCATAAGAATTAGAAACGGCATAGTATAGCCCTTCTTCTCCATCATAAACAGCAGTGACTTGATATTTTTCTTTTTTTAAAATGTTTACTAAGGCATCCGATAAAGAAACTTCATCTTCAATCAGTAAAAGTTTCATAAAATTCCCCCTTAATCTTTAAAAAGATCATCGTTATTTTCTTTTTTAGATAAGTATATTTTTTCGCCAGAATCTTTAACAAGCATTAATGCAATAATCATCCAAGATACAAACAAAATTAAGAAAATATAATTTGAAATTGAATTGACTTGCAAGTGATTCGATTTCATGAAATGAGAATGTTCTAATAAAATAGAATGAACCAAAGAAAAAACATATAATAATGCAGATGGAATCAACAACCAACCCACAAATTTAAATGAAACTCTTCTTTTTTTTAATAAATTGATTAAAAAATAAAGTATGCCAATAACAATACTTGCAAGATTTAAATAATAAATCGTTATTAAAGCATAATAACCAAACTTTTGTATGCCGACTTGATTACCAAAAATATGATATAAAGGAATACCCGCATTTTGTAATTCGTAAATATGCGTTTTCAACGATAATATTTTAATTCCTGTTGGATTTAAAGTGAATTTATCGGGATTTTTTTGTAATGATAGATAACTTCCAAAGAGTAAAACAATTAAAGCACATAGAAAAAATACTAGACCGATAATATTACAAATTGTTCTTTTCATCAGTTGTTTTTGATTTTGTTTTTCTGTTTTTTCGTTATTTATCTCTGCGTTATTTGGAAAACTTTCATTAGGCAAAATGGTGTCTTCTGGTTGGATTTTAGATTCATTTGTTTGATAGTTTGGTTGACGGTCCACATTGGTAATCGGAAGGCCTACATCTTGTGTGGCAAATTCATCATATCGTGTTTCTGTTGAATCATACGAATAACCACAATGTGGGCAAATATGACTTTCTTTATCGATTAAATGCTCACATTTAGGACACGCCTTTACAGTTAAATAAGGCAAATTATTTTGTTTGTACATTTCATGCATACGACTTCAACTCCTTTAAAGCAATGGAGCAAATAAGCTACCGATAAATTCTAGTATACGAATGAAAAACGAACGTTTTTTCCATGTTTTATAGTCAATGAATTGACTTTGAGAAATGGCATCGAAGTAATCTTGAGTCATTTCGTTGGCTAATTTTTCATTAATATGTAAACTGCCACATTCAAAATGTAAAAATAAACTTCTATAATCTAAATTAATGGTCCCATTAAAAGTATAACGACCATCAATAATGAGATTCTTAGCATGGGTAAATCCAGGTAAATACCGATACACTTTGACTCCACTTTTGATCAGTCTACCAATGTGATAATAGGTCATAATATAAATTGTTTTTTTATCTGGAATATGTGGAATAATTAAGCGAACATCAATGCCACTTTTTGCCGCGTTTTCTAAGGCGGTTATAAAATCTCTATCAATAATAAAATAAGGCGTGGAAATATAAATTGATTTTTTGGCATTTCCAATTAAAGTACGAAATAAGGTATATCCAGGATTAAAGTCTGAACCAGGGCCATCAGAAAAAGGACAAATATAACTGTCGACATTTTCATGAATTGGAGAGAAAGATTGTTTAAAATATAACTCCATATTTAAAGCTTCTTTGCTTGAAATAAACCAATCAACACAGAAAATGTAAACAAAACTATTTACAGATGGGCCATCATATTTACAAGCGTTGTCGCGCCAAAAGCCAAATTTTTCTTCTTCATGGATATATTCGTCTGCAATATTTGTTCCACCACAATAAGCAACTTTTCCATCAACAACCGTTATTTTTCTATGATTTCTAAAATTAAGATTTAAAGAAAAGACCATTCCCATAGGGTTAAAACTGACTAAACTTATATTTTCATGTGATTTAAGCTCATTAATCGTTTTTTGCTTTAAATTTCGCTTTGAACCAATATCGTCCAAAATAATTTTAATTTCGACACCTTCATGTGCTTTTTGAATTAACAAATCAGAAAGTCTTTTTAAAGCGACACCATCGCTTAAGATAAAATATTCGATAAAAATATATTCTTTTGCTTTTGCGATATCATTTAATAACAGTTCAAACCATTCTCTTCCATCTTTTAAAAAAAGAACATTGTTATCTTGAAACATTGGCATATGGGCACCATTTTGTAAAAGATTAGTTAATTTTTGATCGATTGGATCCGTTAAACGAAGATATTTGTTCATATATTTTCCTTGATAATAATTTTGATATTCTTGCAATTTTTTTACTTTTCGTTTGGAAAAATTTCTTCCTTGGCCGAAAAATAGGTATAAAATAGTCCCAGTAATCGGAAGTGCAAAGATTAAAATTAGCCAAGACATTTTAAATGATGAATTGTTTGAACTATTATAAATATGGACAGCGGGGAATATAGAAATTAACAGCGAAACTAGATAAATAGCGGGCGTGAAATAATGTGGAAAAGCAAAAATAGACCAATAGATAATTAAAAACTGCATTACAAAAGAAGCTAAGAAAATAATGACTTTTACTAAAACGTTAATAATATTTATAAACAATTTCAAAATATGCCCCATGTTTTATACCTCCGCTTTATTTTAGTATAGCAAATAATAAATAAAAATAAAAATTTTTATTTAAAAAAATTGTCAAAATAAAAAAAATCATTCATAGTGATAAAATTATGGTAGAATATGCAATGGAGTTGATAAACATGAAAAAAATCGAGTTACTGGCTCCTGTGCAAGATAAACTCACTTTTAAAGCAGCCATAGAAAATGGCGCAGATGCCATCTATCTTGGAGGAAAGAAATTTAGTGCAAGAGCATATGCTACAAATTTTGAAGTCGATGAAATCATCGAATTAATTCAAGAAGCACATCAAAGAGGGGTCAGTGTCTATATTGCTGTGAATACACTTGTATATGAGAATGAAATGAACGATTTCATCGATTATTTAGATAAACTTTATTTAAATGATGCGGATGCTTTTATCGTGCAAGATATAGGCTTAATTCATTTGATTCGAGCGCGTTATCCTAAAATTAGACTTCATGTTTCAACGCAACAAAATGTTCATTGTTTGGATCAAGTACTTTATTTTGAAAAATTAGGTGTTCATCGAATTATTTTAGCTCGTGAAGTGGAATTACCTTTATTGAAAAAAATTTGTGAAAATACAAATGTAGAAATCGAAGTTTTTGTTCATGGTTCCTTATGCGTAAGTTATTCGGGCAATTGTTTACATAGTTCAATTATTGGAAAACGAAGTGGAAATCGCGGAAAATGCGCTCAACCCTGTCGGATGGAATATACATTATTTGAAAATCAAAAGCCTATCGCTTCACAAAAATATTTATTAAGCATGAAGGATTTAGCCACTTTAAACATGCTGAATCAAATTATAGATTGTGGTGTCACATCTTTAAAAATTGAAGGTAGAATGAAAAGTCCGGAGTATGTAGCCTATACCACCATGAACTACAAAAAGGCTATTTTGCAATATCAAAATACAAAAAAGATAGCTAATTGCAGTCAAACATTAAAAACTTTTGAAAATTTATTTAATCGCGAATTGACGAAGGGTTACATTGGTCAAGAAAGTAATGGCCAAATTTGTTCCACTTTAAGACCTACTCATATTGGTAAAAAAATTGGAATTGTGATAGATTCGAATCCGAATCATATTAAAATAAAATTGTTTGATTCTATCGAACAAAAAGATAAAATTGTGATTTTACAAAAAGAAGATGTTAGTTTTTATTTATCAAAAATCAAAGTAAAAAATAAATTTGTAAAAAAAGCGTTTGCTAATGAAATTATCGAATTAGAAGTACATTCTCAAATCAATAAAGGAGCCCAAGTTTATCAATGTTTGGACGGAAAACAAATTGAAGAAATTCAACAAAGTTATTTAAAAATAAATAAAAAAATTGAAATCCGGATGCAACTAGAAGCACATTTAAATGAAAAAATTAAGTTTATGGTTCAAGATAATCAAGGTCATATGGTTCAAATTGAAAGTGAAATGCCAATTGAAAAAGCAATCAACGCACCTGCTACAATTGAAAATGTTCAAATTCATTTATTGAAATTGAATGAAACGATTTACACCTGTAAAGAGATAAAAATTCAATTAGAGCCTCAATTAATGATTCCGATTAAAACATTAAATGAACTAAGAAGAAATGCATTACAACAATTAAATAATTTACGGGCAAATGTAAATCATCGACAAGCAAGTGACATAATATTAGATTATACATATCCTATCATTCATCGATCACATTCAAAAAAATTAAAACTTGCAATTAAAGTAAAAAATATCGAACAACTCAAGGATTTGCAAGGATTAGATATTGAAACTATTTATTATGATGACGATGTTACTTTTGCTATGGCAAAGAAAATGTTTCCTAATTTACATCTAATTCCAGTGTTAAGTAGAATTTATCATGCGGATGAACATCTTCAAGAAGATAGTTATTTAATTAATCAATTAGGAGACATTATCCGACATCCTCACAAAAAAATTAGAAGCGATGTTTATTTAAATGTAACCAATTCATATGCTGTGAATGCATTAGTACAACAAGGTGTTGAAAGAATTGGCCTCTCCGTTGAGTTATCGAAGGATCGAATTCAAGAATTAATTCGTCAAGTTTACAAGAATCATAAAAAAATACCTTCATTTGAAATGGTTGTTTATGGAAGATTGCAAACTATGGTCATGAAACAATGCTTTATCGCAAGAGCACTTGGTTTTAATAAAAAACATTGCGGCAGTTGTAAGAAGAATCAATATACTTTGCAAGATCGATTAAATTATCGCTTTATGATTTCTACGGATCGTGATTGTAATGTAACATTATATAATAGTAAACGATTGCATTTAATCGACCAATTAGATGAAATTGCAGCCATGGGAATTGAAGTTGTTCGTTTAGATTTTCTGGATGAATCAAGTAAAATTGTGAGAGAAACGGTTGAAATGTATCTCAATGCCATACACCATCAAAAGAGCCATCACGCTATTTCTGATGTTACATATGGTCATTATTTTGATAATGAATTATAATATAAGAGGAGGAATTGAAAATGAAAAGAATAGCGGTATATCCTGGCAGTTTTGATCCTATTACAAATGGACATATGGACATTATCAAAAGAGCAGCTCCTATGTTTGATCATATTTATGTGGTTGTATCTAAAAATTTTGAAAAAAATCCATTATTTAGTGTTGAAGAAAGAGTAGAATTAGTAAAAAAATGTGTAGAAGAATTAAAAATCACCAATGTTACTGTTGAATCTTTTTCTGGATTTATTTATGAATATGCGAAAACAAAAAAAGCATCTACCATTGTTAGAGGTTTAAGAACAACGAACGATTTTGTAAAAGAATATAGTTTATTTACGTATAATTATGGTCTATCTAATAAAAAAATCGACACCATATTTCTATGTGCCGAATTAGAAAACATATTTACTAGTAGTAGTACTGTAAAAGAAGTCGTTTCATTTAATGGTGATACTTCTCCATATGTACCTTCAATTGTAGATCAAGCCATACGGGCTAAAAAGAATAAAAAATAATGATTTAATCGATACTTTTTAGTATCGATTTTTTGTATTCATCTAGGAAAATAACTTTGCCATTTTGTAATCGAGAACTTTCCGCCGCCATACAAATTAAATGGCTAGCAACAGATTTTTCAATGCTTGAATCTAAATGTGTATGTTGATGATTAAGCAATGCGATGAATTCATTTAACATGACATGATCGCCACCCATGTGTCCGGATAAATCATCACTCAGTTTTGAAGCATCAATCGAAGTCGTTTGATGCGTTAAAAAATCATGAACTACGATTTGATTGGTTAAAGTGTTTGCTTCTAAATCGCCGCGTGTTCCATAAATTTTCATTGTTCGAAAACAATCTTTTGAAAATGCACACATCGTGTGACTTGCTGTAACTTCGTGATCATATTGAATATTTACAATTTGATGATCAACGACATCATTATCACAATCAAAAACGCATTTTCCATAAGGGCCTTCTTGAATGGCCTTTTTTAATTTCTCATAAGTGGGTTCTAGCACGACCACATCATAAGGCCAACCTATATTTTGGTTCTTTTGATTGCTTTCAACATAATATTGAACAGCATCGTATGGACAT
Organism: uncultured Bacilli bacterium; assembly: GCA_947599835.1. Lineage (GTDB taxonomy): Bacteria > Bacillota_I > Bacilli_A > RFN20 > CAG-631 > Caccosoma. The sequence continues at coordinate 66,942 of CANQFQ010000001.1, forward strand.
TGATGACGAATTTGACAATCATAACATCTTTTGGCACTTCCTTTAGGAGCATTGCTTTTTGTAAAATAAGTCAAAGATCCAAAAGAACTTACTGCTAGAGGGGAAAGATTTAGAAGCCAATTTAATAAATCCATATCATGACAACATTTGGCTAATATCATTGGGGCCGTTTGTTTTGAATTTTGCCAATTGCCTCTTACAAAACTATGTGCTTGATGCCAAAATCCTACGTTTTCACACGATTGAATATGTATGATTTGACCTAATTGTTTACTTTCAATAATATCCTTAATTTTTCGATAGAAAGGGGTATATCTTAATACATGGCAAACGACAACATAACGATTTTTTTCTTTTGCTTTTTTTTCAATTGCTACACATTCTTCAATGGATGGTGAAATCGGCTTTTCAAGTAATAAATGATAACCTAATTCAAGAGCCTTTATGGCATGTTCATAATGTTGTTGATCCAAGGTTGCGATAATTAAAACATCGGCTAATTTTTTTGCATTAAAAAAATCATCACTGCAATCGAAACAATTTTTTGCATCAATGTGATATTTTTTTTGATAGTAATTTAATTTATTTTTATCAATATCACAAATAGCCGTGATTTTAACTTTATCTTTAAGTGTATTCAAGTAATCTCCATAGGTGGTTGCTCCACGACTTCCAACACCTAAAATTGCAATCGTTAACATAGAAAATCCCTCTTTTCAAATATCATTATAAAAGATTGATTTTGAAAATAAAAGATAAATCTTTATTGATATATCAATAAAAATTGATAGTCTTTCTTTTTTTTGAATTGGGATTATGGTATTATAAAAATAGAGAAGTAAGTTTTTAGCAAAGGGGAATACAAAATGTATAAAAAAGAATGCATTGCCATGATTTTAGCTGGTGGTCAAGGTTCGCGTTTAGGCTCTTTAACTAAAAAAATCGCTAAACCTGCTGTACCATTTGGGGCAAAATATCGTATCATTGATTTTACTTTGTCAAATTGTAGCCATTCAGGTATTACTACGGTAGGGGTTTTGACACAATATCAACCTTTAGAATTAAATACTTATATTGGAAATGGACGGCCATGGGATCTTGATGTTAGTAATGGTGGCGTTTTTGTATTACCTCCATATATGGGCGCAGAAAAAGGTGAATGGTATAAAGGTACAGCCAATGCCATTTATCAAAATATGGATTTTATTTCAGGTTTTGATCCTCAATATGTATTAATTTTATCAGGGGATCACATTTATAAAATGGATTATTCTAAAATGTTACGTTACCATATTGAAAAAAATGCTGATGTTACCATCTCCACCATAACAGTTCCAATGCAAGAAGCAAGTCGTTTTGGAATTTTAACTTATGATGAAACAGGTAAGGTTTTGCAATTTGATGAAAAACCTGCAAATCCGAAGAGTAATCAAGCGTCTATGGGAATTTATATTTTCAATTGGAATGTATTAAAAGAAGAATTAATTTTAGATGAAAACAATCTTAATTCTAGTCATGATTTTGGAAAAGATATTATTCCTAATATTTTAAAAAAGAAAAAACATCTCTATGGATATCCATTTAAAGGCTATTGGAAAGATGTAGGAACAATTGCAAGTTTATGGGAAGCGAATATGGATTTAATTGAAAAGGGAACTGATTTTAATTTGGATGATCCAAATTGGCCAATTATGGCACGTTCGAGTGCGCTTCCACCTCATTATATTGGTAAAAATGGGTCCATTAATCAATCGTTAGTGACAGAGGGTTGTGAAATAGAAGGAACTGTGGAACATTCGATTTTGTTTAGTGGCGTCAAAGTAGGAAAAGGCAGTAAAGTTATCGATAGTATTATCATGAATAACACAGTTATTAAAGATAACGTTTATATTAACAAAGCCATTATAGGTAATGATTGTTTAATAGAAAAAAATGTTTCTATAAATCAAAAAGGTGTTGAAACACCCGAATATGAAGCTAAAAAAATATGTTCAAATGACATTTCTTTAATTGCACCTAATGTTCAATTGGCAAAAAATGTTAAAATTGGAAAAATGTCGATGGTAACGACCTCAATTCTACAAGATAAGAAGGAGGAACAACACTCATGAAAGATGTATTAGGTATTGTATTTGCAGATGAACATACAACTAAAATTGGTGAGTTAACAAATCGGCGACCTTTAGCAGCTATTCCTGTAGCAGGGCGGTATCGTTTAATTGATTTTATATTATCTGATATGGTAAATAGTGGCATGATTAACATTGCTGTTGTTACGCAAAATAATTATCATTCTTTAATGGACCATTTAGGTAGCGGGAAAGCTTGGAACTTAAGTAGAAAAAAATATGGGTTGTATTTATTTCCACCTTATGCAAGTGCAGATAATATAGGTCACGATAATCGGATTGATTCCTTATATAGTTTATTATCTTATTTAAAACATTCAACCCAACAATATGTGATTTTATCGGAAAGTAATTTAGTTGTAAATGCAACTTTAAGAAACGCTTTCAAACATCATTTAAAAACAAATGCAGATATTACTGTATTATATGAAACTGTAGATAAAAACGAAGTTGCAACGGAAAGAGATTCCTTTATTTATACAAATGAAAAAAATGAAGTTATCGATATCGAAATTAATACAAACTATAACGAGTCTTGTAAACGATGCATTGGCGTATATATTATTGATAGAAATCAACTCATTCATATAATTGAAAATTGTCATGCACGAGGGAAAACGGGTTATTTAATGAATTTAATTTCTAGAAACATCGGCAGATTAAATATTCAATCTTATCCAATTCATGTATATATGCGAAGAATTGCGACAATTCAAGATTTTTATCAAGTGAATATGGACATATTAGATGCCAAAGTTAGAGAACGTCTATTTAATAATGAACATACGATTTATACTAAAATTAAAGATACGATTCCTACGGCATATCTTGAAAATGCAAGGGTTAAAAATAGTTTTATTGCGGATGGTTGCGAAATTGATGGTGTGGTAGAAAATAGTATTATTTTTCGTGGTGTAAAGATCAAAAAAGGTACTCTGATTAAAAATAGTATTATCATGCAACAAACTGAAGTTGAACAAAATTGTGTTTTAGAAAATGTTATTGCCGATAAATTAGTTTTTATTCATGAAGGAAAAACGTTAATTGGAACGCAAGATTTTCCAATCATTATTCCAAAAGAAAAAGTGATTTTATAATAAAAAAAGGAGGTATATGACACATGAAAGTTTTAATGGTAGCAAGTGAAGTTGAACCTTTTGCCAAAACGGGTGGTCTTGGTGATGTTTTAGCTGCTTTACCTAAAGCTTTAGCTAAAACGAATGTAGATGTTCGTGTCATTATGCCTTTATATCGGAGAATAAAAGAAAAATATCAAAACGAAATTCACCATTTGGGTCATATTTTTGTTGATTTAAATTGGCGTCATCAATATTGTGGTATATTTGAATATAAAGCAAATCATGTAACCTATTATTTTATCGATAATGAATTTTACTATGGAAGTGATCATTTATATGATCAAATGGATTTAGAAAGGTTTTGTTTTTTAAGTGTGAGTGCTTTTGAAATCCTTCCTTTTTTGCAATTTACTCCTGATATTCTTCATATTCATGATTGGCATACGGGAGTTATGGCGGCTTTATTTGATGATAAATATCAACATCTTTCTTTTTATCAAAATATCAAAATAGTCTATACCATTCATAATTTGCAATATCAAGGAAAATTTGAGGTGGGTCATGTTCGTGATATGTTGCCTTTATCCGATAAATATTATTATGGAGATCCTTATATTGTAAATTTCATGGCTATGGGAATCCGATATGCACATCGAGTGACAACAGTTAGTCCTAGTTACATGCAAGAAATTCAAACACCTATGTTTGGTGAAGGGTTAGATGACTTGTTAAAAGAAAAAAAAGACCATCTTATCGGAATTTTAAATGGTGTTGATTATGATATCTATAATCCTGAAAATGATCCGTTGATTTTTTACAAATATAATTTTGAATCTTATAAAGGCATCAAAAAGAAAAATAAAGAAGCACTCTTAAAATTATTAAATTTACCGGTAAAACCGGAAGTTCCTTTAATAGGAATGATTGGTCGTTTAGCTACTCAAAAAGGCATCGATTTAGTTTTATCGATAATGGATCAATTATGCACGAATAATATGATGTTTGTATTACTTGGCAATGGAGATTTGAACTTTGAGAATGCCTTGATGTATTTTCAACAAAAATATCCGACAAGATTTAAGGCAATATTAAAATTTGATAATACTTTAGCACATCAAATTTATGCAGGAAGTGATTTATTTTTAATGCCAAGTCAATTTGAGCCTTGTGGTTTAGCCCAAATGATTTGTTTAAAATATGGAACAATTCCGATTGTTCATGAGGTGGGTGGCTTAAAAGATACGATTCATTCATATGATGAATTTACACATAAAGGAAATGGGTTTTCATTTGCTGGTTATAATGCACACAATTTTATGTATACGATTCAAAGAGCATTGCAACTGTATTATAACAAAAATGAATTTCATCGAATAATTGATAATGCTATGCATTGTGATTATTCATGGAATTCTTCAGCATTGAAATATAAGAAAATTTATAATGAATTAACAAAAAAAAGTAAGGAGAAGTAAAACAATGGAAAAGAAAACAACAAAAGCTGTTGAAAAACCAGCAGCAACAAATGATGGAAAGTATCATGTAACCAAACATCCAGATGGTGGTTGGCAAGTTATCTTAGGAAAGGGTGAAAAAGCTGTTCGTCGTACAAAAACGCAAGAAGAAGCTTTGCAAATTGCTAATGAATTAGCTGAAGCAAGACACACAACGGTTTATTTACATGGCAAAAAAGGAACGATTCGTGAAGCAAAAACTTTTAAAGAAGAACCTAAAAAGCCAGCTAAAAAAGAAGCAAAACCTGTAAAGAAAGAATCTGCAAAACCAGCAAAAAAAGAATCTGCTAAACCAGCAAAAAAAGAATCCGTAAAAACCGTTAAAAAAACAAAAAAATAAACAAGGGGCATTTTGATGGCTAAAACAAAAAAAAGAGCCCAACGGACAGCAGCATATCATACAAAAACCTATACGATTGAGAGAGTTGTTTCTATCCCTTATTCTTTTTTGTGTGAGCATTGTCAAAAAGAAGTTAATAAAGAATATAAGATTCGTAAAAGTATCAATTATACAGTAATGCAGCCAAAGAAAAAAGATGAAGAAGTGATTCATTTAGAACTCTCACAAACAATCATCGATGAGTCATATCAAAAAATTGATCAACAAATTCAAAAAGAAATCAATTTATTAAAAACGACGACTGATGCGCATGATTATGCGATGATTGATGATGGTATATGTGCATATTGTCATAAAGTTCAAAGTTGGAAGGCAAAAATAGAATATTGGATGGATATTTTTGCAACCTCAATTTTATCTCTTTTGATGATTCTTACGGGATTTTTAATTGGCTTACTTGCAAAACCAATTTTTAAAAATTTAGCCTTAAAAAGTAAGCTTCCTACTTTGATTTACTTGTTGAATCATAGTGGTTTAATGGGGACGATTATCGGCTTTATAATTGCTCTTAGTTATTTTGTCATTCGTTTAAAAAAAATTCAAAAGAAAAGATTTGATACTGAAAATGTTGAAAAGAAAGAAATCCCAATACTTCATTTTGATCAAATAAAAACAGAATCTTCCATATATGAAGCGTTAAAGGATAATCGTATTAAATCAAAATAAAGCACCCAAAAATGCAAATATTAGAGTAATCACCCAAAGGATTACTCTTTTTTAGTATATAAAAAAGGCGATGGTTATCGCCTTTTTATCAAGAATATTTTATCTATTATCGAATAATCATCATATCTGAATAGATATAAAAATTTAATGGTGATTGATATAAAGTCCAATGAGCTAACATCTTATATACAACATAAATATCTCCAGAACCTGTTCTAGTAATAGTATTGCCATTCACTGTCGCATTATTAGATAAAACGATAATTTCAGCATTATCTGCAGTAGAAATTGTTTTGTCGTATGAAACGGCTTTAATTTCTATGGTTTTCGATTCATTGTCAGCTAAAGTGATATTGTTTTCACTAATTAATTTATATTGATTTTTTGTAAAGAAATTCATGTAATTAATCGTAAATGCTCTATTACCATTAGAAATCAATGTGATGAGTTGATTATAGTTTCCGGTATCAAAAGTCCATAGCCAATACATTTCACCACGAGCGTTTGATTCTTGAAGAGCTTCAGCACCTATGGTCGATAATTGTGAAGCAAGTCCTACACCATTGGCTAAATAAGAGTTTACACTCGTCCAATATTCATCATTATTTTGTCTTTGAACAGTACCAAGATATGAACATTGAATTGAAGGATCATAATCTCTTAAAGCTTTTGCAGTTGCACTATTAAATGTAATTAAATTAATGCGACCGTACCAACCTTTTTCTTTGGCAATTTCAATTGCTTTGATTCCTGTATCAGTTAAATTATCTTTGACCTCAACCATGATAGTTTTATCTTTATAAGCATCACCTTTAAAGGCATCAAATACTTCTTCAAGAGAAGGAATATGGTATTCTGTAGAATAGGTGTTTCCTACTTTTAATGGTAAGGCTTGTAATTGTTCTAAAGTGGATGATTTTATGGTTAAAGTTCGATTTGATACAGCAGCGGTATTATCATCATGAATCACAGCCATTTTACCATCTTTCGTCGTATGAACATCAATTTCAATTGAATTGGCACCATGCTCATATGCCCATGTAAAGGATTCAATGGTATTTTCAGGTAAAGTGACTTCAGGATTGGTTCCATTTGTACCTGCACCTCTATGTCCGGCCACAACTGGAATAGACATTAAAGAATGAGCGACAGCATCTACTGTAAAGGTATCATTGCTGTATAATAAATTTGCTTGGGATTGAACATTTGCATTATAGTTAGCAAGAATTAATTTACAACCTGCCAAAGCACCAGAAATGACAGAATAATGATCCCCGTTTTTGGCATTAGCAACAACACTATAGCCTAATAAAACGGTTTTAATCACATTTTCTTTATTTAATAAATCGCTATCAATTAAAATTAAATTTGCATAATGTTTACCCGCTTCTAAACAAACTGGAGAGATTTCTTCAAAAGTTTCAAAAGAAGTTAATGACGTTGGAATATAACCTAAACGAGCGTAAGGGATGAATTCTCTAGCTTTATCTAAAATTTCCCCTTTTGTCGACCAAATGACTAAATCGATAATGCCAAAAGACTTACAAATGTCGATAGCTATATTTAATGATTTTTCATCTTCAACTTGAATATTTGGAATAAATGCGCCTCTAAATTCAGCAATTAAATCATTCAATGTCACATTTTCCATTAATTCATTATTTAATGAATAAACGGTACGATTTTCTAAACGAGCAAACCATTGTTGTGTTTTTGTGCTAATACCATAAATTTCATCAATTGTTTTAGCAGAGCTAATCATTTGTGGTTTTAAAGGATTTACTTGTTGTCTACCTTCTTTGATATTTACTAAGGATTCACTCGTATTTGCTGAAGAAGCCACTTTGATACTATCATCAATGGAAACTTTTAAATTTTCAAATTTTACTACAGAACCAGCACATTGAAATCCAATATTTCCTGAAGATAGATTAGGTAAAGAAATATTGATTTCAGAAGTATATTCACCATAACTTACACTACCGATGAAGTTACTATCTTTTAAAGAAAATTTTACATGAATAGGACCATTGTTCATAACTCCTGGATTTCCATTTTCACTATTCCATGTTCCTATATATGGATAAGAGTAAGCATTTGTATTATAAACATAGGTAACTTCAATTGCGTTCGTGAGTGCAGCATTTTGTCTAAAGTCAAATTGATAAAATGGATATTTATTTGTTTCCGTTTCTTGATCTCTAAATACAATGCCAAACCATCTGGATGAATCTCCGTTTTGAACACTTTGGAAAGTAACATCACATTCTACCGTATAATTGGTATTATAACCTTCGATTAAATTATAAGTTACTCTATTCCAATCCGCACCAAGTGCTGTTAGAGTGATTGAATCTTCACTTGCTTCAATGGTAGAAGCAGCAAGATTTTGCTTCGTATAATTTGTAAGGTCAAAATCTAATGGATACGCTAAACGAGAAGCTTCATCTTCATTGATAAGCGCATTGATTTTAAAACTATACATATCATCTTGGGATGATACAGTAATGGTCGTGACTCCTTTTTTCAAGAAAGTTAGTTTTTGTTGGTCGACTTGAATCAATTGATTGTCACAAATAATTTTTGGTGTTTCTTTGAATAGATAAGAATAGTTAATATCTGCTAAATCAAAAGTTTCGCCTACAATTCCATAAACATTAACTGAGTCATATCGAGAATTAATCGTTGCATAATATTCTTTTTCAATATAGCTAGAAGAACTACTTGAAGAAGAATTTGAAGCGACATTTTCTTTACTAGAGCATCCAGCTAATAATGAAACCGAAAGTAAGCATAACAAAAATTTCTTTTTCATCTTTATTTCTCCTTTTAATTAATTTGATTGTCAAATATATTTTAACAAAAAAATAATTTTCAGTAAATCCCAATTTACTGAAAATAAAAAGGCCTTTGACACACAAAGACCTTCATTAAAAATGAAATTAATAATTTTGACCTTTTAATTCAAAATATGCTTGTGGATGACTGCAAACAGGACAAGTTTCAGGAGCAGTTTTGCCTACATGAACATGTCCGCAATTCCGACAAACCCAAATAACAGGTTCATCTTTAGCAAAAACAGTGTTTGAAGTTAAATTATCTAATAATTTAAGATATCTTTCTTCATGTGTCTTTTCAATTTTGCCCACAGCATCGAATAAAAATGCTAAACGATCAAAACCTTCTTCCTTTGCAACTTTAGCAAAGTTTGCATACATATCTGTCCATTCTTCATGTTCACCAGCAGCAGCTGCTTTTAAATTTTCAGCTGTTGAAGGAATTGCACCACCACATAAATATTTGAACCAAATTTCAGCGTGTTCTTTTTCGTTGGCAGCGGTTTCTTCAAAAATGGCTGCTATTTGTTGATATCCTTCTTTTTTTGCTTTTGAAGCAAAATAGGTATACTTATTTCTTGCTTGAGATTCTCCAGCAAAAGCTACAGCAAGATTCGCTTCTGTTTTACTTCCTTTTAAATCCATTTTACGTCCTCCTTTTTTCTAATTATATTATAGATAAAAATAATCTGTGAATACAAATATTTTTTATTAAATTTAATTGTTTTATTTAGCGCTTATAATTTTATATTTAAAAACAAAAACTTGTATAAATGCTATAAAAAAATTATAATGAAATGGCTAGAAAGTAGGGATCATATGTCATTAACTGCTGGAATTGTTGGAATGCCTAATGTCGGCAAATCCACATTATTTAATGCGATTACGAATTCACAAGTTGAAGCTGCAAATTATCCATTTGCCACGATTAAACCCAACACCGGAGTTGTAGAAGTTCCGGATAAGAGATTGGATTATTTATGTCAACTATATCATCCACTTCGTAGAGTGGCTGCAACGTTTGAATTTACAGATATTGCCGGATTAGTTAAAGGTGCTTCAAAAGGTGAAGGACTAGGCAATCAATTTTTAGCAAATATTCGAGAAACAGATGCTATTTGCCACGTTGTTCGTTGTTTTGAAGATCCCAATATATTACATGTAGATGGAAGTGTGAACTCGCTTCGTGATGCGGAAACCATCAACTTAGAATTAATTTTTGCTGATTTAGAAACTATCGAAAATCGCATTGCAAAAATTGAAAAAAAAGCAACTACAAGCAAAGAAAAAAACGCTGTCGAAGAATATGAAATTTTAAAACGCATTCGAACGACATTAATGGCAAACCAACCGGTAAGAAGTATCGAATTTACACCAGAACAAGCAAGATTAGTGAAATCTTTCCATTTATTAACCAATAAACCAATGATTTATGTGGCCAATATGGGAGAAAACGATATCGCTAATTTTGATAACAATAAAGAATATCAAGCCTTAAAAAAGCAAGCGGCACTTGAAAAAGCAGGAATCATTCCTATTTGTGCTAAAATAGAAGATCAATTAGCAAGTTTAGATGAGGAAGAAAGATTGCTTTTTATGGATGAACTTGGAATGCAAGAATCGGGACTTAGTAGATTAATTAAGGCTACTTATCAATTATTAGGTTTAGAAACCTTTTATACTTCCGGAAAAGATGAATGTCGAGCATGGACTTTTAAAAAAGGAATGAAAGCTCCACAATGTGCAGGAATTATTCATACAGATTTTGAAAGAGGATTTATAAAAGCTGAAATTTATAATTATGAGGACTTAATCCAATATGGAACTGAAACAGCGGTAAAAGAAAATGGAAAATATCGCTTAGAAGGTAAAGAATATCTTATGAAAGATGGAGATATCGCCTTCTTTAAATTCAATGTTTAGTCGTAAGAAACAATATTTTCTTGAATAGGTTGATGATTTTGAAAACTTTTTGCGTTCGCTAAAGTTATTTTTGCTATGCTTTGCAATGCTTCTTTGGTTAAAAAGCCTTGATGTGAGGTAACAATAACATTCGGAAAAGATAAGAGCCTTGCCGTAATAGAATGCATTAATATATCTTCTTCAAGATTTTCAAAGACATAATCATCCTCTTCTTCGTAAACGTCTAGGGCTACACCAGAAAATTTCATCTTTCTGATTCCTTGGATTAAATCTTCTGTTTTAATCAAACCGCCACGCGAAGTATTGACTAAGATGACTCCATTTTTCATTAAATGAATGCTTTTTTTATCGATAAGATGGTGTGTTTTTTTGTTTAATGGGCAATGTAATGAAATAATATCAGATCTTTTCAATAATTCTTTAAAAGAAACAAATTCAATAAAATCTTGTTGATTTGAAACATTTGGATCATAGGCAAGAACTTTCATTTCAAATCCTTTACAAATGTTTGCAAATGCAAGGCCGATTTTTCCTAGACCTACAATGCCAACCGTTTTATGATAAAAATCAATGCCAGTTAATCCTGTTAATGAAAAATTATTTTCGCGTACTTTAATATATGCTTTATGTATTTTTCTATTGACAGCTAGAGCAAGCGCCATAGCCATTTCAGCCACAGCATTAGGGGAGTAACGATTTACGCGCATCACAGTGATATTTTCTTTTTTGCAGGCTAAAAGATCAATATTATTAAATCCTGCACATCGCAATAAAATCAGATGAATTCCATTTTCTTTTAATTGATGAATTAAAGTAGCATTTAAAATACAATTTACAAATATACAAACGGCATCAAAATGCTTTGATAAAAAAATCGTTTGTTTGTCGAGTTCTGAATACGTAAAAGTTATGTGAATGTCCGGATAATTAAATAACTCTTGTGTAAAAGTTTCTTCATCATAGTTTTTTGTACCATAAAATAAAATGTTCATAGAACCACCAAATATAGTTTAAGCAAAATTAAATATTTAAAACAAATGATTGATTTTATCGTTAAATTATGAAAGGAGGCTCTATTAGTAATTGACAAAATAGTAAAATATTTTATAATATTTTATGTTAGAAGGGGAAAAGGTGATTATAAATGAATGAACGTGAAAAAGCCAAAAGGATATTAGAATTAGTTGGCGCAATTTTTTCAATTGTTTTTGGCGGTATTTTATTTTTAGGCGGTTTGATAATTCTTTCTGCTGGTGATTTCGTACAATCATATTTGGGCACGCAAAATATAGATGAAACTACAGCCGCAGGAATGAAGTCGATTTTAACAGCATCAGCAATTGTGGTTATGTTATTAGCTGTGGCTTTGATTGTTCTTGGTGCCTTTTGTTGTCCAAAATTGAAAGTAAAGCCCGATGGAACGATTCAAAAACGTTTTGGTTTACGACTTGCTTTAGTCATCATGAATGGTATTTTACTTTTAGAAGAATTGGTTGGCAGATCATTATTTGGTGTCGTTTTAGCTGGCATTCCATTTGTTTTATTATTAGTTAGTATTTGCATTCCTAGTAATAGTAATAAGACCAACAAACAACAATCCACAGTTCCGTTAGAAATGTATCAAGGTAATTATTATAATAATGAAACGAACGATTCAACGGGAAATAATTCGACTACAGATAATAATCAAAAAGATTCTAACGAATAAAACAATTTAAATGGCGTATCTTCAATATAGATGCGTCTTTTTTTAACGAAAAGAGGGAAAACATGAAAAAAAACTTTGGGAAACAAACCTATCTTTATCCGATGCCAGTATTAATCATAGCGACTTATAATGAAGATGGTAGTGCGAATGCCATGAATGCTGCCTGGGGCGGAATTCATGATACGAATCAAATTGGAATTTGTTTAGATAGTACACATAAAACCACACAAAATATTTTAAATAAAAAGGCTTTTAGTGTAAGCGTTGCTGATGTTGATCACGTCGTTGAAGCAGATTATTTAGGTGTTGTTTCAGCAAATCAAGAACAACATAAATTAGAAAAAGCACATTTAACGGTTTCAAAATGTGAATTTGTAGATGCTCCTATGATTAACGAATTTAAAATGACTTTAGAATGTCAAATGGTAAGTTATGATGAAAATTCTGGTTATTTAGTCGCAAATATTGTTAATGTTTGTGCAGATGAAAAGATTTTAAAAGATGGCAAAATCGATGTTACTTTATTAAAACCAATTACTTATGATCCTGTATCTCATAGTTATTTTCAATTAGGCGGTAAAGTTGGAAATGCATTCAAAGATGGCTTAAAATTAAAATAATGTATGGTGAGAATTTATGTGTACAGCAATTACTTATAAAACCAAAAATCATTATTTTGGTCGTAATTTAGATTTGGAATTTTCTTATTTTGAAACGGTAACGATTACGCCTAGGAACTTTCCATTTATTTTTAAAAAAGAAATGGCCATGACGCATCATTATGCTTTAATTGGAATGGCTTATGTGTGCCATAATTATCCTTTATACTATGATGCCACCAATGAAAAAGGATTAAGTATGGCTGGACTTAATTTTCCAGAAAATGCCTTTTATCAAGAGCCAGTCGAAGATAAAAGCAATATTGCTCCTTATGAATTCATTCCTTGGATTTTAGGACAATGTTCTACCATTGAAGAAGTAAAAGAATTATTAAAAAGAACAAATCTTGTTAATCTAAATTTTACGGAAGAATTAAAAGCAACACCATTACATTGGATCGTAGCAGATAAGGAAAAATCGATCGTTATTGAACCTTTAGCGACCGGGACAAAAATCTATGATAATCCTGTAGGTGTTTTAACTAACAATCCAACCTTTGATGTACAAATGTTTAATCTAAATAATTATATGTATTTAAGTACAGGACCCATGCAAAATCATTTTTGTAAATCCTTACGATTAAATGAGTATAGTCGTGGAATGGGAGCTATAGGTCTTCCCGGAGATTTATCTTCCATCTCAAGATTTGTTAAAGCAACCTTTGTGAAAATGAATTCTATTTCTGGTGATAGTGAAGCAGAAAGTATCAGTCAATTTTATCATATCTTAAAATCAGTTGAACAACAACGAGGCTGTGTTCATTTAAAAGAAAAAGAATATGAGTTGACGATTTATAGTTCTTGTTGTAATGTAGATAAAGGAATTTATTATTATACGACTTATGAAAATAATCAAATCACGGGAGTTGACATGTATAAAGAAGATTTAGAAGGCATTGATTTGATTTGTTACGATTTATTAAAAGAACAAAATATTAAAATGCAAAATTAATAACAAATACTTATAAACGATTTGAAAGTTTATAAGTTTTTTTTACCTAATAAAATAGAAAAAATTTATGAATATTTCAAATGTATTTTATCAAAATAAGCATAGAAGAAAGGGTGCTAGATTCAAATGTACTAAACCTTTTCTAAATCGAATAAATTGTTGAGAAAAAGGATTGTTTTTTAAAAATTATATGTTATAATTATAACATTGTTTTAGATGGAGTGTCGTATTATGCATTTTTTAAAAGCCAATATAAAAAAAGTTAGTTTAAGCATTATGCTAACTATAATGTTTATTTTTTGGCTTTTTTCATATTTATCGAATAAGACTATTTTATCGATAAAATTAGCTTATCCAATGGAATGCATTTTATTGATTTTGATTGGAATTTATGCTTGTATCACTTTAAGTCTTTTGAAAGAAAATTACTATACATTAATGATGGTTGCTTTTGTTCCCTTTGTCTATTCGCATCCTTTTGATGCCAAGACCATTCCATGGTCACTTTTTATTGCTATTATTTTAGCTTTTATAGGGCTTATTATTCGTGTTATTCGATTTAAATTTCATTTTAAGATTAGGCCGTTTTTTTATGGAATTGTCCTATTAGCTATTGCCTGTTTGCTAGGAGGCATCGGGAATAAGGCCGTATTTAAATCACAAATTGGGTTAATGCTTTTATTTTCTATAGGATTAGTATTATTATTTGTTTACTTTTCAAGTGAAAATAATTGTGAATTTCAAGATTTAGCCCTTGTTTTTGTTTTTTTAGGAATATATCTTACGTTACAATTATGTATATCTTATATAACCCAAGATAATTTTGTTCACACTTTTATTTATAAAGAAATATCGGTAGGATGGGGAATAAGCAATAATATTGCGATTATTTTACTCATGTTATTACCCTTTACTTATTATTTTATATTGAATAAAAGGGGTATTTTTAAAATATTTTATACTTTAATTTTAATCATGGAAACCATTGCGATTTTTTTTACGAATTCATTGGGTGCGATTTCAGTTGTCCCTATTCTTTTATTGGGACTGTTTATTTATGGATGTGTTCAAACGCCATATAAAAAAGAATTTGTTGTAACACAAATAATGGCATTATGCTTAATTGTAGCAATAATTTTGATTATTTTGAGTATTCATAACATTCCGATTTTAAAACTTTTCGATCGATTTATTCATAATAATCTTTTTACTTTACATGGAAGAGTAAAAATTTATAAAGATTGTTTTTATCATATCAAAGAACATTTTTGGTTTGGTTATGGAATGTTTGCACCTTTTAGTCATCATATAGATGTCAGTGAAGGAGCTTACCAATGGGCACATGGCACTTTTTTCCATACGCTCTATACTTTAGGGTTTGTAGGTTTGCTTGCAATGTGTTTTCATTTGTTTGAAAAATACTATATTTTATTAAAAGATCATTCTATGCCTGCCATGATTTCATTTTTTGCATTTCTTGGTTCTGGCATATATGGTCTTATTGATGTAAGTTATTACTTTATTAATTACATGATTTTGTTATTGTTAATTTTAATTGTTACGCCTACGCAAGTACAATTCATTCATATCCAATGGAAAAAGGAAGTGAAAGCCCATGGATAATTATTTATTTACATGGGATCATTTACTTTTTGTAATTCTTGGATTGTGTTCCATCACTGTTTTATGTTTATTATTTAAAAAATATGGAAAAGGAAAAGAATTAAATATTTTGAAATGGGCTTTTTGGATACTTTTTATTTTAGAAGTGATGAAAATTTTCTATCATATTCTAGTTTTAAAAGCACCGGCTAAAAATTGGATTCCTTTGTATTTTTGTAGTTTGGTTCTGTATGCTTGTGGTTTTGCAAGTTATGGTAAAGGTAAAATTAAAAAAATGGGAGAATGCTTTTTAGTATATGGAGGCATTGTTGCAGGAACAATTTTCATCATTTATCCTGCTACTGCATTGGGCTTACATCCTTTGTTCCATTTTTTAACGATACATAGTTTATTTTATCATGTTAGTTGCGTGTTTTTGGGTTTAATGTTATTAATGCACAACTATTATGAAATATCGCACAACGATATTATTGATTATGCCTTATTTGTAGGTATCTATATGCTTTTTGCACAAACTTTAAATGTGGTTTTCTCGACAAATTTTATGTTTTTAAAAGAAAGTGGCGATATTTTACCATTAAGTTTTTTATATACTTTTGTCGGTGCTTATTTTTATCCACTTTGCATTGCTATAGGACAATTAGTATGCACCTTTTATATAACTTATGTGAGTTGTTTTGTTTATCGAAAAGTAAAATTTAAAAACTTGTAAAATGAAAATCAATAAAACGATTTTCATGAAGAAATAAAAACAATTTGAAAATACTTTTTGAATTGTTTTACAATATAATTAATAATATCCTATTTTTTGAGATGATTGATTCATCTTTTTTTTGTTGAAACATAAATTTTGATTGTATCTCTATAAAACTTTGATAGAATAAAATTAATAATACAATTACATACATTTATTTGTTAGAAAAATTGCTATAATAAAAAAAAGAGGGTGATATGATGTTGACATTACAAGAAGCTAAAGAAATTTGTAAACAAGGAGATCTTTTTTATTTTAGTGAAAATCCAGATTATGAATCTGCTTTTCGATGTTATCAAAAAGCAGCCATCATTGAATATAAAGAAGCATTATATAAAATAGCTAATTGTTATGAATTAGGAAAAGGTGTGCAAATAGACTTTTTTAAAGCCATGGATTATTATCAAAAAGCAGCCGATCAAGGTTATCCATCTGCTATTACAAAAATAGATTATTTTAATAGTTTGAAAAAAAACAAAAAAAAATTATATGAAATGGCGTTTTTAAGTTGCTTTGAAGAACATAATTATACTAAAGCGGTGTATTGGTTTGATTTTTTAGCTAAACAAAATTATAAATTAGCAGTGAATCAATTAGGATATTGTTATTTAAAAGGATGGGGAGTTGAAAAATCAGAAATTAAGGCAATAGAATTGTTTATTCAAGCAAGTAAAAAGTCTTGCCCAGAAGCTTGGTATCATTTAGGTCTATGCTATGAAATGGGTTATGGTCTTGAAAAAAATGTCTCAAAGGCATTAGTTCTTTATGAAAAAGCGGTGACCGCGATTACGTCCTCGCTTCAATTTATATCGTATCAAATTATTAAATTTCTTTTTACCTATCGGTATCAAATGGATCAAAACGAAAATAAAACACAAAATAAAACGTTTAATGATTATTTGGTAGAATTTTATGAAAACAAATTTAAAGCGATGGATGAAGATACGATGTATATTAATAATGTCAAAAATAAAGAAGGGTTAGAAATTGAAACCTTTCATGGTGCAGGCATGGCTTGGTATAAATTAGGAAAAAGTTTAGAAAACGATGAAAATGCTTTACCTGAAGAAAATATCCTTTGTTATTTTGAAAGTGCTATGCATGGAAATAAAGAAGCGCAACATTTGGTTTTAAATTATATTTATAATGATCAAGAAATTGACCGTCATAATTTTTCTAGTGAGGGGACATTAAAACCTTGTATGAAAAAGTGGCTTTCCAAAAAGCCAATCCAAACTAAAATAATCAAACATCTTCAAAGATTAAAAATGCTTAGCGAATTGTTAGATTTAAATGATGATGAAATTTTTCAAAAAATAAACATCAAAAAGAATAAAACAAAAGCTTAAAAGAATATCAAAAGATGTAAAAACATCGTGTAAATTCGGCAATTATCCTTTATAATAGAGTTACTAAGGTGAGGAGTGAAGAAATGCATGGCACACATTATAGCTATAGCCAATCAAAAAGGCGGCGTAGGCAAAACCACTACCGCAATCAATTTATCTGCAGCTTTAGCAGCAAGTCAAAAGAAGGTATTATTAGTTGATATCGATCCTCAAGGAAATTCGACACGAGGAATTGGCTTTGATAATGATATGATTCAAATTAGTATCTATCATTTATTAATGAACACGCAAGATGTTTCTAAATGCATCTATCAAACACAAATGGAAAATTTATATTTAATACCTGCAACGATTGATCTTGCTGGTGCCGATTTTGAATTGGCCACAGCGGAAGATAATAAGCATTTTCGGTTGAAAAATCAACTTGAAAAAGTGGCTCATATGTATGACTATATTATTATTGATTGTCCTCCTTCATTAGGTTTGCTTTCAACAAACGCTTTAGTTGCATCTCATGGTGTTTTAATCCCTGTACAATGTGAATATTATGCATTAGAAGGTTTAGTTCAACTTTTAGCAACTATTCGCAGAATTCAAGGAACATTCAATAAAAAATTAAAAATAGAAGGCGTACTTTTGACAATGTATGATTCACGCACCAAATTAGATAATGAAGTGGCTATTGAAGTGAGAAAGTTTTTTAAAGAAAGAGTGTATAATGTAAGTATTCCACGGAATATTAAAATTAGTGAGGCGCAATCGAAAGGAAAACCAATTATTTGTTATGATAAAAATGCCACAGGGGCTAAAGCCTATATCGAATTAGCAAAGGAGTTGCTATCTCATGGCAAAAAATGAAAATAAATTGAATTTAGAAAAAATATTTGAGAAAAATGGTATTAATATAAAAACTTTAGCTCAAGTTTTAGAGAATAGTGAAATTAATAGTATTACTCAAATTTCTTTAAATTCGCTTATTCCCAATCGATTTCAACCAAGAATTAAATTTGATGAAGAAAAATTAAAAGAAATGGCCGAATCGATTGCCAAGCATGGTGTAATCACGCCCATTATTGTTAGACCTATACAAGAAGGACAATATGAAATTGTCACAGGTGAAAGAAGAACGCGTGCTTCTAAACTGATTCATAAAGAAACCATTCCTGCGATTATTGCTGAATTTAGTGATCAACAAATGATGGAATTATCGTTAATTGAAAATATTCAAAGAGAAAATCTTACAGGAATTGAAGAGGCGAGATCCTATGAAGCAATGAAACAACATTTAGGATATACGCAAGCCCAAATCGCTAAAGAAGTTGGAAAGCCTCGTTCCCATGTTGCTAATTTATTACGATTACTGACTTTACCTGCTGCTGTACAAGCTGCCATTTTAGAAGAAAAAATATCGACAGGACATGCAAAATTATTGGTTGGATTAGATGACCAAACGGCAGTTCATTTAACTAACAAAATTATTCGTGAAAATTTAAGCGTTAGAGATGTTGAACATTTATTATTATTAAATCAACCGATGAAAAATAATAAGAAAAAAACGCAAGATTCAGAAATAGCACAAAAATATACGCAATTTGAAAAAATCTTAATAGAAAAATTGAATTGCAAACAAATTCGTGTGGATAAGAAAAAAATTCAATTTAAATTTAATAGTATGGAAGAATTAGAAGAATTCATAACAAAGGTAAAGATGAACTAAAATGAATGATTTGTTGAAAAAATTCGATAAAAACGGACATTTTGAATTAGAAATGAAATTTATTTATACCTTGTTAAATGAAAAATTATTTATGCAATTACAAGATAAAATAAATCAATCCATGAAATTAGTATCTTTTTATCAATATGGAAATTCATTGATTATGATTGATCATCAAATGTATCGTCTAACAGGTAAGAATAAAGAAGAATTATTTTACCAAGCTTGCTTGTTATGCAAAGAATATAAAACGCAGTGTAATATTTTTAATCTTATTCCTTATCGTATGATTTACCCGATATTCACTATATTTGTTGATGATGGTAAGAATAGTGAAATTGAAAATGTTCTTTATCCTAATATAACCTTGCTCGTGCAAGCTAATGATCCTCGTTTAGTGAATCAAATCAAAGCCCAAGCAAGATTAAAAAATGTGCCTATTCAATTACTTTATAAAAAAGATTTTGTAAATCAATCATTAGTGGATACGCTGGTGGAAAATATGATAGAGAGAATTGAAAATCAAAAAATGCTTTAGAGTAAATTCTTAAAGCATTTTTATTTATGCCGCCAACGATAGTATTCTTCATCTTTCAAAAAATCAACGTTTTCATCGGTAATTTCTAAAAGATAAAAGAGTGAATTTGGATAAATGTTTTTAAAATCTTCGACGGATAAGGTCATATGAAAATGTTGCCCACAGGCCTTAATTTGACCCTTTTGATAGAAAAACAAAGTCTTTGGGTTATCGATATATAAAATATTTTTATCGATTAAAAGTTCAATAGCTTCATTGATATCATGGCTATTATTAAAATTTTGTTCCATTTTTAACACCCGATTTCTATTTTAATCTATTTTTTGATGGTTAGCAAATATTAGGGTACCATATTTATTTTAATTCGAAAAAATAGTAAAATAAATATAATCATAGAGACATAAATTATATCAAGAATTCAAGAAATGGGTGAAACTATGTGTAAGCAAAAAATTTTAACGATCCAAGATTTATCTTGTGTTGGACAATGTTCTTTAACTGTTGCTTTACCAATATTATCCTATTATGGTTTTGAAACTTGTGTTTTGCCAACCGCTTTGTTATCGAATCATACAATGTTTTCAAGTTGGAGTTATTTGGATTTAACGAAAGAAATTCCGAACATTTTTAAAGAATGGGAACGCAATCATTTTACTTTTGATGCTTTTTTATTAGGATATTTAGGTAAAATCGATTTAATTGAGGTTGCAAAAGAAAGTTTTGAAAAGTTTTCCAATGCGAACACGAAAATTTTTATTGATCCAGTGTTTGCCGATAATGGAAAGATTTATCCGGGTTTTAATATGGATTATATTTTAAAAATGCGAGAAATATTAAAATATGCCGATTTTATATTACCTAATGTTACGGAGGCTTGTTTTTTAACAGGAATGGATTATCAAGATAATCACGATTTTGAATGGATTAAAAAAATAGCCCATGAATTAAGAAAATATACCTCGGCGACGATTGTAATAACCGGAATAGAAAGAACCCATACCATTGGAGAATTTATTTTAGAAGGAAATCAATCGATGGAATTAATGCATCCTTTGATACCATTTAAAAGACATGGTACAGGAGATCTTTTTTCTGCTGTTTTTACCGCTAATTATTTGCATACGCAGGATGTAAAGCAAGCTTCAAATCATGCCGCAAAATTTGTTGCAGATAGTTTACAAGTGACATCAAAAGAACATTTTTATGGTGTGGAATTTGAAAAAATAATGTCAAAAAGCAGAAAAGAAGGAGCATGATAAAATGAAAAAAATAAAATTACAAGATCCTCATTTTCTAGGCTACGTGAATAAAGAAAGAAAGGCCTGCAGAGGCCTCATTGTTAAAGATTCTATGATTCTTTTAGGATATGAGCAAGCGAAGACCCGCTATATTATTCCTGGAGGAGGCGTAGAGGCTAATGAAACTTTAGAAGAATGTTGTATACGTGAATTATTAGAAGAAACAGGAATAAAATGCAAGCCAATTTATTATCTTTTAGAACTAGAAGAATTATTTAGTAATATATGCCATATCAATCATTATTTTGTTTGTCATGTGATTGAGGAAACCCATCAAACCAATTTTACAGCAGTAGAAAAAGAAGTGGGATTAACGAATCGATGGGTGTCTATTGATGAAGCCCTATCGATATTTGGTTCATATGAACAATATATGGAAACCGAGCCTTCAAAATATGGTTTGTATAGAAGAGAATATATGGCAATGAAAGCTTATAAAGAATATTTGAAAGAAAAATAAATTTAAGGATTATGTTTTTAAAAAATTAATCTTTAATAGCTTTTAAAAGCAATTTAATCATATTTTGCTTTTGCAAATAACGTTTAAGCGTTTGAAAATTTGTAATATTTTCATGGATTAGGCAATTTTTAAATAACTCGATTACATAGTCAGAATAAGTTTGTATTGTAAAAGGTGTATGGATTTGATTCACAATTTCATAAAAAGCATTGATTAAACATCTTCTTAGCATAATTATGAGCGAGTTTTCAATCCAAAAACGAAATTGAATTTTAGAATGAGTTAAGGGTTTTATTAATTTAACATAAATGGGTAAGCCATCTGTAGTATCTCTATAAATATCAACAAATAAATAATCATATAATTTTAAAGAATAATTTTGCATAAATGAATCAACATCATCATGGATAATGTTGATTTTTTTTGGATATGGAAATTGAGGAAAAATATATCGATTAAACAAGTCAATGATGTCTTGATTTTTTTCAATAATGGTAATACTTTTTACTTCTTTTTTTAAACTACACATGTAGGCAAAATATCCCATTCCCAAACCAAAAGTTAATACGTGATTCGATGCTTCTTGAATTGCTTTGTGCATCGTGTTGATTTCATGGGGAGTCATGAGCATCCATATGTTTTGATCTTCTTGTAAGGTTAAATAGTGTAAAGGTTGATTAAAATAGCCGATTTTCGTAAATTCTAAAAAATTTTTATCCACTTCAATTTCATCATAAACAAAACATTGATATGGTTGATAAGCATTTTTTTGAAATGCATAATTTAAATAAAACACATTATCTAGTTGAATATTTTTGACAAATGCGTTGTTTAAATAAGCAGAAGGTTGAATCAATTTAAAATTTGTTTCTAAATGATACTCCTTAAAATAATTCAAGAAATTTTGATCGAATTCAAAAAAATTTTTGAGATTAGTTAAAAAAGAAAAGTTTTTATTATAATGCAAAGATAGCGCATAACTTTGGTCTAATAATTCATTATAAAAGTCGGATAATTCAATATTTTTTTGCATTTTATCATAAAACGAATTAAATTGTTCTATGTCATGGGGATCTAAATGAAAATTCATAGCACCATTTCCTTTTTGTTCGAAATTATTATAAACTAATTTAATAAAATATGATAGAATAAAAAAGAATAAAACAGGAGAAAACAAAAATGAAAAGCAATGTAAATTTAATGGATGTTTTTAGCGATAAAATCAATAAAATGGATGCGACTACAGTAGACCGAAAAGAAGTATATTTAAACGGGAAAAAAACAAAAGGCCCGGTTCATGTAACTTCAAATGATGATGCATATTATATTTTTTATCAAGAAAATTTAGCGCGTGTGATTTCTTTAGCAAATGGTTATGCATTCACGTTACCGCATGCACAATTTTTACAATTAGATTTATTTGCCACTTTGTATCGCGTTCGTTATTTGACGGATGTATATACTTTGACCGTATCCATGGAGCATTCAAATCCATATCCTGAATGGAAAGTGTACCATGATGAATGGATTATGCGTTATTTAACAAGCGAAGCTGCGCCTAATGGGGTAAAAGATGTTGATTTATATTTTACTTCAAATCAATTACGTTATAGTCAAGAACCGAAATACACGTATGATTTATTACCTGGTTATGAAGTAGAACTTGTAAGTGTTGAAATTTTAGAACATGAAAATATTGAAAAACCATATTATCATATTGCGATTATTAAAACCAAAGAAGAGATTAAAAACTTTGTAATGTTGGTAATGAAAGCAAAGATGCCTATGCAAAAAGAATTTGAAAATATTATCGCTTCCTTTGTCTTTTTTAACCAACCATATAAAATAGGTACATTAAAGAAACCTGCAAAATTTGAATTAAAAGTGCCTGAATATTTAAGTGAAGAAACGAAAAAATATTATGCTAAATTATGTCATCAAAATGTGGTAGATTGGGGTATTTTTATTCATTCGTTACAAATAGATGGCAGTAACGATGCAATCATTGCTCATAAAACAAAGCAATTTGAAAATCAAGAAAATATGGATTATACATTTGATCTTATGCCCACCTATACCCATATTGGATCTTATGAAAATCCCAAAAGTTTTCCTACACAAACAGCATTAAAATTTGCCGGTGGAAATGGATTTAATGGGAAGCCTATCTTACAATTTACACTACAATTTACGACTTCTAATAATGTTGGATTACATGGATATACACCGATGTTTGATATTTTAAGAGGAAAGTATGATTCATATTTTAAAACCTTAGCCAAAGATATGAAAGCATATCAAAAACCGATTTTATTTAGAGTTAATAATGAAATGAATTCTGATTGGGTCAGTTATTGTGGGCAAGTCACTTTATTAGATCCTGATATTTTTGTGATGACTTATGAACGAATGGCACGAATTTTAAAAGCAGAGGGTTGTGATAATTTACTTTACATTTTTAATCCTACGGCAAAAACCTATCCATTTTGTTCATGGGGTGAAGATTTATGCTATTTACCTACATTAGAATTTGTACAAATAATTGGCCTAACTTATTATGAATATAATAATTATTTGAATGGTGAAGCTGCTATTTCATTTCATGATTTATATTTATGGTTATATCAAAAAAATTGTCCAATGTGGCAAGATTATCCTGCTATAATTTCTGAATTTGCTTGTGGTGCTGGGGGCGTTTTTCCAGAAGGAGAGTTATACCGCAATAGTGGTACACAAGCGCAATGGGTAAAAGAAATGTTTCAATTATTTAATAGTTCAGAAAAAGAAGACTTTATCAAGCAAATTAAAGGTGCAGTTTGGTTTAATGCCAATGATTATTATCAATATGATATTAAAAATTTATTAGTTTTAGATCCGGTAAACAATGCACAAACGATTCATGAATTTAAAGAAGGGTTAGCTGTGCAAAAAAAACAAAAAACAAATAAAAAATAGAATGTAATTCTATTGACACATTCATAGTTAAAAAGATATGATTACATTGTCAATCATAGAAATGATTTGATGAACTCAAAAAGGAAGTAGCCATATGAAAAAAATATCCACTTATTCACTTGTTTTCGTGGTTTTTGGTTTATCTATAAGTAATTTTCTATATCATGATTATCGAGTAAATGATAACGAATTTAGTCCGGTAAACTTGATCAAGGAGGATTATTCAAGAACCCATCAAGAAACAACATTAGAAGCCAATGATGTTACCATTACTATCCGAGATATTGCCACTTTTTTAAGTGAAAAAAAAGAACATTATCCATTATCTGATGAATTTATCGAAAAATATCAGCAAAAAAGTGGCGGGTATATTGACTTTGCAAAACAAACAGGGCAATTAGTTGATAAACAAAGACATGAGCCAAATCAAAAATGGCATTTTTTTGAATCTTGGTTGAATGAAAGCCTTTTAGCAGGAACGATTACTTGGGAAGATAGTGCTCAAGTTAGAGTTTATTCGAAATTATTATGTCCAGAATTATTACTTTGGATTTATGAAGCATGTGGAGTTGACCCAGTAAAAGTAAAAAAAGCTAAAGATGTTGCAGAACAAGGGAAAGTTGCTAATACGGCAACCGCGACCATTGCTAAAAATATGAGAAACTGTGTTTCTTGGGATGATTTTCATATCGTTTTATAAAGGAAATAAGCAAAATGAAAGCAAAACAAATCTTTTCTTTAGTCTCAGTCTTTGGTGTTTTATTAACAGGGTGTCATCAAACAACTCAAGTTCTTCCTACAAAAATGACGGTTACTTCAGAAGAAATCAAAGTGATTTTAAATAGTGAAAGAGATTTAAACGATATCGTTACATTAAAATTCGAACCTAAAAATACAACTGAAAAAAATGTAACTTGGTCCAGTGAGGTTAATGAGATTTTAACACTTCAAGGATCGATCATTCAGGCGAATAAAATAGGAAAAGCAAAAGTGACAGCAACGAGTGTAGCCAATAAAAATTTAAAAAAAGATGTCATCATCAAAGTATATGATCCTAATTCAAATCAATATTTTGTCAATGTGGATAAGCCAGAAGAAGTGCAACTCATAGGACTACAAGATACTTATTTAGCAGGTAGCCTTGTATCCTTTTCAATTCAATTGAACAATCCACAAAAAGAAATTGCCAATGTTTTCGTAAATAATTTGATTTTATCGTCAAAAAATGATATGGATTATGAGTTTTTGATGCCTTTTAATGATGTCACTCTTTGTGTTACAACGCAAGATAAAGGAACTTCAATCGCTGCAACGAGTGTTCAATTAAATCCATCTTCTTTAACCTTGATAGTAGGAAATGAAGATGCGACGATTCATGCTATTGTAGAACCTTCTAACACCACTGAATCTGCACAATGGAGCATTAGTGAAGGCAATGATGTGATTCGTATACAAACGCTTCAAAATCAAGTAACAGTTCATGCGCTAAAGGCTGGAAATGCTAAAATTAAGGTGACTTATAATTCAAATGTTCAGGCCGAATGTGCAGTGACCGTACAATCTAAAAATGATGGCGAATTGTCTGTAAAATATAATATTGTGTATGACTTAGGTACAAGCAAAGTTGCAAAGAAAATAGATACTCCAACGGAAGTTTTTGATACTTTTCAATTGGTAGAAGATGAAAATCCAATTCTTTCTTCCATTTCGCAAATAGAAAATATTTATGGCGGTGGTTATGGAGGAAGAAATGATACGGCTTGGTATGCAGGAAATATGTTAAAATTAGGAACGACAAGTGTCAATGGTAGTCTTACATTAGAACTTAATACAGCTATTCAACGTATAAAAATTACTGGATATGTTAGTGATAAAAGCAGTAAAATTCGTGTGGGAAATAGTCTGTCCACAGATTGGAATGAGGAAACAGATGATAACACTACGGTACTAGTTAGTTGTACAGATATGGAAGAAGCTACAAAAACCACGATTGAAATGCAGCAAACCGCTACAATCACCATCGATTTTGCTGCAACAACAAGTTTAAAAATTGCAACGACAAATAAAAAACCATTTTATATTACTGCGATAGAGTTTGTTACGCTTTAATTGAAAGAAGAGGTGTTCATAATGTACGACAAAAAAATTAAATTTTTATGGATAATGTTCGGTGTTATAGCACTTTCTTCTTGTCATGAAACTAAGGCTATGGTAGAAGATACCTATATCATTATTTGGCAAAATGACAATGGAAATATTTTAGAAATTGATCGTAATGTCAAAGAAGGAAGCTTACCTACATATAATGGTAGCACTCCAACCAAAAATAGTGATGCTACTTATTCGTATACTTTTGCTGGATGGGATCCACAAATTAGTGCCGTTTATGAAAATACCTCATATACCGCAACATATACAAAACAATTCATTGGAATTAATGATAATTTGCCTGGGGCGACTCCCCATTTATCAGAAAACGGACAAACGATTCAATATGGATATTATCCACAAACACATATCCAAGATGAATCTTTAATTTCCGCACTTAACCTTTTAAATGAAACGACAACTAACGGGTGGTATTTTTATGAAGGAAATTATTATTGTAAAGAAACGGCTCAATTGTTTAATCACGAGAATTATAGTTTTGACGACAAGACTATCATCGAAGAAAACAAAGCGTATTGGTTTTTATGTGAGCCTATTACATGGAATGTTTTAAAACAAGAAGGAAATCTTTATTTTTTACTTTCCTCGATGTTATTAGACACGCATGAATATTATACGGATTATGCAAATAGGAACATTAATAATCAAAACATTTATGCTAACAACTATGAGTATAGTACCTTGCGTACATGGTTAAATAATGATTTTTATAATCAAGCTTTTGTATTCAATAATTCCTATATTCAACCCACAATGATAGATAATAGTTATATTACTTTTGATGCAACAGAAGATAATAGTCTATATGCATCTAATCCAACGCAAGATAAAGTGTCATTGCCAAGTTATCAAGATTATCTTAATGAAAATTATGGCTTTGAATCTGATGTTTCAAATGTTTCTATTACAAGACAAGCTAAAACAACAGACTATGCTAGGGCAAAAAATGCATGGTGCAATACAACCACCGCTGCTTTGCAATATAATGGAAGTTATTGGACACGTTCCCCATCTAATGAATTTTATTATGCGGCCTGGAATGTCAATTCAGGAGGCTATTTAAGTACCTATGCAGTAGATGGAAATAGTCATTGTGTTCGTCCTTGCATTACTATCAAAATCTAATCTTGTTATTAATTAAATTTTATCGGTAAAAGGATTCAAAAATATAAAAACAACAAACATTTAGTCTGAATTTACATTTTTCTTTGTTTTATCTTAAAAAAGAGAATTTATCGACAAAAACAATCAAATTAAGAAAAAATAATTATAAACGGATTAAACTTTCGGAAAAAACATGTAAAAAATACAAAGTGCGTCTTTATATTTTTTTCGAATTTCTGCTTTTTTGCTTGACAATTATGCTGGTTTTCTTTATATTTTTTCTAGATAAATAATTTATACTATAGTATAAAAAGATTTAACTATAGGAAATTAGGAAGGAGATAAAAATGATTACTGCGGTTATACTTTCTGGTGGTAAAGGGGTAAGAATGAAAAATGTTGTCCCTAAACAATACTTATTACTTGCGGGAAAACCAATGATTATGCATTCTATTGAACGCATTGATAGTATTCCACAAATAAATGAAATTGTGATTGTTTGTGAAAAAAGTTTTGAAAGTAGTCTTGAACTCATGATGAAACAATACAATATCACAACACCTATTCGTTTTGCTCCAGCTGGAGCTACTCGCCAAGAATCTGTTTTTTCCGGATTACAAAAGGTGAGTAATGATCTAGTGCTTCTTCATGAAGCAGCTCGACCTTTTGTTTTAAAAAATGATTTTCTTAAATTAATTAATGAAAAAGAAAAAAATGTGACTTTTGGTTATGAAATACCTTTTACAGTAGTTAAAGGCAAAGAAATTATTTTAGATACGCTTTCAAGAGATGAACTGAAAAATATTCAACTCCCTCAAAAATTTGAAGTGAAAACATTATTAAAAGCTCATGAAATGGCGCAAAAAAATAATGAAAAATTTACAGAAGATGCGAGTATGATTACAACTTATAAGTTAGCTGATGTTAAAATTATAAACGGAAATAGTTATAATATTAAAATTACCGAACCGATTGATTTTCTTGTTGGTGAAATCATTTATCGTGAAATTATAAGGGGGAGAAAATAATGCGCGTTTGCATCATGACAGGAGCAGGATCGGGAATCGGTAGAGCAGTTGCAATTCAATTAGCAGAACAAAAATTATATGATCATATTGCTATTCTTGGAAGAAATTTAGAAGCACTTAATGAAGTATGTAAAAAAATGCAACCTATGGTTCAAACTTCCGTTTGGGATATTGATTTAAATTCTCCACAAAAAATTCCTCAAATTGTCGAACAAATTCATGAAAAATGCGGTTCTATCGATTGTTTGTTAAATATTGCAGGATATACAGATCCACAACCGCTTTTAACAACCTCTTTAGAAAATATGGAAATGACCTATAATGTTAATGTCTTTGCCCCTTTTCTTTTAATTAGAGAAACTGTGAAATATATGAAAAAAACAGGAGGTAAAATATTAAATGTTGCCTCAACTGCAGGTATGACTCCTCGACCTGGATGGTTAAGTTATTCTTCATCTAAAGCCGCTGTTATTTCAATGTCACAAACATTAACAGAAGAATTATCTGAATATGGTATCAAAGTTTATTGCGTTTCACCGGGTAGATGTGCCACAAAACTAAGACAAAAATTGGCTCCCAATGAAGATCCAACGACAATCATGCAACCAGAAGAAGTTGCAGAGGTCATTTGTAATTTAATTTCAGATAGAGAAAATTGCTTAGATGGTCAAAATATTGTTATTCGAAAGCAAATCAAACCCAAAGGATAAATCAATGGTTTACCTATAGTAGATATTGCCGATTAAATCATTGTTTTTATTGCTATAAATGAAAAAATATGTAAGCCTATGCTTTAAAATGTATAGGCTTTTCGTTTATCTATGAAACCGCATATGTGGCTAAAATGGATAAAAAATGACAAAATAGGATGAAATAAGTGAATAAAGAATTTTTTTGCTTCCAATGTTCTAAATAAGAAATCGTTTTTTATAGTAATTTCATTACAATTATAGTATAATTTAACAAAGAACATTATAAGGTGGGTATATCATGATTAACCTTTTAGAAATAAAAAATCCAGCTTTTTTAAAAACATTATCCAATAAAGAATTAAAAGAACTTGCTAGCGAAATTCGTGAGTTTTTAATTCGTTCTATTGCTCAAACTGGCGGACATTTAAGTAGTAATTTAGGTGTTGTTGAACTTACCATTGCACTTTATTATGTTTTTGATTATGAAAAAGATAAAATTTTATTTGATGTTGGCCACCAAGCTTATGTACATAAAATTTTAACAGGACGGGCAAAGGAATTTTCTACTTTGAGGCAATATCAAGGACTTTCCGGTTATATTAATCGCTTTGAGTCGGAATATGATATTTGGGAATCAGGGCATTCATCAACTTCCATTTCAGCTATGGCGGGTATGCTTTTATCTAATACGGTACCTTTACCTAATCATGTTATTAGTGTGATTGGAGATAGTTCGATTACAAATGGCATTGCTTTAGAAGGTTTAAATTTTTTAGGACAATTTCAAACGCTTGCTCCTATTATTATTTTAAATGATAATAAAATGGGAATTTCAAAATCCGTAGGTGCTTTATCTAAAGCATTTGTAAAATTAAGAAATTCTTGGCTAAATCGTTCGTTAAAAGCGACGTTGAATAAAATTTTACCGGCTTGCCTTACCCGTTGTTTTCATCGCTTAAAAAGAGGAATTAAGGGTTTTATCCAACAAGATAATATTTTTGAAGATATGGGTTTTGATTATTATGGCCCTTATGATGGAAATGATTTGATCTATTGCATTAAAGTATTAAACAAGATTAAAAACACAAAAAAACCAGTTATTATACACTTTTTAACTAAGAAAGGAAAAGGATATACTCCTTCCGAAATGGATGAGATAGGAAATTATCATGGTGTTTCGCCCTTTGATGTCGTTACAGGAAAGCCAATGATCCAGCGTGCTTCGAATGAATTAAATATTTCTAAGCTTGTTTCACAATATTTAGTTGAACAAAGAAAAAAAAGAGAATTTTTTGTAGTTACTCCGGCAATGAAAGTTGGCGCAGAACTCGAAGAATTTGCTAAACTTTATCCTTCTGATTTTTATGATGTAGGTATTGCTGAAGAACATGGCGCTGTAATGGCTGCGGGCATGGCAATTTCAAAAAAAGATGTTGTTTTATTGATGTATTCTACTTTTTCACAAAGAGCCTATGATCAAATTTTAAATGATATTTCTCGTCAAAATTTAAAAGTAATTATCGGTTTAGATCGGGCAGGTATTGTCGGCGAAGATGGTTCAACACATCAAGGAATTTACGATGTTTCGATGTTGATGGGCATGCCAAACATTAAAATTTGTATGCCTAAAGATGCGCAAGAAACCATTGGTTTATTTAATTATGCTTTTGAAGAAGTAGATTCACCTATTGTGATTCGCTATCCACGCGGAACTTATAAAATAACACAGCCTTTAGATTATACCTATCGTTGTGATTTTAGCTGGGAACAATTATATCAAGGACATAAAATAAATGTAATTAGTTATGGTCCTGATGTACTTATTTTATCTTCGATAGCTGCATCTTTAGATATCAATTTATACAATGCTAGAGGAATTAAACCTATGGATGAAAAGATGCTAGCAAAAATTTTTGATAATGAGTTACCTATTCTTGTTATTGAACAAGTTGTATCCAGCGGAACACTTTATCATAAAATTCTTGAATTTAAGGAAAAAAATCATTTTCGTTCTTCCGTGTTCTTACATGGATTTCATTGTGATACGATATTGCCACATGGTAGTGTAGCAGAAGTTAGTGATGCTTTTGGCTTTAGTAAAGAACAGTTTATTCAAAAAATTGAAGAAATTCTTCAAGAAACAAAATGTGTAAATGAAAAATAATGATTCCTTTATTGAAAAAAAGACAACGAAGGAATCATTATTTTTATATACTTTTTAAATAATTTATGATTTCATCGACGATTTCCATAGGTGTAGAAGCACCAGAAGAAACAGAAACACAAGTAACATTTTTTAAAATTTCTGGATTTAGAGAAGCTAAATTTTCACATAGAACAGTGGGTATTTTAGCTATTTTTTGACTAACTTCAACTAATTTTTTGGTGTTAGATGAATGAGCATCTCCAACCACGATACATAAATCCACTTTTTCTTGTTTTGCCATGGCTTCTTGTCGAAGGGTTGTTGCATGACAAATCATATCTTCGATGATTGCTTGTGGGAATTTTTCTTTGATTTTGATGATGATTTCTTGCAAATCAAATAACGAAAGTGTCGTTTGATTGGTAACATAGATGGGCTTTTCGCTAATGTGTAATTTTTCAATATCAGCAAGACAAGTCACTAATTGAATGGAGGCATCAACCCCTAAAATCCCCTCGCATTCTGGATGATTTTTTGTACCAATATAAATACATTGATAACCTTGATTGAGATATTGTTTTATTTTTTTATGGACAAGTAATACATTGCTACAAGTCGCATCAATGATGGTTAATCCTTTTTCTTTTGCTATTGAATAAAGAATGGGGGAAACACCATGTGCGGAAAATACGACACTACCTTCATGAATTTGTGCGATGAGTTCTTGCCGTGTCTTCGTTTTATCTTCAATAATTATGACACCCTTTTTTTGTAATTCAAAAACCACAAAATGATTATGAATAATCGGTCCTAATAGATGAATTGGTTTAGGAATAAGAGGGTCATTTATGGCATCATTTACAATTTGTAAGGCCCTTTTTACACCATTACAATATCCTTGGGGTTCAATTTTGATGATCTTCATGATTGATTCCCCCAAATCTCCGATTTCTTTTTTGATAGTCTAATAAAGCTTTCATTAATTCCTTTTCATCAAAATCAGGCCATAAAGTATCTGTAAAATATAATTCTGCATAGGCTAGTTGCCATAATAAAAAATTGCTAATGCGATATTCACCTGAAGTTCGAATTAATAAATCTAAAGGAGGATATTCTTTTGTAAATAAATGAGAAGTGATCGTATCTTCATTGATTTCATCGACAGATAATTGTCCTTTTTGTACCTCTGTTACAATTTCTTTCACCGCTGTAACGATTTCATCATAAGAACCATAATCAATACACAAGGTTAAAGTTAATCCACCATGTGATTGTGTATTTTCTTCTAAATCTTGTAATACTTGTAATAAGTCTTGAGGTAAACGATCTCTTCTTCCAATAATTTTGATACGAATGGAAGAATTATATATTTTTTTGCGATATTTATTTAAATATTGAATCGGAGCTTTCATGATAAATTCAACTTCTTTTTTTGGTCTTTTCCAATTTTCAGTAGAAAAACAAAAGACAGTTAAATATGAAATGCCTAATTGGTTGCAAACATTTGCAATATCTCGAATATTAAAGGCACCTTTACGATGGCCTAAATTTCTAGGTAATAATTTTTTCTTAGCCCAACGACCATTTCCATCTAAAATAATGGCTATATGATGAGGAAGTTTGTTTTTATCTAATTCATCCATGATATCACCCAGCAAATTATAGCATTTTTAAGACATAGTGTCTATATTCCATAAATGAATCCAACATCTATTTTTATATGAGTATAAGCACAATTATATTTAAATTTCCCCTCGATATTTTAGAAAAAGAAGAGTTATGTCAATTTCAAATAATAGAAATAAAATGTTATATAAAATAATTACTTTTTTTTACTAGCGATAATGTTTTATAATGAAAGCAGATAGCAGGTGTAATTATGTTAAATTTTTTCAATCCATGGATTTTATTTAAAATGAAAGTAGGAGGAATCATTATTTTCATATTTGTTTTGATTTTTCTATTATTTTGTGTGTCTTTATTCATTAGAAATTTAAAAGAACAAGATACGAAGGATAAAAAACAAGAAATAAAAAGAATTAAGCCTCGATTTATTCCTATTTTTGATGAACAAAAAGCCTTTGGAGAATTAGGAGAAAATGAAGTAGCCAATATGCTAGAAAAAATTAAAAGTAATTATGATCATGTCGAAGTTTTTAATGATTTTACTTTTATGGATAGTGAAGGATATTCTGCCAATATTGATCATATTTTGATTTGCACTGGTGGAATGTTTGTGATTGAAACAAAAGCCAATAAAGGTAAAATCACTAAAAATAGGGAGGAATGGATTGCAATAAAAGAGGATATAATCAAGACGTTAAAAGATCCTATCAAACAAAATCAAGGTCATATCAATCATTTAAAGAAAATGTTAGGTAATCAGGCGCCCAAAATGATATCCTTAGTTATTTTTCCCGAAGCTGATAATCTAAATGATGTTAAAAATGAGTGGGTATATGATTTATCCTCTGCCTATGATTATATTGTAGACAAAATTAATAAGCCGACTTATTCTTCAAATTTTGTCGATAAAATGGCACAAAAATTAACATTGATTCAATGTGAATATGGAATAACAAAAGAAAAACATAGTCAAAACATTACAAAAATTCATCACGAATAAAAAGAGTGAATCTATTTCATTCACATTTAAAAAAACTAATTGCAAAAATTAGTTTTTTTAAATGAAAACTTATTTTATAGGGTTAAAAAGAAAACATTGAAAATAAACAACATGTTTTATGCTTTATCATCATATAATTTTTTAGGTGATGTGTAATGAAAAGATATTTATTAATCGTGTTGAGTTCAATTATTATGTTTTTTATTCCATCACGACTAAATAATAAAACCATAGACCAGGTAACAGCAGCCATTCCCATTTATAGTAGTAGTTATATTGTCATGGAAAGAAGCAATTATAAAATTGTTGACGGAAAAGAAATTCATAAAACACAAAGTGTCGCAAGCATTTCTAAAATTATGACAGCAATTGTAGCAATTGAAAATGCCAATTTAGACGATATTGTTGTCATTCCAAGTGAAATCAATACCGTTTATGGAAGCATGCTATATCTTCATGAAAATGACAAGGTTGCCCTAATGGATTTATTATATGGATTGATTCTTCGAAGTGGCAATGATGCTGCAGTTAGTATTGCCATTCATGTGAGTCAAACAATTGAACGATTTGTTGAACTCATGAATCAAAAAGCAAACATATTACAGTTACAAGATACATTATTTAGAAATCCTCATGGATTAGATGAAGAAGATGGAGGAAATATTTCGAGTGCACATGATATGGCAAAAATTCATGCTTATGCTTTAAATAATCCTATTTATCGAGAAATTTCTTCTGCTAAAAAATATAAGAATTATCAAAATAAAAATCGAATTTTAAATCTCTATGAATATGCGAGTGGAGGGAAAACAGGATTTACCAAAAAAGCCAGACGAACTTTAGTTACTAGTGCACTAAAAGATGATTTAGAATTAGTCATTGTCACTTTAAATTGTGGAAATGATTTTGAGACACATCAAAAATTATATCAATATTATTTTTCTTTATATAAAGGATTGATTATTTTAAAAGCGGGAGCAAATTTTATTGATTCTTATTGTATTTTTGTCGATAAAGAATATGTTTTAATGGTTGAAAATTGCGATAAAGAGTTGCTCTTGCGTTATGAAATCGTAAAAAACAGCAAGCAATTAGAAATCTATTTAATGGATAAAAATTTTTATGTAATAGATTATGTAACCATACTCATTGATCAGCTACCAAGAAAAAAGTAAGGAGGATTCAGAATGGGAAAAATCTGGGGTGGAATTATTTTTATTGCATCCATTTATGCTATTTTTACGGGAAGAGTAGAACTTTTATTAGATGGAATCCTTGCAATTCCTGATGATAGTTTTGCCTTTTTAATCGTGGTGATTAGTTCTACAGTATTTTGGACAGGTTTTATGTATATTTTTAAAGAAGTTGGCATTGTTGATTTTATCTCTTTAGCCATCAAGCCATTATTTCGTAAAATTATGCCTAATTTAAAAGATGAAGAAGCCATTGATTATTTAGCAATGAATATTGCGGCAAATATGTTTGGACTAGGTTTTGCTGCAACACCTAGTGGATTAAAAGGAATTAAAAGACTTAAAGAAATTTCAACAATGCCCGAAGGGGTGGCAAGCGATGAGATGATAACCTTTTTAGTTTTAAATACGGCGGGTGTGACTTTAATTCCTACGACCGTTATTAGTATACGAAAAAGTTTTGGATCGAAAACACCGACAGATTTTGTCCTATTTGCCATTATATCGACGCTTTGTGCATGTATTTTTGGCCTATTAGCCGATAAAATATTAAGGAGGCCTTATCTAGATGATCATTAGCATTCTTATCATTCCTGCATTGTTAATTATTGCTATCGTTTTAGCATTTATTAAAAAGAAAGATGCCTACCACGCATTTGTAAATGGTGCTAAAGAGGGATTAAGTATTAGTGTCGAAATTATTCCTTCGGTCATTGCCATGATTGCCGCGGTAACCATTCTAAAAAGTTCTGGATTAATTGAAGATATTGCAACACTTTTAAGGAAAATTTTTCCTCGAGGAGATTATTTTGCCAAATTAACACCTATGATTTTTTTTCGACCAATCAGCGGGAATGCTTCTTTAGCCATTTTAAGTGATGTGTGCAAGGCAGATCCAGATGGTTTAATTTGCCGAAGCGCCAGTATTATTCAAGGAAGCACGGATACGACGTTTTATGTAATTGCTTTATATTTTACATCCATTGGTGTAAATAAATGGCGACACACCTTAAAAGCGGCATTATTTGCCGATTTTGTCGGTATTTTTTTAGCCATTATATTTGCATTAATTTTCTTTGGTTGAGTTTTCTATAAAGAATAGTTTAATTTTATTAAAAATTTGTTATAATAAATAAGGATAAATCTTATTTTATCAAAAGGTTGGGATAAAATGAATTCTGAACAAGAAAATAAGACGTTGCAATTTCCTGAATATGAAGCTCCAGCGCAAAAAATTGCAAGTGATGGGATAATTGAAGATATACAAGGATTTGAAGATATTGGATTTAGTATTGGAAAATTTATCCTTGCGGGGTTAGGACTTTATTTTGGACAAAGTCTTTTTGCATCATTCATTCAACTCATAATTACACAAATTATTTTAGCTATGCATCAAGTACCGCATGCTGAAAATATTTCCAATTTCTCTGCCTTTCTTGGAGGCGTTCTTGTTTTAGCTAATTTTTTAATTATCATCCGAAAGAAAATAAAACCAATTTTTAAGGAGTTTACTAAAGGAAAAACTTGGGTTAGGGCAATTACCTATGTTGGAATTATGTATGGTATTA
Source organism: uncultured Bacilli bacterium (assembly GCA_947599835.1). GTDB lineage: Bacteria > Bacillota_I > Bacilli_A > RFN20 > CAG-631 > Caccosoma. The sequence goes on from CANQFQ010000001.1 coordinate 104,029, forward strand.
TTTATGCTTATAGTTTTTTAATTACGATTTTGAATATAAATAATACTACTAGTGCTAATCAAGATTCCATTAATTTAATGATGGCATTTACTCCTTTATTATCTGGCTTGTATGTGTGCATCCTAGCTCCACTGATTGAAGAATTTACGTTTCGATTTTGTCTATTTAGAGGAATTGCTAAAAAGAATCCCAAAGTTGCTTTAATTGTTATTGCATGTATTTTTGGTGGTATTCATTTACTTGCTAGTATAGCAACAGGCACATTACGGGAGGATTTAGTGACCTTACCTGTTTATTTAGTGGGTGGTGTGGGCCTAACTTATGCTTATTATCGTGAAAAACGAATTGGCGTTTCGATTTGTGCGCATTTTATATACAATACTATTTCCTTTGTTATGAATTTATTAATGACCATGTTGATTTTATAATTTTGAAGGCGTTTTCAAAGAATTGTGTTTTTTATAAACGCAATTCTTTTTTTTGTTCTAAAAAGAAATAGATCTACATATATATTTGAATAGAAATGTATGGGAGGTTACTTTGGTGAACATTAAAGAACTATTAAAAAACATTGGTGGAAGAACAAACGGGGACATTTATCTAGGTGTTGTAGGACCTGTAAGAACAGGTAAATCCACTTTTATTAAACGATTTATGGAATTAGTAGTGATAAATAACATTCAAGATGAATATCAAAAGGCAAGAGCCATTGATGAACTGCCACAATCAGGTCAAGGTAAAACGATTATGACGACTGAGCCAAAATTTGTTCCAAATAATGCGGTAAGTGTGGAAGTCGGCGAAAACTTGAATGTTCAAATTCGATTAGTAGATTGTGTAGGTTATGTTTTTAAAGAAGCAAAAGGTTATATGGATGATGATAAAATTCGTATGGTCAAAACTCCATGGTTTGAAGAAGCCATTCCTTTTGATGAAGCAGCGAAGATAGGAACGCAAAAGGTAATCAGCGACCATTGTAGTATTGGTATTGTTGTTACCACTGATGGTACGATTGTTGATCTTCCAAGAACCGCTTATTTAGAAGCAGAAGAAGCGGTCATCACACAACTTCAAACCATTGGTAAACCTTTTATTGTACTTGTTAACTCAAAAGATCCAATGGGAGCAATGGCGCAACAAGTAACGCGCGAATTACAAGATAAATATCAAGTAATGGCCATTCCAATGTCAATTGAACAAATGACTCAAGATAATGCGAATGAAATTTTAAAAGAAGCACTATATGAATTTCCAGTTCTAGATGTAGATGTAGTATTTCCTTCATGGGTTGCAGCCTTAGATGAAAATTATTGGTTAAAACAATCTTATAAAGCTTCCATTCAAGAAGGAATGAATGAAGCTAAAAAAGTTCGAGATGTGGAAAAAATTGCAGAAGTGTTAAGAAAAAACGAATATGCTAAAAGTGTTGAAATTACCAATATTGATACAGCGACTGGAGTCGTGACTTTATGTATTGAACCTAAGGATGGATTATATGAAACCATAATTAATGATATTGTGGGAACAAATTTGCAAGATAAAGCAGATTTGATTAAGATTCTTCAAGAGTATAAAAAATATAAAGATCAATTTGAAGATATTATGCCTGCCATTTTAATGGCGAAAGAGACAGGATATGGTTCTTCTACTCCAGCATTAAATGATATCGATGTTGCAACTCCAGAATTGGTGAAAAATGGCAATCGTTATGGTGTGAAAATCAAGGCTAAAGCGCCAACATATCATATTTTTAAAGTAGATATAGAAAACACTTTTGAACCTATACTTGGTAGTAAAGAACAAAGCGAAGCCATGATTGAATATCTAACACAAGGCGAAACATCTTTAGAAGATGTAACAATGTTTGGTAGAAATATTAAAGAACTATTAAAAGACGGAATTAATGCTAAATTATTAACACTTCCTGAAAATAATCGTCAAAAATTGTTAAATATTATTAAGTCCATGGCAAATAAAGGAAAAAATAATTTAATTGCAATTGTATTTTAATTGAAAATTTATCTGGTTTTATAAAAAAAGTCTAGCATCGATGAATGTTAGACTTTTAAATTTGTTTAATTATAAAACTAACAAATCATCATTGATTGCTTTAAAAAGTCCTAAATTTAGGGCTTTTTTAAAAAAAATAATTTGCTTATTTTTATAAAATATGTATAATAATAAATGTAGATATATTATAGTAAAGGAGAAAAATAATGAATAAACAAGAATTAGCTGCTAAAATTAGCGAAGAAAAAGGCATTAGCAAAGCTGAAGCTACACGCGTAGTAGAAACTGTTTTTGAAACGATTGTTGACGAACTCAAAGCTGGAGAAATGGTTAAAATTCCTGGATTTGGTAATTTTGTAGTCAAAGTAAGAAAAGCACGTACAGCTGTGATTCCTCTATCCAATAAAAAAGTTATTGTACCTTCTTATAAAACAGTAGGATTCAAACCTGCAAAGTCTTTTAAAGAACAAGTAAAATAATAACAAAATACAATCACATGAATAATCATGTGATTTTTTTTATATTTTTTCATATATTTTATTGGGTGATATTGATGGAAAAAATTGTGATTTGTGGAAGTAAAGGAAAATGTGGGAGTTCGGTTTATCAATTATTAAAAGATAAAGGATATGACATCATAGGAAATGTAAATGAAAATGAAACATCCTTAGAAGAAATTATCCAAACCAAACCACATATTGATTATGTTATAGATTTTACTAATAAAAATGCTGCGTTATATCATATTGAATTATGTTTACAGCACCATATTCCATTTATCTGTGGAACAACAGGATTTTCACAATTTGAACTCGAAAATATTAAAATAAAATGTCAAGAAGCGAAAGTTAAAGGCATCATTTGTTCTAATTTTTCCTTGCCGATGAATTGGTTAATTCAAAATTTTAATTCTTTATCTAGCTTTTTTGACCATTGTTATATTGAAGAAGGACATCATTTTTCAAAATTAGATAAACCTTCAGGAACAGCGAAAATTTTAAAAGCGCATACAAAGTGTCCAGTGACTTTAAAAAGTTTAGATCGATTGGATGATATCATTCAATATAGGATTCATTTTGAATCAAAATATGATAAAATGGAAATGGTATACGAGGTTTATCAAAAAACAGTTTATGCCTATGGAGTTTATTATTATTTAACCCATCCAAATGAAAAGGTTTTTAAAAATTTGATAGCGGAATAAGGAGTCAAAATGGAAACAAGAATTTTGGAAATATTAGAAAAAATTTATAAAGCGGGATATCAAGGATATTTAGTGGGCGGAAGTAGTCGTGATGAAATCCTACAACGGCCTTATTTTGACATTGATATTGCTACTAACGCTCCAATTGAAACGATTACAAACTTGTTTGATGTTATTTCGAATCAGGGACTTCACTTTTATAATGTAAAAATTAAATATAAAGACTTGATTGCTGAAATAACAAGTTTTCGTTTAGAAAATTATCCTAATTCTAATGGCTATCCTGTCATTTTAGGCTATGCTAAAACCATCCAAGAAGATGCAAAAAGAAGAGATTTTACGATGAATGCCATTTATTTAGATAAAAATGGCAATTGTTATGATCCGTTTGGAGGCATAGATGATCTTAAACATCACTTGATTCGTTTTATCAATGATCCAAAAACCAGAATTTTTGAAGACCCTACACGTATTTTTAGAGCAATTCGTTTTAAAAATAGATTTCATTTTGATTATGAAAGCAAAACGCAACGAGCCTTAAATTTATTTATGAAAACAATTTTAAATTTATCCAATATTAAACTTGCAAAGGAAATCAAAAAAACATATGATGAATGTGGGGTTATAAAAACCAATGAAATTCTTCAAGAAACAAAGATTAATCAAATACTCTTTCAAAAAGAATATTCGTTTTGTAGCAACGATGAAAAAGAAATAACCTACGAAGAAATATTAAACCAATTAAAGCAAAGAAAGTTAAAGGAGAAATTACAATGAATAAACCAAACCAAGAAATAGAAGAAATGATACAAGTAGAAAAATTATTAATGTTAAATTATAAATCAATGGGAATTAATGATGATGAAGTAGTCATTCTCCTTTTAACTTATACTTTAATTAAAATGGGAAATAATTTTATAAATCCAGCTGATTTAGCATTATTTTGTAATTTTACGGAAACAAAAATTGATGTTTTATATACAAAATTAATAGCAAAAGGTTTGATCAAAACAGAAATTCATGAAAATGGAAGCGTAACAACAAGCATTCAACCATTAATTGAAAAATTATGTCAAATCTATGTAGAAACTTTACAAAAAGACTTAAATCTTACAAAAAATACAATAGAAGATCGTGACCAACAAAATGTGTTTGCACTATTTGAACAATTTTTTGGTCGGCCTTTATCTCCATTAGAATATGATATTATCAATGGTTGGTTAGAAAAAAAATATACTTATCAAGAAATTAAATTAGCAGTGGATATTTGCGCACAATCTCCTAATCATTCTATCAGATATATTGATACGATTTTATTTGAAGAACATAAAAAGAAAGAAATGGGCGATTCGGCTTATCAAGAGGATTTACAAGAAACCATCGAACTAAGCAAAATCGATTGGTTAAATAAATAATTTTATGGATAACCAATTGCAATATATTCACGATCTTTTTCCAAATGCTCAATGTGAATTGAATTATAAAAGTTTATTTCAATTACTCATTGCTGTTGTACTTTCTGCCCAAACGACCGATAAAAGTGTGAATAGAGTTACCGCTGTATTATTTGCTAAATATCCCGATGCTCCCTCTTTAAAAAATGCAAACCTACAGGATGTTGAACAAATTTTAAATTCGATAGGAATGTATAAAATTAAATCTAAGAACATTATTGCTATAGCAAAGATGGTGGATGAAAAATTTTTCAACACAATTCCTTCTGATCCCAATTTATTATCTTTGCTTCCTGGGGTAGGCACAAAAACCATTAATGTCGTTTTAGCCGAAGGATTTAAAATTCCTGCTTTTCCTGTGGACACCCATATTAATCGGATTGCAAAAAGATTAAATTATGCTCATATTAACGATAATGTTCAAGTCGTTGAAGAAAAACTAAAAAAAGTGATTGCAAAAGAAGATTGGATTCAAATGCATCACAGTTTAATTTTTTTTGGTAGATATTTTTGCAAAGCGAAACAGCCATTATGTGAACAATGCAAATTAAGTCAGCAATGTCATAAAGCATATAAATAATTAAAACCCAAAAAACGAATTTTTGATTTCAAATGTTTCTATTTGCGATGGCCCCTTATTGTGGCCATTTTGATATTTATAATAAAGTTTCATCGTATATTGATCTTTTGAAAGCAAAGGAATATCATTTATTCCTTGTTTTAAAATGATTTCAAAAGTTTCATTTTGGCTATTCGTTAGTTCACAAACCAAAACAAATTCGCCATAGATTTTTTCATAATCAAATATTTTTTTATTTTCAGTAGTTTCTATTTGGCTGAAATTTTGAGGAATTAAAATGGTTAATTTGTCGGTAGATACATAATAATCGAAATCAACTTTTCGGTCAATTTGTGGTTCACAAATATAGTTTGTAGGAATGGCTTGTCGTTTAAATAGGGCATTGATGACATAATCCTTATTGACTTGATTGGTCGGTAGAAGATAAGGGTTCGATCCTTTGACAATAGGAATGGTTACAATATTCTCTGGCATATCATACGTTTGATTCGGAATGCCAGCGATATCCATAATTCTTTTAAAAAAGAGTTTTACAATATTTGCATCATTACTGCTCGGAGTAAAGTATGTGGGTTGATCTTTTTGCGTATTATCAAAACCAGTCCAGGCAGCAATGGAAATATTTTTGGAATATCCAGCTAACCAACGATCTTTATATGCATTTGCGGGGTAATTATAGGTTTTGATAATGGTTTCATCAAAACTCGAAGTTCCTGTTTTTGCCGATACATGAATATCATTTGGTTGAATAACATTAATATTCCAAAAATTCTTTTTCATAACATTTTCTAAAACACTATTTAAAAGATAGACAGAATCAGCATCTAAGACTCTTTTTTCTTGAGGATTGAAAATAATTTCTTGTTGATTTTTCAATAAGACAATTTTTTTAACCGCAAGAGGCGTTTTATAAATGCCTTGATTTGCTAACATTGCATAAGCCGCAGCAAGATTTGTAGGTGAAACACCATAGGCAAATGCGCCTAGGGCATAAGCATATGAAACTTTTTCTTTATCAATATCCAATAAATGGATATTTTCTAAATAATCTGCTATTCCTTGCATACCGATATGTTGCGCGACTTCGTATAAAGTTTGTACGGCAGTAGTGTTTCTAGAATAACCAATTGCTTCATCAATCATTAATTCTCCCATATGAAGTCGATCGACATTATGTACTTCTTGATTTGTATTAGGATAAAAGGTTTGTGTATCTACTAAACAATGCATATTGCTCCAATTTAAATATTGATAAGCCAGTGCATAGGACAAAAGCGGTTTGATGGTAGATGCGGGTTGCCTAACCATATCATAAGCGCGATTAAATAATCTTTTGCCATTGTAATTTCTTCCGCCAAAAGCGGCAATAATGGCTCCATTTTCATTATTAATTACCGTTGCAGCAAATTGTTGTAAGTCTTGATCAAAGTGAAGATAACTTGACTGATTTTGTTGCATTAAATCAATCTCAGATTGTAGCGTTGCATCTAAATAAGTATAAACATGCATAGGAGTAGTATAAGGATCATACCCAGAATATTCTTTTACCTGTTCATAAACGATATCCAAGTAAGCTTGAAAAGGAAAAGATTTTTCGGTAGATTCTTGATTATGATAGAGCATCTCATCTAAGGGTAAAGATTTTGCTAATGCTGCTTGGTAATTAGAAAGATAATGATGTTTAACCATTAAATCTAGTACTTCATTACGCCGAGTTGTAGCCGGAATTGGATTTTTAAACGGATTATAATACGTTGGCAGATTTACCATTCCCACTAACAATGCTGCTTCGGGTAAAGTGACACTCGAAATTTTTTTGTTAAAATATTTTAAACTAGCTTGATTTACTCCCGGATTAATGCCATCAAAACAAATATAATTGGCATAAAATTCTAAAATATCTTTTTTAGAATATAACTTTTCGATTCGATTTGCTAAATAGGCTTCTTCTAATTTTCTTTTGATGGTTTTATTAGAATTGAGCATGGTATTTTTAACTAATTGTTGCGTTAAAGTAGAAGCACCTTGGACAAACGAAGAAGAAGTGACGTTAGCATAAATGGCTGAAAGCAATCGTGGAATGTCTAAACCATTATGAAGAAAAAAACGAACATCTTCCGTACTTAATAAAGCATTAATAAAAACATCGGGTAAATCATCATAAGTAACTTGCCCAACGCTTTCTTTATTTAAAGTTGTCACCAATTGTTCTTGATGATCATAAATCTTAGAAACAAGATTCGATTGGATAGGGGCCAATGCTGGCTGCTTTACTTTAGAAAATAAATTAACGGTATATGAAATTCCTATGAGAGTAAAACATAGGAAAATGATTGCAAAAAAATTGGTGAAAGTAAGTAAGATAGATTTTGCTTTACTTTTCTTGGTTTTCAAAGTATGCAAATTTCACGGCTTTTAAATAATCAAGCAGGATATGGAACCCTGGTTTAATTAAAACACCATATTTTCTTAAATCGGCAATAGGAATATTTTTTTGATTTAAAGAAATAGCCTTGAGAATATAATTGCCATCTAATAAATAGATTTCTTCAAATGCTTTAAGGTAGATTAAAACAAAGGAATAACCTTTATGCTTGATGACAAGTTCAATCGATTTCAATTGATGTTGTGCAATATTTGATAAAGGAAATCCTGTTTTTGAAGAAGTTTCTTTTGCTTCAAAATCGAGATAATGGCCTTGAAATACACCCACATAATCTAAAGTAGACGCACTTAAAAAAATAGCTTCTGTAATCTTGTAGTGATTTTCTGTTTTCATTACTTTAATTGGAGTTGGTCTTTTGTTAATGAAAGCAATGTCATTTGCCTTGTAGTATTCATTGGCTTGATTGATCATGTCTTCTAAGGCCATTCCTTTGTTCGCTAAGTTATTTGCTTTTCTATTTAGATATGTTTTTTTGGTTGGATAATTAATCAAGGTTCTCACCTACTTATTTCACCACTCGTATTTTGTAACAGGTTTAAACAAAATATTCATGGTTAACTAAATTATATGCTTTTTTTTATAGGAAAAAAATGGTAAAATGAAACTAATCTCAAAGGAGGGTCGATGATGAAAGAAAAATTGTCTACACAAATTTTAAAAAAAGATTTTACCATTCGCCCAAATGGCTGGGATGTTAAAGAGGTCGATGTCTTCTTAGATGAGATTATGAATAAAGTAAAAGAATTAGAAAAGCAAATGGGTACTTTAGAACAAGAAAATCAACGATTAAACGAATTAGTGAAAATTTTAGAGAACAAAAATGAAGATTTAAAGATAGAAATTACCAAAGCAAAATCTCAAAAAAATGTTAGTTTTGATCCTAATGATTATACTAATGTTGAAATTATTAGACGATTAGCTAAATTAGAAACGGCTGTTAATGATATGAAACAAGAACTTACAAAAAAAACAAATCTTGGATAGTCGCTGTAAGAAATTATAGAGGAAAGTCCATGCTTGCATAAGCTGTGATGCTTATAGTGTTTGTGCCAAAGGAAACAATAACTTTGGGATGAGAAATCATACGGCGAGCGATGCCTAAGTGAAAATAAGGCTATGCTTATAACGTGCCACAGAAACGAGTTTATTGGAAACGATAAAATGAAACGCGGTAAACCCCTCAAGCAAGAAACTCAAATTTGGTAGAGGAACCTAAGAGCAAGAATAAGAATTGTTTAAAGGATGCATATTTGATGCATAGATAAATGACTATCGCTACGATTGTAGAACAGAACATGGCTTACAAAGATTTGTTTATAAAAGTTATCTTAAGATAACTTTTTTTATACAAAAAAATATTAGATATGCTATAATAACAATGTATTTTGGTTGAAATTAGAGATGAGGTATCTTTTATGAAATTTAAAGAGATGAATACACCCAATAAATTAACAACAATTCGCATGATTTGTGTACCTATTGTTATTTTATTGTTTATACTTAACGTTTTGCATGCTATTTTAGACCTTCCTACAGATTATGTCGTTGCGCGTTATTCTTTAGGAAGTTTAACTATCACACAAATATTCATTTTTATTTTATTTGTGTCTGCTTCGATTACTGATTTTATTGATGGCCATTTGGCAAGAAAAAATAATCTTGTTACAGATTATGGAAAAATTATGGATCCATTAGCGGATAAATTATTAGTGAATTCTTCGCTTGTTTGTTTGGCCATTTTTAATTTTTGTTCACCCGCAGTTTATCCAAATTCATTGGAAATGATAAAATGGATACAAGGATTTAGAGTCGTGCTTTTATTTGCTGTTGTTATTGTCATTTTTAGGGACTTTTTCGTTGATGCTCTAAGAATGCAATCGGTCAAAAACGGAATCGTTGTTCCGGCTTCAAAATGGGGAAAATTTAAAACAGCGACATTAATGCCAGGGATCGCAATTTTAATTCTTGGATCGGTGCATGCAGTTGTTTTCTATGTAGGTGCATCTTTAATTATTTTAGGTGCAATATTTGCATGTATTAGTGGAATTCAATATTATCGTACCATCATGCCAACTTTAGATCGTAACGGAGAAGATAAATAAAATGAAAGAATTGGTTGAAAAACTAAAAAAAGCCCATTTAACACTTTCTTGTTGTGAAAGTTTAACTGGAGGAATGTTTGCTTCCCAAATGGTAGATGTATCTGGAGCGAGTGAAGTTTTTGTCGGTGGATATGTGACTTATCAAAATAAAGCAAAAGAAAATATTTTAAATGGCACAGATGTTTTAAAAAAATTTGGTGCAATTTCTGATGAGATGGCATGTTTGATGGCCTTAAAAGCGAAAAATGATTTTCAAAGTGATATCGTTGTATCTTTTACTGGAAATGCGGGTCCTCAAGCGGATGAGAAAAAAGAAGTAGGTTTAGTTTATTCTTGTATTATTTTTAAAGATAAAATGTATCATTTTAAAAATATTTATCAAGGTACACGTCAAGAAATTCGAATGCAATGTATAGAAGATGCAAAAAAGAGAATAGTAAGTTATTTATCCTAGGTCATTTTTTTATTTAATGTCTATAATAGTAGCAAGGGAGAAATCAATATGGCAGAAAAAAAAGAAGTAAAAATGAATTTAGAAGAAACATTAAAACAAATTATTAAAACGTATGGTGAAGGTGCTGTAATGAAATTAGGAGATCGGAGTAATGTGAATGTTGATGTTATTCCTTCGGGGTCAATTTCTTTAGATTATATTTTAGGTGTGGGTGGTTATCCTAAAGGTAGAGTCATTGAAATTTATGGCCCAGAGTCTAGTGGAAAAACAACCTTTGCTTTACATGCTATCGCCGAAGTTCAAAAGCAAGGCGGAAAAGCCGCTTTTATTGATGCTGAACATGCGATTGATCCATTATATGCTCAAAACTTAGGAGTAGATATCGATGAATTAATTTTATCTCAACCTGATTCTGGTGAACAAGCTTTAGAAATTACTGAATTATTAGCAAAAAGCGATGCAATCGATTTAATTGTCGTAGACTCTGTTGCAGCTTTAGTTCCTCAAGCTGAGTTAAATGGTGAAATGGGAGATGCACAAGTTGGATTACAAGCCCGCTTAATGTCCAAGGCATTAAGAAAATTAACTGCTGTTTTAAATAAAAGAAACTGTACCATTATTTTTATTAATCAATTACGTGAAAAAGTAGGCATTTTATTTGGTAATCCAGAAACAACTCCTGGAGGTAGGGCTTTAAAATTTTATGCATCTGTACGGCTTGAAGTTCGAAAAGGTACTGTACTTAAAAATGGTGACGAGATTCTTGGAAATGAAGTGAACTTGAAAGTTGTTAAAAATAAAGTAGCTCCTCCATTTAAAACAACTACGGTAGAAATTCTTTATGGAAAAGGTATTAATAAAGAATCAGAATTACTTGATTTAGCCGTTAAATTTGAAATTATTGGAAAATCTGGTTCATGGTTTGAATATCAAGGTGAAAAAATCGGACAAGGCAAAGATAATGCAAGGAAGTTTTTAGCAGAAAACGAAACGGTTAAAAATGAAATTTACGAAAAAGTAGTTTCTGCAATTAAAAATGGACAAGTCGAAAAAAAATAATCATAGAATATAAAAATGTGCTGTGAAAACCCTAACTTTTAAAAAAACTAGGTTTCACAGCCTTTTTGTATATATTTACATTTCGATTTTTTTATTGGCCTTAATTCTTCTTATTATTAATTTATTGTTTTTTTAAAAGAATAAAACAAAACTAGCGGCCTCCAGGGCCACCAAAGCCACCTCCGGGACCTCCTGGTCCTCCTGGAGTGTTTCCACCAGGATTTCCAATACCACCTGAAGATCCTACAGTTGTAATAATTTGACTAATAGTAAATTCGCATAAACGACTATCGCCACCATAAATTTGATATGTTTTTCCTAATGCTAATTCAGGGCAAGAAATAATCACTGATTGACAGGTTTTTGGTGTTTTAAAAGTAAGGATAGATTTTCCGTTTTCATCCGTTAAGGAAATATTTGTTTCTGCTGCGATAGATTTATTCAATGCAAATGAAACAACATATTGTGTTGAATTTTTAGCCGGGGTTTCAACCATACCTAAAGGACCTACTGCAAAAAGATATCCACCTGTGATAACTGTTCCACGATCGGAATCAATAGAGCAATCCATATTGCTTGTTGGACCAGCCACATAAGTTTCTCCTCCTGAAATTAAGATTGTTCCATTGGAATCAATTCCATCACCGCTTGCATCCACATAGACGTTACCGCCACTTATAATAATATGTTCGATAATGTTTGTATCATCACTTGCAGCATTAATTCCATCATCTTGGGATGTAACCTTTATTGTACCACCAGTAATTTCTACATATGCCCCTTCAATGCCTTCATAGCTTTTTAATATGGTAATGTCACCACCAGTAATCTTTGTTAGCACATCACTAGTGAATGCATCATCACAAGTAGAAATCGTAAAGGTTCCCCCATTAACCGAAAGATTTCCGCTATTTGCATGAATGGCATCATCGGTACTATTAATAGTAAATGTACCCGCTTCAATAATAATAGAATATTCTCCATCATAAACGGTGATTTCATTATTATCATCGCTTGGATCAGGATATTCAATTTCTCCAACTTTAATTCCTTTACAACCTTGGGCTAAAGCATACAAGGTATTACGTCCAAAGGAATCGGAAGCGACTTTTTGATATTCATTTCCATTTTTGATAAAACGAAAATCATCTTCTGAAAGATTGTATTCTTCCATCGATTCTTTAGTAACAAAAACACCATTTGTTTGAATGTTATAAGTTCCACCATGAATATAAACAACGGTATCCGCTTGAATACCATCTCCAGCTGTTATACAAGAATAATTGACCTCATTAAGGTAGACATAACCTTCTGTGGTTGTAAACGTTGTGGTTTCATCATTGCATTCTGCATTGATGCCATCTTTACCGGCAGAAAGGACTTGAATTGTACAATTTGATGCTGAAATGGAAAGTGCGGAAATGGCATGATTTTTTGCGAAAAGATTGAGTGAACAATCAACAATCATCAGTTCTTTAGAAACTTTGATTGCGTTTTTACCTTTACTTGTAATAGATAAAGTACCCATTCCATTAAAAGAAAGTTTTCCTTTGATATGGATAGCATTTTTATCTTCAGCAGTCGACACAATCGTATTTTGATCAATAAGCGTAACAATAATTTCGGCATTTTTAAAATCGGATCCATTCAAAGCAATACCATTTGTTGTTTCAATTTCTACACCATCGAAAATAAGATGTAATGTTAGATTGTTCGCTCCAAGTAAAATACCGCCATATTTACCGCTAAAAAGATATGTGCCACTTGTAGTAATTGAATATACCTCATTGGTTGGTTCTACTGTGATTGCTCCGTTTGTTGAAGTATGAGCAGATAAATCTGAAAAATCTTTATCTAAAAAATTCTCTTTTACATCATTTGTAACATCATCTGCACTGCTTGCAATTTCTCCTGAACCACCACCGCCAAGATAATCACCTGGGTTTACAAAACCTTTTTCTTTTTTGCAACCGGATAATAAGCTCAAGGATAAAGTAAATAGTAACGCAAATAAATGGCTTCGTTTCATAAGTTTCTCCTTTTGGTAGGCTATACCACTCATAATGTCTAAAACATGCAAATTTTAACAAAACTTTGGTTCTGCATTGTAATCAAAATTTAAAAATCAATATTATTTTATCATAAAAACACGATTTTTTTCTACTTTGAATAAAAAAATATAAGAAATCATTTTTGATTTAAACACTTATAAATCTCATATCGAATCTTGTAAAAACTTTTTAATAATCATTATCTTTCGTTTTTATCGGTAGTTTTATTATCTAAAAAAATATGTTTATTTAAAATGGAGACTTTTTAGACTCGTGTAACTTTACTTGCAAAAAAAATTATAAGCAAATTTGTATTTCCTTTTAAAGGTGTTAAAACATTCTTTTTTTAAAAATAAAAAAACAATAAAATTTCGGTTTTATCGGTAAAATTTTAAATAATGCAAAGTAGTGAAGATTTTCTTTTTAAACGAATCTCATATAAAAATTATTTGCTATTTTATTATTATTAATATAAAATAATATTGGTACGGGTGTACTATAATAAAATAATTAACAGGAGGAATAAGTATGAAATCAAGTGTCGTTGTACTTATTTGTCTTGCTGTTGGTATTGTATTTTTAATTTTAGGTGGTTTAGTTGTTCGTTTAGTTCCATTTTTTGGATTTAAGAATGCTAAAAAGAAAATTGATTTATCTTTAAAAGATGCTGAAATAAAAGCAAATCAAATTATTAAATCTGCACAATTGGAAGGTCGAGCTACGGCCTTAGAATTGCAAAAACAAGCAGATAAAGAAATAAAAGAAAGAAAAGATCAAGTACTTGAATTAGAAAAAGCCATCATATCACGGGAACAAGGAATTGATGTTCGTGATTTAATGGTTAAGAAAAAAGAAGAACAATTAGAAAAAGATAACCAACAACTGGATAAAAAAGCACAAGAATTAGTTAAGCAAAAAGAAGAACTCGATGCCAAAATTAATTCTATTATTACTGAACTTGAAAAAGTTGCAGGAATGACTTCTGCTGAAGCAAAAAAAGAATTATTTGATCGTGTTCAAGAAAAGTCAGCACATGAAGTGGCTGCTTATTTGAAAGAAAGAGAAGAAGAAGCAAAAGAAAAAGCGGATGACGTATCTCGCGATATTTTAGCTTTAGCTATTGAAAGATTTAGTCAAGAAGTTGCTTCGGAAAGAACAATTTCTGTAGTCGCTCTACCTTCAGATGAAATGAAGGGTAGAATTATTGGACGGGAAGGAAGAAATATTAGAACAATTGAACAATTAATTGGTGTTGATTTAATTATTGATGATACGCCAGAAGTCATTACGATTTCTTGCTTTAATCCAATTCGAAGAGAAATTGCTAAGCGGACCCTTGAAGCTTTAATCAAAGATGGTCGTATTCAACCAGGCCGTATTGAAGAATTAGTCGAAAAATCCACGCAAGAAGTTAAGGAAGTCATTCGTAAGGCCGGAGAAGAAGCTTTGTTTAAATTAAATTTACCTCGAATGAATAAAGATTTAGTAGAAATGATTGGTCGTTTGAAATTTAGAACGAGTTATGGACAAAATGGTTTGGCACATTCTATTGAGGTCGCTCATTTAGCAGGAATTATGGCGGCAGAAATCGGCGCAGATCAACAACTAGCAAAAAGAGCTGGTTTATTACATGACTTAGGTAAGGCCATTGATTTTGAAGTCGAAGGTAGCCATGTTGAATTAGGTGCAAGATATGCTAAAAAATATGGTGAAAACGAAGTTATTATTAATGCGATTGAAGCCCATCATGGAGAAAAACCTGCAACGACGATTATTGCTAATTTAGTTATTGCAGCCGACACTTTAAGTGCAGCTCGTCCAGGCGCAAGAAGTGAAACTTTAGATACTTATGTTAAACGGATTGAACAATTAGAAACGATTTCTAAACAATTTGAAGGCGTAAGTCAAGCTTATGCGATTCAAGCCGGAAGGGAAATTCGTGTCATGGTTGTACCTGAAAAAGTAGATGATGTTCAAGCTTATCATATTGCAAGACAAATTAAAGAAAAAATTGAAAATGATTTAGTTTATCCAGGTCAAATCAAAGTCACTGTTATTAGAGAAACACGGGTGAGTGAAATTGCCAAATAAAGAAACAATAACGATTTTGGCTTTAGGTGATATTGTAGGTAGAGTCGGCAGGAATGCGGTAGTACGCAACTGCCGCTTTTTAAAAGAAAAATATCATGTTGATTTTCTCATTGTTAATGGTGAAAACGCGACTCATGGAAATGGACTAATATACAAGCAATATTTAGAACTAATCAACGCTGGGTGTGATTGTATTACAATGGGGAATCACACCTATGGGAAAAAAGAAATTTTAACCTATGCAAAAAATGCTAAAAAATTAGTGGTTCCAGCAAATTTAGTGAACTTAGAACCTGAATTGCAACAAAATATAGCTTATGAACAAAAAATCGGTGAAGCAAGAATAAAAGTCATTAATCTTTTAGGAATAGACAATATAAAATTGTCAGTCAAATCACCTTTTATTGCATTTAAAGAAATTTATGAAAAAGATCCTGAAGCAATTTATATTGTCGATTTTCATGCCGAACTTACAGCAGAAAAAAATTCATTTGGCTATGATATTGATGGTAGAGCTTCTATGATGTTTGGTACACATACACATGTTCAAACAGCAGATGAAAGAATTATGCCGGAAGGAATGGCCTATATTACGGATGCAGGAATGTGTGGAATTCGCGAAAGTATGATTGGATTTGACTATAAAGAAGTAAAAAAAGCTATGTGGGAAGGAACTTCCTATTCGGTTGCCTTAAAAGGAAAAGGTATGATTAATGGCTTACTGACGACGATAGATATTCATAGCAAAAAAGCCATTGCGATTCAAAGAATTAATTTTGATGTAGAATAATTTTATTTTTTCTTTCATATGATGAAGTAATGAAATATGGAGGAAAAAATATGATAGAATTATTAAAAGTATCGACAAAATCAAACCCTAATGCAGTTGCAGGTGCTATTGCAAACATCTTAAAAGTACAAAAAAGAGTTGAAGTGCAAGCTATCGGTGCGGGTTCAATTAATCAAGTCGTTAAAGCAATTGCGATTGCCCGTGGCTTTTTAGTTTTAAGTGGAGATGATTTGGTGTGTGTTCCTGTTTTTGCTGAAGTAGATATTGAAAATCAAGTAAAAACAGCAATCAAATTTATTATCACCCTAACAGATGATAAAAAAAATTAAACCATGAAATAAAAAAGAACTTCTAAGTGAAAAACACATAGCACTTAGAAGTTTTTTTGTAAAAAAATTTTTTTAGAAGTCATTTTCAAAATAAGTTCCTATAATAAAAATGAAAGCACTTTTTATCGAATAAAAAAGTGTTTACATTAAAATGTAAATTTGCTATAATACCAACGTCAATTCTCTGCTACATTCATAGTGTAGCCAAATGACCAAAGGGAGGTGTAAGGATGAAAAAATATGAAATTATGTACATCCTAAACGCTAATCTTGATGAAGAAACACGGAAACAATTAATGGAAAAATTGCATGGTTTCTTATTAGCTAACGGGGATAAAATCGTTGAAGTTAACGAAAAAGACTGGGGCTTAAGAGATTTAGCGTATGAAATCAATTTTCAATCTAAGGGTTATTATGTTGTTTTAACCATAGAAGCTGAAAATGATAAAGGTGTCAAAGAATTTGAACGTAATTGCAGAATCGATACTGAAAACGTTCTTCGCCAATTAACCGTTGCTTTATAGCACAAGGCTAGGAGGAAAAAATTAATGATTAACAGAGTAGTATTAGTTGGAAGACTCACAAAAGATGTCGAATTAAGAACAACCACAAGTAATATTCCAGTTTGTTCTTTCACAATTGCGATTGATAATCGCGTAGCTAAAAATAGTTCGGAAAAAACAGCTAGTTTTATTAATTGTGTAGCTTGGCAAAATACGGCAAAATTAATTTCAGATTATTGTAGAAAAGGATCATTAGTCGGCATTGAAGGACGTTTACAAACAAGAAGTTATGAAGCAAAAGACGGTCGTAAAGTAACTTTAACTGAAGTGATTTGTGATTCCGTAACTTTCTTGGATCCAAAAGATTCCAATGCATCAAATAATAATAGTTTTTCAATGGAAGATGAAACAACGACAAACGTTGAAGATGATGGATTAACTTATTCTGAAGAAGATTTGCCTTTTTAAGTAAAAGAAAGGAAAATGTACAATGTATAAAAAACAACAAAAAAGACGTAAAGTTTGCTATTTTACGAAAAATGGCATTACGTATATTGATTACAAAGATGTTGAATTGTTAAAAAAATTCATTGCTCAAGATGGTAAAATTTTACCACGTCGGCAAACAGGTACTTCTGCTCGCTATCAAAGACCTTTGGCAGTAGCAATCAAAAGAGCTCGTCAAATGGCTTTGTTACCATTTAAAGCAGACTAAGCATTTAAAAGAAAACTCAAATATGAGTTTTCTTTTTTTTATTTTTTTATAAATATTTCCGAATTTCTCGATGAAAATTAATTTTTCAAAAATATATTTCTTTTTTAAAATATTTACCTTAGAACTATCTTATTTTACATAGAACAAAAAAGATTTGAAATAGAAGCGATTTTTGCCTCATATTTGTGAAATTTCTTAGTATAAAATACTAAGAAAGGTTTGAAAAATGAAAAATGAAATGGTATAATTAAATCGTTATAAAAGGGGAATAAAAAATGGAAAAAGTGAAGATTGTTGGAGATTATATCACTTTAGGACAATTGCTAAAGTTAAAATCCATTATTTCATACGGTGGCGAGGCGAAAATCTTTCTTCAAAACAACGAGGTTTTAGTCAACGAAATGATTGAAACACGTCGAGGAAGAAAATTATATCCTAACGATATTGTCAAAGTGTTAAACCACACTTATCAACTGAGTCATTAATGAATATTATTCAATTGCAAGTTACTTCATTTCGAAATTTAGTTGATTTGCAATTAAATTTAAAAAAAGGAGTAACCTTATTTTACGGGATGAATGGTCAAGGAAAAACCAATCTTGTAGAGAGTATTTATGTTTTATCAAAAACCCATTCGTTTCGAAGTTATCATCACAAAGAATTCATTCATTATGATGCTAAAGAAGCTTGTGTTCGAGCAAAAGTACATAAGAAAAGTGGCACACATCAATATCAAATTTTATTAACAAATCAAGGTAAAATTTGTTTTATTAATAAAAATAAAGTTGCAAAGATTTCACAATACTTAGGAAGTATTCAAACCATTAGCTTTATTCCAGAAGATGTTCGTATTTTTAAAGAAAGTCCTCGTATTCGAAGATGGCTTCTAGATAGCGAACTTGCATCATTATTCCCAGTTTATATGAAGCAATTAATTATTTTTCAAAAAGTTTTAGAACAAAGAAATGCTTTATTAAAAAAAATGAGTGAAAAGCAAAAAAATTTATTAAGCATTATTGATGAACAATTATTAAATGTTTCTTATGAACTTTATCATAAAAGATCTTGGTTAATTCAACAGTTAAATGAATTGCTGGTTACCCTATATCAAAAAATAACGAAACAAAAGGATCAAATTTCTATTGTTTATAAAACTTATTTAGATGAAAAAGACAAAGAAAAGTATATCGATCTTGCAAAATCGATGTTAAATGAAAATTTAAATAAAGATATCGAAAAAACATTTACGCAAATCGGTGTGCATAAAGATGATTTTGAAATTTATTTGAATGATAAGGCGGTTAGTTTATATGCTTCACAAGGACAGCAAAGATTAATTTCGCTTTCTTTAAAACTAGCCATGGTTGAATTAAATACAAGAATTAATAAAGATGAGCCCATTCTAATTCTTGATGATGCTTTTTCGGAATTGGATAAAGATAAAAAACAAGCTTTGTTGAATTATATTTTGTCTAAAGAACAGGTCTTTGTGACTTGTACACATTATTCAGAGGTGATTCAAGAAGCAATCGATCAACCGATTGAAATTATTAAAATGCGACAAGGAAATGTTGTTGAAAGGGGAGTAATATGCAATGGAAGAAAACAAAGTGAGTCATTATAGTGAAAGTGATATTCAAGTCCTAGAAGGGCTTGAAGCGGTAAGAAAAAGACCAGGAATGTATATTGGTACTACTTCTAAAACAGGATTACATCATTTGGTGTGGGAAATTGTCGATAACGCCATTGATGAAGCTATGGCTGGATTTGGTAAAGAAATTAACATCAACATTTTAAAAGATAATGTAATAGAAGTGATTGACCATGGTCGAGGTATTCCTACAGGAATCCATCCTAAAACCGGAATGTCCACAGTAGAAACAATTTATACCATTTTACATGCCGGAGGCAAATTTGGTGAAGGCGGAGGATATAAAGTGTCTGGTGGCTTGCATGGCGTGGGAGCATCGGTTGTCAATGCTTTATCTGAATTTTTAGAAGTATGGGTAAAAAGAGATGGCAAATTATTTTATCAAAAATTTATTAATGGCGGTCATCCTGATGGTCATTTAAAAGAAATTGGTCAAGTGTCGTTGGAAGATACGGGAACGACCGTACGTTTTAAAGCGGATGCGACAATTTTTGAAGAAACGCAAGAATTTGATTATGACGTTTTGAAAGAAAGAACACGTCAACTTGCCTTTTTAAACGAAGGAATAAAATTAACCCTTACAGATTATCGTGTTGAACCTAACGTACATGATGAATTTTTATATGAAATAGGACTTGAAGAATATATTAAATTTATTAACGAAAATAAAACACCGATTCATGAACATATTATTCATGTTAAAGGTGAAGATAAAGCAGAAGTACGTGGAAAAGAAGAAACGATTACGGTTGAAGGGGTTATTCAATATAATGATGGTTATACGCCAAATTTATATTCTTTTTGTAACAACATTAATACGCGTGAAGGAGGAACACATGAAGAAGGTTTCCGGCTTGCTTTAGTACGCGTAATTAATAATTATGCTAGAGAAAAGAAAATCTTAAAAGATAATGAAGAAAATTTCCAATTTGATGATGTTAAAGAAGGAATGACTGCAATTATCTCGATTAAGCATCCAGATCCACAATATGAAGGACAAACCAAAGGAAAACTAGGAAATTCTGAAGTTCGTAAAATCGCAAGTGCAATTTTTGGAGAACAAATTCAAAGGTTTTTAATGGAAAATCCAGTAGAAGCAAAGATTATTGTGGAAAAGGCAGCTTTAGCTAATAAAGCTCGTCTTGCTGCAAAACGAGCTAGAGAACAAACAAGAAGAAAAGGCGCACTTGATTTTTCAACGTTACCTGGAAAACTTGCAGATTGCTCTAGTAAAGATGCTTCTCTTTGTGAAATGTTTATCGTCGAAGGGGATTCAGCAGGAGGTAGTGCAAAGCAAGGAAGAGTTCGTGAATATCAAGCTATTTTGCCATTACGTGGTAAAATTATCAATGTTGAAAAAGCAAATCCTCATCGGGTTTTTGAAAATGCTGAAATTGGTACCATTATCACAGCGGTTGGAACAGGTATACATGAAGAATTTGATATTTCCAAATTACGTTATAATAAAATTATTATTATGACTGATGCTGATGTTGATGGTTCTCATATTCGTATTTTGTTACTAACATTCTTTTATCGTTATATGCAACCTTTAGTTGAACAAGGTCATATTTATATTGCTCAACCACCTTTATATAAAGTGGAATGCGGAAAGACGGTAGAATATGCTTATAATGATGCACAACTAGAAGAAATTCGTAGTCGATTAACCGGTAAATTAAGTATTCAAAGATATAAAGGGCTAGGAGAAATGGATTATCAACAATTATCTGAAACGACAATGGATCCTGCATATCGAACTTTGCTTCGGGTAACGATGGATGATGCCATTGAGGCAGATCGTATTTTTGATATGTTAATGGGTGAAAAAGTTGAACCTAGAAAACAATATATTTTAGATAATGCTAAATTTGTTACGAATTTAGATATTTAATAGAGGGGAGTGGTATAAGTGAAAGAAGATTTAAAAGAATTTGCTGAACACGAAAAACAAGAAGATCAAGGAATTCAAGATGTCAATCTAGCTAAAGAAGTTAAGACTTCATTTCTAGAATATGCCATGTCCGTTATTGTTTCTCGTGCACTTCCTGATGTAAGAGATGGATTAAAGCCTGTTCATCGTCGTATTTTATTTGGCATGAGTGAAGCTAAAATGAGTGCAGGGAGTCCTTATAAAAAATCTGCTCGTATTGTTGGGGATGTTATGGGGAAATATCACCCTCATGGCGATGCAGCGATTTATGAAGCAATGGTGCGTTTGGCACAAAACTTTTCTACAAGGTATCCTTTGGTAGATGGACATGGTAATTTTGGTTCTATTGATGGTGATGGCGCTGCTGCAATGCGTTATACGGAAGCTAGAATGTCTAAGATTGCAATGGAAATGGTAAAAGATATCGACGAAGAAACTGTTGACTTCATGCCAAACTATGATGGTGAAGAACAAGAACCTGTGGTTTTACCTTCTAAATTTCCAAACATTTTAGTGAATGGTTCAACAGGAATTGCGGTAGGAATGGCTACCAATATTCCGCCACATAATCTTGCTGAAACGATTGATGCTATTTTAGCCATTGCTGATCATCCAGATATTGAAGTCGTTGATTTGATGCAAATTTTAAAAGGGCCTGATTTTCCTACAGGAGCATATATTTTAGGTAAATCTGGAATTAAAAAGGCTTATGAAACAGGTACAGGAACGATTTTATTACGTTCTAAAACAGAAATTGAACCTTTAGCTAATGGGAAAAATCGAATTATTGTAAGTGAAATTCCTTATCAAGTGAATAAGACGACGATGATTGAAAGAATCGCTGAACTTGCACGTGATAAAAGAATTGAAGGAATTACAGATTTAAGAGATGAATCCAGTGGTGAAGATATTCGCGTTGTGATTGAACTAAGAAAAGATGTTGTTCCTGAAGTTTTATTAAATCAATTATACAAATTAACACAACTACAAGTTAGTTATGGGATAAATATGTTAGCTTTAGTTGATGGAGAACCTAAAATTTTACCAGTTAAGGAAATGCTTTCTTATTATTTGAAACATCAAGAAGATGTCGTTCGTAGAAGAACCATTTTCGAATTGAAAAAAGCAGAAGATGAATTACATGTTTTATTAGGTATTATTGTGGCAATTGAAAATACCGATGAAGTCGTACGGATTATTCGTGCTTCGAAAAACATTGAAGAATCTCAAAATGCTTTAATGAATCGTTTTGAATTATCAGAAAGACAAGCAAAAGCCATTGTGGCTATGCCTTTAGGAAGACTTTCCGCATTAGAAAGTGAAAAAACAGAAAACAAGCGGCAAATGCTAGAAAGTCAAATTGTTGAATTTAAAGCTATTTTAGAAAGCGAAGAAAAAGTATTTGAAATTGTGAAAAAAGAATTGACGGAAATAAAGAATCGTTATAGTGATCCTCGAAGAACACAAATTATTTCTGGTGATTTTAATATTGATGATGAAGATTTAATTGAAAAAGAAAATATTATTGTGACTTTAACCGTAAATGGTTATATTAAACGTGTTCCAGAAGATACTTATCGTACACAACATCGTGGGGGTAAAGGCATCAAAGGAATGTCGATAAATGAAGAAGATATTGTAGACAAAATTGTGGTTACAAATACGCATACCGACGTTTTATTCTTTACAAATTTTGGTAAAGTTTATCGTATACGTGGTCATCAAATTCCAGAATATGGACGTACCGCTAAAGGAATTCCTGCAATTAATTTATTAAGCATGGAAAGCAATGAAAAAGTAAAATCCATTATTTCTACCGATGCGTATGATGAAAATGTCACCTTAGTTTTTGTTACCAAACAAGGTATTGTAAAAAGAGTAGCAATTAAAGAATTTGAAAATATTCGTCAAAAAGGAAAGATTGCCATTGGTTTAAAAGAAAACGATGAATTAGTAGATGTAAAATTAACTGATGGAACAGCTCAAATTTTAATTGCTTCATCCAATGGTAAATTAGTTCGTTTTAATGAACAAGATGTCCGTTGCATGGGAAGAACAGCTTCGGGTGTTAAAGGAATTAATGTAAACAAAGGAAGCGTTGTTGGTGTTGCCACCTCTTTGGAAGGTAATTTAATTTTTGTTATATCTAAAAAAGGCTATGGTAAAATGTCGTTGCTTGAAGATTATCGCTTAACGAAACGGGGTAGTCAAGGTGTCTTAACGATGAAAACAACAGATAAAAATGGCGACATTGCTACGATAAAAGCCGTGCATGGTAATGAAGATATCCTAGTTGTCACAAATCAAGGTATCGTTATTAGAACAAACTTAGAACAAGTAAAACAAGCTGGAAGAAACACTCTTGGCGTCCGTATTATTCGTTTGAATGATGGACAAGAAGTCGCTTCTCTAGCTATCACGGATAAACTTGAACTTGATGAAACAGAACAAGAAGAACGTGTTTCTGAAAGTGAAAATCAACTAGACGATAGCACTGAAGAATAAGAAATGTTCCACGTGGAACACAGGAGGATAGAATATGATTGATATTGCACTAATTAGAAACAACAAGGAATTCGTAAAAGAAAACATCAAAAGAAAATTTCAAGATCATAAGCTACCACTCGTGGATAAAGCTTATGAATTAGACATTGAAGCACGTAAATATATTACGAAAGCAAGTGATTTAAGAGGAAAGAAAAATGCACTCAGCAAACAAATTGGTGCACTCTATGCCGCTAAAAAAGTAGAAGAAGCCAATGAAATCAAAAAACAAATTGCGCTTATTGATCAAGAATTGCTTGATTTAGAAGTAGAAGAAGAAAATACAAAAAAAGCATTAAAAGAAATCATGATGAAAATTCCTAACATCATTGATGAAACCGTACCTATTGGTAAGGATGATTCACAAAATGTAGAAATTAAAAAATATGGAGAACCTGCTTTGAAGCCATTTGAAGTCCCTTATCATGTTGAAATCATGGAAAAACTTCATGGAATTGATTTAGATAGTGCAAGGAAAGTGGCAGGAAATGGCTTCTATTATTTGATGGGAGATATTGCGCGCTTGCATTCTGCAATTATTTCCTATGCAAGAGATTTTATGATTGATCGTGGGTTTACTTATGTTGTGCCTCCTTTCATGATTCGTAGTGATGTGGTAACAGGTGTTATGAGTTTTGAAGAAATGGATGCAATGATGTATAAAATTGAAAATGAAGATTTATATTTAATCGGTACAAGTGAACATTCTATGATTGGTAAATTTATTGATACCATTTTAGATGAAAAAGATTTACCTTATGTTTATACTTCATATTCTCCTTGTTTTAGAAAAGAAAAGGGAGCTCATGGTATTGAAGAAAGAGGCGTCTACCGTATTCATCAATTTGAAAAGCAAGAAATGATTGTTGTATGTAAACCAGAAGATAGTAAAATGTGGTTTGAAAAATTATATCAAAACACGGTGGATTTATTTAGAAGTTTAGATATTCCGGTACGGACACTCGAATGCTGTTCAGGTGATTTAGCCGATTTAAAGAGTAAAAGTATTGATGTTGAAGCTTGGAGTCCTAGACAACAAAAATATTTTGAAGTAGGTAGTTGCTCCAATCTTACCGATGCACAAGCGAGAAGATTAGGCATCAGAGTAAATGGCGAAAAAGGAAAATATTTTGCTCATACGTTAAATAATACCGTGGTTGCACCACCAAGAATGTTAATTGCATTTTTAGAAAATAATTTAAATGAAGATGGCAGTGTAAATATTCCAATGGTATTACAACCTTACATGGGTAATAAAACCAAAATAAAATAAATAAAATGCACTTTAAGTGCATTTTTTGTCTAAAAAAGAAAGTGAGTTGTCGTTATGAGTTTTTATATAGGAAATGTTTTTATCGATAAAAAGACTGTTTTAGCACCTATGGCAGGTGTAACACAAGTCGCATATCGAAGACTTTGCCATCAATTTGGTGCTGGTCTTGTATATAGCGAAATGATTAGTGATAAGGGAATCCATTATCACGATAAAAAGACCTTATCTTTGTTACAAGTGGCTGTAGATGAACATCCAATGGCGATTCAAATTTTTGGAGGAGATTTAACTACGTTACTAGAAGCTGCAAAATTTGTCGATCAAAACACGGATGCAGATATTATTGATATTAACATGGGATGCCCTGTCCCTAAAGTAACCAGAACTTTTGCAGGGAGTTATTATTTATTAGATCCAGAAAGAATTTTTTTGACGGTAAAAACGATTGTTTTGAATGTATCAAAACCTGTAACTGTTAAAATTCGCATAGGATGGGATCATCATCACATCAATGCTTTGGAGGTTTCTAAAAAAATTTATGAAGCCGGTGCAAGTGCGATTTGTATTCATGGGAGAACCAAATCGGATTTATATAGTGGGAAAGTAGATTATGAAATAATTCGTCGAGTAAAAGAGAGTTTAGGCCAATTTCCAATTATTGCCAATGGTGATATTAAAACACCAGAACAAGCTAAAGAAATTTTAGATTTTACAAATTGTGATGCGGTGATGATTGGCCGAGCGTCCTATGGAAATCCTTATCTCTTTACACAGATAAATACTTATTTAGAAACAGGACAAATACTTGAAAATTTGTCGGAAGAATCGAAAATAAACCTATTAAAATCGTATGCTGATGATTTAATTAAATTAAAGGGAGAATACATTGCAATTCAAGAATTACGAAAACAAGCAGGATGGTTTTTGAAAGGATTTTATGATTCTACAACACTTCGCAATGAACTTTCTCATATGACATCTTTTGCACAATTTTTAGCGGTTTTGGAAAAATTAAAATAACAAAATATAAAAAAATAATTTTTTTTATGGTTTATAGTCACCTATTATGTTATAATAGGTTTGGTTAATTTATATTATTGTAAAATGCTAACTTTTGAAGCTTTTGAAGGAGGATTTTTATGAAAAAGAAACTTGGCATCTTGCTTTCAATTTTGTTGTTGGCTTTTGTTTCTGGTTGTGGAGAAGGAAAAAGTAACCACAAAGATAATGCGAGTAGTTCATTGACGGGTAGTTCAACGACGAGTAGTTCAGTGTCTACTTCTTCGAGTGAGGGAAGTAGCGATAGTAGCAGTTCTACTGAATTTCAAGATTGTGGCTTTTGCCATAGCAAAGCTGCTCCTGTTACGTATCCAGCAACGTTGGATGCTTACACGCCAACAACATTTAATCTAGAAGGTTATACGAAGACATTGAATTTAAGTGTAGCACCTGGTGTCGATCTTTACAAAGTTGAATACAATTTAAACACAATTACTGCTGCACAAGGAAATCATATTACAGTTTATGTGACTGAAGTAGATTTAAATTTGGTTTCGATTGTTGCTGGTAGTTATAACAATACGACGGATCCAGGAAATTATACACAAACATCTAAAATTATTGATCAAGTTAATGCTTGGAAAAAAGTAAATCGTGGAAAAACAGTCTATATGGCAACCAATGCTGATTATTTTGGAAATTCCCAATCAATCAATGCTTTTGTTAAAGATGGTGTGATTTTAAAATCAGGTCATAATTATGACCGAAACGATTTGCCAGAAAGTTCACCAATGCTTTTAGGCATTAGTGGCAATCAAGCACAAATTGCTGCAATGACAAAATCTCAAGATCGTTATGAAAATGTCGATGCAAAACTAACTTATGGTGTTGATATTTACAATGCAGATACGAGTGTAGAAACCTATGAAATTGAAAAAGATGGTGCTATTAATGATATTTCAGTCAATTGGCTTACCAAAGGTAATGTACGTGTTTCAAATCATACGGTTTTGGAATTAACTCAAGATTCTACTGAAGGTAAAATGGTTAAAGCTTATGTTACAAACAAATTTGAAGTGACAAGTGCACAAACATTTACACCAACCCTAAAAGTAACTTATTTGGTTCTTCCAAGTGATTTTAGAGACGTAGAAGTAAATACGCCGATTGCAGTAGGTTTCATAAAATCTAAAGATAATCTTTGGAATTATTATGATACGATTTTGGGTGGTAGACATTCCTTAGTAGAACAAGGAAACATTGCCCCAACAGTATCTAAAGAAACATCAAATGGTGCTAAATCACGAGTTCCTCGGACTGCAGTAGGCATCAAAAATGATGGTACCGTTATGATCGTGTCCGTCGAAGATTTGGAATATAATGCTTCAAAGAATCCAGCTGGAAATTTAAATAGTGGTGTGAACTTAGTTGAATTAAGTGATTTTATGCGTTACTATGGTGCGTACAATGCATTTAATTTTGATGGTGGAGGTTCCACACAATTATTGGTTAATAATAATGGCTTTATGACAGTTATGGTTCGTTCATCTGACTATGGCGCTGCTTATACTGATACCAATTGCAGAAATGTTATTAACACGATTATGGTTGTAAGCAAATAAAATCTAGAGATGGGAGAAATAATCATGAAAATAAAAAACAAATTATTTTTGGCATTACCCATAATGTTAGCGATTACATCAATGACTGGTTGTGCAAAAAATGATACAACAAACGGAAAATCTTTAGCAGTTAATGGATGGGATCCAATTTTAGAATATAAAGGCGATATTGATGTTATGATGTACATTATTGGACACACGGATACTTATCTAGATATCGGAAATCCTAAATGGACATCCGAAGATATTATCGACCAAAGTGCTGCTTTATTCTTTGCAGCTGCAAGAGAATTTAAAAAGATTTATCCAGATATAAAAATTAACATGTATTCATGTGATGGTGCGGATGGACATCCTAGTTATTATGAAAGTTATCGAAACTATCTTTCTAATCATGACAATCGACCACCACACATTATGCATCATGTGAATTCCATTCCTACGATGTTAGAATCAGGAATTATTGCTGATTTTTCTCAATATAAAGATGAATTCCCATTGTACAAATATTTAAACAAAGATTTGCTTAAGTATTCCAATTATGGTGGCTTCCAAGCAAGTGTACCTTTTGGCGTTTATCCTAAAACGATTACATTAAATACTTATTTATACGAAGGCGAAGGAAGCTATGGAGAAATGCCTGCACCAGAACCAGGCGAATGGACATTAGATGCATTAGATGCATTAATTACTTCTAGAAAACCACAAGTGGGTGGTGTTGCTGGATTAATTAATTTAGATATTGATATGCCTAATTTTGTCTTACCAACGATTTATAAAAATTATATTGAAGGCAAGAATGTGGATTTAAATACGCCTGAAGTGCGTCATATGCTTGAACTAGAATATAAATGGAATAAAGATTATGTTTGGTACAACCCTGATAGTTCTGAAAAAATCAAGGGTCAAGAATGGCATAATTGGCAAAAAGTAGAACTCATGTCTAAAGATAGAGCAGTTGTTCAATTAGATCGTTCATTTAGTATGGGTGGACTTTCTCAAAAAGCAGTCAAAAATGGTACTGCAGATCACTTAGATATGTATCCTTATCCAGGATTAACTGAAGAAGATGATTTAAGCTTAGGTATTATGTTTGGTGCTTTACATTTAGGAAATCAATGTCCAATTATTAACAATAAAGAAACTTGTACAAAACAACAACGATTAGCCCAAGAAGCTGCAGCTTATTTTGCAACTTTTATGGTATCTGACCCACGTTCAATTAAAGCGGCTTCAGAAATTGAATGGAACAATCCAACAAGTGATGATGAATCCGATTATGAAAAAGGTAAAGTTGTCGGTGCGATTAAAGGATTCCCAGTGTTAAGTAGAACGGATGAAAATGGTAATCCTTATGCTTTACCAGTCAGTGTAGAAGGTGTTGAAGATGAATACAATCAACAACTTTCATACTTTTTGAAAAACTATCCTACTTGGAATCCAGAAACGAAACCGGGTGTTGCCAAAGTAATGGAAATGTATTCTAATAACGATTTTATTGTATGCTCTGATAATTTTTATCCTTGGGTTATCCCTGATAATGATACGGGGGGGACAAAAAATATTTTTGGCGTTTGGAATGGCAGATGGTATACGAAAGCTTTAGGCGAAGTTAACATTAATAGTGTTACATGGGCAAGTACCGTGGCTGGTTTATTAAACAATTGGGCAAATGATATTAATTCAAATACTGAAATGGCTTGGAATTATATTGAAGAATGTATGCATCAATATTATAAATTACCAGCTGATTTTGATGTCAGAGATAATACAAAAATCTAAAGAAATTAACGAGAATGGGTAGCCATTTTTTCCATTCTCGTATTTGTTGTTTTTAGGAGGGATAAGATGAAAAGAAAAACAGGCAAACTAGCAATGTTTAGTTTAGGAGTATTATTGCTATTAACATCATGCAGTAAAGCTGTTAAACCATATTCAGTAACACTTGAAGACTATGAAACTAGTGTGGATTATATTTTAAATCGAACAGGTGGCAGCGATGACTATATTTATCGATATAAACAATTATTAACAAAATATGATAGTTATGTGGATGCTAGCAATAAAAGAGTATTAACGGCTACCAATGCTATACATCCTCAAGAAGATATTGAAGGCGAAGATAAAAATAACGTTGATATTTTATTATCGCGAAGTTTAGGTGGAGAAATTCGTTATTCCATAACGACATCAGCCGATGGGCTTACATTAGCCAATGTTCCTAATGGATTATATACTTTAGAAGTGGAATATTATCTACCTATTGATTTTCTTTCTAGTGGATTAATTAGTGTTTATATCGGCAATTCATTGCAATTTTCTTCAGCAACTTCTATGGAACTTCCATTATTGTATGAAGACGATGTAGAAATGAAAGAAGATGGAAATAAAGATTTTGATGGCTATGTAAATAAATATGGTGATCAATTAGCTCCTAAGACAAGAAGATATGGAACATGGGCGTCTACGGTTTTGAATACCAATGTCAAAGATACGGCAGAGCCTGCACTTTTTGAAATTAATTCTAATACTAGTTCTATTATCTTTAGAAGCAATTCAGAAAGTACCATTTATATTCGAAAAGTCACCTTGATTCCTTATCAACCTTTAAAAAATTATACAACCTATTATAGCGAAGTTAATCATACGCAAGGACAAGGAACATATAAATTAAATGCAATCGATTATGCCTATAAAAATGATAAAGCTATTCGATTAGCTACCGAAATGACCGCTACCGTCGCACCATTTAATAATTATAAAAAATTAATCAATGTTTTGGATGGCTGGGATTTAGCAGGTCAAACAGCTACATGGAAAATAACTGTCGATCAAGCAGGACTTTATCCATTGACATTCCACTATTATAATGGTACAAATGAAGGCCCTGTTTTTCGGACAATTCGTATTAATGGCGAAATTCCATTCGAAGAATTTAAGAATTATCGTTTTGACAATACAGGTAGTGGGTATGCCAATGAAACGCTCAATAAAAATGGTAAACCTTTGTATTATTATTTTAATGCAAATGAAGAATATGAAATCTCCGTTACCTCAGAAAAAGAAATTTTCTCTGAAAGTTATTATAGTTTAATGTCAATCTATAATGATATTAATGATTTTGCTATTGAAATAAGAAAAATTACGGGGGCTGTCGTAGATACCAATCGACAATGGCGTTTGACGACGATTTTCCCAGAAACAGAAGATTTATTACAATATTATAAAAATGTTATTTATTATGAATATAATCGTCTTTCTCAATTAGTAGATAAAAGTTCTATGATTTTGTCTTATTTCCCTCGAATGACACAATTATTAGATTCGTTTATTAAATCACCTAATAGTATTCCTAACAATCTAAACCGTTTTTCTTCGGGTGATTCATGCTTAGCAAAATTAATCGCAGATACGGCAAATATGTTAACAGCGACGAATATGACCTTAGATATGATTTATCTAACGAATGATTCATCCAAAATTGCAAGAGCAAATGCTTCCGGTTGGGAAAACTTTAAAAATAGTATAAGTTCTTTATTTGATACATTTACTTCAGATCGTTATAAAACAGAAAATGATCCAGATCAATTAAATGTTTGGGTCAATCGTTCTTTAAACTATATTGAAATCATGCAAGCAATGGCAGATAACGATTTCACGAAAAAGACAGGAATTAAAGTCAATCTTCGTCAAATGCCTGGAGAACAAAATTTGATTTTAGCGAATGCTGCAAATCAAACCCCAGATTTAGCATTAGGGGTAACCGCAGGGTTGGCCTTTGAATTTGCTTTACGTGGCGATGCGGCTTATCCTTTAAGTGATTTTGAAGATTTCTGGGATGTGGCTGCAAACATTCCTGCAGGACAATTTATGTCTTCTTTATATCAAGATAAAATTTATGGATTACCTGAAACTTCAACAGCTCAAGTTTTATATGGTAGATCAGATATTCTCGAAGTTATTGGTGATAATAATACCGAATTACCAATGCCTGACACTTGGGATGATTTAATTAATATTCTTCCTAGATTACAAAGTTCAGGAATGAATTTCTATTATCCAGCAAGTGTAAGTACTTCTTTAAAACCGCTATCGGCGACAGTACAATTGATTTTACAAAATGGCGGTAAATTATATAGCGATGATGGTTTTTCTGTTGATTTAAGAACTGATGAAAGTGTAAAAGGATTACAAACCTTAACAGATTTATATACGATTTATGCATTACCTGCAGAAGTAGCTAATTTCTTTAACTCTTTCCGTTATGGATCTGTTCCACTAGGTGTTAGTGATATTAGCATGTATATTTCATTAAAATATGTTGCTCCTGAATTAGCCGGTAAATGGAAAATTGCTTTACCACCTGGAGTTAAACAAAATTGTTCTATTGAAGATGGAACTTGTGAAGATTTAAATGGTGATGGAACTCCTGATGAAGTTTCTAGATGGTATATTTCAAATGGCTCAACATCGATGATTTTCAATAAATCTAAAAAAATTGATGAAGCTTGGGAATTTAATAAATGGTGGATGAGCACAGATGTTCAAATAGAATATGCAGATACGTTACAATCCATTTATGGTCCATCCTTTGTTTGGTTTAGTGCTAATAAAGAAGCAGCTAAAGAATTATTGGTGGATAGTGATGTTCGAGAAATTATGTTGGAAGCTCAGAAATGGATTACCGATTTGCAACAATTACCTGGACAATATATGATTCAAAGAGGTTTATCAGATATTTGGAACACGGTTGTTTTAGGAAAATCTAGTAGCGGTACGGAAGCGGTTAAAATGTCTGTAGCGAATGCTATCGATTTAAATAAAGTTGTTATCGATCGTGAAATTCGTAGAAAAATGGAAGAGTTTGGTTTTTATGATACAAAGACCAATACACCAATAAAAAAATATATGATTCGTGATTATCAATGGATGCTTCAATGCATTCAAAACAAAAAATGTCCAATTTAAGGAGGTGAATCATTGGTATGAGTTATTCTACACAATCCGTTGAGCAGCCTAAAATTCGTAGAAATATTCAAGGCTACACATTGAAAAAAACGGATAAGACAAAAAAGAAAAGAAGACATAAGAATACAGGTATTAATGGTTCAGCTTGGGGTATTTTCTTACTTGTCTTTCCATTTGCAGCTTTATTTTTCGTTTTCATTGTTGTTCCAGTTTTCATGTCTGCATTATTAAGTTTGACTTATTATAATGCTATTGACACGCCAAGATTTATTGGTATTCAAAATTACATTGATATGTTTACTCGAGATAGAGAATTTATGATGTATGTTATTCCACAAACATTAAAATTCGCTATCATTGTCGGACCTGGAGGTTATATTTTATCCTTCATTATTGCATGGATGTTAGCCCAATTACCTCGGGGAATTCGTACAGTTTTAGCTTTAATTGTCTACACTCCTTCTCTTGCTGGAGGTGTCTTTATTGGTGTTATCTGGAAATCCTTTTTCTCTGGTGACCAATTTGGTTATTTAAATGCTATTTTAATGAATTTAGGTATTATTAAAGCTCCAATTGCATGGCTAACCTCGCCACAATATTTGTTAAATTTAACAATATTTGTTGCATTATGGTCTTCCTTTGGTATAGGTTTCTTATCCATTCTTGCTTCTTTATGTAATTTGGATCAAGAATTATTCGAAGCCGCTCATATTGATGGAATTAAAAATCGTTTCCAAGAAACAATTTATGTTACAATTCCTCAAATGAAAGGTTCCATGTTCTTTAGTGCAATTATGTCAATTACGAGTGCAATGAGTGCAGGTACACTTGCTGTTGATTTGTCAGGATCCAATCCTACGCCACAAAATTCAGCCCAAACGATTCTTGCACACATGAACGATTATGCATTTATTAGAAATGAATTGGGATATGCATCAGCGATGTCGGTTGTATTATTATTGTTCGTATTAATATTCTCCCGCATTGCTTCAAAATTGTTTGCAGAAAAGGATTAAAAGGGGGGGGAGAATAAATTATGGCAAAATTTCAAGTTACTCAATTAAATCCAAAAAGATTTCAAGCGAGTCAAATCAAATTTTTAGTAGTTCTTCTTTTAATCTGTACAGTGATGATTCTTCCAATTATTTATATTATTAACCAAGCCTTTAAACCATTGGATGAATTATTCTATTTTCCACCCCAATTATTTGTTAAAAATCCAACGCTTTCTAATTTTACAGAATTAGGAAGATTAGCAAGGACCACAGGTTTACCATGGGTTCGTTATTTACTAAATTCTTTGATTATCTCGGTGGTTTATGTGATTGGTGTTATTTTTATTACGGTTTTAGCTTCGTATGCGATTTCTAAAAAAGAATTTAAATTTAAAAAAGTTTTATTTAAAGTGAATCAACTCGCTTTAATGTTTGTCGCAGTCGCAGTCGCAGTTCCTAATTATTTAATTATTTCTGGTTTAGGATTAATTGATAATTTCTGGGTACATATTATTCCATCTTTAGCTGTTCCTGTATATTTATTCTTATTAAAACAAAACATGGATGATGGTATTCCAAAAGAAATTCTGGAATCTGCAAAATTAGATGGCGCGAATGATTTACAAATCATTTTAAAATTTGTAATTCCTTTGGTTAAACCAGCCATTGCAACGATTGCTATCTTGGCTTTCCAAAGCATTTGGAATTCAGGAGGCGCAAGTTTGATTTATCTTACAAGTGAAAGTTTAAAAACATTACCTTATTATTTAAGCTTGTTACAAGCTTCTGCTGGAATTAAGGCTACTGGAGTTGCCGCAGCATCTTCTCTAATAATCTTCGTTCCAAATCTAATTATCTTTATTGCTATGCAATCTAGAGTAATGAATACAATGGCAAGGTCAGGTATCAAATAATGAAATACATAAAGAAATTATTTGCCCTCGTTGGCATTGCATTAATTATTGCTGCAAGTGGTTTATTTGGTAATTATTATGAAAATTATGATGCATTGTCGCATGTAAGACCTGTTCATGCGGCTACGGCTACAACTTATACGCAAACCTTTAATGCGGATAATATTCTAGTCAATGCACCGGATGCCTATGAACCAGGTTCTACTTACGATACAATTGGATTAGAAAATCCTCAAGAAATGTTTATTCATGAGGAACAAGATGGCGATATTGCATATATTTTAAATAATCCAAGTAATGGTGCAACACCTTATTTAATTAAAATGAATTTATCTGTTGAAAACCCTGCATCCACAGTAGAAAAAATCGTTTTACCATTTAATTACATTACTGCCCCAACAGGCTTATGGATTGTTAATCTAAATGGTGTGGATTGGCTATATGTTAGTGATGCTAAAGCAACCTTCACAATTAATAGCGGGGATACGGCGCGTCAATTTACTTTTATCGGTTTGATTTATATGGCTGAGCTCAATAATTTAAATCATTATAAAATAATTACGGAACCCGCCGTTGAAAAGGCAGGAAGAGTTACAGATCGTTCACCTGCTTTTGGTAGTAAAGATCTTACCAATTTTGAACCTTCAAAAATCTCTGTGGATAATGAAGGAAAAATTTATGTTGCTAGTCCATCCACGGGTTCTGGATTGATTCTTTTATCTAATTCCTACTTGGACGTAGATAAATGGGGTCCAAATGAATATGTGTTTAGTGAATTTATTAGTTTCTTTGCTGTAAATGCAGTGCAATATAATTTGTTGTATTATCTTGTAAAAACTTTTGGTACTGCAAAACAATTAAAACAAATTGATATTCCTGAACCGGTTGGCTTTACAAATGTCTTTATTGATAGTAAGAATTTAACTTATTCAATGACGACCAAACCAAATAATGCCGCAGCTACCACTTATCCTAGCTTCACAAAGCATAAAACGGATGGTTCAGCCATGATGTCCTTCCAAGTTACTGGATTGCCTACGGAATATTCAGATATCACAGTTACGAAAGATGGCATTATGTTTGTTGCCGAACAAAATGGTTTAATTTTCGTTTATGGCCCGGATGGTCAATTCATTTATTTATTTGGTTGTGATGAAAAGGATAAACCTGATATCGTAGGTTTCTTCCAAATGTTGCGGGCTATCGGAGTAGATTCTCAAAATCGTATTTGGGCTATTGACCAAGAACGCAATTTAATTCAATCTTTTAATCCTACAGATTATACAATTAATATTTTCGATGCTTTAGTTTCTTTTGAAAATCATGAATATGAAAGATCAAGAAAAGCATGGGAAAAAGTTTTAGTAGAAGATGAATTATCTGTCTTTGCCAATGATGGTTTAGGAAAGGCATACTATTACGATTTACAATTTGAAGAAGCTGCAAAATATTTCTCCATTTCCAAAAATAGAAGTTTATATTCTGAAGCTTTTTGGGAAATAAGAAATAATTGGCTACAAACAAATTTAGGCATTGCCATTGCTATTTTAGTAGGTATTGTAGTCGTATTGCTTGCTTTGTATTATTTATTTAAGTATGTTCCAGTGCTAGCTAATTTCTCTGGAAAAGTCAAAGATAAAACCGTTCATAGTCGCATCTTTAAAGACCTCACTGTTGGTTTTAGATTGATACGAAAACCAGTAGATACTTTCTATGAATTAAAGACAGGCCGACGTGGCTCTGTATTAGGTGCAACCATTTATTATATTTTAGGTTTAATTATCTTTACTTGGTATATGTATGGTAAGGCCTTACCATTCCAATACTTTAATGAAAATACATTGTGGGCTTCCATTGTTATTTTTGGATATATCGGAGTATTAGCTATTTTCATTATTTGTAACTATTTAGTTTCCGCAATTAAAAATGGTGAAGGAACCTTTAAAAATATTTATAAGTTTACGGGTTATAGTTTATTACCATTGATTATTTTATTACCAATTGCAGTTGGACTCTCTTATGTTTTAACATTAACTGAACAAATCATTATGGATTTATTGTTCCAACTTGCACTTTGGGGAAGTATCTTCTTTATTGTCGTTGGTGTTTTAGAAACGCATAACTATACATTTAAGCAAACGTTCTGGAACATCGTGTTGACGATTATCTTTATGATTTTATTTGTGATTATTTGTTTGACAATCTTACTAATGTTTGATCAAGTATCAACATTAATTGAAAGTATTTCTCGGGAGGTGAAACTTCGTGCTGGCTGGTATTAAAAAATATGGCAAATTGTTGCTCATGAGTTTTTTAGTTTTTGCAGGCTTCACAATTGTTAGGAACAATCAACATTTAGTTTATGCGGTTGATGATACAAATCGAAATGAACAATTCCCAGCCTCTGAATATAACATTCCAATCAGTGGTGTTTCATCTGATGATGGATATGTTAAAATCTATGAGAATAAAAACTTCGAATATTTCTTTAGCGCAGGTAGTTATAATGGAAATAAATATAAAAATATTTTAAAAATTAGAAACAAACAAACGGGATTTGTTTGGTCTACCGGTGCTGGAAATTCAAGAAAAGATGAAATGTTAGAGCGTTGTAAGCATATTCGTGCGAATACTCCTGAATATTTTTCGTGTACGATTGATTCCGGACCTAACCACAATGGTGGCGATAATACTTCCGCTTATGCAGAAATCAATCAAATGATAGGTTTTACGTATCTTAGTCAAGGTCGGAGATTATCGAACGTCATTTTACCTGTATTAACAGCAGAATTTGTTCGTCATGAAACATATGCTAATCGATGGATGTTTAAAACCTCTTTTGAAGACAACATCAATAAGAAATTATGTAAATTTAATTTTAATATGCGTTTTACATTTAACGAATCAGGATTTAATGTAGATATCTTAAAAGAAGATATTTACGGAGAAGGTAGTTATTTAATTGATGCGGTTTATCCACTTCCATGTTTTGGTCAATCAGGAGGAACGATGTTAACTTGTTCTCTTGAAAATGTGGATGAAGATGGCTATGGTGATTGTACCTTTGATCCTTCAAGTATCACGAAAAATCCTGAAACAGATTTACCAGGTTATATCTTTGTTCCTGATGGCTCTGGTGCATTAATTCGTTTCAACTCAGATCGTGAAATGAATAATGAAGAATTATTTTTTGATATATATGGGGATCCATACCGTGAAAACTATTTGGATACGGAATTTATGTATGGGGATCAAGTTTTTGAACATGAATATGTTGCTGCTAAAAAAATTATGATGCCTGTTTTTGGTGTCGCTTATGGAAAAGATCAAGATGCATTTGTTGCTTATGCAACTCGAGGCAGTGAATATTTTGGTTTAGTTTTTAGAGGAAGAAGTGATAATTCTGGTAAATTTGCTTATTCACAAATTAAACCACGATTTGAAAGAAATCGTACATATAAATATAACTTCGGTGCTCAGTCACGATCGACACTTTATTTAGATGAGGATGAAATTTATTCTTATGATATGGGCTTACAATATGATATTTTAAGCGGAGATGGTTCTTTAAATAGTCTACCTGCAAATTATATTGGTATGGCCTTATCTTATCGGAATTATTTACTTAAAAATCAATTGATTAAACCAGAAGTTGCTTTGCATTCAGGGGTTAAAGTTGATTTTATTATAAGCGATGTAAAAAGAGCGATTGTCGGTTACGAAGATGTCATTGCGACGCATACCAATCGTTTACAAGAAATGTTACAAGAAATTAAAGAAATGGGTGTAAATTATGTCACCTCTTCGCTATTAGGTTGGCAAAATGATGGTATCGCCATGGCACATCCAGGAAAGAATAATTATAGTTCTGGCGCTGGTTCTAAGAGTGGATTTAAAGCGGTTGTCAAAACGGCAAAAGAATTAGGTTATGATATTCAATTCCAACAAAACTATGGCTTAATTAATAGTGATCAAATGCCAAATATTGGTGCCTATGCCGTTAAAGGCTTAAATAAGAATTATGGAACGCTTATATTAGCGGATAATAATAAACCTGTCAAATGGTGGCATTATGCAAATCCTAATATGCAAATGACTTGGTTAAATAATCAAACGGAAAAGTTAGTCGATGATTTTGGTAAATCTGTCGGTGTAACGATTGAAGGAACTTCGACCATTTTAGCCCCAGACTATAGCAAGAATATAAATTATGAAAAATCGATGAAAATTATTGCTAATGGTACATATCAAGCTAGTCAAAAAGCAAAATTAGGTGCAATTACGCCAAATATGTATTTATGGCCAAGTCTCGATGATTTTTATGATTTACCTGTATATAATTCACAATACATTGCTGAAACGGATTCGGTTCCATTTTTAGAAATCGTTTTAGGTGGACTTGTAAACTTATATGCAAGTTATTCCAATTTCTCTTTCTTTAATGATGAATCTTGCTTAAAAATGATTGAATACAATTTAAATCCTTCCTTTATTATTACAGAAAAATCCAATGAAGATTTAATGTATACGAATTCAAGAGATTATTATTCTACAGGTTATAGTAAATATAAAGATATTATTAAAGAAGTTTACGATAAAGTAAACCCTATTCTAAGTCAATTGCAAGGTAAAACATTAGTTGCTAGGGAAGTCATTCCTTCTGGTGAAGATAATGATAATTTAGGATTTTATGTCAATACCTATGCACCATATGTCAATGAAACCATCTTAGAAGATGAAAAAGTGGTTGTAGCTATTAATTATCAAAATTATGCAATTACTTATCAAGGACACGTCATTGAACCAATGACAGCAAAGATAATTGGGTAGGGGAGTGTGAGTAAGTATGGAATTTAAAGATTTAAGTATTACAGCTGAAAGCACATTGAAATTCGCCAAAGAAGATGCAGAAAGAGAATTTGAAAAAATTCGTCAAAAATATGTTAAAAACAGAAATGCAAATGCCGTTCATTTAACGACTTCTGTTGAAGAATATGAAACGGCATTAACGGAATTGCGTCTCAAAATTTTAAGAGAAAATTTAGATGCATATTATGATGTAAATCCAAAATTATATGAATATGTTCGCATGGCTAATGCTAAAAAAGAAATAGAATTCCGCCATGAACATAATAAAATTCATCGTCATGATGTTACGCGTGAAGCTGTCATGAAAGAAATTGCAACACGTCGTTATAATTTAGAAAAAGTCATTGTCGGTTTAGAAAAAGCCGCATATGAAAAAGAAAAATATGTAAAAAATGAAAAATTAGATTATGATCATCGTGTTGAATTAGATAAGATGGCAAATCAAATTATTGCAGACCATCACGCAATCAATCCTAATTGTCTAACTTATGAAGAATTTTACAAACAAATTTTGGAAGATTTTAACAAGATTTGCCAAGAAAATAAGCAATTAATGGCTGATTTATTTGAAAAAGTAAATGTCCTTGTTAAGCAAAATTATGAAAAAATCTCAATGACAGAAGAAAAAGCTAAAATGATTGAAATTTCGGCTCAAAGAGATCAAATAGCTAGAGAGTTACTCGCTAAACATCGTCAAATATTAGATGATAAAGTTGATTTAAAAGTATTAAAAACACAACTTCGTGAAAAATTACCTGTTGAAGAAACTTATCAAGAAGTTGAAAATAAAATTCAACAAGATGAAGCTGAACTTAAAGAACTAGAAGCAGCTTTAGAAGCAAAAAAACAAGAAATTAGTCAACTAGAAGCACAAATAAAAAAGCAAATCGAAGAATATAAAAAAGAATTTTTAGCTAGTGGTTCTTTAGACAAAAACGAAAAAACAGCAGATTCTAATGATGAAATTATGGCTATGATTAATGCTTGTTTTGCCAAAGAAACAGATGAAATTTTTGATGCTTTGATACAAGTCATTAACAATTATGCTAAAAACAAATTTAAGCCTTTTGATGTTTATAAGCAAGAAAAATTAGAAGAATATGCTCATTTACTTGAAGATTATAAAAAAGAACAACTGGCTCAATTAGGTGAAAAGGCTTCACCAGAAGAAAAGAATGCCTATAGTTTATCTTTAAATGAATACTTAAAAGTTTTACATTTGATGGATCAAAATCAAATTAAAGAAGAACAAGAACGTGTAAAACAAGCGTTTGCTAGCAAATTTGAAGAAGCTAAAAATCAATATTTATCGGAAAAAGCAGCAATCAAACAAGCGAGAAAAAATCGAAAACAAGTCTATAAAGATAAAAAGAAAGAAGCCAAAATTAAATCTAAAAATGTTTCTAATTCTTTCGAAAAAATGGAAATTAGAGATACTTTGCTGGTTTATAAAAAAGAAATTAAAGAAGGCGACCGTGCTAAATACAAAAAAGCGAAAAAGAATTATCGCTTAAAAGTAAAAGATTTAAATGAAGAATTAAAATTAGCTTTACTGGGTATCGAACAACCTCAAACGGTGATTTTAGAAGAAATTTATCAAAATAAATTACAAAAACTTTCAAAAGAAAATTCAAGTTTTGAAAAGCAACAAAATAAACAATTTAAACGACAATTAAGTTTAGCTAAATATCGAAAGAATATGAATAAAACCAAACGAGAAAATATTTTGGGTTACATTTTCTTATCGATATGGGCAGTAGGATTTGTTATTTTAACATTATATCCTTTAGTTTATACTTTCTTTTTAAGTTTTAGTAAGGTTGGTTTTACTACCGGTGGTGGCGATCACCTTGGTTATGACCCTGTCTTTTTTGGAAGTGGTAAGTTATTTCCAAACTGGGTTGGTTTAGAAAATTATTCTAAATTATTCTTTAACAATACGAGTTTCTTATATCAAAAATTACCAACATTTTTAATGAGTATGGCCTTTTTCTTACCGATTGTCGTGTTTATTGCTTTCGTTTTAGCTATGTTACTTAATACGAAAATTATCGGTAAAACAGTATTTAGAATTATTTATTTCTTACCTGTTATTATTATTTCAGGTGAATTATTGAATATGTTACAAAACGATGGTGGAGGCACTGACTCGATTCGATTAACAATTGATGGTACCTTTATTTATTCGATTTTAAATTCAATTTCTAAACAAGCCGTTGAATATGCTAACTTCGTATTCCAAAACTTCATCATCATTTTATGGATGACAGGGGTTCCTATTGTATTATTTATTAGTGGTTTACAAAAAATTGATCGTTCATTATATGAAGCTGCTGAAATTGATGGAGCAAATAAATGGCAAGCGCTATGGACAGTTACATTTCCACTGATTAAATCCGTTATTTTAATTGCTTGCTTATTTACGATTGTCCAAATTGCTTCGATTGATATGGTTGGAATTAACCCAATCAAGAGCAGTGGTGATCCAGCAAATCCAGGTATTACCGAATTGATGCAAAATCAAGCGGGTTCCGAAAAATTATTAGGTCAAGCGGCTGCGATGGCTTGGGTTCAAACCTTTATCGTTCTAATCTTTGTTTTGATTGTATTTTTACTCTTTAGAGAAAAAGAATTGGTTGAAAAACAAAAGAGTTATGAAGAAGTGGAAAGAATTAAGGCTAAAAAAGCAAGACGTAAAGCAAAAGCAGCTGCATTCTTCCATGTCGCAGCACTTAAACGTGGATGGGCAAAGATTACGAGTCCAATTGTTAAATGGCGTCATACACGTCAAATGAAAATGCAAAAGAAAAAAGAAGAAGGGGGAGAATAATATTTATGGAAAAAATTAGTGAATCTATAAAATTGTTTTTTGCCAAAATTAAAGCCTTCTTCACGTCTACTGCTTTTTTGAAAAAATATGATAAAACACGGAAGATTTTAAAAAAAGTAATTCCTACCATTATCGTTTATGTGTTATTAATTTGTTTTAGTTATGTATTTATGTATCCTATTTTAAAAATTGCCGTGGATTCATTAAAAAGTGAATCAGATTTAATGAACCCAGATGTTGTATGGTTACCAAAACATTTAACTTTATCAAATTATATCAATTCTGCAAAGGTTTTAAGAATATTTAGACCGATTTATCAATTCCCTGGAGCCAAAGAAGGATTATATGCAATTCAATCAACTTTATGGAATAGTGCCTTATATTCCTTTATTGTTGCCGTTTGTCAAACCATTGTTGCCGGCCTTGCTGGTTATGCGTTTGCTCGGTTTAATTTTAAATTTAAAAAATTATGGTTTGCCGGTCTAGTCATTTCATTTGTTGTTCCTATTCAAGTTTTAGTTTTACCTAGAAGAATTATGATGAATCCAATTATTAATTTCTTTAGCTCACCGGCTAAAATGTTAGGACTTACTGGATCAAGTATAGAATCTTTAATTAATGCTAACTTGAATATTTTGCAAACAACACCAATGATTATTATTTCCATTTTAGGTCAAGGAATTAATTCAGCTATTTTGGTATTCATCTTCTTCAGTTTCTTTAAAATGATACCACAAGCGTTAGATGAAGCGGCTCAAATTGATGGTGCCAATTATCGTCAAATTTTCTATCATGTCATCATTAAAATGAGTATTCCTACGATATTGGTTGTATTTTTATTCTCCTTTGTGTGGAACTGGAATGATACATTTGTCATTGGACAAATGGCATTATTAAATGGTAATCTCAATGAAGCCTATCGGTCATTACCAAGAGCATTAAATCAATTTAACTATAATATTTCTCAAGGCTCTGGTACTTCTGGTGTAGATGAAAATAATAACAGAGGTTGGCGTGCAGCTGCCATTGTTATTTCCATTTTACCATTAATCATTCTTTATGGATTTACGCAAAGAAAGTTTGTTGAAGGAATTGAAAATACAGGTGTTACGGGTATTTAATAAAAAAAGATTTATTTTATTGAACCCAAGACAAAAAATGAATGTTCTAGTTAAAAAAAACTTGTTAAGTAGTCTACCTAACAAGTTTTTTTGTGATTTTTTTAAGCAATCTTAGGCAATTGTTGAACGAAATGCAATAGCCCCTTAATGTCTGAAATATATTTCATCTCTA
Source organism: uncultured Bacilli bacterium (assembly GCA_947599835.1). GTDB lineage: Bacteria > Bacillota_I > Bacilli_A > RFN20 > CAG-631 > Caccosoma. The sequence continues at coordinate 147,708 of CANQFQ010000001.1, forward strand.
AGGGTAATTTTTTTCGATTAATTAAAGCATCATTCACTATATAACAATCAATTCCTAAAGCTTGAACAATGCCATCTTCGTATACATCATTGCCAACCATCAAAATTTCTTTTGGATTTAATTGAAATTTGGTGATGATTTCTTTATAATATCGAATATTTGGTTTACTATAACAACTATTTTCGTAAGTGGTAATGATTTCAAAGTCATTTTCATCTAGTTTTCCCCATTTCATTCTTTGTAAAGTCGCTGTACGAGGAAAAATAGGGTTGGTTGTGAGATATAACGGATAGCCTTTTTGTTTTAAAATGCTAATGATTTCTTGGGCTTCTGGCTTGGCATAACAACTTTCTTGAACCTTATTAAAATCATTCAAGTAAAATTGTTCAAAAATCGGTGACCATTTTTCTTTCGATAAATTTGCCTTGGTTTCTAAAACATTCCAAAAAACTTGCTCATTGGTTTGTTTTCCTTGATTAAAAATCATTTGAGTGGTGCCTTCTTCGATTAAATCTACACTCAAATTTTCGATTTGCATGCTTTTAGAAAAAGAAAGTAAGTATTTAAAATATAAATTTAAAAACTTTTCTTCGTCCATTCCAAGCAAGGTGCCATCTAAATCAAAAAATATTGCTTTATACATGTTTATTTTTCCTTTGCTACATAAACAATAATACTTGCATTCGTACCCACATGAACTCCGATGACAGGACTAATTTCTTCGGTTGTATAGTTGTTTATCGTTATTTTTTCTTGAACTTTTTGTATTAATTGTTTCATTCCTGAATCATGCATACAAAAACCAAACATTACAGGGTAATTTTCGTCAATTCCATCATCAACGACTTCATTCACAATAAAATTCAAGGCTTTGTTTAAACCATGTTTTTTACCATAGGATAGCAAGGTTCCATCTTGATCAAAAGAAATTAAAGGTTTGATATTTAAAAGTGTCCCAATAATCGCTGTTGAACGTTTGATTCTTCCTCCTCTTAAAAAAGAATCAAGGGTATCTACTGCGGCTCTTAGTTTAATTCGATCTCTTAAAGCATTGAGGTGGTTGACTAAATCTTGTGGTGCGATTTGATCCTTCCATTTGATAGCTTCTAAAACTAATAGTTTTTCAACTTGAATCGTTCCTCTAGAATCTATAATATAAATCGAATCATATCCAACTTGTTTTTTAGCTAAACAAGCCGTTTCATAAGAACCCGAAATTTTAGAAGATAATAGAATTAAAATCAACGTATCTTGTTGTTTTTTGGCCTTTTCAAACATATCCAGCCATAAACGCATTGCGGGTTGGCTTGTGGTAGGAAAAGTATTGGATTGCTTTAATTTTTCATAAAATTGTTGTGCATTGATATCGATACAGTCCCGAAAACTTTCTTTACCAAAATTAATGATTAAAGGAATGATTTCAACTCCTAATTTTTGACCTTCCTCTATCGTGATATCACACGAAGAATCTGCAATGACGCGTACCATTATTTTTCCCCTCTTTCTTGATTTGAAACCTCAACTACCGAAGTTAAAATAGCTTCTAGTTGTTTTTTTTGTTCTAAAGTTAAATATGTGATGAGTTTTTGAATGACAAATATTCCACAATAATCATTTTTGTTGTAAAAATCAATAAATTTTTGGCTAACTTGTAAATAAGAAACTCTTTTATCTTTTGAGGAAACTTTTTTAAGAATATAGCCTCGTTGGATTAATTTTTTTATTTTATAAGTCGCATTAGGATAAGAAATATTAATAAAATTACTGAATTCAGTAATGGTTGGATTTTTGAGTAAATAAATTGTTTCTAAACAATAAAAATCATAAGCAGAAAGAATTTCTTCATTTAAATTAATTTCTTGAAATAATTTTTGATAAAATTGCAATTTATAATATTCATATAAATGTTTGAATTGTTTTTGTATCATTTTGAGCCCCTTAATTAGTTAAAATTTTTTAACTATTACATATTATAAAATTTGTCCTCTTTTGTCAATAAAAAAAGATAAAATCGATTTATCTTTTTAAAAAATTTGTAAGTGCTCTAATAATATTTTAAGTCCTATCAAAATAAGGATGATTCCTCCAAGAATTTCAGCAGGTTTTTGAAACTTTGAACCAAACAGATGGCCTAGTTTAACACCGATCGTGCTAAGACAAAAAGTAATGAGCCCGATAATTAGGACAGCCAACCAAATGGAAATATTTAAGACAGAAAAAGTAATGCCAACCGCCAATGCATCAATACTTGTTGCTAAGGCAAGAATAATCATGCGATTAAATTTAAATGAATCATCCATTTTTTCCTCTTTTTTAAATGCTTCAATAATCATTTTAATTCCTAAGATGGCAAGTAATGCGAAGGCAATCCAGTGATCTACATTTTGAATTAAATGTTCAAATTGACTTCCTAAAAAATAGCCGATGAGGGGCATAATCGCCTGAAAAAGTCCAAAATATAAACCGGCAAGTAAAGCATGCTTAAAGGACAGCTTTTTACTTGATAAACCTTTACAAACGGACACCGCGAAGGCATCCATGGAAAGACCGATACCTAAAATAATGATTTCTAAAATGCTCAAGGTCATTCTCCTTTCCCTTTATAAAGATATGTGATTATTTTTTGGAAATGCATCTTTGAATCCATTTAATTATTTCAACAATTGGAATAATGGTTAGAGCAAGACCAACAGCGATCAAATATTCATGCCATTGAATGGGTTCAAAATGAAAAATCGGTAAATAAATCACAAGAGTGGTTAGCATTAATGCTCCTAGCGCAGCTAACCATAAAATTTTGTTTTGATTTTTAATTGTGAAAATCGATTTCCGTCTAGATCTTAAATTAAAGGAATGGAAAATTTCAACTAAGGATAAAGTTAAAAAGGCCATCGTCATCCCATCATTGCTTTGAATAAATGCAAATTGATGTGCGGGTCCTAAATAACATCCCATCAAATAGGCAAGTAAAGTAATCATGGCAATAATCAAACCTTGTAAAGCAATATCAAGCCACATATGGTTGGAAAAAATTCCCTCTTTGGAATCTCTAGGTTGTCGATTCATAATGTCTTCTTCCTTTTTTTCCATACCTAGAGCAATCGCAGGAACACAATCCGTAATTAAATTAATCCACAATAAATGCACGGGTTTTAAAATATTAAATCCGATTAAAGTCGCTGCGAAGATCGCTAAAACTTCGGCCATATTGGAAGAGAGCAAGAATTGAATGGTTTTACGAATATTATCGTAAACTCTTCTACCTTCTTCTACAGCAGAAACTATCGTGGCAAAATTGTCATCTGCTAAAACCATGTCAGCTACATTTTTGGTAACATCAGTTCCAGTAATTCCCATCCCCACACCAATATCCGCATTTTTGATTGAAGGTGCATCGTTGACACCATCTCCAGTCATCGCAGTAATTTTTCCTCGTTTTTTCCAAGCATTCACAATTCTGACTTTGTGTTCAGGTTGTACTCTTGCATAAACACTATATTTATCAATGTTTTGATATAATTCATCATCGGACATTTCATTTAATTCTAATCCGGTTAAAACTTGACTTTCGTCATGAATAATTAAAAGTTGTTTAGCGATGGCTATTGCCGTATCTTTATGATCACCGGTAATCATAATAGGACGAATTCCAGCAGCTCGGCATTGTAAAATCGCATCTTTCACTTCTTCACGAATTGGATCAATCATTCCCGTTAATCCAACATAACATAAATCGGATTCTAACGTTGCAATCTCATTATTTGGAATTTGATCATATTCTTTGATTGCCGCACATAAAACACGCAATGCTTGGTTTGCCATCCGATGATTTTCAGAAAGAATTTGTTGCTTTGCTTCTGTGGTTAGTGGTTGCATTTTTCCATCTAGCCACATAAACCGGCATTTTTTTAAAACTTCATCGGGGGCTCCTTTTGTAAATTGAATGATTTTTCCATGATCATTTTGAAAAACAATAGACATCATTTTTCTTAAAGAATCAAATGGCGCTTCAGCCACTCTTTGGTATTTCTTTTTCAATTCGGTTTTGTTTAATCCTAAGGTATAACCATAATTGACTAAGGCACATTCAGTGGGTTCACCAACAGCGACATGCGTTTCATCCAATTCTGCATCCGTACATAAAGTCATGGCTAGGCCTAATAATTTTTCATCAGAGCAGTGATGATCAACCACAGTCATTTTGTTTTGCGTTAAAGTTCCCGTTTTATCCGAACAGATGATTTGTGTACATCCCAAGGTTTCGACAGCGGTTAATTTACGAATAATGGCATTGCGTTTAGACATATTAGTGACACCAATGCTTAAAACAATGGTTACCACAGCGACCAAACCTTCAGGGATTGCAGCAACGGCTAAGCTTACTGCAATCATGAACGTATTTAATATGGTATTTCCTGGGATTTTTCCAACTTGTACATAAGTACGGATTAAAGAAACAGCAAAAATAATTAAACAAATGGCCAAGACAACAATACTTAAAATTTTACTTAATTGATTTAATTTTTTTTGTAAAGGTGTCGCTTCTTCTACAGATAAAGTTAATGCAGAAGCTATTTTTCCCATTTCGGTGTTCATACCCGTAGCAATAATTACTGCTTTTGCTCGCCCATAAACCACACTACTTCCCATATAAAGCATATTTTTACGATCGCCCAATAAAATATCTTTATGTTCTTTTGGATTTAGTTTTTCAACGATTTTATTTACAGGAACAGATTCCCCCGTTAAGGCGGCTTCTTCCACTTTTAAACTTACACATTCGATGATTCTAGCATCTGCTGGAACAGCATCACCGGCTTCTAATAAAATAATATCTCCTACGACAAGATTTTCGCTTTCTAAGATCACCATTTGGCCGTCGCGTAATACTTTTGTCGTCGCTTTCGACATTGCTTGTAATGCTTCAATGGCCTTTTCCGCTTTGCTTTCTTGAACAACACCTAAAATCGCATTAATGATAACGACAACCAAAATAATAATGACATCAATGAAGGATTCATCTGCAATTAAGGCGGTAACTAAAGAAATGATGGCTGCAACAATTAAAATAATCACCATGGGATCTAATAATTCTTTGAAAAAGCGAAGGATCCATGGTGTTTTTTTAGCATCAGCGAGTTTATTTTTACCATTTTTATTCAATCGCTGATTTGCCTCTGAGGTAGATAGACCCTGTATGGATGTTTCATTTTCTTGCAATACGGTTTCAAAATCTTTTAAATATTCATTCATTTTTAAATCCCCGCCTCTCAAATCTAAAAATAAAAACTCAGGATATATTTACTATACCTGAGTTTTGAAAACTTTATTCAAGATTCATGTATAGCTTTTTTGCAATACATGAGTCTCATTATCTAAGGTAAGCCAGAGTGATCTTAAATCAAACAGGATGTTGACTTTACCCCGTACAATGTAGTACGTTAATTACTCCCTCATACGTTATTTATTTTAACCTTATCTTACTGAATTGTCAAATTTTTTGATAGGGGTGATGCTTGAAGTAATCATTGTAATAGATCAGATCTAAATACTCTAATTTTGTTAAATGGACTTTGGCTCGTTTGACAAAGTCATTATAATCTTCTTTTGTAAATCCTGGAACGGTATATAAAAGTTGTTTAGCTGAATAGCACATTAATTTATCAGTAAGAAAAATGCCATAGGCTCTTGAAAAAACAATGCTTAATGCATCATCCGTAAACACAGAAGAACCAAAATAAAGATTTTTATATCCCGGAATTCCAAAAATATCCATGATGGTAGGCATTAAATCACATGTTGTTGCAAATTTTGTAATTTCATTACTGCCATTGTTTAATTCTTTATAGCGGGCAGTTAATGCTTGATCATAAATTAAAAAAGGAACACGATATAATTCAGGATTATAACTATTATTTATCTTTTTAGCATATTTACTTAAATTATTATAATAAGTATTATGATCGGCAAATAAAACAATAGTGGTGTTTTCAAGTTGTCCATTTTCTTCTAGTTTATTTAACATTGTTCCCATCGCATGATCAAAATCTAAGACGGCAGCAGCATAGGTACGTAAGTAATTATCCTTTGAATTCGTATCACTTTTTTTAAACGCACCCACTTCATCCAATTCCTTGTACCATTCTTTAAATGTTACCCGTTCTTTTTTATAATAACCATGCATTGCAAAAGTAATCCAAAAAGTCATATATTGTTCATTTTCTTTTAAATCACTTGGGAACATCATATCTTGCATTTTTTCAATGGTTTCTGAGTCTGGCGTTCTTTCTCCCTCAAAGTTTTCTTCATCCCAGTGATTGACAATTCCATATTTCGCCATTTTTTCAACATCAATTAATTCTTCGAATCCTAAACTTTTATGTAAGATACTACGGTTGTAAAAACTTCCAGTATTTTGATGAAAGGATTTAATTTGTTTGATCGTTTTACCATTTTCTAAAACGTGTTCTTTAAATAAATTAGGTAAGGAATAAGGATATTGATTTTTAGGGAAATCATAGTTGATATATTTTTCAGTAGGATTGCTTCCTAATAAGGCAAGCATTTCTGCAGTATCTGTTTTTTCCCTAGCATAAAAATGAGAAGCATATAAACCATCATTCATAATTCTTAATAAATTAGGATAAAGTGCTTGTGCTTGTTCTGGTTCGATTAAATGAAACGATTCAATGAAAGGATACCATTCAAAAGATTCGACCAAAACGTAAACTAAATTATGATCTTTGCTAATTCCAAAATACTCACTTTGTGGAAGTAAATCATTTTCTTCTTTTGTTCCATAAATAAAATTTTCTAGTTCTTGTTCTCTATTTTTAATATCATGATTGACCAATAAATTTGCTAAATTACCATTAAAAAATTCATAAATGGCATTTCCTGTTGTGCCTTTTTGTTGGTATTTATTTCCGGCATCTGCATAGAGATACTTTTCAATATAACTATCATTGCGATGGACATAGGCACTAATCGATGGAATAGTAATAATTAATAATGCAGTTAATACAAGCGATGAAGAAAAAATAATTCGGTTTTTCAAATCATTATGATAAATTTGACCCTCCATTTTTCTTCTTTTTTTATAGTATAAAAACCACAATAAACAAATACCTGCGATGAAGCAAAGAAAAATAATTAAATCAACAGCAAATAAGTCCCATCTTAGCGATAAATCTTCAATTGTACCAAAGGCATCATTTCGTTGATTATACATTGCCCATTCAAAAAAAGTTCCGTTAGAATCATATAAATAGACACAGCCAATATTTAAGGCTATTTGTAACAGCAAAAAGATACAAGCAAAAACAAACTTAAATTTTAAAGGAATTAAAAGAAGAATGCTTGTAAAGAATAAAATAATCATGAGAAGATAGAAAGGATGCGTAACGAAAAATCCAAATTTCATGAAAGCTAATGTTAAAAATTCTACGAAAAAAGAAAGGCAAAAATAAATCAAAACGACAATATTTTCTTTTGCAAAATTTTTAAATTGGGTCATTTTATTTCACCTCACCTTTATTATTGTACATTTTTGAGAAATAAAATTGCAATGCACAAATTGATTTTGCATCTTTTAATTTATTTGACTGAACGAAATCGTTGAATTCATTTAAACTTATTTCAAGAATTTCAATAAATTCGTTTTCGTCTAAATGTTGTTTCGTTTTTACTAAGTCCTTAGCAACATATAAATATATGATTTCATTGGTATAAGCACAACTTGGATAAATGCAACCAAGATATTCTAAAGTGTTGGCGTGGTATCCAGTTTCTTCTTCAAGTTCTCGAATGGCTGCGTTTTCTTTATTTTCGTTTTTATCGATTTTACCGGCAGGAAGTTCATATAAGATTTCATCAAATGGATAACGATATTGCTTTTCTAATAAAATGTTACCATTGTCTAAAAAAGGTAAAATACAAACGGCATTGCAATGTTGAATATATTCTCGCGTTGCGATTGAATTATCCGGGCATTTTACAGTGTCTTGAAATACATTTAACAATTTTCCTTGAAAAACATTTTTACTCGATTGCTTTTTTTCTTTTAGATTCATATTTGTCACTTCCACTTTTTAAAAAAATAAAATTAATGCTCCGACTAAAACGCCTAAAATTAAAAACAAAGAAATAAATTTCGATTTTGTAAGATAATAAGCTTGAGGTAATAATTCTGTAAAAACAACATATAAAATTGCTCCGACAGCAAACGACAACATAATGATTAAAGCGATAAGATTGATATTACCAAATGCATAACCGCAAATAGATCCAATTAATAAAGGCAATGAGCTGATTAGACTAATTAAAATAACAAATTTCTTTTTCATTTTTGCTTGTAAAAAAGGCATTGCCATTGAAATACCTACAATGATATTATGCAAACCGATTAAAATTGCAAAAGCATATTTGGTAGCATTTGCTTTTTCTAATGCAAATGTTACTCCTAAAGAAATGCCTTCTGGGAAATTGTGAATGCACATGGCTAGAAATAAGACTAACCCGGCATGAAATAAATTTCTTTTATTATGTTGTTCTTCGATATTTTCAATAAATAAATAAGCATGTGCTCTATCGTGGCATACAAGATGTCCTTCATCAACATGACATTCATGATCGTGTCGGTGATGTGAGCAATGATCAAATAAAGTGTGTAATAATAAAATAACGGTAAAAAAAGCAAAAATAATTAAAATAATCCATACGAAATGAAAATGTTTTGCTTGACTCATTTCTATTAATTCTGGAAACAAATCAATAAAACAGATGCTAAGCATACTTCCTGAAGCAAATGCTAAAAAGAAACTCGTAATTTTAGCATTTTCTTTTTTGACAAGAATTGCTATGATAGAACCTAGAATCGTAAATATTGTTGCGATAATGAAAGCAGTAATAATTAATTCTAGCATAATGCAGACATCTCCTTCATTCCATTATTAGTATACATGAATTTAAAATAAATTCATCCTTTAATTTTTATCTTGTTAAAATAATTGATTTAATTAAATTATAATTTTTGCACTGTATTTATTTTAGTTTTTAAATTGTGTTTTATCAAGATTGATTTCATTGATATATCTTCTTTTTGCTAGTTAGAGCAACCTTTGTCAGTATTTTTTCATTGTTGTAACTTTTTTCATTTAACAGGAAAGACGTAAATTTTTAGAGTAAAGTCCGTTTAATAGCGAGTTTTTATTTTTATCAGATATAATGCCGTTTTTAAAGGCCA
>CANQFQ010000002.1 GCA_947599835.1 uncultured Bacilli bacterium
GTAACGTTAGGACTCAATGCATTTGAAGCTTGTGATGCGTTAACCATCTATTGTGAAGCTGATGCCAAACCTGCAGGCTGGGATAATGATTGGAATCCTAATGATCGAACTGTTTATTGGAATAATGAATGGTCGAAAAATGAAGATGGTATTCCTGCTCCTGTAACTAATAGTTAATGGTTAGAGGATAGTATCCTTAAAAAGAATTCTAAGATTTAACTGACATCATTAATATTAATGAAATAAAGATAAATTTATGTAAATGTTATAAAAATTTCCAAAGTAAACAAAAAAAGAAAGATTAATTTTTTATGATAATTAATCTTAAGATATTCCGTTTATTTTGGATTTTTTTATGTACGAAAATATGGATACTTTTCTATTCAGTCTAAAGTTTATTTTTAAATGAAATTTACTTTTTTAGAATTAATTTAAAAAATTAGCACTAAACTATTGACAGTGCTAAACAACATCAGTATAATATTCTTAGCACTTGAAAACATATAGTGCTAATGGTGGTGATTCAATGGAAATGCTTCCAAGAAAATTTTTGATTTTGAAATTAATTGTAGAAGAATTTATTAAAACCGCTCATCCCGTGGGTTCGAATACTTTAATTGAACAATATCATTTGGAGTTTTCTAGTGCAACGATTCGAAATGAAATGTTTGCTCTTGAAGAAGAAGGCTATATTGAAAAACCTCATACAAGTGCTGGTCGTGTACCTAGTGTAAAAGGTTATCGTTATTATATTGAACATTTAAGAAGCGATAATCGAGCAAAAAATATTAAATCAAAAATTAAAAACTTTATAGAAGACAATAGTCAAACCATGCATACGGATCAAATTATTGATGAATGTTGTCAAATTATTTCTAATATGACGAATTTGGTATCTGTTGTTATGGGTCCAGATGGAAGTCAAGAAAAAATTGCTAAGATTGAATTGATTCGTTTAAATTCTTCGACTGCGATTGTTATTTTTGTTACCGATAGTGGATATGTTGAACATAAAACTATTAATGTACCAAGTGGCAGTAAAATTGAAGAATTAGAAGATTGTGTGCATATTATTAATAAAAGAATTACTGGTGTTTCTTTAAATGATTCAAAAGTTGCTTTAGAGAGTATCCAAGTAGTTCTTTCAGAGCACATTAAAAATTATCAAATCGTTTATAATGCTTTTGCACAAGCGTTTATCCATTTTGCATCCGAAAGAATTTCTTATTATGGTAAAAATAATTTATTAAGCCAAAAAGATTTTATGGATATTCAAAAAATGAAAAAAGTGGCTAAGATTCTAGAAGATAATAATATTTGGAAAAGTTTTGATAATGAATATGAAGGAATTAATGTGTCCATTGGTAAAGAAAATAAGGTGACTGATTTAGAAGATATTTCTGTTGTTTCAACAAAATTAAAGCTTTCTGAATCAAATTCGGGTACGATTGCCGTTATTGGACCTACGAGAATGGATTATAGTCAAGTGATGGATGCATTGGAATATTTATCTAGTTCGATTGAGGACTTGGTAAAGAAAAAGGAGAAATAAAATGGAAGAAAGTAAAAATAAAAAGGCCGAAAAAGAAACAACAGAATCTAAAGATATGAAATGTGAAGAAAAAGAAAAGAAAGAAGAAACTGTTGAAAAAAAGCCTAAAAAAGAAAAAAAAGATTTAGTTAAACAATATCAAGAAGAAATCAAAGAATGGCAAACGAAGTATTATCGTGCATATGCTGATATGGATAATCTTAGAAAACAATATCAAAAAGATTATGCGAATGTGGTTAAATATCAATCCCAAGCGATTGTTGAAAAATTATTGCCAAGTTTAGATGTTTTTTCAATGGTAATTGGAAGTGTAGATCATTTACCTGCTGAAGTTAAAAATTATGTAATGGGTTTTGATGCTGTTTATCGTCAAATGCTTCAAGCTTTAGAAAGTGAAGGCGTAAGTGAAATTCCATGCAAATTAGGCGATGAATTCAATCATGATATTCATTATGCAATGGATACAACAGAAGTTGAAGATGAAAAAATGGTAAATAAAATCACAAAAATCTATTTAAAAGGTTACAAATTACATGATCGTTTGCTTCGTGCAGTAACGGTAAGTGTAGGTATAAAAAAAGAAATCAAAAAAGAGGAAGAGCCTAAGGCTTAATTAAGGAGGAATTTTTTATGGCACAAAATAGTATTATTATTGGTATCGATTTAGGTACGACAAATTCAGTTGTAAGTTATATGCAACCTGATGGAAAATGGAAAGTTATTCCTAATCCTGAAGGAAAAAATACGACCCCTTCAGTTGTTGCTTTTAAAGCAAATGGTGAAGAAATCGTAGGGGATGCTGCTAAAAGACAAATGATTACAAACGTTGATACTGTAGCATCAATTAAAAGAAAAATGGGAACGAGTGAAAAAATTCATATTAATTGCATTAATAAAGATTTAACACCACAAGAAATTAGTGCAAAAATCTTACAATATATGAAAAAATATGCTGAAGATAATTTAGGTCAAAAAATTGAAAAGGCAGTCATCACAGTTCCTGCTTACTTTAATGATGCACAAAGACAAGCAACGAAAGATGCAGGGATTATTGCAGGCCTTGATGTCGTTCGGATTATTAATGAACCTACCGCTGCTGCTTTAGCATATGGTATGGAAAATAAAGGAAATGAAAAAGTTCTTGTTTTTGACCTTGGTGGTGGAACTTTTGATGTTTCTATTCTAGAAATCGGAGATGGCACTTTTGAAGTTATCTCTACTGCCGGCGATAATCGTTTAGGTGGCGATGATTGGGATGAAGAAGTACAAAAATGGATTTTAAATGAAATTAAATCTGAATTTAATTTAGATTTATCAAATGATAAAATGGCAATGCAACGATTAAAAGATGCAGCTGAAAAAGCAAAAATTGAATTATCTGCAATGCTAGAAACAACGATTAATTTACCATTCCTTGCAATGACAGCTACTGGTCCTATTAATTTTGAAAGAAAATTAACGAGAGCTAATTTCCAAAATATGACGAAACATTTATTAGATAGAACAACCAAACCTGTTGAACAAGCATTACATGATGCAAATTTAACAGCAAATGATATTTCAGAAATTCTTTTAGTTGGTGGTTCAACTCGTATGCCTGCTGTTGTTGATGTTGTTAAGAAAATGTTAAATAAAGAACCTAATCGTTCGATTAATCCTGATGAATCTGTAGCTATCGGTGCTGCAGTTCAAGGTGGTATTATTCGTGGTGATGTTAAAGATGTTTTATTACTTGATGTTACACCTTTATCTTTAGGTATTGAAACATTAGGTGGTGTATTAACTGTTTTAATTCCAAGAAATACTACGATTCCTACGACAAAATCACAAACTTTCTCTACTGCTGAAGATAATCAACCTGCCGTTGATATTCAAGTTTATCAAGGAGAAAGACCAATGGCTAGAGATAATAAATTATTAGGTACTTTCAAACTTGATGGTATTCGTCCAGCACGTCGAGGAACTCCTCGTATTGAAGTTACTTTCAATATTGATGTCAATGGTATTGTAAATGTCAGTGCAAAAGATTTAGATACCAATAAAGAACAATCCATTACCATTAGTGGTTCTTCTGGTTTGAGCCAAGCTGAAATCGATAAAATGGTAAAAGAAGCTGAAGCAAATAAAGAAGCCGATGAAAGACGTCGTGAAGAAGTAGAAACGAAAAATAAGGCTGAATCCTATGTAAATGAAATGGAATATCGTGTGAATGAACATGGTAAATCGGTTAGAGGTGAAGTGCTAAGTCGTACAAAAGATGCGATTGAAAATCTAAAGAAAGATATTCAATCACTTTCACCAACAGATTTAAAGAACAAACTTCCTGAATACGAAAGAACATTTGCTGAATTTGAACAAGCGGCTCAACAAGCTGGAGCAAATGCAAATCCTAATTCATCATCAGATCAAGGAGGTCACTCTTCGAATGATGATGGACCTATTAATGCGTAATTAAAAATTAGGGAGTGCAAGATTTTGCACTCCCCATTTTAGAAAGAAGGGGAGTTTATGGCTGAACAAAAAAGAGATTTATATGATATTTTGGAAATTAGTAAAACAGCCACGCAAGATGAAATAAAAGCAGCCCATCGAAGACTTGTTAAAAAATATCATCCTGATTTAAATAAAGAACCGGGTGCTGAAGAAAAATTTAAAGAAGTACAAAATGCCTATGATATTTTAAGTGATGAAAAGAAACGGCAATTGTACGATCAATATGGCTATGCGGGTATTGATCCAAGTGCTGCTGGCGGTTTCAATGGCGCTGGAGGATTTAACGCTAATTTTGGTGACTTTGGTGATTTTGGCGATTTAGGCGATATTTTTAGTAATATTTTTGGTGGTGGAAGAAGAAGCTCTAGTCGTACGCAAAACGGACCACAACGTGGAGAGGATGAGTATCGTACTATGCGCATTTCTTTCATGGATTCGGTAAGAGGTGTAGAAGTTAAAATTCCTTTAAATTACTATAAAGCATGTGATCATTGTCATGGCACCGGTGCAGAATCTTTAAATGATATTGAAACTTGTCCTACTTGTAGGGGAACCGGAAAAGTAAAAACGCAAGTCCAAAGTATTTTTGGCGTGATGGTGAGTGAAAAAACATGTCCATCTTGTAATGGCACAGGTAAGCGTATCAAAAGATCTTGCCATGAATGTAATGGTCAAGGATATATTAAAGTAAAAGAGCAATACAATTTAAAAATTCCACAAGGAATACGCTCTGGACAAGAATTGCGTGTAGAAAAAAAAGGTGGCATTGGCAAAAATGGTGGCGCCTGTGGGGATTTATATATTGAAATTATTGTCGAAGAAAATAATGATTTTAAACGTGAAGGGGATCATGTTCATATTGAGTTTCCAATTTCTACCACAGATGCCATTTTGGGTCTAAGATGCGAAGTGCCAACGATTTATGGAACAGAAACCATTGATATTCCTGCAGGAATCCAAAATGGTGCGACAATCCGCATTAAAAATAAAGGATTTAAAGCGGTTAGAAGTGATAATTTTGGCGATGAAATCGTTCATATTAAGATTGTTGTTCCTACGATTCTCAGTAAAGATGAAAAGCAATTGTATGAAAAATTGAGAGAACTCGAAGGTGGCAAAAAAGACAAGCCAAACGAAAAATTTATCGATAAATTAAAAAGAACATTTAAAATGTAGTGAAAACTACATTTTTTTATATTTTAAAATATAAAAAAAATGTTATAATATAAAAAAAGTAGGTGATGTTCATGGCCAAAGATAAACATCCAAAAATAAAAGATGAAAAACCAAAAGAAATCAAAGAAAAAGAGACCATTTCTGCTATTGTAGGTTTAATTTTAGTTGTCTTTTCTTTGTTAATTATAGCTAATACGGGTTTTGTGGCAAATACTTTAAAATATGTTTTTGTTTTTTTGTTTGGAACATGCTATCTCTTTGTTTTACTTTTTTTACTTTTTGTTGGTTTTTATATGATTATTAAAAAAAAGCCATTTAAAATTTTTGGTAAAATGCAATATATTTTATTGTTTTTAATGTTTATTTGCGTTTTAGCCCTTGCTTCTTATGGACATGATGTCAAATTTAATACATTTACAGGTGAATATAAAAAATTAATGCCTAAAAGTTTGAATACAGGAGCTGCTTCTGGTTCTTGGGGTGGCGGATGGCTTGGTTTTTTATTAATTGCTATTTTTAATGCTTTATTTGATTCTGAAAATTGGTCTTTAGTGATTTATATTATTTTATTAGTTGGCTTAACTTATTTATTATTTTATAAACAAGTAAATAAACTTTTTAAAAAAATACATGAAACTAGAAAAGCAAAAAAAGAAAAAAATAGAAATTTTCAACAAGCTGCAGTGGTAGATCGAAAAAGTACAATTACAGGACAAACTTTAGATCATGCACAAGATAATGAAAGCAATGCTTTTATTATTCCTAATCCTACTGTTGAAAATTCCAGTCAATCATTCAATGATCATGAGACTTTAAAAAATCATCCTGGGACAATTGAACTTACACGTAATGAGAAAAAGGAAACGAATTCTGTAGTCCATCATCGTAGTTTGTCTGATTTTGATGATATTGTGGATGACCTAGAGGCTACAAAAGTTATTTCTAGCCAAGATATGGAATCAGCAACTTCAGTTTCTCAGGAAAATGAACCAAATGTAATTGTTGAAGTATCAAAAAAAAATCAAGACCTGAGTCATCAAAATCTTTTTGTTACAGATGAAGAAGTTCAACCTTCAGAAGAAGATCTTAAAAGAATGCGTGAATATGAACAATTGAAACAAGAACAATTGCAAAATAATAATCCTAATATGGATATGAACTCTCAAATTCAAAATGAGGAAAATCAAGAATCAGATGCTGATGAAAAAAATGTTCAATCTCAAGTCTTTTTTGAAAAGGATTATGTAAAGCCTACGCCAACAACATTTAGTTACGTTAATCATTCAGCCGATGTTGAACCTTCAAACGAATCTGATGAAAATGAAGTACAAGAAAATTCTCATACGGATATGCCATATAATTTTAAGACCTATCAATTTCCATCTTTATCACTTTTAAAAGATCCAAAAAATGTACAAGAAATTTTACAAGAAAATGCGGTTTCAGCAAATGAAAAAGCAGATATTTTAATGAAAAAAATGAAAGAATTGAATATTGATGCGGAAATTATTGGTTATAGTATTGGTCCAACGGTAACGCAATATGAGGCTCGCTTAAATAAAGGAAAAGTGAATGCGGTTCAAAATGCAATCGAGGATTTAAAACTTGCCCTAGGTGTTGTTTCATTACGTATTGTTTCACCGATAAAACGCAATAGTATAGGCATTGAAGTACCTAACGATAAAAAAAGTATGGTTACATTCAAGGAAATTATGAGTTATATCATTTATATGAAAGATTTAGATCCAAAAATAGCAAAAATGGATACGATTATGCCTATTGGAAAAGATATTGCAGGAAATCCTGTGATTGCTTCCATTACAAAAATGCCCCATTGTTTGATTTCCGGAGCAACTAATAGTGGTAAGTCGGTGTGTGCGAATACCATTATCTGTTCATTATTATATCAATATAAACCTAACGAACTTCGTTTTATCATGATTGACCCTAAACGAGTTGAAATGTTATTTTATAAAGATTTACCTCACTTACTTTGTCCTATTATTATTGATGCTGAACATGCTGCTGTTGCTTTAGTAAAATTATGTAATGAAATGCAAAAAAGATTTGATATTTTTTCGAAATATCAAGTCAAAAATATTGCTAGTTATAACGAAATGCGCAGAAAAAACAATGAAGAGATTATGCCTTTTATTGTTTTAGTCGTGGATGAATTTGCTGAATTAATGCTTAGTAAACAATCGGCGATTATAGAAGAAAAAGTGCAAAGTTTAGTGCAATTAGGTAGAGCTTCAGGAATTCATTTGATCTTATGTACACAACGTCCATCTGTGAATGTGATTACGGGTACGATTAAGAATAATATTCCGTGTCGTTTAACCTTTAGATTATCTTCCTTTGCTGATTCTAAGACGGTTATTGATTATGGTGGCGCAGAAAAATTATTAAATAATGGGGATATGTTATTGTTAACTCCTGAAAGTTCAGATTTACTTCGTGTTCAAGGAACCTACATCTCTGATGATGAAATTGAAAGCATTGTTGCCTTTTGTGCAAATCAATGTCCCGTTCAATATGATCCTGAATTTTTAGACTTACAAACAACAGAAGAAAAAGAAAAAGCTTTACATACAAATCTTGAAAATGGAGATAATAAAAATGAAGATGAAGATGAGGCATTATATCAAGATATACGATACTATGTTTTAAAAGAACAAACCATAGTCACTTCATTAATTCAAGGAAAATTTAAAATTGGGTATGGAAAAGTTTCGATGTTTATTAATCGTCTTGCAGAAGAGGGGATTATTGGTCAAAAAGCTGGCGGTAAGGGCCGTGAAGTTTTAATGACTTTGGAAGAATGGGAGTCACTCAATAATGAGAAAGAATAAAAAAACGATAAAACTATCCAAACAATGTCGCTTAATTATTGAAAAAGATAATAAGTTTAAATCGATGGGTGTAGAAGTGATATTTTTTGGTAAATTTGATTATAAAAAAATTACCATATATAGTGTTCTTAGTCGTATTTTAGCAAATTCTAATAAAATGTATCCAACGATGCAGTTAATGAATCAAAGAAAAGAAGAACTCTACGATGCAACCTTAGATATTGTCTATAAATATTGGTATCAAATGGCTGTTTTAAAATTTGTTGGTAATTTTGTAAATCCTAAATATGTGACTTCTAAAACATATGAAGAAGATATTTTTGCTTTTTTAGCTGAAACTATTTTCAATCCAAATATTCAAAATCATGCCTTTGATAATGACTTATTTAATATTTCAAAAAGTTATGTTTATAATGAAATTCTATTGCAAAAGGATCAACCTAGCGCTTATGCAATGATAGCTTTATTGAAATTATTAGGAAATAAAAAACAAGCGATTGCAGCTTCTGTATTTGGAGATAAAAAAGTTTTAAATGAATTAACACCTAGTAATCTTGTAGATTACTACAACGAATTAGTACAATCTCCCTTTGATATTTATGTTTATGGTGATGTTCAATTTAGTAAAATTGTACGGATGATAAAAAAATATTTTTGTTTTGAACCTACAAGGCAAAGAAAAAAATATCTTCCTTCCAAAGCAATTTTACCTTTTCAAATTGCAAGTAAAAAAATTTATAAAGATGTTAGTCAGGCTAAATTAGCTATAGCCTACACAACAGGAATCGTTTTTAACGACAAAAATTGTTATGCTATGCGTGTTTTAAATAATTTACTGGGTGAAAATCAACAATCCAAATTATTTATTGAATTACGTGAAAAACAAGGACTATGTTATTCTATTTTTTCGCACTTTGATAGTGTGTATGGGATGATTTATATTTATACCGGTATCCCAATGAATCAAGTAGATAAAGTGATTGAAGAAATTGATAAACAAATTCAAGCGATCCAAAATGGTGAATTCAGTTCTTTAGATATGGACCGTGCTAAAATAGATATTATTTCTACATTAAAAAAGATGAAAGATAATATGTTTGAATATTTAAATTATGAATTTCGATATTCTTTATATAATGAAAATATAAATTTAGATGAAATAATAAATAAATATCAAGAAGTTACTAAAAAAGATATCATTCATGTGGCTAAAAAAATTCAGTATAAAACACATGTTGTAGTGACGAAAAAGGATTAAGATTATGAAACAAAAAAAATATAAAAAAATCAATGAGAAAGTTTATACATTTACTTTAGAAAATCAATTAAAAGTTTATTTTATTCCAAGAAAAGGATTTCAATCGAAAATGGCAATTATTGCCGCTAAATTCGGTAGTTTTTATTCTCAATTGAATTTAAAAAGAAATCAGGAAACGATTAAAATACCCTATGGTACAGCTCATTTTTTAGAGCATCGAATGTTTAGTATTAAAAATCAAGATGCTACTGAATTATTTTCCAATTTAGGTGCATCATCTAATGCTTATACATCATATACGACTACGGCTTATTATTTTAAATGTAACGATCAATTTTATGAAAATTTGGACATTTTGCTTTCGATGATTTCTTCATTTGATAGTAGTGAATCGCAAATCGAAAATGAAAAGCAAATCATTATTGAAGAATTAAATATGTATAAGGATAATCCTTATACCAAATTAATGCAGACTTTATATCAAAATAGTTATGCTGTTCATCCTATCAATCAAGATGTTGGTGGAGATGAAAAAAGTGTCAAATCTATCGATAAAAAAATACTTTTAGCTTGTTTTGATGCATATTATCAACCTGCCAATTTAGCTTTAGTCATTGTAGGTGATTTAGATCTTCAAGAACTCAAAGATTATTTAAGTAAAATGACTTTTTTTGAAAATAAAGGACAACATCAAAAAATTAAAAAAATATCATTTAAGAATGAACCATTATCAATTTTAAAGCAAAAGGATATCATTCAAAAAGATGTTTCCATTCCGATGTTCGGTATGTTATTTAAATTAAAGCCGGTTTTACCGAAAAAAATGCAACTTGAATATTTGAAAACCGAAATTTTATTAAGTTATTTCTTCGATGCATCAGGTATCTATACAGAAGAATGGTTAAAGCAAAAAATTATTACAAGTGCGATTGGTTATTATCATGGAATGAATATTGACCTAAACTATATAATTATATATAATATAAACAATAAGTATGAAAATGCTATAAATCATATTTTGGAAGTTTTTGATAAAAAGCACTTTACGATGACATTGCAAGATTTAAATAGAATTAAAAATAAACTTGTAGGTTCTATTTTGAAAGAACACGAAAGTGTAGAAGATTTATCAAAAGAATATCTTGCATATTTATTTGATGGAATGGACTATTTTGAAGAAATTGACATTTTAGAACAAATTACTTTAGATGATATTCGTGAAACTTATTTAAGCATAAGCAATGCCCCATACAGCATTGCTATTGAAAGGAAAGATGTAAAATGATGAAGGGTATTGGAATTGATATTGTTAAAATTAGTCGTTTATCTGAAAGAGTGGCTGACAAAATTTTATCGGATAAGGAAATGAAAGAATTTAAAACTTATTTAGACGTCAATAAAAAACGGGCAATGGAATTTTTAGGTGGTCGTCTTGCGGCTAAAGAGGCTTATTTAAAGGCTGTAGGCGTAGGCATGTATAATGGAATTTCTTTAAATCAATTAAAAGTGGTAAAAGATCAATTTGGTAACCCTACTTTTGAAGATACACCGAATTGTTTTCTATCCATTACGCATGATGCGGGAGTTGCAGTCGCCATTGTTGTAATTTATTAATTTTTTACTAAAAAAGATAAAAGTTTCATTTTTTTAGGAATATCCTTCTGTATTCTTGATAATCATGAAACTTTTTTTGATACTTTGAACGTTTTTGGTCATTTTTATTTTTTTGAGAGATTTGATATGCTTTAACGGGTGATAAAAATGACAAATGTAGTGGTTTTAATTGGAAGTATTCATAAAGCTTTTTATTCTAAAGAAAAAAGTGGCTGTTATTTAGAACTAAAATTGGAAACAGTGTATAAAGATGAAGAAAAGCCAGCTGAAGAAATTTTTTTAGTTCGTTTATGGAAAGGAATTTATAATGATTTACAATCCATCTCTCATTTAAAACAAAATCTTATTTTAGGCATTAAAGGAAGATTAGAAAAAGAAAATAATGAAGTGATTGTCGTTGCTGAAAAAATTTCTATTTTAGGAAAATAAAGAATGGTTTAACATATCTTTAACTAGACATAATTTTTTAATCTTTATATAATATACTTAAATATATTATATAAGTGGTGGTGAAAATTTATGGAACAATATAAAAAGATGTGTCGCGATATCTTAGAAAAAGGACAATTTAAACCTGATCGGACAAATACTGGAACGATTTCTTATTTTGGATATCAAGTACGTTATCCTTTAAGTGAAGGTTTTCCGTTATTAACAACCAAAAAAGTATATTTTAAAGGAATTTTAGTTGAATTGTTATGGTTTATTAGTGGTCAAACGAATATTCGGCCTTTAGTTTTACAAAACGTGAATATATGGAATGATTGGCCTTATGAAAAGTTTTGCAAATCAAAAGATTTTAATGGTGAAACCATGAAAGAATTTATTGAAAAAATAAAAGCCAATGAAGCATTTGCTATGCAATATGGTGATTTAGGTCCTGTCTATGGTAAGCAATGGCGTGACTTTTTTGGTGTTGACCAAATTAAAGGATTAGAAAAAGAATTAAAAGAAAATAAATTTTCTCGTCGTTTAATTGTAAGTGCTTGGAATCCAGTGCAAATTAAAGATATGGCATTGCCACCTTGTCATGCTTTCTTTCAATTTTACGTTAGTGCAGATAATAAATTATCTTGTCAATTGTATCAAAGAAGTGCCGATGTTTTTTTAGGTGTTCCGTTTAATATTGCCAGTTATTCTTTACTCACAATGATGCTTGCAAAGGTTTGCGGATATGGGTTGGGCGATTTTGTTCATACCATGGGAGATGCTCATATTTATTGTAATCATGTGGATCAAATTAAAGAACAATTATCTAGAGATTGTAGAAAATTACCAACGTTAAAAATCTTAAGAGAGGTATCTTCAATTACAGAATTTAAATTAGAAGATTTTGAACTCATTGATTATGATCCATGGCCAGCAATTAAAGGGAAGGTTGCCGTATAATGATTAGTATGATTGTTGCATATAGTAAAAATAATAAAGTGATCGGCAAAAATAATCAAATTCCATGGCATATTTCTGAAGATTTTAAGCATTTTAAAAGTTATACTTTACATAAAACAATTTTAATGGGCAAAAACACTTATTTTTCCATTGGAAAACCTTTAAAAGAAAGAAAAACCATTATTGTCGTCAATGATGCAATATTAAATATCGAACATGAAGATGTTCAAATCGAAAATGATTTATTTGCAGTGTTAAAAAGATACCAAAAAAGTCAGGAAGAATTAGTAGTATGTGGTGGTGCAACAATTTATAAATTGGCATTGCCTTACGCTAACCAATTAATCATTTCTGAATTAAAACAACAATATGAAGGGGATGCTTATTTTCCGGATTTTGAAAATGATTTTGATTTAGTAAATGTTGATGAACGAGAAGCGTTTTTTATTAAAACTTATTTAAGAAAACGGGTGAAGTAAATGTTTAAATGGATGTGTATGGTATTTAAACTATTTTTTCCTTTAACGTCAATAATGATTCGATTGAAAAAATATATTAAGCACAAAGATAAATATCCTTTACAATATCGGTATGATGACGTAAGAAATTTTATGCTTAAATTAGCAAAGACTACGAAAAAAAAGGTCGATGTACATAATTTCGAAATCATGGATCAACCTCATGGAGGACGTATTTATGTTATGAATCATATTAGTATGGATGATATTTGTACAATGATTCAAATTAGCCAAAAACCTTTGCATTTTATTTCTAAAATTGAAAATGAAAAAGCGATTGCCATCGGTTTAGGATGCCGTGGAATTGATTGTTATTTTATCGATCGTAAGGATGCAAGACAGTCTTTAAAAGTATTAAGACAAGCTGCCGAAGATGCTAAACATGGGGAAGATATTTTTTTGTTTCCAGAAGGTACAAGAAGTAAGACGGGTGAAGTCTTAGAATTCAAAAGTGCTTTAAATAATTTAATTAATATGGCAAAAGTAGAAATTGTTTTAATGGCCATCGATAATACGCCAAAAACGTTTAGTAGAAAAGAAAAATATAAACCTTATACGGTAAAAGTTCGTATTTGTGAACCTATTTCATATGAACAATATTTAGAGCATAAAGAAAATTTTGCAGAATATGCTAGGCAAAAAGTAGCAAATGAATTATCAATTATAAGAAATGAGGGGAAATAATGAATATCATCGATATAATTATTAAAAAAGCAAAAAAGGGTGAACTTAGCGAAGAAGAAATTAATTATTTTGTGAATGGATATACCCAAGAGAAAATTCCTGATTATCAAATGTCAAGTTTGCTAATGGCGATTTTACTTAATGGAATGACACGAAAAGAAACAGTTTACTTAACAAAAGCAATGCTTGATAGTGGTGAAAAAAATGATTTATCGCAAATTAAAGGCGTTACTGTCGACAAACATTCTACCGGCGGTGTGGGTGATAAAACAACCTTAGTGCTTGCGCCTTTAGTAGCTAGTTGTGGATTAGTTATGGCTAAAATGTCTGGAAGAGGACTAGGTCATACGGGCGGAACGATTGATAAACTAGAATCGATTCCTCATATGAAAACTTCTCTTTCTCCCGAAGAATTTTTTAAACAAGTTAACGAAATTGGCGTTGCTGTTATTGGTCAAACGAGTGAACTTGTGCCAGCAGATAAAAAAATGTATGCTTTACGCGATGTCACTGGAACCGTGGATTCAATGCCACTCATTGCCTCTTCGATTATTTCTAAAAAATTAGCATCAGGATCTCAAATTATTGAATTAGATGTTAAATATGGAGATGGTGCTTTTATGAAAACCAAGGAAGATGCAAAAGAACTTGCGGATTTGATGATCTATGTGGGCAAACAATTAAATAAAGAGGTTAAGGCTGTTATTTCTGATATGAATGAACCTTTAGGCTATGCCATTGGAAATAGTCTAGAAGTGATTGAATCTATTGAAACGTTAAAAGGCAGAGGACCGGCTGATTTAAAAGAATTATGTTTGCACATTTGTGCCGAATTTTTAGTTGCTTCTAAAATGTATGATGATTATGAAAAAGCCAAGGCATTTAGTCTTCATCAACTTGAAAGCGGTGCCGCATTAAATAAATTTAAAGAACTTGTAAAGTATCAACAAGGGGATGTTCGTTGTATTGATGATTATTCCTATTTTAAACAACCTTTGTATCATTATGAAATTAAAGCTCCACATACTGGAACCCTTCAAATGGTTAAAGCTATGCAAATTGGACATGCATCAATGCTACTTGGTGGTGGTAGACAAACCAAAAATGATATTATTGATATGAGTGCGGGAATTGTTTTAAATGCAAAAAAGAATGACTTTGTAAAAGAAGGTCAATTATTAGCAACATTATATAGTGATAAAAAACTAACTAAAGAAATTGAAAATTTAGTTCTAACAGCGTTTGTTTATCAATAAGTTTAATAAAAAATGCATCCTTGTGTTTTGCAAGAATGCATTTTTTTATCTACTCACTCGTGATTGAAAAAGTACCTCCACTAAAAATATGACTACTACAAGAAAAAAGATTCCTAATGGTAAAAGTTATTCCAAAATCCATATCATTTGTAATAATATATTTTTTAAATATACCTTGTTCATCAAAAACTAAAGAAATATCAAATTGATTTGCATGATATTCTATATCCGTTCGTGGAAGATATTGTAACCATTCCGTTGGGATAATTTCTTCTAATACATCATTCAAAAGATCCGAAAATAAATGTGTCGTTGCTTGCAAATGAATGACTAAACCGGAGGTATCATTGATTTCAATGACAAATCCTAGATCTAAAAGTTTTTCTACAGCAAATCTTAAATCTAAGCCTTTTGCTAAACTTTCAGGAATAACACTTGCAGTATCGACAAGAAGACGAGTTAAGCGACTATTGAGTTTATCATTAAAGTAATTTTTAAATTCGTTTAAATTTTTTTGTTCAATAACTTCTTCATTATTATTTAGAATATAAAACCAATCGGCATCATGTTCAATACCAATATTAAAATCTTTTATTGTTTCTTTTGCATCAGAATTGGGTAGTGTATATTTTAATTCAATGCCAATAAGTCCTTTTCCAAAGCAATCAATGCCTAAGTTGCTATCTTCATTTTCTCTTAATCCAAGAAGATCTTCGATATAAAGATTACTGCCTACTTTAGTGTAAAATAATTCTTGATTACTAATTAAAGAAATGAAATCAAAAGAATAAGCGGTTTCAATATTTCCTAAAGCATGCATCGCAAATGACCAATTTGCTTCTTTTGTGACTCCCAAGGCTTTTTTGATATCAATATTTTCTAATAAAGTTAATTTAGAATTTGTTGTTTCTGCAACGGAACTTGAAGATGCTGAAACTGTGGAAGATGAAAAAGAATCATTAATGAAATTAGATGAAGTTAAATTGGAATTCAAGCTTGCATTTGAGTGGCAACCTACTAAAGTTGTCATTCCAATCATGAATAAAATTTTCCAAGAATGTTTCATGTTTTTTCCCTTCTTTTTTATATGATATTCTACTTATGATATTAGTCCTTTTTTTGTAAATGTCAATAACAAAAATACGAGTTAAAAAAGATTTTTTATATTAAATTTGTAAATTTTCATAGATTTTATTATTGATATGCCCGGATAATTTTGCTATATTAGGGTAGATTGAGGAGGGATGCCCATGGAATGGGGAAATGTTATTTTATTATGGCTCATTGGAGCGGTGGTGCTTTTAATTTTAAATTTTACTTTATTTAGAATTGGTATCATCCGAAAATTGGTATATATTGGCTTAGCTATTTTATTAATTGCCGTTGGTTTTTCTTTCAAAACAGAGGTTGCAAAAGTAGTCACGAATATGGGAGGAAAAATAGAATGGAATAAGGGGAATAAAGTTCCTACATTAGCTTCTTTTTCAACGGTTATTCTATTATTTGTTACTTTATTATCTTTTGGAGATTCATTGCTAGATTTTGATGATTCAACCGAATATAATGTAGACTTTTTTTCTTTTCTAGGAACTTACTTTTTTAGAGTTAGTGAAGAAACCGTTTCTTTTCCATCGTTCTTTACCTATTATGGTATTTCAACTGTGTTTGCCTTGATTGTTTATCTTGTTGGTGTTTGTTGGCTTCATTGGTTTGCTATTTATGGGATTATAGGCATTATTATTTTAGTTTACATTTTTATAGTGAAACCAATTCTTTTAAAATTCGTAGATTAATTTAAGTATAACCACTAAAAAATAGAAATTTATAATGAAAAAAATAAGTCAAAGTGACTTATTTTTTTATTTGTTTTGCATGTTGAAATTTTAGCTTTGCGAATGTCGATGAATCTTTTTTCTTTCTTTTTCGAAACCCAGTTTTTTTCTATCATTATTTTTAATCACTATAACAGAAAATAAAATGGCCATCGTTATTGAAAAAGAAAGACTAAAGTAAATTTTTGAAAAATTTTTCAATGGTGTACCGATATAATCGGTTTCGACTTTATAAGTTCCAGCGGATAATCTAAAAGCGATAAGTCCATCAATATTTTCGCTTTTAACGGAAAATTCTTTGTTTTGTGAAGCTACTTTAATTTGATAGCCAGGATAATAGATTAATGGCATTTGAATGAGTGAATTATCTTCTGTTACGATAATTTCCATTTGATAAACTGGTGCAAAACGTGAATTTATTGTAATGGAACCATTACCGGTTAAAAAGATAGGATTTAGTGAATAATCTTTAACATCAAAAGTATTATACCTTATTTTTGTTTTGATAGAGTTATATAAACTATTTGAATATTTACTTTGATAATCATTTTCTAAAAATATTTTTGGAATATATTCTTTATTATGCCCTAATGCTGAACCATAATCTAAGATAGAATCATCAATCGACGTCAAATAATTGCTTTCATAGTTATTTTCATAGGCCAATCTTTTTTCAATTAAAGGTTGATTTGAAATCATTAAAAAACCAACCAAGATGGAAAGTAATGAAAGAGCAATTTTTGAATAATTGAAATATTGCGCAATTAACCCGCAAAGGATTGCTGCAAATAATTGGACGAATGCCCATAAGCGCCATGGGAATTGAATATTCAAGAAAATTTTAGGTGCATGAGTCCAAATGGTTTCACTTTGCATCGTAAACAATAAAATAAAGATAATGCCGATAGAAAACCAAAACAAATTATTTTTATAAATTTTTTGGTCACTAACTTTGACATTCATTTGGAATTTATTAACCAATAAAATGAAGAAATATAGACCAAGGAAGATGAAACAAGCAAAATAATATTCAATTCGTTGAGCAAACATAAAAACAATCATTCCATAAATCGCACATGAAATCAAATGTGAAAAGTATTTTAATTTCTTAAATTCACCAAGGGCTATATCGATAAGCACAAAAATTACACTAGCACCTAAAAAGGTACAAATTTCTAAATATAAAGAAGAAGTGGAAACGATATTACCATAAGCCGATCCTAGCCAAATAATATTTAAAAAGCCGGAATAATCAAAAGCTAACTGAATATGATTTAATACGGATTCAGTATCTGTCCACATGATGGTAGAATCGCTAAGCGTGTATATCTTTGTTGCCATTAATTCAAATTGAGAAAATAATGCGATGGAACACATTCCAATAATTAAAAAGATTGAAAGGCTACAATAAATGAGAAATTTCTTTTTTCTCATTAAATGAATGATTTTATGAATGTTGCATAATAAATAAATGATTCCGATGATAAAAGCATAAAATGCAGTGATATTATGGGATAAATATAATAAAGAACCTCCTAAAATAATTTCAACAAAGGATAGAGGATGAATTTCTTCTTTAAAATGAACAATATCGTATAGTCCCATAAAAAATAATGGTAAAAACATAAATGCAAAAGCTTCTGCAAAAGCGAATCGACAAAAGGCATCAAATAATCGATATGGATAAATGACAAAAACACTAGCCGCAATTATCGATGCAATTTTATTTTTTGAAGTAAAGTGCATAGCAAACCGGTACATCAAAATTCCTGAAATAAAAACACTTAAGAAAAGTACCATTTTATATGCTTGTAATACAGAGCCATTAAATATTTTAATGATAAGCGCCATGATAACTACGCTAAATTGAGATAATGGTGAATAAAACAAACGATTTCCTATTCCAAGTCCCATTCCGATATAGCCACTAATATAAGACAATGAATGTCCTTCTACAATCGTTTTATATTGCTCATAGATATTAGGTAAATGAAAAAAGTAATCATCACCTAAATTTGTGCCTTTATAAAAAAGTAAATAGCAGCCTAATAATGAAAAGCAAAAAATGATAAAATAAGGCAAAATATTAAAAAATATTTTTAAAAAGCCTTTATGTTTCATATTTTCCCCCCCTCATTAATGCTATTTAGTTGTTGTTGAATTATTATAATATAATTCAATATAAATTGCAATTTTTGTTCACCACAAGCATAAAGAAATTAAAAAGCTGAAACCATCATATTTTTCGTGATGAAAACATAAATAATAAATGAGGTGTGTTTCATGTACAAAAAAATCATATATCCTGCATTATGTGCTTTATTTCTCACTTTAGGAATTTTTGGAGTAATTCATTATAATCCAGTAAATTCAATTGTTAAACAAAATGTTTTGCCGGTCAATGCGGTAGATTTAAACTTAAATTGTGGATCAAGTTATCTTATTGAAGAAACCACAGGAAAAGTTCTTTATGCACAAAATGAACTTGAAAAATTAAAGCCAGCAAGTATGACGAAAATGATGGGATTATTACTTGCATGTGAAAAAATAGATCAAAATAAAATTCATCTTGATGATAGGGTTATAGTAAGTCTTGATGCTTCAAAAATGGGAGGTTCTCAAGTTTTTCTTGAACCAAATGAACAAATCAGTGTAAATGATTTGCTGAAAAGTATTTGCATTAGTTCCGCTAATGACGCAATGTATGCTTTAGGGGAATATGTAGGAACAACGATGGAACATTTCATTCAAATGATGAATCAAAAGGCGAAAGAAATCAAATTAGAAAATACGAATTTTGTGAATGTTACTGGATTTGATGATGATCAACATTATACATGTGCGAAGGATATGGCGACCATTGCGCAAAAATTATTAAAATACAAGGAAATTATTTTGCCTTATACCCGTCTTTATGAAAGTTATATTCGAGAAAACACTGAAAATCCATTTTGGCTTGTTAACACAAACAAATTAGTTCGTTTTTATGAAGGATTAGATGGGCTTAAAACGGGATATACTTCCCAATCTGGATTTTGTCTTACCGCCACTGCATTGAGAAATGATGTCCGTTTAATTAGTGTAATCATGAAGGCACCTACAAGCGAAAGTCGAAATGAAATGACAAAATCCTTATTAGATTATGGTTTTAGTAAAGTAAAGGCAAAGACTTTATATCATGCCAATGATAAAATTACTGCCATTAAAATGAAACATGCCAAAAAAGAAAAAATTGATTTATATTTAAAAAATGATGTTAAAGTCATCATAGACCAATCGTTAGAAAATCCAAAAATTGAAACGAAAATACAATTATTAGGAAATTTACAAGCCCCTATTAAAAAGGATACCATTGTCGGTCATTTAATTGTAGAGGTGGACAATGATACTTATACGTTTGATTTAATTGTCAAAGAAAATGTTCAAAAATTAAAATTTAAAGAACTATTTATCGATTTTCTTAAGGATATATTAGCTTAAAAATTAATCTTAAATCCATTTGAACCATGCGCAAAAAAACGATGATTTTTGCGCTTTTTTTCTAGTTTTTTCTAGTTTTGTCGAAACTCTATTTTTTCAAAAAAAAGAGTGTAAAATCTATATTGAGGTGAGAACATGGCAAAAAAGATAACCTATAAAATTGTCGATGGATTTTTGGTTATTAAAATTGATGGTGATTTAGATAATATGGCAACTTTTCAATATAAAACGAAGTTATGTGAAATTATCAAATTAAATCAATTTAAACAAGTCATCATTGATTTATCTAATGTGACTTTTATTGATAGTAGTGGGATTGGTTTATTGTTGGGCCGATATAATCAAGTAAAACAATATGGCGGACATTTGATTCTTTGTGGTATCAATAAGCAAATTAAAAAGACTATACAAATCACAGGAATCGCAAGTATCATCGATATTTATGAAGATGGTTTTGAGCAATTAAAGAAAAGCGAGGTTGTATTATGATAAACAAATTGGAAATGAAAATTTCTGCAATGTTAGAAAACGAAGGGGTTGTAAGAAACGCGGTTGCTGCATTTGTGAGCAGTTACAATCCAACATTAGAAGAAATTATTGATATAAAGACCATTTTATCTGAAGCGGTATCTAATGCGATTATTCATGGATATGAATATGATAAAAATAAAGATGTATTGATTAAAGCGACGATTGAGGACAATAAATTAGAACTTATTGTTCAAGATTATGGTAAAGGAATTGAAGATATTGAAGAAGCTTTAAAAAATAATTTTTCAACGCAAAAAGATCAGGAAAAAACAGGAATTGGTTTCACGATTATGAAGTCACTTAGTGATCATTTTGAAATTCAATCATCGGTAAATGTGGGGACAAAATTAAAAATAACTAAAATTTTGCAAATGGATGAAGTACGGGCAAATTAATATGAGAGATGAGCAATTTGAAAAATTAATTAAAAGGGCTCAAAATGGTGATCATGAAGCAAAAGATACATTAGTAATGAACAATATTTCATTAGTATGGTCCATCGTACATCGATTTAATACACCTCTTTATGATAAAGAAGATATTTTTCAAATCGGATGTATCGGATTAATTAAAGCAATTATGAAATTTGATTTAACCTATGATGTTCAATTTTCCACTTATGCGGTACCCATTATATTAGGAGAAATCAAACGTTATTTTCGTGATGATGGGGCCATTAAGGTTTCTCGTTCTTTAAAAGAATTAAATGTAAAAATTAATCAACTCAGTGATCAATTTTTAAATGAACATCAAAGACCCATCACAATCAATGAACTTGAAGAAATTTTAAAAATTCCTGCTTCTGAAATTGTTTTAGCGATGGATTCAAAGTATTATCCAACTTCTTTATCAGAGCCAATCTATGAAAAAGATGGATCCACCATTTGTATTGAAGATCGAATTGAAGATCTGCGTACTTATTCGCTTGTAGACAAAATTACTTTACAAGAAGAACTCCAAAAATTAGATAAAAAAGAACAATTGTTGATTCAATTAAGATATTATAAAGATATGAATCAAGAGCAGATTGCAAAAATATTCAAAGTTTCACAAGTTCAAATTTCTCGAATGGAAAAAAAGATTTTAGAAAAATTAAAAAAACAATTTATCTAAAAATATAGAGGATAAAAAAGGAAAAACTAAAAAAAGGTGATTCCTTTTTTGTTTTAAAACAAAATAATTGCCGATAATGAAAAATAGAAGGTGATTCTATTGATTTTAAAAAGTAAAAAAATCAATCAAACGATTAAAGAAAATGGCAAGAAAACGCAAAAATGGCTTCATATTTTAAAGGCCTTTTTAGTCGGAGGAGCCTTTGGACTTATCGGGCAAGGTCTTTATGAATTATATTTCCAAGTGTGTCAATTATCACAGGATGAAGCATCGTTATTGGTTAGTTTGACGTTAGTCTTGTTAGGCGTGCTAATGACCTCTTTTTGTATTTTTGATAATTTGGCCAAACATGGTGGCGCTGGAAGTTTTATACCCATTGTTGGTTTTGCTAATGCTATGTCAAGTTGTGCGATTGAAGGAAAAAGTGAAGGTCCGATATTTGGAGTGGGCGGAAAAATATTTTCGCTCGTAGGTAGTGTTTTTGCATATGGAATTGTTGCCACTTATCTTTGTGGTCTTATCTATTATCTATGGAGAGTGATTTTATGAACAGCCAATCCGTTATTGTCAATCATGTCTATTTAGATGCTGTTGGAATAATTGTAGGTAAAACCGAAAAAGAAGGCCCCTTAGGACGATATTTTAAAAATAGTATCAAAGATAGTTATTATAATGAATCAACGTTTGAACTAGCGCAAAAAAAATTATCCAATCAAGCGATTCGATTAGCCCTATTACAATCTCGTTTTGAAAGTAAAGATATTGATATTGCATTTGGTGGTGATTTGAGTAATCAAATTCATGCTTCTACCGCTTCTATCGAACAATATTTATTTCCCTATGTCGGTGTCTATGCCGCTTGTGCATCTTTTAATTTAGCGATCATTTTAGCTTGTATTTACATTGATAAAATGATTACCTGCAATGCTTTATGTTTTACTTCCAGTCATTTGGGAGTTTCTGAAAAACAATTTCGTTATCCAAATGAGTATGGAATACAAAAATGTTCGACCAATACGACAACTATTACCGGAGGAGTCGCTGTGATCTTAAAAAGACATAAAGACAAAATTAAAATAAGTTCCTTTACGATTGGAAAAATTGTCGATGTGCAATCAAAAAATGTGAATGATATGGGAACGTGTATGTCGTATGCTGCAATAGATACTTTTAAAACACATTTAAAAAATTTAAATCGCCATTTAAATGATTTTGATAAAATCATTACCGGTGATTTATCTTTTTATGGGAGTCAAGTTTTTCAATCTGAATTAATGAAAGAAAATTACGATTTGACCGGAAAATATGAAGATTGTGGTAATTTAATTTATGATTCTAAAAAGCAAGATGTTAATGCGGGCGGAAGTGGTCCTGCCTGTTGTCCAGCAGTCACATTCAGTTATTTTTTAAATAAATTATTAAAAAAAGAATATAAAAGAATTTTAGTCATTGCGACAGGAGCCTTACATTCTCAAATTTCATACCAACAAAAGCAAAGTATTCCTTGTATTGCCCATGCTATTGAATTAGAGGTGAATTATGATTATTAATGCGTTGATGGCCTTTTTAATGAGTGGATTTATTTGTGTTATTGCTCAAATTATTATTGATAATACCAAATTAACGCCGGGCCATGTTACTTCCATTTTTGTAGTTTTAGGTGTTCTATTAGAATTTTTTGGCTTGTATAAATATCTTCGACAAATTGGGCATATAGGTGCAAGTATTCCGATTTGTAATTTTGGTGCCCTTATGATGGAAGGAGTAAAAAAATTAATTGAAACACAAGGATTATTAGGTGTGGTGAATGGCGTGTTTTATATTACGGGTGGCGTGATTACATTTTGTGTTTTTTTATCACTGATTGTTGTGGTTTTTGCAAGGGCTAAATCATGAAAAGTCGCATGAATTTTATCAATATTAGTGATAAAACATTAGCCTCAAGGTTAGGGTATGGGATTAATTTCGATGTTGTTCGAAAGCAAATTCAAGTCCAAAAAAGGCCGATTGTTTTTTACTATTTGTCCACGCTTGCAGATCAAGAAGGATTGAATAAAGTTTTAGAAAACATCTTTACAGAAGATTTTATTTGTAGTGGTTCTGTCGATTTTATCGATGATATTAATTTAGTAGAAACGCAAGTTAATGCGGGAATGCTGGCCATTTTAAATTATCCAAATCATAAATATATTGTGGTCGACATAAGAAATTATCCGAATCGTGGTGCCAATGAACCAGAAAGTGAAAAGTCGATTAAAGGATCCCATGATGGTTTTACTGAGCATATGATTACCAATACGGCATTGATTCGAAGAAGAATTAAAAGTCGTGATTTTCGTTGTGAATTAATGCAAATCGGTGAATTATCAAAGACATATGTGAATATTTTTTATATGGAAAACCGTGTCAATAAAAGATTATATAAGGAAGTAAAAGAAAAATTAGAAAATATTGATATTGATAGTCTTGTCATGACCGACAGAGCATTAGCTGAAATTTTATTTCGGCAAACTTTTAATGTTTTTCCTGTTGTAAGATTCACAGAACGTCCTGATGTTGCTGCCATTCATATTTTAAAGGGTTATTTAGTGATTATGATTGATACTTCACCCGGAGCAATTATTGTCCCCACCACTTTTTTTGAACTTTGTCAACAACCTATGGAGTACCATTTTTCGCCGATTATTTCTTCTTTTGGCCGTTTGCTTCGATATTTTAGCATTCTTGTCGGATTATTTTTAGTTCCGATTTGGTTTGTCGCCTCCTCCGATCCCAACTTTTCATCTAAACTTTTGATACTTAATGAACCGGTTAGTCGTAATGCCCTGTTTTTACAAATTTTAATTGTCCAGCTTTTTTTATCTTTTATCCGATTGGCCAGTTTTAATACGCCTGGATTATTATCCACATCAATGAGTTTGGCGGCGACAATTATTTTAAGTGAAGTTGCAGCGACCATTGGATTAGTTCGTGGAGAAGTTGTCTTTTATTGTGCATTGGGCAGTTTATCGGTTTATGGAATTCCAAGTTTTGAAGTGAGTCGAGCGGTGACTTTATGGAATTTTTTATTAATTATCGCCGTGGGATTATTTTATAAAATTGGCTTCATTTTAGCTACTTTTATATTATTTATTACATTAGTAAGCATACGGAATTTTGGAAGTGCTTATTTATATCCATTTTTACCATTTAATATTCAAGATTTATTGAAAACCATTTTACGCGTTTCCTCGGATAGTAAATATACGACAAAAGTCAAATAATTCATTGACTTTGCATTTGATAAGGGATTAAAATACTCTTTGTGGCGGGTGAATCGTATGAAAAGAATTAAAGTTGCAATTATTGGATATGGAAATAGAGGCATGATTTATGGTTCTTTTATTAAAGAAAAAATCAAGCAATTTCAAGTTGTTGCAGTGGTTGAATTTTTAAAAGAAAAATTAGAAAAAGCCAAAAAAGATTTCAATTTAAAAGATAATCAACTTTATCAAGATGCCGATGCTTTTTTTAATGATAAATTGAAAGTTGATTTGTTAATTGTAGCATCGATGGATAAATATCATTACTTACAAACCATCAATGCTTTAAATCAAAATATGAATGTTTTGTTAGAAAAACCCATTGCTTTAACTTTGAATGAATGTAATACCATTAATGAACGTGCAAAACAAAAGAAAAAATTTGTTGTGGTATGTCATGTCTTAAGATATTCTTCTTTCTATACTACAATTAAAGATCTGATTGATAAAGGGCGTGTGGGTGATGTGATTCATATTAGCCAAGCAGAAAATGTTGCATATTGGCATCAAGCCCATAGTTATGTGCGTGGAAATTGGCGTAAAAAAGAAGAAACTGGTCCGATGATTTTAGCTAAATGTAGTCATGATTTAGACATTATTTATTGGCTACTCAATCGTCCTTGTTTGCGCTTGAGTTCTTTTGGAAATTTAAATCATTTTATCAAAAAGAATCAACCTAAAGGGGCATCAAATCGCTGCTTTGATTGTATTAAAAAAGAAGAATGTCCGTATAATTGTTATGCTTTTTATTTAAATGAAGGTAGAGAATGGGCTCGACAATTAGTCGGTGATGATTTGAGTGATGAAAACATTACAAAATATTTAAAGGAAAGTCCTTATGGTCGCTGTGTTTATGATTGTGATAATAATGTCGTTGATCATCAAGTCGTTAATATGGAATTTGAAGGTCATGTTACGGCATCATTAACGATGGAAGCATTTAGTCGTTATTGTTATCGTACCATCCATGTCTATGGTACACATGGGGATATTATCGGTGATTTCGAAAAAAGAACCATTACGATAAATAATTATATTAAGGGACAAGAAGTGATTGACTTAAATCAAATGAATAATGACTTTTCCGGACATGGTGGAGGAGATCGTGTGATGTTTTTTGAATTTGTTGATTTAATAATCAATCATCATAAATCCAAAGGTTTAACTTTAATTGAAGATTCAGTGATGAGTCATCGCATGGCCTTTGCTGCTGAAAAATCAAGATTAAACAATGGCGAAGTTGTTGAATTAAATTAGAAATCATGCTAAAAAATTTAAAGATTGGAATTCCATAGTTATGGAAAACAATCTTTTTATTTTGCATTTTTAAAATCATATTTTTTGATTCGTTTTGATTTATCTACGAATTTTCATTCATCTATAAAAAAAGATGACAAAAAGCCATCTTTTTTATAAATTGTTGAGATATTTTAATTGTTGATTTTATCCGTTTTTAAATATTTATAGAAAATAATTTCAAAGAGAATACTTCCTATGATATAGCAGCCTAACGTAATGGCAAGAGCTAAAGCATAGGAGTGAAATTCTATTCTAATTGCCCGAATAATAGGCTCTTTGAGTTCCATTAGCACTTGAAAATTTGTAGGATAAGTTAAAATACAACAAGTAATGATGATGATTAAAAAATTAAATAATTTTTTAAAGTGAACAATATCACTTAATTGAAATTTTTGTTCTTTTGAAAAACATATTTTTATACTTGAATATAACATTAATAAAAATAAAGCAATACTAGAAGCTAAAAATAACATACATAAAAGAGAATAAAAACGCTGATTCACTAAATGGAAGGCTAAATATTTAATGCCATTCAAAATAAGATAGATACTATCACATAAAATTCCTGCAAAATAAAGCCATTTAATTACTGGCGCTTTCAGTTGTCTAAATGAATTAAAATAGATATAAATAGGAATAAAAATGCTAACTAAGAAAAGACAAATAACATAATAAGTATTGCAGTATTTGCAATAATAGGCAATTAAAATTAAAAAAGTGAGTGTAAAGACGGCAACAAAAATGTCGTTAAATGCTCTAAGAAAACGTTTCATAGGTATCACCATTTATATATTAATCTAAATATTTTAATAAATCTATAAAAACTATTTTTAAAAGGGCGTTTCTTACTTTTTTTTAGTTGAATTCTTATAATAAAATGATATAATCATTTTATGGGAGATGGATGCAATGAAAGGCTTAATTTTGCTTGCAAATGGTTTTGAAGATACTGAAGCTTTAACCACAGTGGATGTTTTGCGTAGAGCACAAATTCAAATCGATATGATTAGTGTGATGCATCACATTCAAGTTGAAAGTAGTCATGGGGTTGGTATTCTTTGTGATGCACTTTATGAACAAGTAAACCTAGATGAATATCAATTTTTAGTGATTCCTGGTGGCGCTGCAGTGTTTAATCATTTGAGCAAAATGTCGATCATCGATGAAACAATTCATCACTTTATGAATAAAAATCAATGCATTGCTGTGATTTGTGCAGCTCCTATACTCCTTGGAAAGTTGGGCTATTTAAAAAATAAGCAATATGTTTGTTTTCATGGTTGCGAAGATGTTTCTTTTCAAGGTATTTATCAAGAAAAGATGGGCGTTTGTGAAGATGGAAACATCATTAGTGCGAAATCAATGTATTATACCATTGAATTTGCTTTGAAAATGATAGAAAAAATAAAAGGAAAGCAATGGGCAATAAAAGTTAAAAAAGAAATGATGTCCGATTTTAGCAAGGAGGAATAGCACATGCAGATTTATCTTTTAATTAAATCGCTACTTGAATATGGATTAGAACATAAAATCATTTCAAAATATGATGATGATTATGTTTTAAATGCTTTACTCTCATGCTTTCAATTAGATGAATATCAAGAACCCGATTTACTTCAACCATTATTGACTGATTTAGATGATATTTTAGCAGGAATGTTAGCTTATGCTATCGATGCCAAACTAATTGACAATTCCATGATAGAAAAAGATTTATTCGACACGAAAATTATGGGGTGTATTACACCAATGCCATCCGTAATTATTCAAAAATTTCAAACTTTGGCTAAGAAAAATTCAGATCATGCTTTAAATTATTTTTATAATTTATGCAAAGATGTGAATTATGTACGAATTTCTAGAATCCAAAAAGATT
Source organism: uncultured Bacilli bacterium (assembly GCA_947599835.1). Classification (GTDB taxonomy): domain Bacteria; phylum Bacillota_I; class Bacilli_A; order RFN20; family CAG-631; genus Caccosoma. The sequence continues at coordinate 28,226 of CANQFQ010000002.1, forward strand.
TACATTTTAAATATGCTTATGAAGCCGGCGATTTAGATATTTCAATTAATCTTTCAAAGCCAGAAAAGGATCCTGCGGATATCCAAAAAATGTTGCTTTCTCCTTCATCCAATTATCCACAATGTATGCTTTGTAAAGAAAATATAAATTATGCGGGTCGAATGAATTTTCCTGCCCGTCAAAATTTAAGATATATTCCCATCGTTTTAAATCATCATGATTTTTACATGCAATATTCCCCATATAGTTACTACAATGAACATACCATTGTATTTAGCAAAGAACATAAACCGATGCTTGTTGATATGGAAGCTATTGGCGAATTACTTGATTTTGTGAGTCAATTTCCAAGTTATTTTATGGGTTCAAATGCGGGATTGCCGATTGTGGGGGGATCGATTTTAAACCATCATCATTTTCAAGGCGGAAGAGCAATTCTTCCTATGGAAAATGCTAAAGAAGAAATGTTATTTATTCAAAATGATGTGACTTATTCAGCATTATATTGGCCTATATCTGTGATTCGTTTAAGAAGCCCAAGTAAAGAAAAAATTCTCGAAGAAACTCAATTAATTTTTGATGCTTGGAATCGGTACTCAAATCCAGATTTAATGATTATTGCTGATGATGAAAATGGCCATCACAACGCGATTACAGTTATTGCTCGTAAAAAACAAGAAATTTATGAGTTAGATTTGTGTTTAAGAAATAATATTACGACTGCCGATCGACCTCTTGGATATTTTCATCCTCGTCCTGAATATTTCCATATTAAAAAAGAAAATATTGGATTAATTGAAGTGATGGGGTTAGCTATTTTGCCATCAAGGTTAGTGGATGAAATGAAAGTGGTTAAAAAATATTTATTAGGTGAATTATTAACCGATAGTGAGTTAACTTCGATGAATCATCACTTTGATTGGGCAACGGATTTAAAAATGAAACAAGAAATTACTTTAGAAAACGTTGAAAAAGTCATTGCTCAAGGTATAGGCGAAGTATTTAGTCACGTTTTAGAAGATTGCGGTGTTTTCAAAAAGGAAAATCGTAATCAATTTATAGATTTTATTTATTCAATCAAAAAGGAGAACTAAACAATGGATGAAAAGCAAAAAGAACCTAGAAATGATGTTCAAGTAACCATCGTAAGAAAATGTAAAAATTGTGGTCAAATTCTTTCGGAAAATGCCCAAGATTGTTGGAAATGTTCTTCAACTGATATTATAGAAACAGCTGAAGAAGTGACAGAAGAATTGGAAAAAAGTTCTTTAGAAGCCAAAGTAGATCAAATGATGCATGAGTTTAAAACTTATAAAATTGTATCTATTGTGATGATTGTATTTTGTGCCATTTTAGTCTTGTTATGGATAATTAAATAGAGGGGAAATCGAAAATGGAAAAAAAGATTGTTGTAGCTATTATTGGTTGTGGAACGATTGCCAATTCACAACATATTCCAGCTTATTTAAAAAATGAAGATGTAGAAATTAAATATTTTTGTGATATCATTTTAGAAAAAGCAGAAGCTGCCGTAAAAAAATATGGTTGTGGAATAGCGGTTCAAGATTATCATGAAATTTTAAAAGATCCTGAAGTTGATGGTGTATCTATTTGTACACCAAATCATATGCATTCGATAATTTCCATTGATTGTTTGAATGCTAAAAAGCATGTATTATGTGAAAAACCTGCGGCTAAAAATTACGAAGAAGCTTTAAAAATGCAAGAAGCGGCTCACCGCAACAATTGTATTTTAAATATTGGTGTTGTGAATCGTTTTAATAATGCCGTACGTACAATAAAAACAATGATTGATCATGGAGAACTTGGAAAAGTACATCATGTTCATGTTAGTTTTAGAGCTTTTCGTTCGATTCCTGGAATCGGTGGTGCATTTACCACAAAAGATATTGCCGGTGGTGGGGTCTTAATTGACTGGGGAGTTCATTATTTGGATATTGTTATGTATTGTATGAGTGATCCTAAGCCATTAACAGCTAGTGCAGAGCAATTTTGTGTTTTAGGTAAAGATATTCCTAATTATATTTACACGAGTATGTGGGCAGAAGACACACGGAATGTTCAAGGTGTCTATGATGTAGATGATTCGATTACAGGATTAATTCGTACCAAAGGACCGGTCATTTCCTTTATTGGAGCCTGGGCGCAAAATGTAAATGTACCAGAAAGTTATATTGATTTTTTAGGAGATAAAGGTGGCATTCGTTTACATTATGGTGAAAACTTTGATTTGGTGGTAAGTAAAAATGGATCTTTAATTCAATCTACACCAATTTTTAAATCAAATCATCATTTTATCGATGAAATCAATAGTTTTGTTGATAATATCAAGCATCCTGAAAAACGTTTACCTTCGCATATTGATACTGTGATTATTACGGCTAAGATGATGCAAGGAATTTATGATTCTGCAGCGTCTCATAAAGAAATTAAATTTAAAAACTGACCTATGTCAGTTTTTTTGAAATAGTCTTATGGAAACTGCAATTATTCGTTTACAAAATCAAGAATTTGTCTATCAAATTCAATATAAAAATACACGCATTTTAAAAATGCGTTTTAAAAATGGCATAATTAGTATTGTTGCTCCCTATGCAACTTCACAGCAAAAAATTATTGATTTTATCACGCGCCATCAAAGATATGTATTCATTCGATATGCAAGATATCTCAATAATAAAGCAAAGGAAATTATAAATGAAAATGACAAAATAACGTTGTTAAATGAAACCTATACGCTTCGATTTCATGACACTGCTTCTTGTGTTCAATTTGACACGATATATATTCAAAATAGTAAAAAAGATAACTTTAAAAATGAAATCATTCAATTGTTTTCAAAGTCTTTTAGTCAATATATGATTTCTTTAACGAAAAAGTATTATCGCATCATGAAAATAAAAGTCGATTTCCCATCCATTATTTTTAAAAGATTAAAATCAAAATGGGGAAGTTATTCTAAATCAAAAAATCAAATATTTTATAATTATGAATTGTTATTTAAATCATTGCCGGTTTGTGATTATTTAGTGATTCATGAACTCGCTCATATGATTGAATATAATCATTCTGCAAACTTTTATAAAATTGTCGAAACTTATTGTCCAGATTATAAAACTTTGCAAAAAAAATTAAAGGAGTGATGGGATGATTATAACCTCTTTAAGTAATAAGCAAATTATTTATGCTTGTTCATTAAAAGAAAAAAAATATCGAGATCGGGAAAATAAATATTTAATTGAAGGGGAACATTTGATTGCTATGGCAAATCCGGATACGATTGAATGTCTATTTACTACAGATCTAACTTTTCAAGCGAATTATCCTGTGATTTATGTCAATCAAGAAGTCTTACAAAAATTAAGTTTGACAAAAAATCCGCAAAACAAAATTGCCATTTTACGGAAAACTGAATCCACTCTTCAATATGATAAAAAGCGTTATTTACTATTAGATAACGTTAGCGATCCGGGCAATGTGGGATCCATTATTCGTAGCGCATTAGCTTTTCAAATAGATTATGTTATTTTATCAAAAAATAGTGTTGACATATATAATGATAAAGTGATTCGGGGAAGTCAAGGTGCTTTTTTTAAAACTAAGATGGTTTATGCCGATTTGAGTGAAGTTATTTTTCTTTTAAAAAAACAACAAATTCCTGTTTATGCATCAACCTTAAATGAAAATAGTAAAAAGTTAATGGAAGTCTTGCCTCCTTCCTCATTTGCCTTAATTGTTGGTAATGAAGGCCAAGGCATATCCAATGAAATTATTGCATTGGCTGATCAATGCATAAAAATTGAACATAGTCATGCCATTGATTCTTTAAATGTGTCGGTCGCTACGGCCATTATGCTATATCATTTTGTCAATTAGTTTTTTCAAACGATGAATTTTATGAAATGCTCATTTGTTTAAAAGTTACTTTTATGTGAATGAGTTTGTGATTGATAGAAATTTTTAACTATGATATAATAATTACAATCAATGAAAGGGGATTTATATGGATTATTGGACACCAGAAGAAATTAAAAGTTTCGGTAGAATCGCCGTTGACATTCGGGATATGGCTGCTGATGAAAATTATGATTGTTTTTATGCAGGTAGACGTTTTGCAATTGATAAAGTTGCGCTTGTTAATCGAGAACTAGCACATAAACTTCTTGATGATATTGATGCGTGTGAAAATGTTTACGATCCAAATTACAAGGGTTTTATTAATATTTTTGAAGAAGATGTCGGTAGAATGTTTAAAATTATGATTGAAAGTTTTCAAGCAAGAAATAAAAAGTGAGGGTTGATTTATAGCGCTTTTTTTGAAAAAATTTTCAATCAATGATGTTGTTTATAAAGGATTGCATAATTTTATAAGAAAATATATAATAATCATGCGATGATTTTGACCATGGTTAACTAAATTATATTCATAGAGAAAAGGATCTTGGCTGGAAGTCCTTAATATAAAGTTAGCGGATTCATCAAAGGAGCATTTTTTAAATAAGTAAAGAAGTGCATGTTAAACGCATGAACTAAGGTGGTACCGCGTAATTTTACGTCCTTAGATTGAAGGACGTTTTTTATTTAGGGGGAATATAAAATGTTAGAAAAATTGCAAGAATTAAAAAAAGAAGTTGTACAAAAAATTCAAACGATTACGCAAGCGAAAGCCTTGCAAGAATATAAAATTGAAATTCTGTCTAAAAAAGGTGCTTTTTCATACTTTATGGAAGAACTAAAAAAAGTACCTAATGAAGAAAAACCAAGTTTAGGCCAAAAAATTAATGAAGTTAAAGTTCAGCTAACGAGTTTATTTGAAGAAAAAGAAAATGAACTCAAACAAAAAGAATTGAAAGAAAAATTAGAAAAAGAAAGAATTGATGTTACTTTACCGGGTTATCAATACCAAACAGGAAGTAAACATCCAATGAATATCGTTATTGATGAAATTATTCAAATCTTTTTACCTTTGGGTTATAAAGTTGAAGAAGGTCCTGAAGTGGAACAAGATTTTTATAATTTTGAATGTTTAAATATTCCTAAAAATCATCCTGCGAGAGATATGCAAGATACATTTTATATTACGGATAATGTGCTTTTAAGAACGCATACCTCTCCTGTTCAAGCGCGGACTATGGAAAAAAACAAAGAAAAAACGCCTATTAAAATTTTATGCCCAGGAAAAGTTTATCGTCGTGATGACGATGATGCAACACATTCCCATCAATTTATGCAATTGGAAGCTTTGGTCATAGACAAAGATATTACGATGGCCAATTTAAAAGCAACTTTGGATTTGGTTGCTAAAAAACTCTTTGGCGAAAAGCGGCAAATTCGTTTAAGAGCCTCCTATTTTCCATTTACTGAACCTAGTGTGGAAGTGGATGTAAGTTGTACTTGCAATCGGAAAGGCTGTCCGGTTTGTAAAGATACGGGATGGATTGAAATCTTAGGAGCCGGTATGGTTCATCCTAATGTATTAAAAATGGGTGGCTATGATCCAAGTCAATATAAAGGATTTGCCATTGGCTTTGGCATCGATAGAATTACTATGTTAAAGTATGGCATTGATGATATTCGTCATTTGTATAATAATGATTTGCGTGTCATTACCCAATTCAAAAAGGAAAGATAGGTGAGTAGCATGAAATTTAGTTTAAATTTAATTCGTCAATATGTTGATCTTGATGGAATTTCACTAGATGTATTTTGCGAAAAATGCTCATTAGCGGGATTTGAAATTGAAGGAGTCTATCCTATGGCTCAAGCAACAAATCTTGTGATTGGTAAAGTTCTAAGCTGTAAAGCGCATCCTAATAGTGATCATTTACATGTTTGCGAAGTTGATGTAAAAGATACCATTTTGCAAATTGTTTGTGGTGCACCTAATGTGCGTGTTGGAATTAAAGTCATTGTTGCGTTAGTAGGTGCGGAATTAAAAGCTAAAAACATTACGATACAATCTGGAAAAATTCGTGATGTTGTTTCCAATGGTATGTTATGTTCTTTAGTTGAATTAGGTGTAGATGAAAATTTATTAAGTGAAGAACAAAAACAAGGAATTGAAATTTTAAATGAAGATGCGGTTGTCGGAAATCATAATGTTCTTGCTTATTTAGGCCTTGATGATGTGATGATAGATATGAGTGTAACTCCGAATCGGAATGATGTACTAGCGATCTATTCATTGTGTAAAGAATTAGGTGCAATTTTTGATAGGAAAGTAAAAATCCCTGAAATATTCGATAATTATGATGGTGATAATGATTTTATTTGTGATAGTATTACCGATAAATGTCGTTATTTTTCAATTCGTAGTATTCGTGGAGTTGATGTGCATCCTTCACCTTTATGGATGCAAGACATTTTAAAAAAGCATGAAATCAAACCAATTAATAATGTTATTGATATTGGAAACTATGTCACTTTAATGACTGGACAACCTTTGCATATGTATGATGCCGATCAATTAGAAACCAAAAAATATCTAATCAAAGACCAAGTGGAAGAAAAAGTTCTTGCTTTAGATGATAAGGAATATCAAATTCAAAAGAACGATATCGTAGTTACCAATGGAAATAAAGTGGTTTGTATTGCGGGTGTCATCGGCGATAATTCCACAAAAATTACGGAACACACAAAAAACATTGCTTTAGAGGCTGCACTATTTGATGGTTATCAAATTGCAACTTCATGTAAGCGTTATGGTATTTTAACTGTAGCCGCTTCTAATTTTTCTAAAAAAGTGGTCGATGAATATTCTATTTCTTTGGCTAGTGCAATGGCTGCAAATTTATTGAAAGAATATGCTGGTGCCAAAAGTATTTCAAAATTAAATTGTTTTGATCATCGTTTAGCGAAAGTTCAAGAAATTGAAATTACAATAGATGAAATTAATCATTATTTAGCAACACATTTTACAGAAAAAGAAATCACTAGTGTATGGCAAAGATTAAATTTTGAATATGCTTATCATGATTCTAGTTATGTAGTCAAAATTCCTACCTATCGTAATGATATTAGTTTAAAAGCGGATTTAATTGAAGAAGTTGTTCGATTGTTAGGGTTTGAAAATGTACCTTTTAGTTATCCATTATTTGATACACAAGAAAAAGGTTTAACTGACATTCAACAAAAAAGAAATTTAATTAAAAATTATTTGTTAGATCTTGGACTCAATGAAACTTTATCTTATACGTTAATTAGTAAATCAACAGCCCTTTATTATGATGTTTTTGATCACGATGATTTTATTGTTTTAAATCACCCTTTGACCGTTGAAAAAGAATATTTACGAAAAAATTTAATGCCTAGTTTGTTACAAACGATTGCTTATAATCAAGCAAGAAAGATCGAACAAGTGGCCATTTTTGAAATGTCAAATGTATATAGTCAACAAAATGAAGGTGAAAAATTAGCGATTGCGATTTCCAATGGTTTGAATACGACTCAACATTTTAACGATAGAAAGGTTGATTTCTATATGATTAAAGGAATTGTCGAAGGATTACTTGCTTTGTTTGGTATCGATGCTACGCGATATGCATTTGAAAACTTTGATAAATATTATCCAAAGCAAATTTTAATGCATCCTGGAAAATCTGCAGTGCTCAAAATTAATGGACAAATTTTTGGATTCTTAGGAGAAGTTCATCCACAAACGTTACAAAGAGAAAATCTTGCTCCAACTTTATATTTTGAATTAGATTTAAAAAAATTTATGGAATTAAAAACCAATAAAATAAAATATCAACCTATTTCTAAATTTCCACCGGTAAATAGGGATATCGCTTTACTTGTTAAAGCAGACCTACCCGTCATTCAATTGATTAAAACCATAAAAAAAGCGGGTGGCAGTTTACTTCAAAAGGTTGAAGTTTTCGATGTATATCAAGGTGAACATGTTCAAAGCGAATATAAATCAGTTGCATTGACGATGACCTTTGTTGATAGCACTAAAACTTTGCTAGATGCAGATATACAGCAAATCTTTAATAAAATTTATGAAGCTTGTCAAAAAGAATGTCAAGCCGAAATAAGAAAATAAGTTTTTATTTGCTCCGTCTTTTTGTTAAAAAAGCAGGATTAAACTACTTGCACATCGACACGCTTTTAAAGCAAGAATACGATTTTAAAACTAAGAAATTGTTCGTTTTTATCCTGTGAGGAATATTAAATATTTTAAGTTGACAGTTTTTATTAAAATAAGTATAATTTATATGCTAATTTGTTTACCTAGGAGGTGTAAATATGGCAGTACCAAAGAGAAGAACATCAAAAACAGTAAAAAAACAACGTAGATCTCACGCTGCTTTAGATGCTGTACAATTAGGTGTTTGTCCAAATTGTGGGGCAAAGGTTTTACCGCATCACGCATGTCCAGAATGTGGACAATATAACGGCAAACAAATCAAAGAAAAAGCTGAATAATCATTGATAAAAATTAAGGTTGAAATGGATGGATATTTCAATCTTTTTTTTGTTTTAATCTTTGAATAATTTTGATAAAATATAAATATAAGAAATTATGATTAGGAGATGATATTTTGGATTGCACAAAGTTAAATATGTTTATCCTTCGACAAGCAGAACTGAATCCTCAATTGAAAATGTCTGCCTTGGCGAAATCATTAAAAATCAAATCAGATGAATTAATAAAATATCTTACTTCTGACTTAGATATGGATATTCAATTATACTTACGATTAATTGAGCTTTTAAAAGCTGATTTAGATGAAGTCGTTTTTTGCAAAGAAAACATAAAAAATGCTCGCTTTGTTTCTAAATTTGAAAGTGCAATAAAAAATGGAAAAGATGCAATCGATGCATTATACAAGCAAAAAACAAATTTGTTTGAAGAAGATAGTTATGGATATTATCTATTAGAGTATGCGATGGAGCAAAAAAATATAGAGATTGTTGACTATATTTTATCTAAAAAGTATTTTAAATTATGCGATGATCATTATTTAAAAAAACATCCTATAAATACGGATAAAGAATTAGAATATTGCTTTCATGTTCTCGTATTTATTTTAAAATATCAATTAAAATCGCATTATGCATTAATTGTTAAATTTAATCAATACAATCATGGAATATTAAGCAATTTGTCAGAAGAATATAAATATGCCTTTTTATATTATTTAGATAAGAATCAAATGAGTGAAATGTTAGATTTGATTTTCAAACAAAAAGTGAAAAGTAATATTTTAACGGCTAAAGCAGGGGAAGAACCATTTAATTATTTCTATTTAACAAAATATGCGATACAGTATCATTTCAATTTTTTAGCTAGTTATTTAGGAAAAGTAATGGTTGAATTTAAAGATTTCATTTTAGAAGCGGATAAAAATCATTATCCAGATGGAATACTCGCTTTTATTCAAAACATGGATAGTGAAAATCTCAAAAAAATGAAAGGCTTTAAAACGGATGCGCAATCGATTTTTATGAAATATTGTAAAGAAAAAAATAATTTAATCGTTCAAAATTTAATTGATAAAAAGATTTATGGTGATGTTAATGAAGGATTTGACAATGCTTTAAAAGAAAATAATGAAGCACTTTATCAATATATCATTCAACACGCTTATGAAGATATTGATAAAAATAATGCGTTAACCATGGCCTGCAAAACGAATCACTTTCAACTTATTGAATTATTTTTAAAAGATGCATCCGATAAAACTAAAAATGAAGTATTAAAAAATGTCAAAGATGATCCTAAAACGATGGTATTATTGCTAAAGTCTGGAGCAAAATTTGAAAATCATTCAAAATCCTTACCACAAATGAATTTAGTGATTCAATATTTGATCCAAGGTGAGGATAAAGTTAGTGAAGAAGAAAAAAATACTCATAAGAAAAGAAAAAAGAACTTGTAAGTTTTGCAAGTTCTTTTTAGGTAGAAGCACAATGCGAAGCGCTTCAAATGAATACTTTGTAATATGGGAAGTGATAAAATGCAACAATTACTTACTTGGCATCCTTTGTTGCTTGCATTTCTGGCCACCCTATTTACTTGGTTTTTAACCTTTCTAGGCGCTATGATGGTTTGTTTTTTTAAAAAGGTAAATACAAATTTTTTAGATATTATGTTAGGTTTTGGAGCAGGAGTCATGATTGCTGCTAGCTTTTGGTCCTTACTAGCTCCAGCAATAGAACTATCCATCCAATTACATATGAGTGCGTGGATTTTACCTTCGATTGGTTTTATAACTGGAGGCTTATTTGTAATCATTGCCGATAAGTTTTTAGATAAAATTATCGTGACGCAACAACAGGGGAATCCTTCTAAAAAAAGAAGTATATTATTAGTGCTTGCAGTCACTTTGCATAATATTCCTGAGGGGCTTGCAGTTGGTGTAGCATTTGGAGGTTTATTTGCCGATGCGACGATGGCCACTTTAATTGGAGCAATGATGCTCGCTTTAGGGATTGGTTTACAAAATTTTCCTGAAGGCGCAGCGGTTTCATTGCCTTTAAGAAGAGAAGGTTATTCCATTAAAAAAAGTCTGTTTTATGGTCAATTAAGTGGCATAGTCGAACCCATTAGTGGGGTGTTAGGCTGTCTTGCTGCCATTTCGATTCAAACGATTTTACCATTTTTACTTGCCTTTAGTGCAGGAGCCATGATTTGTGTCGTTTCTAGTGAATTAATTCCTGAAGCATGTAGAAATCATAAAAATTTAGCTTCTTTTGGAGTCATGATAGGATTTGTTATTATGATGATTTTAGATGTCGCCTTAGGGTAAATGATTTCAAAAGATAAAGATAGCCAAATATATAAATTTATTATATAATACAAATAACGGAGGAAATTATAAAGTTTTTCAAATTTGGAGTAATTTTATAATTGATAAGCAAATATGAATAAAAATATTAAATATGCATTTCTAGTTATTTTTTCGGCCATTCTTTCTTTAACAAGTTGTGCAAAAAAAGCAAATAATCGTAGCAGTAGTAGTGAAGAACCCTATATTCGTGATTCACATTATTTTTGGTCCATTGATGAACAAGAATATTTGCATCGTCAAGTGGACTTAGTTGTTGGTTCAACATTAGAATCTACGGGTACATTGACCACCAAAATTGGTTCTCATACTTTTGATGAAGATACTTCCATTCAAATCCAATCGACATTAAATTATATTGGGGATACAATTAATTCAGATAATTCTAATAATGCTGCAGATTATTTGTATGTGAATGGTCAAAAATTGAAAAAAATTGTTTCCGATGGTAGTAAAGGGGTAACCATTGATGAAAATCTTTTCGTTTTAGGAGAAAATATTTTAACCATTAAAATTGGTCCTTATTGGAGTACAAATGATTATGATGAGTCCAAAAATCATGGAAATAAATGGCAAAATTGTGATGATTTTAGTTTGACCGATGTTCATTTAACTTTACCGACCAACGCAAAATTATACCCTACAACCATCGTTCGTTATTATCCAATTGCGGTTGGAAAACCTGTAAGTAACAATAATTTAAAAACTGTTGAAGAACCTTATGATCCTGCAAAAACAGAACGTTTAGGAGATGGTTGGGGTCCTGATGGCAGTGGTGTTTATCATGATAGTTACTATGGAAGTACAGAATTAGAAGGAAGATACAATATTCCATTTAAAGTAGATTTTGTATTCAATTATCCTAAATTTAACTATCATACTTTTAAAATGGATACCAGTGTAGTTGAAGATGGAAATTACAACGTTGCTTTATATGATGAAAATAAAAAATTAATTCAACAATCCATGATTGTGGATAATACAGCACCGACAATCCATAGTAATATTCAAGATAATTCGATTGTAAATATTGATGTAGAAAAATTAGAAGGTACTTTTTCTGATTCTTTAAGTGGCTTAGAAGAAAGTTATGTGAAAATTGACGGACAAACTTGTGAAATTCCATGTACCTTTGATGCTAATTTGAATCAAGGAAAACATACCATTTTGTTTTATGCCAAAGATAAAGCGCAAAATACCACTTATAAACCAATTGAATTTTATGCTAGTGAAGTAGGAAAATTTAAAAATTATCAAAAAACGAATACGGCGACAGAAATTCAATATACTTCAGAGGATGCATTTAAAACGACCTATTATCAAGCACAATTAGCTAATGTAACTTTAAAACAAGGAAAGATGAATACTAGTGAATTTTCTAGTTTAACTTTACCATCGACAACGTCAATTACAGATGGGATTCCTTATCATAGTATGACATTTACTGTAAGCAATGAAACCACGAAAGTTTTTGTAAAATATGATGGAGGTACAAATGAGTTTGAACGGTATGCCATTAAAGCAAAAAATGTTCAAACACAACAAATGGATACCCTAATTACTGGTTATGGTCAAGAAGTTCTAGAATTTGAAATGGATGTCACGAATTATGTAACCCAAAATCAAGTTGAACTTTTCATTACGAATGATTTAGTAACGAATGGTGGGGACACTTTAATGTGGGTTACGGATACACAACATTATACAAAATTCGATGATTTAAATGAAATGTTATACAATATGATGGAATATTGTATACAACGTTATAATTCGGGTAGAGCTGCTTATTTTTTACATACCGGAGATTTAGTAGATGATAATATTGTAGGTACTGCAGATAGAAACTTGGTTACAAAAGAATGGCAAATTGCCTCTCGTGCCCATAAAATTATTGAAGATGCAAATATGCCTAATGGCGTTGTTACCGGTAATCATGATACGAGTTCTTCATTACAAACATTAACTTATGAAGATTACGGAAAATATTTTGGACAAGATCGTTTTAATCAAAAACCTTGGTATGGGGGTTCCTTAAATAATAATGCCAGTCATTATGATTTAGTTACCATTGCCGATATTGATTTTATGTTTGTTTATCTAGGTTATGGTGTTGAAGGCGATGCCGATACCATTGGATGGGCAAATAATGTTATTCAACGTTATCCTCATCGAAATGTCGTTTTAGCTACGCATGATTATCTGGCTTATAATAATGGAAACGGCAGTGCTTCTCCAACGTCTCGATATAATGAAATTTTTAATCAAATTATTGTTCCAAATGACAATGTGATTATGGTTTTATGTGGTCATGATAACGGTGCTTTTAATCGTAGTGTAAACGTTCCAAATTCATCACGTGTAGTTCACGAAATTTTATCTGATTATCAATTTGTTGATTTAGATCCAGACCCATCCAAACATAAAATTGGAAGTGTGACAGGTTGTAGTGGTAGTGGATTTTTAAGAGAACTACGATTTACGAAACAAGGAATGTTTGCTTCAACGTATTCTCCATGGTTCAAACAAACGAATCCATTTGGAGCTGCTAAGGATAATTTTTCATTGTCAATTAGTTATGTGCAAAATCAACGATTATTAGTTTCCAATAGTATTGAAGTTTATGCATTGTCTAGTCCAACCACAGCGAGCCGTTTTGAAACTTCTCAAACAATTCCATACAATTCAAGTAATAAATATGTAGTTCGTTTAGAAGATGAAAAGGGAAATTATACTTACGAATTAATTTAAGCAAATCCAAGGAAATTGGAAAAATCGTAGATATGGATCCTTTTCCATGGTAATAAATTTTAAAAAAAAGAACTGTGCTTTTATTATATGAGTACAGTTCTTTTTACAAAAAAATTAAAATAGTTTTTAAATCGAAGGCATTACATTACCGCCACAAACAGGCAGATAACAACCTGTAATATAACTCGCTAGATCACTAGCCAAAAATAATACGGCATTCGCCACTTCTTGATCGGTTCCCCTTCTTTTTAATGGAATATGGATATCACTTTCAGGTTGCACTTCACTATGATTTTCGCGATCTCTATCTGAAATTGTCCATCCAGGAGCAATTTCATTCACGGTAATATGATAGGCTCCTAATTCTTTTGCTAAAACTTTTATGATGCCATCCATTCCCCTTTTAGCAGCGGCATAGGCCCCTTGGGTAGGATAACATTGCATTGCACATTCTGTATTAATTCCAATGATTCGTCCATATTTTTTTGCTATCATTGCTGGTGCAAAGGCTTTCGCCATACAAACTTGTTGCAAAACACAACTTTGATATTGACTATCAAAATCTTCTATGCTTTGTTCTAAAATGGGTTTCCACGAATAACTAATCACCGCATTGTTTACAATAATATCTGGCATGAAAAATTCTTTTTCAATTTTATTTTTCATTGCTAAAACACTTTCTAAATTGCAAATATCTGCTTGAACGATGAAACATTTTACTTGATAAGAAAGTATTTCTTGTTTTAATTTTTGTGCCATGATTTCATTTTTGTGATAATGTAAAATGATATTTGCACCTGCTTTTGCTAAAGTTCTTACCATTACGCGACCTAACTGTCCTGTTGCACCAGTGACGAGCGCTGTTTTATTTTTTAAATCGATGGATATCATAGTTTCATTCAATCATTTAGTTATCAATACTAAATTTATTTTCCTTTCATTTTAGTGTTAAGAGAAGGGTTGAAACGACCCATTATATAGAGATAATAACCGGTAAAATCATTGGATCTTTATTTAATTTGGTTTGTACAATTTGACTAATATTTTTTTTGCAAAGATTTCTTAGTGCAGCAAAATCCACCATACCAGGTTGTTTGATGACATTATACACAGTGTTTTCAAAACATTTAGCAATTTCAGCAACTAAATCTTGATCATTCTTTAAAAAGATTAAGCCACGCATTTGAACATCGGGTCCAGCCACAATTTCCCGCGTACTCATGGAAAATGAAATTCCTAAAACCATTACGCCATCTTTGCCTAACTTACGACGATCATTAATCACGATATCACCTACATCGCCAATGCCGATACCATCCACCATGATTTCATTACATTCAACATTTTCATGCGTTTGGATTAAATTTCCATTTTCAAAATTAGCCACCATACCATTATCGTAAACTAAAATGTTCGTATGGTTATATCCTAATTCTTGTGCTAGTTTAGCATTTTCAATCATTTTAATATAATATCCACGCACAGGCATGTAATATTTTGGCCTAAAAATCGAAAGCATCATTTTTAAATCTTCGGATCCAGCATGCATAGAAATCACTTGTTTAGAATTAAAATTTATAATTTTAGCATTTGTTTGATAAAGTTTATCCAATATTTTAGCAAACATTAATTCGGTCCCCGTATGAGGAGGAGAAGCTAATATAATGGAATCATTTTCTGTGATATGAAGTGAATTTTCTTTTTGATTATTCTCAGCGATTTCAATGAGCGATTGAAATACATTTGTGCCATTTTCCATGACTAAAACAAGGGTGTTCATTTCTAATGCGTTTTTTGTTAGCATCGTTTCAGGAATTATCTTTTTTCCATATATTTCTTCTAAAATCTGAATAATTTGTCTTGAATATTCGGTATAAAGCATAATTTTATATTTGTTTTTCTTAGCCGCAGCAATGATTTCTTCCAATCCAAAAAAGTTTTGTCCGTATAATGAAATAAAAACCCGTCCTTTTGTGGTGTTTTCTAAAACTTGTGCCACTTTTGATTCAATTTTATGATACGGAGATACGGAACCGATATGTGTACTATTATAAGATTCACTTAAAAGGCATAGAACCGGTTTAGATGAAAGAAAACTAATGCGATTAAAATCGCTCTTATAGGGTTCAGCAGCAGAAAAATCTAAAATATAATCTCCCGTGTAAACAACTAAACCATAAAGTGTTTCAAGCGCATACCCAACGGCTTCACCAGAACCATGGGTCACCGCAAAGGCATAAACATTTCTTTGATCAATCGTAATATTTTGGTTTCGTTCGATTTCAATAAAATGAATTTGACGATAATTTTTATTAAATTTTTTTGCCGTTTTGCTGATCATTGCGATCGCTAGTTTCGTTGCATAAACAGGGGCATCTATTTCTTCACAAAGAAATGGGATGGCTCCCATATTTTCATCATGTGCATGCGTAATAAAAAAAGCTTTAATGCGATCTTTATTTTCAAAAAGATAATTGATTCCTGGTAAGATAATATCGATTCCTAATAAGCTTTCTTCTGGATATCGAATTCCCGCATCAAAAATATATAAATCATTATTAATGTCTACAACATAACAATTCTTGCCATTTTCATCAAGGCCACCTAATGCAAATATTTTAATATGTTCATCCATGATTTTTTAGCCTCCATATTTGAATTTAGAATATGAATTTTAAACATATTCATTATACAAAATACGGCGCCTAAAAACAAGATAAAATCGTTCTTTCAATCCTTTGAATTTTCCTCGTCGTTGAAAAAAATTTAAATCTTTTTATTCGTGTTTTTTCTACATAAAAAATATAAAAACTTCGTTTCAATGCCAAACGAAGTTTTAAAAATTAATTTGTTTTCTTTGCACTTTCTAACAAGGCATCCATGAATTGAAAAAATGGATGATATTCTTTTCTTAATTCATGAATATCATTTTCATTAACTGGAGTTTTTAAATTAGGTTCAAAAGAAGCCTTTTGTTCATCAATAGCAAAATATAAACGATTATTCGATAAAAGGACAAACATTCTTAAGGCACACATTTTTTTTACTTTTCGTAAAGTTTCAATGAGTAATTTCACGAATGAAGAGATATCTGTGTTCGGCTGTGTACTAAAAAATTCAAAATATTCATCAAAATTATCATTTCCTGTTTTTATTAAATATTGATAAGGCGTATTTTTCATACGGGATAATTGGCTATCGTTATGTTTCTTTCTTTCGGCAATAAAAAGACTCGCCTTTTCATCAGTTTCGATAGGAATGGATAAAAGTTTCCCACAAAAATCATAATCTTTGATATAAACTTTATTCGTTTTGATTTCATTGAAAGAAATCACAGTGCCTAATTCAAAATTAATTCCTTTATAATTCGCCAAAAAATAATAATCAGTTACATAATCCTTTCCTAAAGGAATGATTGGGTTTTCTTTAATAAATTCTTTAGTAAATCTAGATTTACTAAATTCTAATTCATCGATATAAGTGTGTAACGTTTCTTCTATAATGATTTTTTTATACGTTTTCATTAATGGAAAAATGCATAAGTTAGCGAATAAAACGAGTAAAACTACCGCAAGAAAAAAGAAAATTCCACCCAGTAACCATCCTAGAAAAATGGAGGGAATTGCTCCGGCAGCTACAATAATGATGCATCCGATAATAGAAAAAGCCATAATTTTTTTTCTTGTTGATGAAAACCGTTTGAAATTCATAAAATCGCTCCTTATTGCTTTATAATAAACAAGTTTATTATAAAATTAATCTAGTATATTGTCAATTAATTGCTTAAACGGAGTAGATAGTGGAACTAAAGGAAGTCGTAATTGATTTAATATTAATTTATGCTTGTATAAAATATATTTAATCGGTGCTGGACTTGATTCTATGAATATAATTTCGGCTAAAGTTTGAATATATTCATATAATGAGATATTTTCAAAATGATGTTCAAGATAATCATCAATGAGTTCATAAACTTCGTTGCCATAAAAATTGGTTAATACAGAAATAATTCCATCCCCATGATTTTTAAAAACATCAAGAATATAGCGATCTTCACCCCCATAGACTAATAAATTTGGTAATTCTTTCTTGATTGAAGAAATATATTGAATATTTGTGCTTGCATGTTTAATACCAATAATATTATTGCAATCATTATATAAACGGATTAAAGTAGGAATGTTGATTTCTACTCCACACCGCGAAAGAATATTATAAAGAATAATTGGTTTTTTGCTGATTTCATCGATAGATTTAAAATGCATATAAAGGCCTTCTTGAGAAGGTTTGTTATAATATGGGCAGGTAATTAAATAGGCATCTACCTCTGTTTCATTCAGTATTTTAATTTGTTTAATTGTTTCGGCTGTGTTATTTGTTCCGATTCCAGCGATAATTTTAGTATTCTTGTTGACAATTCTTTTAGCAAAACTAAATAAACTCAGTTTTTCTTTAAAAGAAAGGGTCGGCGCTTCCCCAGTAGTACCGCAAACGACAAAGGCATCAGTATGTTCTTGTTCTAGTTTTTTTAAAAGTGTGCCAAATGCACGATAATCAATGTTTTTATTTTCATCAAAAGGTGTTACAATAGCTGTTATAATTTTTCCAAACATATTATTCCCCCTTGAAATAATCTCGAATTTCTTTTTTGAAACTAGTGGCCAAATTTTCCCCTATCAGTTTGACATATTTTTGACTAATGAATGTATATGGAAAAATAATTTTTCTATTTTTCATTTCTTTCATTTCTTCTTTATAATCTATGTAATAAATATTTTGAATATCATTTCTTTTAAATAATTTATTAAAAAATGAATCTTCAATGATTACATTATCAAACTGAATCGGTGAAGTGTTTATTTCTTCTTTTAATAAGATGCCATAACCATCTTCTTTTGCCTCAAGTAAGGATTGTAGTAAGGTATCACTTACAATCACAATCATTCGATTGGCGGTTAAAGTTTCACATAAAACTTTTGCATGATCATTATAACCAAGAATCAAAGTTTTTTGTTGATATAGTAATTTTGAGTTATCTTCAATTAATTGTTTGATTAATAAGTCACTTAAGGCAATTTTACTTGTAATATAAAAAGGTGAAATATTTGAAAAATTAAAATGTGTAATATTGTATTTATCGATAAAATATTCCATGCGATCATTCG
Source organism: uncultured Bacilli bacterium (assembly GCA_947599835.1). Lineage (GTDB taxonomy): Bacteria > Bacillota_I > Bacilli_A > RFN20 > CAG-631 > Caccosoma. The sequence goes on from CANQFQ010000002.1 coordinate 46,953, forward strand.
TATTTATTGTAAACCATAATGCATGTTGATGCGTTTTAAACACACTCTCATCTAATGTTTTAAACCCATCTTTTAGATAAATTTTTTGATCTATTTGTTGCAAATCCAATAAAATAATGGCATCGACGAAATGATGTTCTAAAATAAGATCACTAGCGGTAATTTTTTCAACATCTAATGCTTTTCCATAATCATTATTTTCCACTTTAATATCACAAAAGTCTTTGAGGTGTTCCACAAGATAAGGCAAGATGGGGCTATTTCCCAAAATATAAATTTTCATTGTATCCCTTCTTCACTGCTTTATACTATGCAAAATTTCTAAAAAGCGTTAAAAAAAAGAAGAGTACGCTTCTTCTTTTTATAAATGATATTTATTTTTTGTGATTTCTAAAAGTTTTAATAATTTTGGTTGACTTTCTTCGCCAAACGATTGTTTAACAAGTAAAACGATCCGTTCATAATTGTTATGATTACATAAAACGAATTTATAATTTTGCTTAATAAATTCAACGGCTTTCGTAGCCTCTTCACAAGATAAAATGATGCCTTGATTGTAAGCATATTTTTGCATTGCATTTGGCGTCAAATAAGTTAGATAATTTTCAATCATTTCTTTAAACAAAATACCCACCTCTTATATTAATAACATATGAAATGATTAAAAAATTATGTGGGCATTAAAATGAATAGGCATCGATGGCTTGCATCAATTCTTGGATAATTTCTTCTTCATGAATTTGCTTAATAATTTGACCATGTTGAAACAAAACGGCCATTCCTTTTCCTCCGGCAATGCCAATATCTGCTTCTTTAGCCTCTCCAGGACCATTGACCACACAGCCCATGAGAGCAACTTTAATTGGCTTATTGATTTGATAAAGATAATCCTCAATGATAGGCACATATTTTAAAAGATTAATTTGTGTTCTGCCACAGGTTGGACAACTAATTAATTTCGGCATAGTGATCAAATGATTGGCCATAAGAATTTGTTTTGCGACTTTAATTTCATTGACGGGATTGTCACTTAATGATACGCGCAGAGTATCACCAATGCCTAAGGCGAGCAATTGATTTAAAACATAGCAAGATTGTACGGTTCCTTCAATTAAAGGCCCTGCTTCTGTCATTCCTAAATGAATGGGATAAGGATAACGTGTTGCAGCTTTTTTATAGGTTTCCAAACAAGTATCGATATCCGAAGATTTTAAAGAAATACAAATATCATAAAAGTTTAAATCCTCAAGAATTTTAATGTTTCGATCTAAACTTTCAATCATTTTATCGGCTAAAGAAAGTGAAGAAGCAGCTAAATCTTTTTCAAGAGAGCCACTATTTACACCAATACGAATAGGAATTTTTTTTGCTTGACAGGCATGAACGACTTTTTTAATGTTATCTAAAGAGCCAATATTTCCAGGATTGATTCGAATTTTATCCGCGCCATAATCCATCGCAAGTAAAGCCAATTGATAATTAAAGTGGATATCAGCCACAAGTGGAATGTGAATCTGAGATTTTATTTTAGAAATGGCTTTAGCATCTTCTTCATCTAAAACGGCAACTCGAATTAATTGACAACCATATTTTTCAAGTTCAATAATTTGTTGTGTTGTTTTTTCTACATCTTTTGTTACAGTATTTGTCATGGATTGAATAATAATTGGATTTCCATTTCCCATGGTCAAATGACCAATTTGGATGGGTTTTGTTTGTTTTCTAGTAAACATAATATCCCTTCTTCTTGTATAAAATATATCATAAAAAAAAGAATTTATAAACAGGAAAAGTATATCCATTTTTGTAAATTATAAGTTAAAGAAAAATGATTTTGAATCTTATAAAAAAAGCATGACTCCAATTGTTATGGAATCATGCTAATGATTCAATATTTTAACTGATTTCAATTAATTTTTGGTAAACTTGCAGCAGCAATGGATTGACCTACACGGCGATTCTTTTCATCGGGCATAGTTAAGTTAATATTTGCATATTCTGGAAATTCATTTTTAAGTACTTCTTTGGCCGTTTGTAAAATAATATTTCCACCCTTTCCGCTGGTTACGCGTCCTAAAAGTAAAATATGTTTAATTGCATAAAAGACACTATAATAAGCAATAGAATAACCTAAATAAGTTCCGATAGATTCATATATTTTTTGTGCACGAGGATCATCTTGTTCAATTAATTTTTGAACAACTTTTAATTTTTCGGCTGGAGATAATGAACCATCAAGTTCAATGCCAGCAGCAGGTGCTAATTTAATAACTGAATCTTGAGAAAAATATTTTACACCACAGCCATAATCTAAAGACCATTCATCCACCATAGCATCTTGATTAAAATCAACAGGTACAAAAGCAAGTTCATTTAACCATCCTGTTAAATTTCCGTTACTATCGACATATCCTGCGGCTTCACTCGTTCCCATAGCAATTCCTAAAACGTTCGTATCTTTTAATTCCATAGCGCCAGCAAGTGCGGTTACATCTCCATCATTAGCAACTTCAAGAGGAATTGGGTGTCCCACTTCTTTTTCAAGTTGCTTAGCAATATCAATATACATCGTTTTCACATGTTTTTCGAATAATTCTTTATTGACTTTGACAAACAAAGAAGCAACCATAATTTTATTGTCAATATAAACCCCCGCAGAACTAACACCAATGGCATCAATTTGATTATTCATTTTTTGGGCTGCAGTTTTCATTGCGGTATAGATGCCATCATAGTGATATTGCGGATTTTCTTGCGTTTTAGGAAACCAAACAACTTCTTCACTATATACCGTTTCACCATTGACAACAGCTGAAACTTTACGATCTGAACCCCCTGCGTCAAATCCAATACGATTGCCTTCTAAATGGCCTCCTGCAGGAACCGAACTTTCTTTAACTTTTGGTAATTGATCGAAAGTACACTCCATAACTTCAAATGGCTTTTCATATACACCAGACATAAAATGAAAATCAAAATCCCGTAATCCGCCATCACGATAAGCATCTTTTATTTTGTTAAATAGCGTTTTTGATCCAGCGATATAAATTTTATAACCACCAACGACCCAAAGCATGGATTTAATAATTCTTTCAACAATGAAAAAATTTCTTTCATCTGCGATACCATCTTGAAAAACATCTAAATCAAAACGATAAACATAGCCATTGTTTCTTTCCAAACAAATTGCCAAAGGCATCGATTTTTTGGAAGCTAAAACCTCTTTTTGAAAAGCTCTCAATTCTAAAATAGCAGGTTGATAATTTTTATCTAAAATAGGAATATATTTCATTTTTTAATTCTCCTTTTTCTACAATGTTTATTTTATCATAAATAAAATAAAATACAATGGATTATTCAGTGGTTAAATGACTGGATTGAAATTGACTGTAATATAATTTTTTGTAGAGTCCATTTTTTTGAAGTAAGCTATCATGGGTACCGATTTCGACAATTTTTCCAGATTTCATAACTAAAATTTTATCGGCACTTTGAATTGTCGAGAGGCGATGTGCAATCACAAAACTAGTTCTACCTTCTAAAATTTGATCAAATGCTTGATTAATTTTAATTTCGGTTCGCGTATCAATATTGGAAGTGGCTTCGTCTAAAATAATCACTTCAGGTAAGCAAAGCATAATTCTAGCAATCGTTAACAATTGTTTTTCACCTTGTGAAAGGCCACTATTTTGGCTGATAATCGTATCGTAGCCTTGAGGTAATCGTTTGATAAAAGAATGGGCGTGCACTTTTTTACAGGCTTCAATCACTTCTTCTTTGGTGGCATTTGGCATAGCATAGGCTACATTTTCATAAATCGTACCTTTAAATATCCAAGTGTCTTGTAACACCATTCCAAAATTTTTTCGCAAGGCATTTTTCGGTATTTCGTTAATATTGGTTTCGTTGATATAAATTCCTCCGGATTGAACATCATAAAAACGCATTAATAAATTAATGATTGTTGTTTTACCACATCCAGTAGGACCCACAATCGCTATTTTTTGTCCTTTTTGGACACCTAAAGTGAAATCTTCAATCAATTTTTTGTTTTCATCATAAGAAAAATATACATGATCAAATTTTATCGTTTGGATTGGATGTTGAAGAATTATATTTCCTTGGTCTATTTCTTTATCAAGTTCAAGAATTTCATTCACCCGTTTAAGACTTGATAATGCACTTTGTAATTCAGTTACAACCCCTGAAATTTCATTAAATGGTTTGGTGTATTGGTTGGCATAAGTCAAAAAAGAAGAAAGACCACCAATCGTGAGTAATGGGATAAAAGATTGATGATGTAACATGAGTAAAGCACCAATGATGCCAACTGCTGCATAAACTAAGCCATTCACAAAACGAGTACATGGATTTGTAGTTGAAGATGCAAATTGGGCATTTTTACCCACCTCATATAGTTGATGATTATATTCTTTAAAGGTTGCTATTGCGATATTTTCATAACATAATCCTTGAACTTCTTTTTGATTTTCAATCATTTCTAAAACATAGGCACTTATTTGTCCTTTCAATTTTGCTTGTTTTTGAAAATAATGATGTGTTTTTCTAGAAATGAAAGTGGCAATAAATAAGGAAAGTGGCGTAATGATGACTACCACAATGGCAAGGATATAATTGACATAAATCATTAATCCTAAGGTTACTAAAATGGTTACAATCCCCTTGTAAAATTGTTTAAATCCTTCAAGAAGACCGGTGCTAATTTGTTCAATATCAGCGACTTCACGACTCACTAAATCACCATGAGGGTGACTATCGATATATTGAATTGAAGATTGTTGTAACTTTATAAATAAATCATTGCGTAATTCTTTAACCACTTTTTGTGTGATTTTAGAAAAGCATAATTCATAGAAATAATTGAAAATTGCTGCTAGCACAAGAAATACGGCAATCCAAATTAAATAATAGGTAATATTGTCGAACCAAACGTTGTTTTTATCGATCATTTGGTCAATCGCTTGTCCAATTAATATAGGTATAAATAACGTTAATGCTACGGATAAAAAGACAAATATAAAAGAAAAAATGAGATACCAACGGCAAGGTGACAAGTATTTTTTTAATGCTCGTAAAGTTTTCAATGGGTTTCGCCTCCTTTTTGTTGAGAATGATAAATTTCTTGATAGATTGGACAATTTTGTAACAATTCTTGATGCTTACCTATGCCCACAATCGTTCCATTATCGATAACAATAATTTGATTTGCATCCTTGATGGTTGTAGTCCGTTGTGAGGCAATGAAAATGGCTGGCTTATTTTTAAGCTTTTGTAAATTTTGTCTCACTTTTAAATCTGTGAGATAATCCAAGGCACTCGTAGCATCATCCAAAATGAGTAATTGGCATGGATTTAATATGGCTCGTGCAATGCAAATTCGTTGCTTTTGACCGCCTGAAAAATTTTTCCCATTTTCTTCCACCAAATGATCTAATTGATCTGGATAGAGATTAACAAACTCATCCGCACAAGCAAAGGCTAACGCATTCATAAGTTCTTGATCGCTGACCTTTTGATTTTTCATTTTTAAATTGGAACGTAATGTTCCTTTAAATAGCGTTGATTTTTGAAAGACAAGAGAAATTTGATTGCGGAGTTGTTCTATAGGAATATTTTTAATATTTATTCCATAAAAAAGAATCTCGCCTTGACTGACTTCATAAAAACGTTCAATCAGTTGAATAATCGTGGATTTTCCTGACCCAGTACCTCCAATGATTCCTACAATTTCATTAGGCTGAATCGTAAAGGATATATTAGAAATAGCTTCATTATCACTCAAAGGATATTTAAAAGAAACATTTTTAAATTCAATTAAAGGTTGCTTAAAATCAAAATTAAACGAAGTGTTAGGGTTTTCTTTGATTGAAGATTTTAAATTAAATAATTGGTTGCAACGGTCCAATGAAGTTTTTGCTTTTGTAAAAATCACAACAAGATTACTTACAACAATTAAAGCTAATAAAATTTGATTTAAATAATTGACTAATGCAATCACATTTCCTTGAGTTAAAGAACCAACATTAATTTGAATTGCTCCAAAGTATAAAACAGCAAGAATTGCTAAATTAATGCAGGCAAAGGTTAAAGGATTTAACCATGAAGTGATTTTGGCAATTTTCACTGCTTCATCATGATAAAATTGCGTTGCTTTATTAAAGCGACTAATTTCATTTTCTTGCTTTACAAAAGATTTAATTACTCTTGCGCCGCTTAAGTTTTCCGAAGTTATTTTCGAGATTTCATCTAATTTTTTTTGTACTACTGGATAACGTTTAGCTGAGTGTTTCATGATAAGCCAAAGAATTAAACCAATAAGAGGAATAATAAAAACAAAAATTAAGGCCACTTTGACATTAATAATAAATGCCATCACTAAACTACCTAAAACTAAAAAAGGTGCTCGTATAACTAAGCGAATAAACATGGCTACGGCAGTTTGTAATTGATCAATATCAGCCGTCATAATGGTAATCAAATTTGCTGATCCTAATTGATCTAATTCCTGAAACGAAAGCTGATTTATATGACTAAACAATTCGTTTCGTAAGACCGTTCCGTACCCTTGTGAAGCTCGGGATGCAAAAAATTGACAAACTAGGGAACTACATAATCCTAAAACTCCTAATCCAACAATGATGGCCCCCATTGTGAGAATATATTTTTCATTTCCACCAATAATCTTGCCACTTGCATCACTTATCAACCCTTTATCAATAATGAATGCCATTATCATGGGGATGATTAATTCAAAAATGGCTTCGATTAATTTAAAAATCGGACCTAAAATTAATTGTTTTTTAAAAGGTTTTAAATATTTTAAGCATGGATTCATTTTCAATCACCATTATTATTATATAGACTTGAAAACTATATTAAAAATATTTATAATATATGCAAACTATACATAAAAAATATAGAGGTGATACCTAAATGGATATTCGGCAATTACAATATTTTGTCAGTGTTGTACAAGAAGGAAATATTTCTAAAGCTGCTAAGGCATTAAGCATTAGTCAGCCTCCATTAAGTCATGCAATTAAATTGCTTGAACAAGAATTAAATACAACTTTATTTATTCGAGGCTCAAGAAACATCACTTTAACTGAAACGGGTAAAGTCTTATATGCAAAAGCGATCAATTTAATCGAATTGCATAAGCAAAGTATTAAAGAAATTAACGATATTGAAAGAAATGTCCAAGGCAATATTGCTTTAGGTTGCATTTCTTCAGCTCATATGTTTTTACTTGAAAAAGGAATTTTGCCTTTTTTTAAAGAACATCCTCAAGTGACTTATGAACTGTATGAAAAAAACACCTATGAATTGATTGAATTACTGCAGGCAAATTTAATTGAATTCGCATTGGTTAGAAGTCCCTTCTCATCGACACATCTTGAAGTTGAAGAATTAAACGAAGAACCCCTAGTGGCAGTCTTTAATCAAGAAGCTTTTGCCATTCAAAAGGACGTTGTTTCAATTTATAAATTACAAGATATGCCATTCATATTTTATCGTAGATTTTATCAAGTTTTAGATTCTATATTTCAAAAGAAAAAGATTTTACCAAGAATTATTTGCCAATGTGATGATGCACGAAGTGCTATTTTATGGGCAAGTCAAAAAATGGGGATTGCCATTGTTCCGTTTTCAGCGACAAAATACATTACTAATGAAAATACAAAGTTCGTTTATATCCAAGATTTGAATATTCTTTCAAAAATGGCAATCATTTATAAAAAGAATCATTATCTAAGTCAATCCGCCCAAGCAATGATCCAAACCATTAAAAATCATTTATCGCTTTGATGCATTGATGCCAGCATAGATTCTACTGAGTTAAATTGACAAAAAAGTTCATTATAGGTATAATTTATGCGTCATTTTATGAAAGGAATGTCGGTTATGAAACAATTAAAATTACTTTTATGTCTTGTGCTTTTTGGAGGTACCATTTTAACGGGTACAAGTTGTACGAAAAAAAGTAAAACACAGCAAGAAATCAATTTAGGAATGACCCAAAATAAAGTCCAAACAATTTTAGGAAAAGCAGACAAAGTAAATGAAAATACATGGTATTATTATGATGCTAAAATTGTACAAAAAGAAAAGTCTTATTATCATTCTATCAATCAAAATGATTCAAACAAAGCCAATGAAATTTTAGATGATTTGAAATCAATGACTTATTCATATACTTTAATTCGGTTTAATGAAGAAAATAATGTAAAAGAAGTTTTCGTCGATAAAAAACATCATTATAGTTTGGATAATGAATATGAATCTGTTCAAAAAGAACTAAAAAATGTGAATTTATCGGCAAATTTAATTAATTACTATCTGAAGGGCGTGGATCAAAAGAAAACCATTGTAGATGGTTCATTAGATACTTTAACTTATCATGCCACATTTACAGATGGTAGTAGTATGAAAAACTATCTGGATTTGGAAAATTGTATTCTTCAATTTGATAGTTTAGCACATCTTACTTGGTCTGATGCAATTTGTAATTACGAATCTTCCGTTAAAGCAGAAAATGTCGGTCAATTGGATGAAAATCAACGATTAACTTCATGGAAACAAAAGGGCAAAGTAGTACTTCCTGAAGATACCCTTGAAATTGTGGATCATTTGTTTGAAAATCGGAATGATGTTTCTTCTATCATTTTACCAAAATCCTTGAAAAAAATTGGAAACGATGCTTTTTTAAATTGTAGCCAATTGCATGCCGTTTATTTTAATGGAACATTGAAGGATTGGTTAGGTATTCAATTTTCGAATGCGACATCCAACCCAATGAATTGTAAGGCCAATTTTTTCATTGGCAATGAATTAGTTCAATCGATTGAAATTCCCGATACGATTAATGAATTAAATTATACTTTTAATGGATGCCTTTCATTAGAAGAAGTGACATTAAATCAATCTGTTTTAAAAATTGGAAAAGACACGTTTGCTCATTGTGAAAATATTAAGAAAGTGAATTATGTAGGTACCAATATTACAATCGCTGATTGGAATGCGATTACATTTGAAAATGCCAGTTCAAATCCCTTACATTCAGGTGCGGATTTGTATTTTAATGATGAATTAGTGAGTGAAATTGAAATCGATTCTACAATGACGACGCTTAATGCCTATGCATTTATGGGTTGTACTTCATTAACCCAAGTTACTTTTAAAGAAAATAGTCAGTTGCAAGCCATTCGAACTTCTGCTTTTGAAAATTGTCGTTCATTAATTCACTTTCAATTACCAGATACGATAAATACGATTGAAGCGAATGCTTTTGCTGGTTGTCAAAAACTCGTTTTAAATGAATATGAAAATAGTTTATATTTAGGTAATGAAATACATCCATATTTGGTTTTAGTAAGTGCAAAAAATATGAATATTTCCACGACTTCGATTCATTTTGATACCTTTATGATTTTAGATAATGCATTTAAGTCTTGTTCTAAACTGACCCGCATTGAAATTTCTGAAAAAATACAATTTATAGGAAACGAAGCTTTTGCACATTGTATTTCATTAAAAGAAGTATCTTTTTCAAATGATAGTCAGTTGGTTAAACTTGAAAATTCAACTTTTTATCATTGCAGTGCATTAGAAAATATTGTTTTACCTCATTCCATTGTTGATATCGGTACGAGTGCATTTGCTTATTGTGAGCAACTCAAAACCATTCAAATATCCGATCAATTAAAGTGTATTCAAACAACGGCTTTTGCGTGGTGCACGCATTTGACAAGTATCACCATTCCAGCAACGACGACCACTATTGGCGCGCATGCTTTTTATCAATGTCAATCCTTAACGATTTTATGTGCAACCTCGAGTGCCTTGGAAAGTTGGGATAGTGATTGGAATAGTAGTGATTGTCCAGTGCAATACCAAGCATAAACAAAGATAATTTTCAAATTGTAAAAATTCGCAGTATATTGCTATGCAATATGCTGTTTTTGTTTTTTAAAGAAGTAAGACATAAAAAAAGCCATCGAATCGATCATTCAATAGCTTTGAAGATAAAAAATCAAATTTCAGTTTTATTCTGCCCGGGTTTTATTGATAATTTTAATGACTTGCAAAATGCTTGGAGATAAAATAGCACTTAAAGCAAATTCAATGATAAAATTCCAACCAATCATCCCTAGAAAAATATAAGTATAAACATTGCTGCCACCGGCAAAAGTTTTAGTAAGAGAAGCAAAAATGGTCATACAAGCGATCGCAAATAATAAAGAATTAATGACTGGAATCATCAAAGAAGCTACGACAGTGGCTAGTACAAAATTAAATTTATTGAGTCCTTTAAAAATCCACCCTGCAGCAAAACCCGCCAATCCAGTTTTTAAAATGCATACCAGTATCGTGGCAAAGGCATTAAAACTAAGAAAAGTTGATGTGCCTGGTGCTGTTAAAACCACAATTCCCAAAATAGCACCAAGAATAAAACCGCTTGTGGGTCCAAAAATAATTGCCCCAATAGCGACAGGAATTAATGCCAAAGTAATACTATTGACAAATACAATATAATTCGAAATTAATTGTAAAACGACAACAATAGCGGCTAGCATGGCAGTGCCGACTAGCCTTTGAATCACTACTCGATTTTTCATTTTTTTATTTTCCTTTCTTTTTAGGCCATCGAATGGTCCCCTAAGAGATGTAATAATTATAAAAAAATCATAATGAAAATGCAATTAATAATGTAATTTTTTTAATATGGATTTTAATTCATCTGCATTGACTTTTAAGACTTGGCGATCATAAGTAAGTAAACCATTTGTCTCCTCTTCAACGTCACTCAATTGTGTATAAATACATGCACATAATCCTCGATGAATGGCAGGAATAATTTGTTTTTCATATAGTTTTAAAATCGCATTTTGATAGGCTTTAGCCCTTTTAAAAAATTTATAACCATAAGTTTTATTTAAACTATAAATGTGATTTTTACATTGATAGGCATAACCCCCAAATTCACTTAAGGTAATGGGGCGTACGTCTGATTTCCATTTTATTTTATGAAAGTAAATATGTAAACTTTTTACATCACTTGCACCATAATCTACCCAACCGCTGGTGGTATCAATTATTCTTGTCGGATCCCATTTTTTGACTTTTTGATATAATTTTTGACTACAAAATTGACCCCACCCTTCATTGAAAATCGTCCACAAGATAATGGAAGGAAAGGGTTTTAATAAGGCGATGGTCTGTTGACTATGTTCGATAAAAATTTTGCGTGATTTTGGATTTTTATGATTGCATTCATCCGCATGGGGGATTTCTGGTGCATAGGTTGTTGTTCCATTATTTACCATATCTTGCCATACCAGCATTCCGAGTTTATCACAAAGATAGTAAAATAAACGAGGCTCTATTTTGATATGTTTTCTTAAAGTATTAAATCCTAGACTTTTCATTTTTAAAATGTCATCTTCATAGGCTTTCCAGGTTGCAGGGGTGTAAAGACCATCACTAAAATAGCCTTGATCAAGTAGACCATTATTAAAGCAAGGCTGATTATTTAAAAAAATCCGCGGATAATTTTGATACTTTTCGATGGTGACTTTGCGAAAAGCAAAATAAGAAAGAATTTTATCCGATGGTGTTTTTATTTCAATTTGATATAAGAAGGGATCTTCACAACTCCAAGGATGAAATTCATCGATATGCAAGGTCACTTGCTTTTGTTGAATCCGTTTTTTATAAAGAATTTTTTGCTGGGCAAAAATCGTAATTTCAAATTGTTGACTCAAACTATCCATCGTTAAGGTCACATCGGAAGTATCAAAATGAACATCGATAGTCACGTTTTGAATGTAATCTTTACTCACGGATTCTAGCCAGACACTTTGCCAAATGCCACTGCAAGGTGTATAAAAAGCACCCCCAGGGTGTTTCGTTTGTTTGCCATAGGGATACAAAATACTGATAGGATTCGTTACAGTAACGATTAATTCATTATTTTCTTTTAAATTGGATGTAATATCGATTTCAAAAGGAAGATAAGCCCCTTGATGTTCAAAAACTTGCTTGCCATTCAAATAAACTTTACAAAATTGCGATACGGCTTCAAAATGTAAGATTACTTTTTCTTGGATAAAGGAAGAAGGCAAATGAAACGATTTATGATAAATTAAAGTCTCATTTTTTTGCAGCTTTTTGCCCACTTGTGATAATAACGATTCGACACAAAAAGGAACACAAATTTTTCCTTGATAATGGAGTTGTGTTAAATCATATTTTTTTAAAATCGCATAGTCCCATAGCCCATTTAAGGATAAAAAGGAATCGCGAATTAAATTTGGACGTGGGTATTCAGGCCAAGGATGATTCAAATCACATTGATCATAATAGGGAGTTTTAAGATGCACAGTATCCATTCGAATTCACCTATTTTAGATTTAAGTAATGGATTAATTCATCCATATGATCAAAAACTTTTGCATGTGTGGCTGCTAATCTATTTTTTGTAAAATGTCCATAACTCATTAAAACACAATCAGCATTTAAAGCTTTGGCAACTTCAAAATCGTGCGTTGAATCTCCAATACAAAGCATTTTTTGATTTTCTAAATGGTTTTCTTTTAACCAATTTTGTGCAATTTTGATTTTACTTTTAGCATAAATATTATCTAATCCTAAAATAAAATCAAAATAAGTATCAATCTTAAAATATTCAAGTTGCATTTTTAAATGATCGACTTGACTTGCAGAAAGACAAACTTGAAGGATCTTTTGCTCTTTAATTTTTGCTAAAACTTCTTCAATTTTAGGATATAAAGAACAGTGCAAACAATCCTTTTGATAAAGTTCCATAAAACGTTTTGATAAGGCATCGTAATTGGAAACATCAAAACCCATATCACGATAATAATCTTTGACTGGAAAATAAAATTGGTTACGATATTTTTCCATGCTAGCTGGAGGTAAATGATTTTCTTTTAATAATTGTTCTAATATTTCATAGCATAATTGTACATCATCTAAAAGAGTTCCATTAAAGTCCCAAATCACAATATTATAGTTCATGCTAAACTCCTCCGTGTAAAGATAAAATCATTATAAACGAAATCAATAAAAAAAACAAAAAATAAAAAAATTTAAAAAAAGTATTGAATTTCGATATACGATGTGGTTTAATATAATTACCAAGTGGAAGAAAATGGAGAAAAATGGTAGAAAAGGGAATAAAAAATGGGCACAATTCAATTTAGAGGAAGATTTGAACATAATTTAGATGAAAAAGGCCGCATTATATTGCCTAGTACTTTTAGACAAAAACTTGGTGAAAATGCTGTTATGAGTTTAGGTCTTGATGAAAGTACGATTACCATCTATCCAGAAGAAGAATGGAACAAGTTACAAGATTCTTTATCTGAAACGACATTACCCGATCCTGTCCTTCGCGACATTCAAATTGTATTAAATACAAATGCGGTGGATGTGGAAATTGACAAACAAGGAAGAGTAAAGATTCCTGATTATTTATTAAATGTTGCTAAGATTACAAAGAATGTTTGTATCGTGGGAAATGCTTCCAAGATAGAAATCCGTGATCTTGATACTTGGAATCAAAAAATAGGTAATGCTTTAAAAGTTTATAACAAAAATATTGATCACCTAGCGAAAAGAAATCAGAAAAAGGAGTAATACACGATGGAATTCAAACACATTTCCGTGATGCGACACGAAAGTATCGAATTCTTAAATGTAAAATCCGATGGAATTTATGTTGATGGTACGCTTGGTGCCGGAGGGCATAGTAGTCTTATTTTGAATGGCTTAAGAAATGGACACTTATATGCCTTTGATAAAGACGTTGAGGCAATCGAAGCAGCCGATCAAGTATTAAAAACGATTTCGAATCATTACACGCTCATTCATCGCGATAATCGCGAAATTCGGGATGCATTAGCTGAATATGGTGTTTCAAAGGTCGATGGTATTTTGTTAGACCTTGGAGTATCTTCCTATCAATTTGATAATTCAGAAAGAGGCTTCTCTTATCGAAGTAATGCAAGATTAGATATGCGGATGGATCGAAGCAGTTATTTAGATGCCTACCAAGTGGTAAACACTTATTCTTATGAAAGATTGAGCAAACTTTTATTTGAATATGGTGAAGAACCTTATGCTCGTCAAATCGCTAAAAAAATTTGTGAAAAAAGACGCATAAAACCGATAGAAACGACATTTGATTTGGTAGAAATCATAAAAGAAACGCTTCCTAATCAACAAAAAAATAAAAAAGGCCATCCAGCAAAACAAGTCTTTCAAGCGATTCGAATTGAAGTCAATCATGAATTAGAAAGTTTAAAAAGTATTTTAAAAGTGGGTTTAGATATGCTAAATCCAAATGGACGATTTGTAGTAATTACTTTTCATTCATTAGAAGATCGAATAGTAAAAACGATTTTCAATGAAGCTGTTCGTGGGCCGAAATCAGTTAAAGGATTAGTCGATCTCAACCAAGGAACCGAAAAATTCCGATTAATTCTTAAAAAGCCTTTCGTTGCAACCGAACAAGAAATTGCTATGAATCCAAGGGCACATAGTGCCAAACTTAGAGTTATTGAAAAAATTTAGGAAAGGGGTGTACAAGATGAGATATGTAAATTTAAAAAAGCAAAGAACTTCTAAATTAGAAAATAATTCTAAAAAATTTGCCATCATAGGTTTTGTTACATTATTATTTACAGCCCTTCTTGTATTGCCTGCAACACGCCAATTAGAAGCTTCAAATTCTGCTACGCAAGATAGCAACTTGCAATTGGAAAATAATGTGATCACAACCGACGGCGATGTTTATAATTTCCTAGAATCCGTTCAAAATTAATTTTAAATTTTTTAGTTTTTATAATAGTTTTTCTTTAAATATTTTATTTTTATTTTTCTTAAAGGTATCTGTGGCTAGGATACCTTTTTTGTATATAAAGAAAGAAAAGCATTGAAAAAATACAGCAATTGAGTAAAATAATTGTGGTAGTCTATTCTAATATTTGATAAAATATTAAAATAGAGAGGTGGATTTTTATGGATTTAAATAAATATATTGCAACGATTCAAGATTTTCCTAAAGAAGGCATTTTATTTCGGGATATGACGCCTTTACTTCAAGATGGAAAAGCTTTTAAATATACGATTGATCAACTTGCAGATTTTGCACGTAATGCAGGTGCCGATGTCATTGTCGGCCCTGAAGCGAGAGGATTTATTTTTGGAACACCAGTAGCAAGTAAATTAGAAATTGGGTTTGTTCCTGTCCGTAAACCTAATAAATTACCTAGAGAAACAATTTGTTATGAATATGCCTTAGAATATGGCACAAATACACTACATATACATAAAGATGCCATCAAAAAGGGCCAAAAAGTGGTCATTATTGATGATTTGTTGGCTACAGGTGGAACCATTGAAGCTGCGATTCATTTAATCGAAGCTTTAGGCGGAATTGTTGTGGGTTGTGCTTTTTTAATTTGCCTAGATGCTCTTCATGGAGAAGAACGTTTAAAAAAATATAAAACATTAAGTTTATTACATTATTAAATGAATTGAAAGAAAGGTTATCATGGAATATCATACAAGTAAAACATTTCAAGATGTTCTTTTACAAATGAAAACATATATTCATAATCAAGAAGATATTGACTTTGTCTTATCTGCTTTTGATTATGCTTCAAAACATCATTTTCAACAATTTAGAAAATCGGGAGAACCCTTTATTAACCATTGCATTGAAGTGACCTATATTCTTGCAACGTATCAAATGTCGCCCACTACTTTAGCTTGTGGATTGTTGCATGATGTGATTGAAGATTGTCAAGTCACTTATCAAGAATTAAAGGAAAAATTTGGGGAAGAAGTAGCGAATATTGTAGAAGCTGTGACAAAAATTCATCGTTTGCCTTCTGTTAATTTGGAAGAAAGTACGGCCGCTACGCATCGAAAATTAATTCTTGCCATGGCAAAAGATGTGCGGGCGGTAATTGTTAAACTAGCCGATCGCTTACATAATATGCGTACATTACAATTTCATACCCCTGAAAAACAAAAAAAGATTGCCCAAGAAACCTTAGAAGTTTATGCGCCATTAAGCCATCGCTTAGGGATGAATGAATTAAAAAATGAACTCGAAAATCTTTCTTTTTATTATTTAGATCGCGAAAAATATGTAGAAATTGAAAAATTAATTCATGAAAAACTAGCGCATAGTGAAAATGGAGTGGATTTGTTGATTAGTGATATTTCTAAATTACTAGATCAACGCCATTATCATTATCGTATTTTTGGTCGTACAAAACATATTTATAGTGTCTACAAAAAAATCTATGTCAAGGGCGTGATGTTTGAACGTATTTTTGATTTACAAGCGATTCGAATTATCACGGAAACCAAATTACAATGTTATGAAATTTTAGGTTTAATTCATGAAAAATATGTTCCTATTCCTGGACGTTTTAAGGATTATATTGCGATGCCAAAACCAAATCTTTATCAATCGCTTCATACAACCATTTGCGATAGCAATGGAAATTTATTCGAAATTCAAATTCGGACCAAAGAAATGGATCGCATTGCCGAAAATGGTGTGGCTGCGCATTGGATTTATAAAGAAAGTTCCGCTAGTAAAGATGCTTCGAAGAAGCAAAAATTAACTAGGGAACAATTCGCTTGGTTAAACCAATTGATTAATATGTATGAAGAAAATCCTGATAGCAGTGATGAAGAGTATATCAAACAAGTTCAAAAAGATATTTTTGAAGCCAATGTTTACTGTTTAACGCCTAAAGGAAAAATTGTGGATCTTCCACAAGGCGCCACCCCGATTGATTTTGCTTACCACATTCATACCGAAGTTGGAAATCGGGCCATTGGTGCACTAGTAAATAAAATGATTGTCCCTCTAAATACCGTTTTAAAAACGGGAGATGTTGTCGAAATTAAAACTTCGAAAAATATGATTGGTCCTAGGTCAGATTGGCTAAAATTTGTTAAAACGAATAGCGCACGGTCGCAAATTAAAAAAGCTTTAGCTAAAAAAGAAGCACAAGAACATGATGAAATTAATGAAGGATATTATAAACGGGGAGTTCAATTACTTGAAGATGTTATTGAAACCAAACAATTCAATAAAGAAGAAATTTTTGATTCTTTAGAACAAATCAGCATTTTAAATTATTTCAATGCGAAGAGTGCTCGAGATTTAATCATTGATGTCGGAAAAAAAGTCTTTTCAGCACAAATGGTGGTCAATCAATGTAGTGATTTAAAACCAAATTTAATTGTTCAAATCAATCAATTAGTCAAAAAAATGCATGTTTCTTCCGAAATGAAAAATAATCCATCGGATATCAAAATTAAGGGCATTGATGGAATTAAAGTAGAACCTGCCAGTTGTTGTAAGCCAATTCCTGGCGATATCATTATAGGATATATTACGCGGGGAAATGGCGTTAAAGTGCATCGTAAAAATTGTCCAAATATTTTACACGAAAAAAAACGCTTGATCGAAACATCTTGGTCGGATACTTTAACTTTAACGTATTATCCGGTAGATTTAGATATTTTAGCGAATGATAGAAAAGATTTAGTGCTAGATTTATTAAGTTTAATTTCGAGTACCAAAATTCGGATTGATAATATTAATGCGAAATCGCATTATGAAAACAAAACAGCGACCATTTCTTGTACTGTTTATGTTTCAGATGTCAACCATTTAGAAACTTTAATTTCGAATTTGAGTAAAATTACTGGAATCTTAGAAGTGAATCGAGTATTCCATTAAGGAGGTAAAAAGATGGCCAATTATACACGATGTCGTGGAACCTTAGATATTTATGATAAGCAAGCTTCTTTAATTCAAAAAGTAGAAAGGGCTTGTCAAAAAATTGCGCATCAATTTCATTATAGCTATATTCAAACCCCAATGTTTGAATCGAGTGAATTATTTACACGTAGTAGTGGAGAAACAAGCGATATTGTAACCAAAGAAATGTATACATTTTTAGATAAAGGAAATCGGAGTATTACTTTACGACCTGAAGGAACCGCCGGTGTCATTCGGGCCATTATCGAAAACAAATTATATGCGACTAACGATTTACCCTTAAAATATTACTATTCAGGTTCATTTTTTCGATATGAACGTCCACAAGCTGGAAGATATCGTGAATTTATGCAATTTGGGGTCGAAGTCGTAGGAACGCAATCTTATTTAGATGATGTTGAAACGATTTTATTTATCGTGGCTATTTTAAAAGAATTAAATTTAAATGAATACACCATTAAAATGAATAGTTTTGGAAATGAAATTTGTAAAAATCGTTATCGGGATACTTTGAAAAATTATTTTTGGCAATTTAAAGAACAACTTTGTGAAGATTGTCAAACCCGCTTGCAAGTGAATCCTTTACGTGTATTAGATTGTAAAGTGGATCATGACTTTTTCAAAACGAAAGAGATTCCTACGGCTGTATCTTGTTTAGATGCCCAAGCACAAGAAGAATTTGCTTTGGTTCAAAAAATTTTAACACAACAAAAAGTTCCTTATATTGTCGATCATCAATTAGTTCGTGGACTGGATTATTATACCGGATTAATTTTTGAAATCGATATTCAAGCTGTTGATGGTAAGGTGTATACCATTGGTGGAGGGGGTCATTATAGTAATCTTGTAAAAGAATTAGGCGGTCCTGATTTATCTTGCGTAGGTTTTGGATTAGGAATCAATCGACTTGCTTTAATTTTACAAGAACAATATCAAGACAAATCAATGGACACGACACCATCAATTTATATCATGCCATTATGTGAAGATGCTATTTTTATTGCCATGGATATGGCTAAACAACTTCGTGAACACGATTATGTTGTCACCATTGAAAATGGTAAGAAAAGTGTTTCTTCCATGTTTAAATATGCTTCAAAAAAACAGTTTAGTTATGCCATTGTCATTGGTGAAAATGAAATCAATGCGAAAAAAGTTAATCTAAAAAATATGCAAACACAACAACAAGAAATGGTTGCTGTAGATGAAGTTTTAAATGTTTTAAGGGGGTAATCATATGCAATTAAAGCACCGGACACATCATAATAATGAATTGCGTTTGACAGATGTAGGTCAAATTGTAGAATTAAAAGGATGGGTCGCTAAAAAAAGAAATTTAGGCTCATTAGTTTTTATTGATTTACGCGATAAAGAAGGGATTACACAATTAGTTTGTGATGAAAAATTCGAAAAAATCACTACAAAAATTAGAAATGAATATGTGATTTATGCTAAAGGAAAAGTCATTGAACGAACAGCTAAAAATCCAAATTTAGCCACTGGTGATATTGAAGTAGAGGTTGAAGAATTACAAATTATCAACACTTCTGAAACGCCTCCAATGATTATTGCAGCGGAAACGGATGCTTTAGAAGAGACACGATTAAAATATCGTTATTTGGATTTAAGACGTCCACAACTTCAACAAGCACTCAAATTACGGTATGAAATTACTAAATCGATTCGAGCTTATTTTGATGCTCTCAATTTTATTGAAATTGAAACACCGATTATTGCTAAAACAACACCAGAAGGGGCTAGAGATTATTTAATTCCAAGTCGTGTCAATAAGGGAAAATTTTATGCTTTACCTCAATCTCCACAAATTTTTAAACAATTATTAATGGTGGCTGGATTTGAAAGATATTTTCAAATTGCTAGATGTTTTAGAGATGAAGATCTAAGAGCGGATCGTCAAATGGAATTTACTCAAGTGGATTTTGAAGTGAGTTTCTTTGAAATTGAAGAATTTTATGCTTTAGTTGAAGGATTGTTTGTCAAAATCATGAAAGATATCAAAAATATTGATTTGAAAGTACCTTTTCAACGACTTACATGGCATGATGCGATGAATCGTTATGGCAGTGACAAGCCGGATTTACGTTTTAAAATGGAATTAGTCGATGTCAGTGATATTTTTAAAGACACGACGGTCCCTTTTTTACAAAATGAATGTGTCAAAGCCATCAAAGTTGAAAAAGGCAACACCATTACACGAAAAGAGATTGATCACTATACCGAACTTGTTAAAAAATATAAGGCTAAAGGACTTTGTTTTGTTCGCATGAATCATGGTGTATTAGAAGGTAGTAGTGCAAAATTGCTCACAGAAACCGAAAAAGAAAAATTGATTCAAACGTTAGATTTGCAAGATACCGATTTGGTCTTTTTTATCAGTGATCAATGGTTAATTACAGTTACAGCCCTCGGTGCTTTAAGAAATGCTTTAGCAAAAAAATTAGACATCATTGATGAAAATGAGTATAATTTCTTGTGGATAGTTGATTTTCCAATGTATGAATATAATGATGAGGGTGAGTTATGTGCGATGCATCATCCATTCACTTCTTATCGAAAAGAAGATGAAAAATATCTTGAAAGCGATCCATTAAAAGTTCGTGCAAATGCCTATGATGTTGTTTTAAATGGGTATGAATTAGGTAGTGGTAGCGTGCGTATTTTTAATCAAGATGAACAACGCAAAGTGTTTGAAAAATTAGGTTTATCTGATGAAGACATTCGGTATAAATTTGGTTTCTTTGTGGATGCCTTAAAATATGGTACACCACCTCATTGTGGCATGGGACTTGGATTAGATCGCATTGCTATGATTTTAAATCATAGTCAATCCTTACGTGATGTCATTGCTTTTCCAAAAAATGCCTCAGCGATTTGCCCAATGTCTGAAGCACCATCTACCGTAAGTCAAAAACAATTGGATGAATTAGCCATTCAAATTAAAATGGAGAAATAAAATGATTACATTAAAAGAAGTGCATACAAGAAAAGAATTAAAAACTTTTATTAATTTTCCAGTGAAATTATATAAGGATTGTCCTTATTATACGCCTTTATTAATGATGGATGAAATTCATTGCTTAGATCCTAAAAAGAATCCTGCAAGTTCTTATTGTCAATTTAAATTATTATTAGCTTATAAAGATAATCAATTAGTAGGACGAATTTGTGGCATTATTAATCATTTTGCCAATCAAAAATATCATCAAAAAAGAGTTCGTTTTAATCGTTTGGATATGATTGATGATATTGAGGTTACAAAAGCCTTAATTGGTGCTATTGAAGCTTGGGGAAAAGAAAACGGACTTGAAGAAATTAATGGACCTTTAGGCTATAGTGATCAAGATAAGGAAGGATTATTAATTAAAGGTTTTGATCAACTCAATATGTTTATAACTTGTTATACACATGAATACTATGTTCAACATTTAAAGCAACTTGGATTTATACCGGATGCTTATTGGAATGAATATAAAATTTTTATTCCAAAAGCTATCGATCCTCGGATGGAAAAAGTGGCCCAAAGAGTTGAAAGTCATTATCATCTTCATATGGTTCATTTAAAGTCTAAAAGACAAATCAAATCTTATGTCATGAAAGCGTTATATTTGGTAAATGAGTGTTATAAAGATTTATATGGTTATGTTCCTATTGATGATGATCAAATTGCTCATTTAGCCGCACAATATGTGCCATTAATTAATCTAGATTATTTACAATTAGTGGAAACTGAAGATAAAAAAATTATCGGTCTTGGATTAATGGTACCTTCTCCTGCTTTGGCCGTTAAAAAAAGTAAAGGAAGGTTGTTTCCTTTGGGATGGATTGGATTTTTTAATGCCTTAAAAACATCAAAAGTTCTCGAAATGTTATTAGTGGCGATTGATCCTGCCTATCAAAATAAAGGTGTGAATGCGATGATTATGGTCGAAGCAGTGAAAAATGCGATAAAAAATAACATCGAATACGCAGAAACCGGTCCTGAATTACAAACCAATATTCAAGTGCAAAGTTTATGGAAAACATTTGAAACAGAACATCATAAAGAAAGATGTTGCTTTTTAAAACCGATTGACTGAGTAAAGAAATCCATTTTTTTGGATTTCTTTTTGGTTTTGCTTTTTTTATAGGTAAAAAAAAGTTATAATAAAAAAGGTGATAGACATGATTGACCCGAAATTAATCCAACGTATTAATGAACTTGCAAGAAAAGAAAAATTAACCGATGCTGAAAAAAAAGAGCAAGAAGCTCTCCGAAAGCAATATCTTGCACTTTTTCGAATGGGATTTAAAGAACAACTTGAAAATATTAAAGTCATTGATGCAGAAGGTCATGATGTGACGCCAAATAAAATTAAAGAAATGAGGAATAAAACTAATGGATAATCTATGTATCAACACTTTAAGATGTTTAGCAATGGATGCAATTGATAAAGCAAATTCAGGACATCCTGGTATGGCATTAGGAAGTGCACCCATTTTGCATACCCTTTTTACCCGGCATATGATTTCAACTCCGGTGGATTCTAAATGGATTCAACGCGATCGTTTTGTTTTATCTTCCGGACACGTTTCCGCTTTGTATTATAGTTTATTACATTTATGTGGATATCATATTTCATTAGAGGATTTAAAAAATTTTAGACAATTAAATTCTTTAACACCCGGCCATCCTGAAGCCACTTTAACTGATGGCGTGGATGTTTCCACGGGCCCATTAGGACAAGGGGTAGCCACTGCAGTAGGCATTGCAATGGCTGAAAGACATTTGGTAGCGACTTATCCAAATTTGGATGTATTGTCCCATTATACTTATGTTTTATGTGGGGATGGTGATTTAGAAGAAGGCGTTGCTATGGAGGCCATGTCGTTAGCGGGTTTATATAAATTAAATAAGTTAATTATATGTTATGATAATAACGATGTGACATTAGATGGTCCGCTAGCTCAATCCAATGTGGAAAACATGAAAATGAAGGCGGAATCCATGAATTGGAATGTCATTGAAGTTAAAGATGGAAATGATATCAATGCCATCGATGCAGCAATTATTGCTGCAAAAAAACAAGCAGAAAAACCTACTTTAATTATTTGTAAAACCATTATTGGTTATGGTAGTGAACAACAAGGAACTTGTGCGGTTCATGGAGCTCCACTAAAAAAAGAAAAAACCGCAAAATTAAAAGAATTTTTAAAAATGCCAGCTAAGGATTTTTATATTCCAGAAGAAGTTAAAAAGTTTTATCAAAATACTTATATTGCAAGAGGAACGCAAGCGTACTTAAATTATCAAAATAAAGTGAAATCATTATCAGAAAAGCAACAAAAACAATTGCAAATGATTTTAAAAAATGAAATTCC
The DNA here is from genome assembly GCA_947599835.1 of uncultured Bacilli bacterium. Taxonomy (GTDB): domain Bacteria; phylum Bacillota_I; class Bacilli_A; order RFN20; family CAG-631; genus Caccosoma. The sequence continues at coordinate 70,192 of CANQFQ010000002.1, forward strand.
TATGGAAATCTTTGAAAAAGTGGCTGCTTATCCTTCTGGATATAGCAATTCCACAAGAAATGTTTCCGGTGAATTACTCAATTATTATTGTGATCATTCTAGTTTACTTTTTGGGGGTTCTGCAGATGTTGCAAAATCTGTCATGACAGGATTAAAGAATCATGATGATTTTACATGTCAAAATTATGCTGGACGGAATATTAATTTTGGCATTCGTGAATTTGCTATGGCTTGCATTTGTAATGGTTTTGCTTGTCATGGCGGAATCAAACCTTATTGTGGTTCTTTTATGGTGTTTGTGGATTATTTTAAAGCAGCCATTCGGATGGCCGCATTGATGGAACTTCCAGTCATTTATTTAATGTCCCACGATAGTATTGCGGTAGGTGAAGATGGACCCACTCATCAACCGATTGAACAATTATCTACTTTGAGAGCAATTCCAAATTTAAATACCCTTCGTGTAGCTGATGCTAATGAAACCATAGGTGCTTATCAAATTGCGCTACAATCTAAAAAGACCCCAACCGCTATCATTCTTTCTAGACAAAATCTTACCACTTTACCTAATTCTAGTAGCGAAAAAGTGGCTTTAGGTGCCTATATTATTGCCAAGGAAGAAGAGAAACTAGATGCTATTTTAATCGCGACAGGTAGTGAAGTGGAATTAGCATATAAAGCAAAACTTGCTTTAAAGAGTTATGGCATTGATGTTCGAGTAGTTTCGATGCCATCTTGGTATTTATTTGAAAAACAATCGGATGCTTATAAAGAAAGTATTCTCCCTGCACATTGTCAAAAAAGATTATCCATTGAAATGGCAAGTGAATTTGGTTGGCATAAATATGCAAATCAAACCTTATCGATTCAAGAATTTGGTCGCAGTGGAAAAGCAAGTGATGTCATTGAATTTTTTAAATTTAATGTCGACACGATTATTGAAAAAGTTAAAAATATGCTTTAGAGGCATATAAACTGACAAAAAAAGACACCTCCAATCCTTTATAATGTGATTGGAGGTGTTATTATGAAGAAAATATTATTTTATCAATTACAACCGGATTTTCAAAATTTATTTGATAATGAATCGGATATTATTGGGAATTTAATTGCCAATCAAGAAATTGATACGGCGCGTGAACAATTACATTTCATGTTACAGCCCATCGATTATCAACATATCTTGAATTTAATTGTTCATGAATGTCATGATTTACCAGAATTAATCGTTTCTGAAAATGTCATTCACCTAAGTATCAAAAATGAATTTTTTGAACAAATTGTAATTTTTGATTATTATATTTCCTATGAATTTGATAATGATTACAAAATTTTGTATAAAAAATTGCAAAGAACATTGAAAGATTATCAAGAGTGTAATGAATTAAAAAGTAAAATTATGATATAAAAACTAAGAAAATAGAACTGAACCTCTTTTGTTTTTTTTATGAGTTCATATGAAGTTCGTTTTTCTTAGTTTTTTATATGCTATACCATTTATTCAATTTTTGGTAAATGTTAAAGTTGCTTCTTCCATCGAAATATTATCGATATGAATCGTATATTCAATGGGTGATAAATCATTAAAGATTGCTTTAGCATTTGAAAAATGATTAAAAGATGTTAAAAAGTTTTTAGGATCAAAAGAACTACCTTCTTTAAATAATGTCTTATCGTCTGCAGTGCTTCCAGTTTTAAAAGTATTTCTTCCATTCGATTCCAATAAATGAATCAAAACATTGTCATCATAAGAATAGGAACGCGTGTTAGAATGGGCTAAATCAATTAAATAATTACTTTGACTAGGTTGTAAACGATCGGTATATTGAACAAAATAATAATCTCCTCTAGAATTTGGCTCAAATTCGGCTAATCGAGAATCAATATGATAAATTTTTATACCTGGTTGTGTAAAGTGTTGTAGTCCGTTTGCATAAGGTGCTTCAGCATCTTTAGCATTAAGGCCGGTAGGCGTTATAAATTCAATGAGTAGATATTCATCCATTGCGGTATGATTCCAAGTGTTATCATGAATTAGAATACAATCTCCACTCGATTCAAAAGGATGAATCGTCAGGGTCGTATTTCCTGTAATAATGGTTGGCATTGTCCATCCTAATAGCATTTTTGAATATGCATTATGATCACCAATGTTATAATCCATCATATCGACACCCCCACAAGGGCCAAAATTATCATCGCTATCGTAAGTATAATAATCATCTAATCCTAAAATATGTCCAGATTCATGAATAAATGTATGCGCATCAACAGCAGGTTTTCCATCTTTTATGTAACCGCCTTCATACATATAATTTATACTTGCCCAAGCATAGGTATAAGCACTCAAATCACTACTTTCGTTTTCATAATCCCAATAAGTATATGCCCACCAAAGATCACTGTCGTATGAAAAATCATGATCATAAACTAACCATACGGCATCGACAAATGAATCATTGTCTTGATCGAATTGATCGAGATCATGATATGTATTTTGATACCAACGAATCGCTTGTCGAAGAACATAAAAAGTGGCATCTCCGTAAGTGTTTTGTTTGGAAAGAGATTCGAATTGTTGGACGGTTTTATCCAGCGTAAACCAATCACTTACTTTTCCTTTTAATTTAAGTTTACCATAACTTGATTTATAGTAAAAACTACTTACCGATTCCCAACCGGTTACACTAGGATCTCCAAAAAATGTTTTTTCGATATCTGTTTTTACAGCATCGCATCCACCATCCATTGTTCTACATACAGAACGTGTGTTCTTATCGGAAAATTGTACAGGAATCACTAAAATATTTTGTTCCCCTACTGTGTAAGGATCATCATAATCAAGGGTATTGCGATAATCACGGTAACTAAAAGAAAAGGTTTCCGGAGTATAAAAGTTATCGCCATTTTTTTCAGAAGTGCTTTGTTGAATGGTCACACTACCAAAATCAAAAGCAAAGTCAGCATCACTTGCTTTTTCACCACTTTGCGCTTGTTGTGATGAAGAAGAGCTTTGTTGAGAGCTAGATAAAGTAGATGATGATTGCTGAGAACTTGAAGAAATAGATGAATCACTACTTGAAGAAAAATGATTGGATTGTGTATTTGATGTTGATTCACTTTGCGCTTGGCAACCTAATAGAGAAAATGATAAAAGTATTGGAACTATATAATTTCGTTTATTCATTTTATCCACCTCGTTTTCTTCTACATTATAATCCTTTTTTTGATAAAATTCAATTTATTTATAAATTGAAAAGCGTAACGATTTTAATTTTTACTATGTTTAGAAACCGAATTTAAATTTAAAAAGTTTCTTTTTGATGTAGTTCAATTTGTAATATTATTCAGTAACTCTACTTGTTTTAGAATCTGAAATATTGTACAATAAAAAAGAAGATATGAAGGAGGTTTTATTATGATTATATTTGCAGTTCGACTATCTGTAGGTTTATTTATATTGTATCTTATTCTTGCTTTACTTGCCGGTTTAGTTGCTGGATTTTTTATTACAAGATCTATTTTTAAAAGAAGTTTAAAGAAAAATCCACCTATCAATGAAAAAATGATTCGCGTAATGTTTCAACAAATGGGAAGAAAACCTAGCGAAGCTCAAGTTCGTCAAGTGATGAAAGCCATGGAACAACAAAAATAAAAAAATCGGTTCAACCGATTTTTTTTATTTTTGCTTATGTTTCGCTATACTAAATTGTTTTTCTTCATGATGAATCAATTTAATAATATTTGATTTATGTCGTAAAATGAGAAGAATACTGATTAAAGATATACTAATAGAATAAATGAGTCCATTTGTTTTTGGAAGCCAATAAAAGCCTTCATAAAAAATCGGAATAAAAGACAAACAAGAAGTTAAAATTGCCATTAGAATCGAAGAAATCGAAACAATTTTTTTAAGGAAAAAAACAAAGAAAAAGATGCAAGCACCAATCAAAGATAAAATCCAATTAGAACCAAGGACAAAGCCACAGACAACACTGACTGCTTTGCCTCCTTTAAATTTCGCAAAAATAGGAAAACAATGACCGATACAAGCAAAGAATCCCGCACAGCAAAAAAGCATTGTTAACCAAAAAGAATTTTCAATTTTGAATCCAAATTTAGCAATTACCATTAGGATATTTGATGCAATTGCTGATTTTAAAGCATCTAAAAATAATACTAAAAGTCCGGGTTTGGCACCTAATGTTCGAGCAACATTGGTGGCTCCTAAATTTCCAGATCCTTCGTTTCTAACGTCTTTTTTATAGAAAATTTTGCCGATAATCAATGCGTTAGGAATGGATCCTAAAAAATATCCAAAGAAGATGGCCCCAAGCATTAACAAAATAATTTTTAAAGTCATTCTATCACCTTTAAATTTCATTTTTAATCATATACTATCTTGAACAAAATTTCAATGAGTATTTCTTGATAAATCGTTGGGTTTTAGGGTATAATGTCATAAGGCAGAGGTGGTTTATGTGGTAGAAACGAATAATCATTCACACTATAATGAAGAAGATATTCAAATTTTAGAAGGTCTAGATGCCGTAAGAAAAAGACCTGGAATGTATATAGGTTCAACAGATGGCAGAGGATTACATCATTTATTATGGGAAATTCTTGATAATGCAGTAGATGAAGCATTAGCTGGATTTGGAAAAGAAATTGTAATCAAATTACATAAAGATAACTCTGTATCCGTCGCTGATAATGGCCGGGGTGTTCCTGTTGGAAAACATAGTTCAGGACAATCAACACCCATGGTCGTTTATACAATGCTACATGCAGGAGGTAAATTTTCCGAAAGTGGAGGCTATAAAACGGCAAGTGGGCTACATGGTGTTGGTGCTTCTGTTGTGAATGCCTTGTCGGAATGGATGAATGTTACGATTATTCGTGATGGAAAAACCTACGAGATAAAATTTGTAAATGGCGGTAAAGTGGCTTCTGATTTAAAAGAAATTCCTGTGGCTGCTACAAAGCGAAGTGGGACAACGGTTTGGTTTAAACCAGATCCTAAAATTTTTACTGTGACCAATTTTTCGCATGCTACCATTTGTGAAAAATTACGTGAAACGGCTTTTTTAATGCCAAGTACCAAATTTGTTTTTGAAAATGAACAAATTAATAAAAAAGAAGTTTATTGCTATGAAAATGGTGTTGTTGAATTTGTAAAATTTATTTGTGAAGGTAAAAATATGCTGCATAATATCGTTTCCATTCAAGGAGAAGATAAGGATAGCGGTATTATTGTAAATATGGCCTTTGTCTATTGTGATAGTTATGAAGATGATGATCGTAATGTTTTATCTTTTGTTAATAATGTTCGAACACGAGATGGTGGTACCCATGAAATGGGATTACGGAGTGCTTTTACGCGAGCATTTAATGATTATGCGAGAAACAATAATTTATTAAAAAGTAAAGATCGAAATCTTGAAGGCCATGATGTTCGGGAAGGTGTCAATATCGTATTATCGGTTAAAATCGGGGAAACAATTTTACAATTTGAAAGTCAAACAAAAAGTAAATTAGGAACCCCGATTGCCAAAAATGTTGTCGATAGTATCGTGTATGAAAAATTAAATTACTTTTTAGAAGAAAATAAAGAAATTGCACAAATGTTAGTCGGCAAAGCGATCAAAGCGCAACAAGTTCGCGATGCTGCTAGAAAAGCAAAAGAAGAAGCGCGTTCTGGTAAAAAAGCGAAAACGGAACGTTTAATTAGTGATAAATTATCTCCAGCGCAAAGTAAAGATAGTTCTTTAAATGAATTATTTTTGGTGGAAGGAGATTCTGCCGGTGGAAGCGCAAAACAAGGAAGGAATTCAAAGTATCAAGCGATTTTACCTTTACGAGGTAAAGTGATTAATTCAGAAAAACAAGCAATATCGGCTCTATTAAAGAATGAAGAAATCAACACGATTATTTATACTATTGGTGCGGGTGTAGGTCCAGAATTTGAAGTCAAAGATGCCCATTATGGGAAAATTATTATTATGACCGATGCCGATACCGATGGTGCCCATATTCAAGTTTTATTATTAACCTTCTTCTTTAGATATATGCGCCCATTAATTGAAAATGGAATGGTTTATGTCGCCCTTCCTCCTTTATATAAAGTGTCGAAGAAAACGGCAAAAGGAGAAATTTTTAAATATGCATGGAATGATCTTGATTTAGCGAATGCAAAAAAAGAAATTGGAGAAAATGCTTATGTTCAACGCTATAAAGGACTCGGCGAAATGAATTCTGACCAATTATGGGAAACGACGATGAATCCTCAAACGAGAACTTTATTAAGAGTTGATATTGAAGATTTTACGATTGCTGATCGCCGAATTTCTATTTTAATGGGGGATAAAGCGGACTTACGTCGGGAATGGATAGAAGAAAATGTTCATTTCACATTAGAAGATGAATTTGCAAAGGAGAGTGAATAAAATGGCATCAAAAAAAGTTAACAAAATTGATGATGAATTCATTACAAATGCAGATCAATCGATGATTTTTGGTCCACTTGAAACCATTGTTAGTGAACGATTTGGTGCATATTCCAAATATATTATTCAAGATCGTGCTTTACCCGATATTCGAGATGGATTAAAGCCGGTTCAAAGAAGAATATTATTTGGGATGAATGAACTTGGAATTGTGGCAGACACTCCTTATAAAAAAGCCGCACGGGTTGTAGGGGATGTGATGGGGAAATATCACCCTCATGGCGATAGTTCTATTTATGATGCCATTGTCCGCATGAGTCAATGGTGGAAAAGTAATGAAGTTTTAATCGATATGCACGGAAATAATGGTTCTTTAGATAATGACCCACCGGCAGCAATGCGTTATACGGAAGTTCGTCTTTCTCCGGTAGCAATGGAATTATTAAAAAATATTGATGAAGAAACGGTAGAATTTACCTATAACTTTGATGATACATTAAAAGAACCAACCGTTTTGCCTACGCGATTTCCAACCTTACTAGTCAATGGGGCAAAAGGAATTGCTGCTGGATTTGCTACAGATATTCCACCTCACAATTTATCGGAAGTCGTAGATGGTGTAATTCATCGAATTAAAAATCCGAATTGTCGATTGGAAACCATGATGGAGATTATCAAAGGCCCTGATTTTCCAACCGGGGGTATCGCCTTTGGAAAACAAGGAATTATCGATGCTTTTGAAACTGGTAAAGGCAAAATTGTTTTGAGAGCACGAAGTGAAATTATTGAAAATAAAAATCAAAGACAAATTGTGATTACTGAAATTCCTTATGATATTATCAAAATTGCCTTAGTAAAAAGAATTGATGAAATTCGATTTAATAAGTTAATTTGGGGAATTGAAGAAGTTCGTGATGAAAGTGACCGTAATGGGTTAAGAATTGTTATTGATATTACAAAAGAAGCTGATCCACAATTAATTTTGAATTTTTTATATAAAGAAAGCGACTTACAAACTACTTATAATTATAACATGGTAGCCATTGATAATAAGACGCCAAAACAAGTCGGTTTATTAGCTATCTTAGATGCCTATATTGCACACAAAAAAGAAGTTACTTTGCGAAAAAGTAAGTTTAATTATAATAAAAAAATGGCTCGTTTACATATTATCGATGGTTTAATCAAGGCTGTATCCGTAATTGATGAATTAGTAGAAACCATTAAAAAGAGTCAAAATAAAGCCAATGCAAAAGAAAATATCATGAGCAAATTTGGTTTTAGTGAAAAACAAGCCGAAGCTATTTTAATGTTGCAATTATATCGATTATCTTCTACAGATGTCGTAAAATTAGAAGATGAAAGAACGCAATTAAATTTAGATATTGCAACCTTACTCGATATTTTAGAAAACGAAACTTCTTTAAAAAATGTTATGATTGCCGAATTACGAGAAATTAAAAATCGCTACGGCAGTGAAAGAAAAACTGAATTGCGGGATGAAGTTGAAGAGGTAGTTATTGATAAAGCCGCTACAATAATTAAAGAAGAAGTTATGGTTGCAGTTTCTCGGGATGGTTATGCAAAGCGTAGTCAAATGAAATCATATACGACCAGTAATCAAGTGCTTCCAGGATATAAACAAACGGATGCTATCGTTTCCATTTGTCAGGCCAATACTTTAGATACTTTATTATTATTTACTAGTGGTGGATGTTTTATTTATCTACCTGTTTATGAATTAACTGAAAATAAATGGAAAGATGAGGGTACGCATCTTAACAAAATCGTATCCTATGCATCTAATGATAAAATTATTGGTGTTATTGTGGTTCATGAATTTCGTGAAGATTTATACGTTGCTTTAGCAAGTTCATCAGGATATATCAAACGGACGCGATTATCCGAATTCGTTTTACAACGTTATACCAAAGCGGTTTCTTGTTTTAAATTAGGCGATGGGGATTCTTTGACTGCTGCTTTTTTAACCAATGGAGGTTGTGATATTGCAACTTTATATCAAGATGGCCATATGGTTCGTTATAATGAAAATGAAGTCAGCATTGTGGGTGTAAAAGCTGGCGGTGTCCGTAGTGGTTCACGTTCTCTTTCTTCAAAATTAATCGGTGGAATCGCGATTAATGACGATTTCAAACTGAATCTTATGCTAGCTACTGATAAAGGTGGCGTGAAACCAGTTTATCCTCGCTATCTCAATGTCACAAGCAAAAATACGATGGGAACTTTATCATTTAAATCTTTCAAAAGTGATTTACATATGGCAGTTGGTGTGATTGCCTATGACGATGAAGATCGGATTCAAATTGTTACCAATTTTAAAACAATTGAAATTAAAGTGAGTGATATTCCATATCAACCTATTGATAAAATTATTAAACAATATTTATCATTAGAACTTCGTGAAAAGGTTGAAGCCATCGTAACCACTAGGACCATTTATGTGGATCATCGGTTAAAGTCGAAAAAAATTGAAACGAAGAAACCTGAACAAACTTTTGCTTCTTTTGATGATAAGTTAGATGATGAAGAAAAAGCTAAAAAAGAAAAATACGCCAATATTTCTATCGAAGATTTATTTAAATGATTAAACTAATCCTTCTTTTCTAAATTCAAAAAGAAGTTTAGTTAATGCTCTTTTTTCAATTCTAGATACATAAGATCGGGAAATGTTAAACATCTTCCCGATTTCTTTTTGGGTCATTTCTTCATGGCCATTTAAACCATACCGATAAGAGATAATTTTCATTTCGGTTTCATCTAATATATTTAGAAATTTTTTAAGTAACATTAAATGATGTTCCTTATCTAATTTTTCTGATAAATCTTCGATAGGAGCGGGTATAATATCAATTAATGATAGATCGCTACCATCGCTATCTTCTCCAATAGAATCAAATAAATATAAATCATTATTGGATTTTTTAGTGCTTCTTAGATGCATTAAAATTTCATTTTCAATACATCTTGAGGCATAAGTGGCTAGTTTATTTCCTTTTTCTTCATTATATGAGTCAATCGCCTTGATTAAACCAATGGTACCAATGCTGACCAAATCATCAAATTGTTCATTACAATTTTCATATTTTTTACAAATATGCGCTACTAATCTTAAATTATGTTCAATGAGTTTATTTCTAGCTTCTTCTCTTTGATTTGTAAAAAGCAATTGGATATATTTTTCTTCATCTTCTTTGGATAAAGGAGAATGGAAAACACCATTTTTAACATAACCGACATAAAGAATTAAATTTTTAAATAAAGAAATAATGGTTTGAAACATGAAAACACCTCAATGTAAACTTATGACAAAAGAATTGAAAAATATGCTAAAAACGACAAAAATAATCGCTGATTTTAATTCTTTCATTTATCTATTGATAAAAATATGGTATACTCATAGAAGGTGAGTTTATGAATAAAAATTATATTCCAACATGGTATTGTGATAAAGCCATCCATATCGATGTTTTAAAAATTGCAAATCAAGGTTTTAAGCTTGTTTTTTGTGATATTGATAATACGTTGGTATCTCCATTTGTTAAACATCCAAATGAAGAAGTGAAAAAATTTGTTCAACTTTTTAAAGAAAATCACCTTAAATTAGTGATTATATCTAATAATAAAGAAGAAAGAGTCCAAACTTTTGCACAGGATTTAGAAGTTGAATATATTTATGAAGCAAAGAAACCTAATCCCAAAAAATTATTGCAATATATTCATGAACATCACTATCAAGAACATGAAGTTCTTGCCATAGGAGATCAAATTATGACCGATGTTTTATGTGCCAATCGTGCGCATATCAGTGTTATTTTAGTCGATAAATTGGAAAAAAAAGAACAATTCATCACTTTTTTTCCTAGAAGATTAGATATTTTTTATCGCAAAAAATTAAAAAAGAAAAATCTTTTGAGGAATTTTTAATATGGAGGAAACTAAATATTGTCAAGGGTGTGGAGCGTTGCTTCAAACCGAAGATGAAAATAAGGATGGGTATGTTCATCCAAATGCTTTAAATCGTGAAATAGTTTTATGCAAGCGTTGTTTTCAATTAAAGCATTATGGTGTTTTTCGTCCAGGGAAAGAAACCTATCATTCGATTAAAATGATCCATGAAAGTGTGCATTTAGATGATGTTTTAATTTTAGTGTTGGATGCTTCTTTAACCATGACACCTTTATTAGAACATTTAAAAGAATTGAATCGATATAAAAATTTTTATATTATCGCCAATCGTTTTGAATTATATGAAGAAATGATTAAGAAAGAAAAAATGCTCGATTTTTTAAGTAAAAATATCCAAAAAGCAGGACTTAAAGCTAAAAAAATATATTTGTTAGATCATCATTTAGAAACAATATTTGATGCAATTTTGCAATCACACGAAAAGGCAAACTTATGTTTTGCTGGATTGGAAAATGCCGGGAAAACAACTTTAATTAATCAATTTTTACAAAAATATTATCCTAACATTCCATTGTTAACGAAGAGTTTATATCCTGGAACGACCTTACAACCTTTAAAAATTCCTTTAGATGCTACACATTATTTAATGGATACTCCTGGAATTAAAAGTCATCGTTCCATGTTGCATCAACTCGAAAATTCTGTCTTAAAGAAATTACAGTTAGATAAAAAAATAGTTGCAACATCTTATCAATTATGTAGTCGGCAAGCGATTCATATTAATAATTTCTTATCTTTTCATTATATAGAGGGTGAAAAGCAAACGATTCTATTTTATACTTCGGCAATGTGTACTTTTACAAGATCAAAAGAAGAAAATGCACAGCGAAGTTTTGATTCCTTAATAAAAGATTACACCATTAAAACCAATAAAATTAAAACTTTTAAAGATTTAACATATTATGATATTATCATAGATAAGAAAAAACAAGATATTGTTATCGAAGGTTTTGGTTTTATTACCATAAGTCATCCGGGTCAGTTTCGAATTTATACTTTAAAAAATGTGAATTTGATCCTTCGGGATGCAATGATTTAAAGGAGATCGTCTATGATTGAAAAAAAAGATAAATATATTTTAAAAACCTATTGTAATCAGTTAAAACCTGTCGTACTCATTGGAAAAGAAGGTTTAACTGCAAATATGCTAGAGTCCATTCGGCTTGTGTTAAACAAGCGAGAATTAATTAAAATTTCTATTTTAAAAACGTATACCGATTTAACGACAAAGGAATTGGCAGAATTATTGGCCTCTTCGACTTCTTCTGAAATTATTAATATTATCGGTAGAACCATTGTTTTATATAAAAAGAATGAGAAGATCAATGCTTATGGAATCTAAAAAAGTATTATTATTTGGAGGATCTTATAATCCTATCCATCAAGGACATTTGAATGCTGCCATCAATGCTTGTAATTATTTAAAATGTGATGAAGTATGGCTAATTCCTAGAAAATATAACTATGATGGCTCATTGCTTCTCGATAGTAAACATCGAATTGCAATGATGAAAATGGCGCTAACTGGCCTTGACAATTTTAAGATTTGCGATATTGAATTAAAAGATAAAAATAAATCTTTTATTTATACGTATAACACTGCTAAATATTTAAAAAGAAAATATAAAGATCAATATCAATTTTATTTTTTAATTGGCGCGGATCAATTAAATAATATTGAAAATTGGTATGCCATCGAGCAATTAACAAAAATGTTTCAATTTGTTTGTTTTAAACGTCCTGGTTATCCAATTATGAATGATTTAGCCGATAAATATCATATTACAATTATTGATGGTCGGCAAATTGAAGCTTCAAGTACAATGGTACGTTCAGGCGATTTTGATAAAATTAATGACAATATTCAAAAATACATTATGGAGCATGGATTGTATTTGAAAGAAAGAATTATGCCACGGTTACCTGAACGCTTATTCATTCATAGTTTGACGAGTGCACGGCTTGCAAAAAAAATTGCAATCAGTTTACATGTCAATGCGAATCGTGCTTATGTTGCAAGTCTTTTACATGATATTTCTAAATCATTAACTGCCGATGAAATCAAAAAAATTATTGAAATTCATTATCCTTGTAAACTGCATTTACCAGATTTTGCTTGGCATCAATATGCAAGTGCGTATCTTGCTAAAGTAGAATTTGGTATTCATGATAAAAAAATATTAAAAGCCATTGAAAGTCATTGTTATGCTACCATGAAGATGTCACTTTTAGATAAAATTGTGTATTGTTCAGATAAATTAGAAGAAAGCAGATCCTTTGCCGATGAAGTGATTGAAATTAGAAAGGAAGCTTTGACCAATATTCATCTTGCCTTTATCCATACGATGGAAGAACAGTTACGCATTTTAAAAAATAAAAAATTACCGGTCGATACGCATTTGGAAAAACTTATAAATTATTATAAAAGAAAGGAATAAATTCATGAATGATCCAAAATTAAAAGTTATATTATCTGCTTTACTTGATAAAAAAGCTGAAAATGTCGTGTATATTGATGTTCACGAGGTCAATCCATTTTCCGATTATTTTATTATTGCCACCGCTACGAGTCAACGTCATGCTTTAGCGCTAGGTCAACATTTAAAAGAAATTTTGGTAGAAAATGAGATTCCAACCCACCATATTGAGGGTAGAAATTCGAGTGAATGGGTGCTTGTCGATGCTAATGAATATGTCATTCATATTTTTAGTGAGCAAGCTAGAATTCACTATGGATTGGAAAAATTGTGGTCAAATTTGAAAATTGTCCGGGTGAGTTAAATGAAAATATTATTAATCGTTGCGATGCAGTCAGAACTTGATGGCTTTTTAAAAAACTGTAAATTTGAAATGCGTTTTGATGATGGATTTGATTATTACTATACAAAACAAACACCGGATAAAGAAATCTTTTTAGTTAAAACGGAAGTGGGTAAGGTCCATGCGGCCATTGTTACGACAACTTTTATTCAAAAAATTAAACCCAATTATGTATTAAATGCTGGCATTGCTGGTTCTCTACATGAAAAAATTCCGCCTTTAACAACAATTTATGCTACTAAAACAGCATATTTTGATGTGGATTTAACACCTTTCGGATGCAAATTAGGACAATTAGAAAATCTAGATTTATACTTTAAAACGAGCAAAGATTTCTTCAAAAAGATTGATGTAAATGATTATCAAGGCTTAATTGTAAGTAGTGATACCTTTGTTTCCACCGTGGAGCAAAAAAATCATATTTTAAAATATTTTCCGAAAGCACTTGCTTGTGATATGGAAGGTGCAAGTATTTGTCAAGTCGCCCATTTTTTTAGAAGAAAATTTATGGTTATACGAACCATTTCTGATGTGGTTGGAACTGATCATCATGTGGATAATTATCATGATTATAAAGAAGAAGCAATTCAAATGGTGGTTAAGAAAACGCTTCGTTGTCTCGAAACATTATAAAAATAAAAAGGCGATTTGCCTTTTTTTTATTTAATTTAGGTCAAAAAATGCAAATTTTACTTAAAAATAATATGCCTGTTTATACTATTTGTTTAAAGATTACAATTTTTTTATTTTTTTCTAGTATTAACTTTTTATTTATTATATAATAAATATGGTTTACATTGTAGTCCGTATAGGAGGGTAAATTTATGAAAAAATCAATTAGCAAAACTATATTCAAAGGAGTTTCGTTTTCTTTTTTGTGTGCAAGTTTATTTTTAACTTCTTGTTCATCCAATACAAAGAAAAATTGGAATCCAAAAAATAGCGATTCTTCAAAATGGGAAGATGTATCCACTTATAAACGCTTATTAGCCCCTGCTAATTTAAAATACGATGCTTCCAAATCCATCCTTTCATGGTCAGCTGTGGATGGTGCAAGAGCTTATGTTGTTAATTTGAATGGTGAGATTATTAGTTCGCGTGTTACCACTTGTGAATATGAATTTACCTTGTCAAATTTAGAATTGCTTGCAGCTAGTCAAACCAGCCTAATTAGTGTTCGTGCATTAGCAAAAACAGATGTATATGAAGATTCTCCATATGCTAGTATTACGATTAATCGAACTGATGCTACATCTAATTTTACTTATCGGTTATCCGATGATGATCAAACATTAGAAATTACAGGTTTTGCCAATAACATTGATACCACGAAATATGAAGATGAAGGTCTTACATTTCCGAACACCATTGATGGATTTACTGTTACGCGGATTGCTGACAGAGCCTTTTATCGAAATACCTATCGATTTGATGTTTCGTTTGAAGAAGGATATTTGTCTATTGGTGAATCTGCGTTTTATAATTCACGTTTTGTGAGTATAACTTTACCAACGACATTAAAAACAATTGAAGACCACGCTTTCCAATCTAGTCGTATTAACACAATAATACTTCCTCGAAATATAGAAACTTTGGGTGTGGGTGCTTTCCAAGAAAGTTACTTAGAAACCGTGACTTTTGATGAAAATATATCGCTTCAAACAATTCCTGAAAATTGTTTTGATTCAACTTCTTTACAATCAGTTGTTTTACCTGCTTCTGTAAAGCAAATTGAAAAAGAAGGTTTTGCAAGAATTTCTACTTTGAAAGAACTTAAATTTGCTCCCGATGGAAAAACGAGTCTATTAGAATCCATTGGTGAATCTGCATTTATCGGAGCAACTTCTTTAAAAAATATTGTTTTTCCGGCTTCTTTAAGAGAAATTAAAGACTCTGCATTTGCTTCGACAGTGGGTTCAAATTGTTCTTATGAAACCATTATGTTTGATACGGATTCTCGTATAGAAACCATTGGTAATTCCGCTTTTATTCGTTCTTTGAATAGTAATAATTTCAAATATTTTGGAGTCAAAGTGGAAGATAGTGCTGCACTTCCAGAAGTGGCTACTATTGTATTTCCTAAAACGTTAAAATCTATTGGAATAAGCGCTTTTCAAACTGCTGCTGTTGTTGAAATTCAATTTGAACCTGGAAGTGTGATTCAAAATATTGATAATCAAGCCTTTTATCAAAATTCACGATTAGTATCGGTTCAACTTCCTGCATCATTGGAAACCATTGGCGAATCTGCATTTAATGGATGTACAAATCTTGAGATCGTTGATGCAACTTCTCTCGATGCACAACTTAAAAAAGTTTATGCTAATTCCTTTAATGGAACCAAATGGTATGAGGCTTCTAATTATATTGTCTTAAATAATGTTTTAATTAAAGATGTCGATCCGATAGACACACCAAGAGAAACGCTTCAAATAGCCGAAGGAATCAAATACATTGCGAATGGTCTTTATAGTAATGGAAAATATACTTCCATTACTTTACCTAATTCGTTGATTGGTATTTATGAATCAGCTTTTAGTAATAATAGTGAAATTACTGCCATCTCAATTCCAAGCAATGTCGAATTTATTGATCAAACGGCATTTTATCGTTGTGAAAAGGTTGAAACTTTGATTTTTGAACCAAATAGTCATCTTCAAACGATTGGGGTGGGTGCCTTTTCTGGATTAAAATTGTCCTCTATCCGTATTCCTGATAGTGTCATTACCATTGATAGTAGTGCTTTTTCAAACAATACGAATGTTAGTTCCGTTATTTTTGAAGGAACTCCTAAAGTTGAAACGATTGGTGCGAATAGTTTCTATGGAATGTCACTATTAAATACATTTACTTTACCTGATTCTGTAAAAACCATTGGTCAATTAGCTTTTGCTATTGATGCCAATGCTATGAGTGGATTAACTTCTTTTGAAATTTCAAATCAAAGCAATCTTCAATTTATTGGCAATTCTGCATTTAGTAATCAACAATACTTAACCACTTTTAAATTACCGGATAGTGTTGAAATTATTGATGATAATGCTTTTTATAACACAAAATTATTACAAGATTTTCAAATCAGTAATACCTCACAACTTAAAGAATTACATGCTTCTGTTTTTGATGGTAGTGGCATTACTTCCTTTACCCTTCCTGCAAGTATGGAATATTTAAGCAATGCTGCTTTTAGTGGAGCTAGTGCCTTAACCAATGTTACTTTTGATGATCAATCTTTTGCAAATGCCCTAGAAGAAAATCAAACTTTATTTGCAGATACTTTCAGAAATTGTCTTTCACTTCGTGAAATTCATTTACCACAACACATTTTAAATATTGAAAGAAATGCTTTCAACGGATGTAGTAATTTACTTACGATTACTACGTATGCTTCAACAATTGATTCTAGTGCATTTGATGGTACGGCATTTGCCGATTCATTTGAAAATGGCATGATTACTTTAAATCATGTATTGGTAAAATATTCTGGAAATGATGCAACGATAGTTTTGCCAAATGATATTATCACGATTAATGAAAATGCTTTTGTGGACAAAACAAATTTAGTTTCCATTACTCTTCCTGCATCTTTGGTTACAATCAAGGATAATGCTTTTGCAAATTGTGAAAACTTAACCACCATTGTTTTACCAAATAATGCACAATTAGAAACGATTGGCAATCATGCTTTTGCAAATTGTTATGCTTTAACGAATTTTAATTTCACTTCACATTTAAAAACAATGGGTGAATTTGCCTTTTTAAATTGTCGTAATCTTGGTGCTGCAAATTTAGCAAGTACCCAACTTGAGACCATTCCATTTGCGGCCTTTGCGAATAACCGTAAATTGCAAGAAGTGACTTTACCAGAAACGCTTCAAACGATTGATACGGCTGCTTTCTATTTCGATAGTATTACAAGTATTTCTATTCCAAGTAGTGTGGTAAGTGTTGCAGCTTATGCATTTGCATTTAATATTTCTTCTACGAATGCCCCTGCAATTCAAATCACGACAATGATGCAAGAAAATACTTTAGAAACAATTGTCAATCATAAAAATAGTTTAATTGAAAATATAAGCAATTATGATTTTACGATTGAAAATTTATCTTTTGCTCTCACGGGTCAATTAGAAACTGTTGGAACCTATGCTTTTAGTGGCTCAAAAATCACAGAATTATTACTTCCTAATCATGATAATGCAAGTATTTATCTTGAAGCCGATGCTTTTAGTTATGCGACAAAACTTACAAAAGTTAGTTTTGAAGTGAATGTTTCCTTTGATCTTGGCGTCTTAAGAGGAGCCACTTCTTTACAAGAAATCGAACATAATAGTGAGATTCTTACTTTTACTGCATTTGGCAATACGGTGACTTCTTTACCAAAAAGCCTAGAAAAAATTGTGATTTCCGATGGTTCAACTAAAATTTTAGATGATGCTTTTAATGGCTATTCCTTTATTAAAGAAATTGTTTTACCTGATACCATTCAATCGATTGGTAAACATGCTTTCTATGGTTGTCGCCAATTAACCCAAATCAATCTTGAAAATGTTGAAACCATTGGTGATGAAGCTTTTGTCGGTTGTGTTCAATTAAGTCAAATTACCATGGGAACATCTTTAACAAAAATCGGAAATAAAGCTTTCATGGCAACAGCTTATCTTAATGGTAAGCAAGATGCAGACAATCCATTTATTATTGAAAATGGTATACTATTACTTTACACCGGAAATGAAAAGGAAGTTACACTTCCAGAGGGTGTTGTTCGGATTGCTGGCGGAGCCTTTAGTGGCAATGCAACAGTCGAAAAAATTATTGCTTCTAGTCAGTTAAAATATATCGATGCCAATGCTTTTGATAGTGCAATTCATCTTACGAATTTAGATTTAACGCATTGTACTTCGATTGTCGAAATCGGCTTATATTTATTTAACGATGCGGCGAAAGAATTTAAGGTAACAGTAACGAATGTGGATGATTATGTTGAATCTAGTGTTTATTGGAAATTATATAGAGATTATCTAGCTTAATGTTGTCGGTGGTGGTTTAAATGGAAACACAAATTAAAATGAGTCGTACAAAAATGCATGAAAATGCTATGATTTGTCTATATCAATATCTCATTTATAATAAAGTTTCAAAAAAATATCGTAAAAGTATTACAGAAATTGTAAGTGATATTATGGAAGTTTCTTTTGATGATTGTGATGAGTTTTTCAGGTGTATCTTATTTGAAGCCATTCAAGATAAAAAACAATTAATTGAAAAGATATCTTCTTGTTTGTCACAAACATGGAAGTTTAATCGTTTGGCGATGATTGCCCAAGCGATTCTTTTGTTGTTTAGTGGAGAAATTACGCATCATCGTTTAGAAATCCATGTGGCTATCGATGTGGCTGTTGATTTGGCCAAACGATATTTAGATGAAAATGATTATAAATATATTCATGCGGTTTTAGATCGTATTGGTAAAGAGTATGCTTAATTCAAATTTTTTAACTGTGAGTGAAGTAAACAGTTATATTAAAACTTATCTTGAAAACAATTATTTTTTGAGTGATATTTACGTTAAAGGTGAAATATCTAATTTTAAACGTCATCAAACAGGGACGTTTTATTTTAGTATCAAAGATGCCACTTCGAAAATCAATGTGGTTATGTTTTCAAGCTATGCAAATAAAGTAAAAGATCCTTTGAAAGATGGAAGTCTTGTGTTAATCCGAGGTCACATTTCTGTATATGAAGCAGCGGGAAATTATCAAATTATTGCCACAGAATTATCCCTTGATTCCATCGGCCAATTATATTTGGAATATGAACGATTAAAAAAACAATTAGAAGCCGAAGGATTATTTGATGAAAAATATAAAAAAGCGTTACCTGCCTATCCTAACAAGATTGGAATTATCACAGCTCCTAAAGGGGCTGCGATTCATGATATGCTAAATACCATCCAACATCGTTGGCCTCTAGCTGATGTGATTTTATTTCCTTCCTTAGTTCAAGGAATAAAAGCTGCAGAAGATATTGTCAAAAATATTCAACTCGCGGATCAATATGATTTAGATGTCATTATTTGTGGTCGGGGTGGAGGTTCCATCGAAGATTTGTGGCCATTTAATGAAGAAATTGTAGCAAGAGCCATTTTTCATTGTAAAACACCTATAATTTCTGCGATTGGCCATCAAAGTGATTATACGATTGCTGACTTTGTTGCCGATAAAAGAGGGCTGACGCCTACCGATGGTGCTGTCCTTGCTACACCTAAAAAAGAAACTGAATTAGAAAAAATAAGCAATCAAAAGAAATTATTGTTGCATTTGATGACGCAAATCATCAATCAAAAGAAAACCTTATTAGCTCAACAAAAAAAGGCCTATATCTTTCAACATCCTCAAAAGCTATATGAAACTTATCGTTTAAAATTAGAACATCTTGAAAAGATGATGATGCAAGAAATGGAGCAAAAAAATCAATTAACTAGAAAAGATATCGAGACGAAAGCACAAACGCTCATCCATTCTTTTCAAAATTTATTCAATCAAAAACGATATAATTTTACAACTTTAATGGGAAAGTTAGATGCTTTAAGTCCCTTAAAAATTTTAAAAAGAGGTTATGGCGCTTTATTTAAAGAAAATCATAATGTAAAAAGTATTCATGAAATTCAAGAAAATGATCTTCTTTCGATTCGGTTAGCCGATGGAAAAATAGTTACAAAGGTCATTCATAAGGAGGAAAAGTAACCATGGAAGATAAAAATACATTCGAAACATCATTAAAAAAATTAGAAGATATTGTTACTAAACTGCAAAAGGGTGATGTTGAATTAGAAGAAGCCTATTCCTTATTTGAAGAAGGAATCAAATTAACGAAAGAATGTGAAGAAAAATTAACGCGGATTGAAGAAAAATTAGCTAAAATACTTCAAAATAATGAACTTGTAGACTTCCATTTAGATACGGAATCTTCCAATGAATAAACAAAGATTAGACCGAAGATTAGTAGAAAAAAAACAAGTCAATTCCCGTTCCAAAGCTTTACAATTCATCAAAGCCGGAATCGTTTATGTAAATAAAATCAAAGTGACCAAAGCCGGATTCATGTGTGATGAAAACGATGAAATTGTGATTCAAGAAAATCCACTCTGCGAATATGTTTCTAGAGGAGGATTAAAATTAAAAAAGGCTTTAGATTTTTTTCATGTAGATTTGAAAAACAAAGTCGTTTTGGATATTGGAGCTTCAACGGGAGGATTTACCGATTGCTGCCTTCAAAATGGGGCTCAGCATGTTTTTGCTTTAGATGTGGGAAGTCATCAATTAGCCGATGCCTTAAGATGTGATTCGCGCGTTACTTCCATAGAAAATATGAATTTTAAAAATGCGACATTATCCTTATTTCATCTGCCTATAGATTTAATCACGATTGATGTTTCGTTTATTTCTTTAGAATCCATATTTTTTAAAATTAAAGAATTATTTAATAACATTCCAGTGATTGCTTTATTTAAACCACAATTTGAGGTAGGTATTGAAAAAATTAACAAAAATGGCGTTGTTAAAAATCAAGCCGCACATATTGAAGCTTTAAAGCAATTTCAGTTTTTTTTAAGTCATATCGGTTTTATTTTAAATGATATTACGTTTTCGCCAATCATCGGTTTTAAAGAAGGAAACATAGAATATTTATGTTGCATTAACTTTGAAACAAAGATAAAACCCATCGATCCTCAAGTGGTTGTCAATGAGGCTTTTAAATCCTTAAGGGGGAGTCAATCATGATTAAGCAACTGACCATTAAAAATCTCGCTATTTTAGATGATATTACTTTAGATTTTGATGATGGTTTAAATATTTTTACAGGGGAAACCGGTGCCGGTAAATCGATTATTATCGATGCCCTATCTTTAGTTTTTGGAGCTAGAGCCAATCTGGATATGATTCGTCATGGTGCGGAACAAGCCAAAATTGAAGCTTTATTATTTTTGTCTAAAGAACATGCTGCGAAAGTGTATGAATGTACCGAGATTGATGTGAGCAATGAATGTATTATTCAACGGGTTTTATACACCAATGGTCGATCCACTGCAAAAATCAACGGGAATTTAATTCCGATTTCGACTTTATCTAAAATCGCTGAATTTTTGATTGATATTCATTCACAACATGAAAGTCAATTTTTATTAAAACAAGAACAACATTTACCTTTATTAGATCAATATATTCAATCTTTTGATCCCCATTTTTTAAATCCATATCAAGAAGAATATGCCAAATTAAAGCACCTGATGGAAGAACAAACAAATTTAATGACCAAGTTTCAATCCATTCAAGATATGGATTATTTACAATATCAATTGAATGAACTTAAAGATGTTTTAACGGATGAACAAGAACTTGCACTTCAAGAAGAATATAAAAATTTGCAACTTGTAGAAAAAAATGCCGCCATAATCGATGAAGTCTTATTCCATTTAGATGGTTCCCAACAAGCCCTAGATCAATTATACTATGCGTTAAAAAGTTTATCTAAAATGGCAGACAATCAACAAAGTCAAAGTTATTATCAACGATTAGAAAGTGATTATTTAGATATTAAAGATTTTGTAGAAACATTTAAAAAGACGTTTGATGTTTCGCAATATGATGAATCGAAAATGAATGAACTACAAGAACAAATTACCAAGATGAATCGGTTAAAAAGAAAATATAATGTAAGCCATCTCTATCAACTCAAATTAGATATTGCTGAAAAAATTCAATTATCTGAAAGTTTTAAAGAAAAAATGGAGGATTTGGATGAAAAAATTCAACAACAAAGAAAACAATGTGAACGGCTTGCAAAACAAATCACTGAAATTAGAAAAAAATATGCGTTACAATTAGAAAATGAAATTCAATGTGAATTAAAAGATTTATATTTAGAAGATGCTAAGTTTAGTATTCGTTTTGAAAACGCAAATATACTTACAATTCATGGAAATGATGCCGTTGCATTTTATTTATCAGCCAATAAAGGAGAAATTCCAATGCCTTTGGTTAAAGTGGCTTCCGGTGGTGAAATCAGTCGAATGATGTTAGGAATAAAAACAGTCTTTTGTAGAGTGGCAAAATTATCCACCATCATTTTTGATGAAATTGACACGGGAGTGAGCGGTAAAGTGGCGATGGCAATGGGTCGGAAAATGAAAGAAATTGCCAAAACGAGCCAAGTTTTAGCCGTTACGCATTTACCTCAAGTGGCTTGCTTTAGCAAAAATCATCTTTATATTTCCAAAACGGTTGTAGATGAAAGAACACAAACCAAGGTAGAACGTCTAACGCAAAGTCGAAAAATAGAAGAAATTGCTCGATTGCTATCGGGAAAGGAAATTACAGAAAATTCCATTCTTTTAGCCAAAGATTTAATATTTACCAATCAATAGCAAGAATAATAAAAACCTCTTCAATTCACACAATATAGGTAAAGGAAGGAGGTTTTTATTTTGAAAAAGCGTTATTTATTATTTTTAATAGGATTAACTGTCTTTAGTAGTCATGCCAATCAAACGCAAGGCGTCAATGCACAATCCCTTTATTTACCAGGAGGGGAAAATATTGCCATTGAAATTAAAGCCGATGGTTTATTAGTTACTGGCACTTATGATATTCAGACCGATAAGGGAACATATAATCCTTCAAGGGACAATGATATTTGGCGTGGTGACTTGATTTATGAAGTGAATCATCAAAAAATCACGTCGATCAAAGATTTGCCAAATGTGATTGAAGATAAGAACCAACAAGAATATCATCTACCGATCAAATTATATCGAGATCACCTTTCTTTAGATAAAAATCTACGTTTGATTAAAGTTTCTAAAGATGGCTCTTTAAAAACTGGATTATTAGTTAAAGAAAGAATATTAGGAATTGGAACGGTTTCTATTTATAATACACAAACGAAAACTTATGCGGCTTTAGGGCATCAATTTACGGATAATGACTTTGAAAATGTCGTTGAATTAACGACAGGAAACATTTATGATAGTGAAGTCGTAGGTATTCGGAAAAGTAATAATGGGAGCCCAGGAGAAAAAGTTGCACAAATTGATGAAAATAAGCATTTAGGTTCGATTATTAAAAACAATCCATACGGCATTTATGGACATATCGACCAATTGCCCAATAAAAAGGGAATGGAAATTGCAAAGCAAGATGAAATCAAAACCGGGAATGCAGAAATATGGACTGTAATGAAAAATAAAACCATCAGTAAATATAAAATTAAAATTACCCATTTAAAACAACAAGAAAATATCGCACCGAAAGGCATTACTTTTGAAATCGTTGATAAAGATCTATTAAAGATAAGTAATGGGATTGTTCAAGGAATGAGTGGCTCGACGATTGTTCAAAACAATAAAATAATTGGCGCAGTCACGCATGTTCTTGTTGATGATGTAAAAAAAGGATATGGGATTTATATCGAATGGATGATACAGGAAATGGAATAAAATAAGACAAAACAGGCAATCATTTGCCTGTTTTGAACGTTTAAGAAAATATTTTGATAAAAAAATAAAATTTTAGTGATGTAAAATTATGTAGTTTTCTTCCTATTTATCTATAATTTAGTCAGACTTGAGGAGGAAAAAAATGAAAAAATTTAAAATGATTGTTGTTGATGATAGTATTGCTGTTTTAAAAATGTTTGAAAACGCTGTAAGCGATTATCCAAACTTTGAATTAATTCGCAAATATGATCGTGGAGATTTATTTTTAGAGTATTTAGAAACCTCGAATGAAGAAGTAGATTTTGTCATTTTAGATTTAATCATGCCTGACATTGATGGAATTGAAATTGCCAAAATGATTAAGCAAAGATACATGAATAAAGTCAAACATACGATATGTATGTCAGGTCTATCGAGTGAAAGCATGTTAAATCAAGTAAGCTATATTGGAATTGATTATTTTGTAATGAAGCCCTTTGCAATGGATATTTTATTTAGAAAACTTGAGAATATTGCAGAAATGAGTTCAAAAATAGAATATAATCATAATCAAATGGATGCTGAAACGTTAAGAATTCAAGTCGAATCAGATATTACGGATATTTTACATGAAATTGGTATCCCCGCCCATATCAAAGGGTATACTTACCTTAGAAAGGCCATTAGTGATGTCTTTTTTAATCAAGAATATTTAGGTCAAATTACAAAATTATTATATCCTGAAATAGCAAAATATTATCAAACGACTTCATCTCGTGTAGAAAGAGCCATTCGTCATTCGATTGAAACCGCATGGAACCGCGGAAATGTGGATGCAATTAATCACATTTTTGGTTATACCATTAATGCTAGTAAAGCAAAACCCACGAATTCTGAATTTATTGCTATGATTGCCGATAAATTACAATTAGATTATAAAATTAAAGAAACGAAGCTTTATCAATTACAATATTAAAAAACTTTATTTTTTATCATCTTATAATCTTGTTTGTATTTTATTTTAATGGCCATTGTGCTAGAATATTTTTTGGTGATGCGCATGTATGATACCGTTATTTTTGATTTAGATGGGACTTTGTTAAACACTTTGAATGATTTATATCAAAGTTGTAATATGGCATTAATGCAATTTGGATATCCGCCAAGAACCTATGAAGAAATTCAACAATTTGTAGGTCATGGCATCAAAAATTTGATCTATCGTGCTTTGCCAATGAATCAAAAAGAAGCATTAGAAGCTGTTTATGAAGCATTTTTAACCATTTATGAAAAACACCAATTAGATACGACACGACCTTATCCAAACATTCTCGAATTATTAGAGCAATTATCTCAAAGAAAAATCAAAATGGCGATTGTTTCAAACAAAATAGACTCAGCGGCGAAAACCATTGCAGCGGCATTCTTTTTACAATATCCGATGATGGTGATCGGTGAAACTTTAAAATTAAAAAGAAAGCCCGCTCCGGATATGCTGCTTGAAGCCTTAAGTAAACTTTCGAGTCAAAAGCAAACGACGCTTTTTGTCGGCGATAGTGAAACCGATATCGAAACAGCCAAAAACGCACAAATCGATGTATGTGCGGTTACTTGGGGATTTCGAAGTGAAGCCCTACTAAAAGCAGAACATCCCCAATATTTAATCTCACATCCATTAGAATTATTAAAAATTATCGATGGCAGACATCTCAATTGAAGATAAATGGGGTTATCTTTCAATAAATTGAGATGTTTTTTTAATGAAGATATGGTATAATAATAAATCATGAGGTGAAATCTAATGTTCAATTGGCTCAAATTTATAACAGGGAGTGTTATTTTTGATAGAGATGTGAAGCAAGCATCTCAAAGAAAATTTTGGAATGTTTTGTTTTTTTTGTTTATGTTATTAATTTTATTAAGTTGTTTTTTTGCGATTGGTTATAATTTTGCTTTTAAATATCATTACAAGCAATCTCCGGAATATATCAAGGCCTATTCCTATGCAATGAAACAAGTCAGTGATGAAGATCCCTCTTTTGGATTCAATTGCAAAATTAACAAAAATGAATTAGTTTGTTTTGAAAATGATTCGATTGATGAAAAGGATAGTGGAAAACTTTATTTGGATACCCGCACTCAAGATCCATCTTTAGTTGCTGACTTAGATTATGAAATTATCATTGATACGCGTGATCGGGATACGCTTATCGATTATACGGCAACTTATGTTTCCAAAACCGATAAAACACATACCATTACGCATATCGATTATCTTCAACTTTCTAGCGAAGAAAGAAAAGATTTTAAATTCAGTACCATTGAATATTCACAAAATTCTTTAGATCAAAATACTTACTTAGGTTATGCCAATGTTTATTTTAATGCACTCGCTGAGGATTCTAAAGAAAAAGCCGAGTATGAAAAGCTTAAAACCGATGTAGATAAGATTAATTATTTTACCAAAGTTGCCTTACCCGATGTGGTCAACGATTATGATTCTGCACCCATTTTAATGAGTTATTATAGTGCTGAATTTTTAAAGACAAATAGCAAAAAAGAATTTGGATATGAACATGATCGTTATATTTTATTATTAAAAGATAGTTTAGTTACCGCTTTTGTAACGAAACATAATGTCTTTGTTTATTTTGAAGGCACTTATCGCAAAGTTGCTGATAATTTTAGGTTTCATGATAAAAATAGTTTAACCATGACCCAAGCTAAATTTAATCGTCACATTCAAGACTTTGTTATGTCTGTCTATGATGATATTGGTTCGACACAAATCTTAAATTATGCGATTAATATTTTCACTTATATGCCATTTTTAATCATTATTATCGCTGCGCTAGCCTTATTTATGTTCTTATTAACGCGAATTTCAAATGATGATTATGCCGATGGAAAATATATCGGTTGCTTTAAGATTGTTAGTGCTTGTTTATTAGGTGCTAGTTTGGCTACAGGCATTCTTGGTTTTATTCTTACCTTTTTCTTAAATCAAGGTGTTGCTTTTGCCATTTCGATGTCGTTATTAATTTCATTACTTGTCTTAAGAGTTTTACTTTTATCTTTAATTTCCTTTATTAAAAAGAAAAGAGAAAATAAAAAAGCGACTTTGAATGAAGAAAGCAGTTCAGAAAAAATGGAATTATTATAGGGAATAGTTTATTCCCTTTTTATATGAAATCAAAATGGAGGATACATATGCATACAATAACGAAAAAAATATCTATGTTTGTCTGTTTTTTAAGTTTAATTTTCGTGGGTTGTTCCAACCAGGCAAAACATATCGATTCTACGAGTCATGCTAACGACACCTATGTCGGTGGAGATGAAACCTCATCGCCAAAATATGTTTATGTTGATTCGGGTGTTTTAGCAAGTAGTCATCTTCTATTGAATGGCAATCAAACATTACCCGTGGTGATCAATCCTCAAAGATTACCTAATCCGACAGCTTTAGATACTTCAACTCGTATTTTTAATGTGGATATTGATATTTTTCATCAATCATCCTCGTATAAAAATGGCATTGAATGCATCGTATATACACCCGATTTTTATTTTTCTTATACGAATGCCACCGATGAATATGATGAAGTCGTAGCTGAATATGATACATCCATCAATCGTTATTGTGTGACTCAAATACATACATCGGGACATTCTTATATTCCTTTAAATGGTATCGTTGTGGCGATTCCTAAATCCAATCCACAAAAAAATATTACGATCACGAATCCTTTTCAAATTGGATCTTATGTGAATTTTGAAACCGGAATTCAAATTTCAAGATATGCCTATGCCATTACCAATCAAGAAAATATTCGTCTGCCCTTTTCTAAAATCAATGAATATCGGGAGGACAAAGAAGTCGTTTTATTTTCAAGAGAATATGGTTCTTATACAAAAACCAATGCGTATGGCGCAGAAATTTATGTCGATTATGATTTAAAAAATCATTCCTATTATGTGGCTGGATTTCGAGGCTATGCAAAAGAATTAGGCAATTTAAATGAAGATCCACGACATTACGGGGGTAAAATTCCGGAAATGGGTTTTGTGATTAGTGCCCAAAGTAATGCGATAAGTTTTGAAACCTATCGTGAAGGTCGAAAATTGATCAAAGGGGACCAGATACGTTTTGAAAATTATGCCCTTTATACCTATCAAGAAGATGTCGTCTTTAATAAAAACATTGTAGATAATGCTGCCGTTCGATCGACAACAAGTATTAATAAAGTCACTCGTGATGCGCCATTTTTAGATGAGTATGGTTATACCAATTATGGTTTATGGTCGGCATATGAACTCGCAGTTAAGGAAATGGGCGAATATGGATTAGTGGTTGCGATGGATCGAGAAGTCGGTTGTCCTGAAGAGGGTTATTTATTATCTTGTGAAGGAGCCATTGCTTCACAATTACAAAAAGTCGTACAGTTAGGTTCCTTAGTCAAAATCGATGGGAATAAAATCCATATTATGAATGATGTCGGTTTAAATCAATCGATAGAATTATTCTATTATGAAAATATTTTAGAAACGAAGTTGTTGGAAGGAAAAGAAAATTTTTATGATTATGATTACGATACATTGCAAACAAATTATGCAATGCTAAAGCAATATAATCAAGAAATCATGAATTTAAAAAAGAACATCAATCAGACCACGGATTTAAAACGCATTCAAACCTATGCGATTCAAATCATGCAAAAGATGAATTTAGCTACTGAATGTTATTGGAAAGCTTATGCCAGTGCTACCGAATCAAGATATGTCGATGGCCGTGCAGCTTGGCTTTTTGGAACGAATACAAAATCCTTAAAAGAAATCCAAGATATGATTCAACATTATAAAAATGCAAACATCAATTTGATTTATTTGTGTATTTTTGATGGAACGACATATTTTGAATCTAAAATGGTACCGTATAATCAAAATTATGTGGGCGATTTTGGAGAATATGGAAAAAATAATTTTTTAGGGGCTTTTATTGGTGAAGCCCACAAGGCTGGAATTCAAGTGCATGGTTGGACGACAAATTTTCATGTTGGTAATGTTGGAGATCCCAATGTTCTTTTCAATCAGCATAAAGATTGGCAACAAGTTTATTATGATGGAAAGGTCGATAGTGAGGATGAAATGACCGAACAAACCTTACTTTACTTTGATCCAGCCAATCCTGAAGTGCAAGATTTTTTAATTGATTTTTATAAAGAAGTTTTAGATCAATTTGCGTTAGATGGATTACATTTAGATTATATTCGTTATGCTGCGGGAAATGATGTGACCTCTTTAAATAGTGCGTATTGTAAAATTCAAAGCGGTGGAAAATTATATGCCGATCAGTGTTTAAATCGAACACAAGGCTATACTTCCTATGCCATGTCTGCATTTAAAAAAGAATATGGTTTAGATGCATCTGTAGATGTCAAAGAATATGTAAAAGAGGTTTCCAATTATTTAAAATGGTCGGAATTTCGAACCCAAGTGATTACCCAATTTGTACAAAGAGTCCATGATGAACTCACGCAACCTAGAAATACTTTCTTATCGATTGCGGTTGTTCCCGAAATTGATTTTGCTAAGGCAAATAAAATGCAAGATTGGAGTACATGGGTTCAAAATGGCTGGATTGATATGGTAAATGGAATGTATTATTCAACGGATCCGAATCGTACTTTGATTAGTGCAAGTAAAGTTCAACCGATCGAAGAAAATAAAGTTTATGATTATCCGGGCATTTTAGTAGCTTCTTATTATTCATTGCCTTGCATTCAAAATCTTTATTATTATCAAGCGGCACATGAAACTTTTCAATTAGGTGCTGCCATCTTTGATGCCAATGCGATTTATAGTTATCAAAGATTGATTTATAGTGATTCCAATTTAGATTTAGAATATTTATTAAAAAATGGTCCTCATCGTCATGAAGCCGTTTTACCGAATGATTCCTTAGATCATATTGTTCCGGCCTTTATTCAAAATATATCCGATCGAATCGATACCCTTTATCTCAAAAATCAAGGAATGAATGCAACGCAAAAACAACAATTATTAGCTAAATTAAAGGCGCTATCCCAAAGCGATGCTCAGGTATTATTGAATCAACTCACTCTTTTAAAAAATGAATTAGGCGCTTATGGAAATCCAGTTGTTGTCGATAGAATCAGTGAATATATCGATGTTATGATTCATATTTGTCACATTAAAATCGAACGAAACAAAGATCACATTTAAAATGATAAAGAATAAAATTTATATTTTTCATAAGTTTTATTCTTTTTTTTCCCTTTAAATTTAGATTATTATTTACTTCCAATAAACATATAGTTTATTAGGTAGGTGAAAATATGATTTATTACACTTTAAAGAAAAAAATTCATGTCTTACGGGTGATGACTGTCCTACTGATTAGTTGTGTCATTGCAAAACTTGCCCATGCACAATTTATTCAATACAAAGCGATTGATTTAAAGGCAACAGATTTGTGGGAGAGAAGTTTTCCATTAGAAGCCGCTAGAGGAAATATTTATGATGCCAAGATGGAAGTTTTAGCGAGTAATTTACCTACGATGTCAATTGTAGTGATTCCGTTTCAAATTAAAAATAAACCGGAAGTTGCCAAACATTTGGCAAATATTTTAAATGCCGATGAAGCAAAAATACTTGAGAAAATATCAAAAAAAGCTTCGATAGTTCGACTTTCACCAGAAGGAAGACAAATTAATGAAAATCAAGCATTAAAAATTAATCAATTAAAAATGACCGGCGTCTACATTGTTCAAGATTCTAAAAGATATTATCCTTATAATGAATTACTAGCTCCAAGTCTTGGCTTTGTCGGTATCGATAATCAAGGATTAGCTGGCATTGAGGGAAAATATGATGCCTATCTCAAAGGAAAAAATGGTTCATTAAATTATAAAATGGATGCGAAAGGTGGTTTGATGAATGGTTTTATCTCACGGATGGAAAGTCCGGCAAGTGGCTTATCCTTACAATTGACCATTGATTTACAGATCCAAGAAATTATTGAAAGAGAATTAACCAATGCTTATGCCAAATATAGTCCTGATGCGATTTGGGCCATTGCGATGAATCCAAATACGGGAGAGATTCTTGCCATTTCTAATCGTCCAACGTATAACCCCAATCAATATCAAACTGCAAGTCAAGAAGTTTATAATCGCAATTTGCCCATTTGGATGAACTATGAGCCAGGATCAACCTTTAAATCCTTTACGTTTGCCGCAGGACTTGAAGAAAATAAGTTTGATATGTTTAAAGATACCTATTATGATACGGGTTCTGTTGTGGTGGAAGGAAGAACGATTAAATCATGGAAAAAAGGAGGTCATGGGTTACAAACTTTTTTAGAAGTCTTAGAAAATTCGTCAAACCCAGGATTTGTTGAAATTTCGAGAAGATTAGGTGCAGAAACCTTATATCATTATGTTAAAAAATTTGGATTTAGTAAAAAAACTGGCGTGGATTTAGTCGGTGAATCCTCAGGAATATTTTTTGATTATGATCAATATGGCGAACTTGAAAATGCAACCACAGCTTTTGGACAAGGCATTTCAACCACGGCCATTCAATTAGTTAGAGCCTTTTCGGCATTAATTAATGGAGGTCGGCTTTATGTTCCTAAAATCTCTAAATCGCTCATTTTAACGAGTACAAAAGAAGTGTTATTTGATTTTCCAATTATTGTTGAAGATGAACAAGTCATCAGTCGAAAGACCAGTGAATCCATGCGTTATGCCTTAGAAAGTGTTGTTTCCAAAGGCAGTGGCCGTAAGGCCTATATTGAGGGTTATCGTGTGGGAGGCAAAACAGGGGTTTTGGCATGTTATGCACGATAAGTAAGACTTTTCCATCAAACATTTTTAGAACAAAATAATGATAGAGGGTAAACCCTTATTAAGTTTGACTAAAACGAGCATTTATAGTATAATTTTTTTGCTAAAAAGGGCTACGCAAATTAGAGAATTTAGAAGGTGAAATTATGAGAAAATTGCAAAGTTTAATTGGGATCGGTCTTTTATGTGAATCGCTTATTTTATTTGGTTGCACAAAAAATGAAACGCTCTCTTCGAGTTCTAGTTATATGTCATATAATAGTTCTTTATCTAGTAGTTCATCGAATATACCAGAAAAAGAATTATTTACGAATAAAGTCGTACTTGAAACGAAGTTATCGAGTGCAGATGAAGTATTCAAAGATTATGATGGAATCCTAAGATCCTTTAATTATCTACTCGATAGATCCATTACCATAATTGCTACTTCACTAGTAGAAAGATTAGAAGCTATCTATGGCACTAAAGCTGAATATGATATAAAGTTTAATGGTGAGACAATTCTCACATGGAATAAGGGTAATGCGATATCTAGTAAATATACCGTAAATACCAATTCCTCTAATGGCACGTATGTTTTCCTACTAGACGATAATGGCAATTATACTACGGGAGATAGACTAGTGTATTGTGACGCTACGAATAGGAGTCAAGGCGTAGTGTATTATAGGAATAAAGATGACAATAATATATTACTCCACCTACATGACCCAGCCACAATGGTGCTAGTATCATACCTTACAAATAACGAAGTATCTGACACATACTCTGTCGGTACTGACTCAGATATAATAGATTTTGCCAAATTGACTGTACTTTATGGCACAATGTATGGGGATAATTACTACGAGGAGCAGAGTCAATATCTAAGGCTATTGCAGAATACTAATAATGTATGGTCATGGGCAGAGTATTTTGAGGATAATACTGCCGTAGATAGACTAAAGTATGCTCTCGCACTTATCGTATCTGGCAAGGACAATAGCACTATATCTACTATGGTGCAAGTGGATATTGATGATATCCATAGCGCTTACACTATAGCACTTAGTAGCATAGACACTATATCCAATTTTGCGACCAGTATCCAAGACAAGATATCTGACTTTGTCCTACACTATGTCATAGGCAATGACCTAGTATCTCGTGACGATATGGCAATGACACTACTTGATAGATGCTATGAGTATTTCTGTGAGTACACTAAGACTGCTAAATATACTACTGACATGAATGACGTATTTTTAACTAAAACCTCAATATTAGATGTCCCGGAGATTAATAAAAGGTATACTCTATTGGAGTTCTTAGCAGACTATAACGATTTTTATACAACAGATTTGCATATCTTAAATAATTCAAGTTTCCAGACATTATCTGACGCATACGATTATTTAATTAGTGAATATAGAGCAGGTTCATTAAAATTTTATTCAGATAGCTATGAAATGTTCAATAATGAAATGTGTTTAGCAGGATACATTTATTATCGCGGAGTAGATGGCTCGGGATATATTGATGACGGGATTAAGTCTTTTGACCAAATAGTATTCCCATTTACACTCTCCGAGCAAGTCGGTATGCGAAATGTCAAGAATTATAAACAAGTACTAAAGATTATGTTATCCGACATTGCGGGAATTACAATAGATAACAAATCTATATTCCTAGATACTACTAAGTATTCGGCTACCTCTAGCACAATCGAGGCGGTAAATATAGAAGATATCAGACAATATAGTGCTATATCTATCGCACTTAATGATAATATAGCCGACAGTGACCTAGTAAATATCGCAAATTATGAACTAAGTCTATCACTAGCATCGGAAAAAGAGTGCGATATAGTAATCACTGCCCAAGTCTATGGCTCATACAAAAAGTCCCAAGCAAGCACGATATATAGTGGTAAATTATCGGGAGATATCACGGCTAGACTCACAGGACTGAGCCTTAGTGATGACATAGGTGACGGTGACCCAAGGGGTTTCTTGGTGCTAAGATTTAGTACAAGCGAGGCATTCGGAGTAAACTTTCATTTAACAAATGTAGCAATATAAGGTCGGGAAATAAACCCGACTTTTATTATATCTGCAGATAGTGAAAAATACTTTGAATTGATGTAATAGTAATTCCGCATGAAGTTGAAAAACAATAAAAAAGGCATGTTTTTTATGTGCTTTTTCATGCGCATCACAGCAATAAAAAGCAATTTGATATTTTACTTCAAATATTATAAAATACAACTATTAAAAGGAAACAATAGAGGGGAATTTATATGAGGTTAGCAATCACGGGTGTCATAAAAAACATCGGGCAAACCATCTTAAAATATGCTTTACATCAAAAAGATGTATCACATTTTTATGATAAAGAGAATCATTTTAGGTTAAATAGGGTGAAAAGATGAAAAGCGTCATCATTTGTTATTTTTCAGGTACTGGAAATACATTCAAAATTGTGAATGAATATGTGCGTTTCTTTAAGAAAAAGGATTATGAAGTCACCTTGCATAACATGGATGAAGGTACCATTTCTTATAATCTTTGTGATTTTGATTTGTTTGGAATTGCCTATCCCATTCATGCGTTTAATGCACCTTCAAATGTCTTAAAGTTTGCTCAATCGATTCCTTCTTTACCAAAGAAAACGAAAAAAACTTATTTTATTATAAAAACGTCGGGTGAACCCTTAAAACTCAACAATATGTCATCGGTCAAACTCCAATCAATTTTAAAGAAAAAGGGTTATATTTTAACGAATGAGTATCATTATTGTATGCCATATAACATTCTCTTTCGACATACGAATAATCAAGCTTATCAAATGTGGCAAATGGCTGTAAATGTTATTCCATTAGATGCGCGTGACATCCTAGAAAAAAAAGAAGTCAAACTGAGTAATTTTCCTTTTAAAAGATGCCTTGCTTTGATCTTTAGAATAGAACACTGGGGAGCTCGTTTGAATGGAAAACACTATAAAGTCAGCGATCAGTGTCTTAAATGTGGACGATGCATCCAACATTGTCCTACGCATAATATCACGCTAGAAAATGGGAATTTCAAGTTTGGAAACCATTGTTTAATGTGTATGCGTTGTTCATTTCATTGTCCTGCAAATGCGATTCAAATAGGGTTATTTAACAAATGGAAAGTTAATGGTGCCTATACCTTTCATCACTATGATGAAAACGAAATCCAAACCCATCAAAAATATTGTAAAAAAGCCTATCAAAAATATTTTGAAAAAAATCAAAAACGTATCGAAGCGGCAAAAAAATAATTTAATTTTTACCGACAATAATTGCCATTTTGAAACAAAAAGCCATAAGAAAAAGGCTATTTATAGATAAGCATTCAACTTATCATAAATAGCCTTTTAAATTGCTAAAATAAATTATTCAGCTGTAGCTGCTGCTTTTTCTTTTTTGTTTGCTACAAGTGTAAAGATACCACTGAGTAAACCAAAGAAGAAAAGAACCATAGCACCTAAGTATGGAGCACCATATACGATATGACCTTCAAAATTTTCAGCCGAATATAGTACGCTACCCATGAACATTGCTCCAAAGAAAACAGGCATTAAAATAACTGTTAAAATACCTAATACTTTTGTAACAATTCTTAAAACGTCCATTTTAACGAATAATTGAACAACTAATAAAGCAACTGCACATACCATAACGATTAAAGCAAGAATCAATAAAACTTTAGAAAAACTTAGCATACCTAAAGATTTAGTGCTCAAAGTCTTTAAATCTTTTAATAACTTAGTCCATTCACCAAATTTAATAGATTCAGTGGTGGATACGTTACCAATTGACATTGTATTCATGCTAAATGGTAAAGCTAGCCCAATTAGAGCAATTACACCGAAAACGGCACTTAAAATCGTTAATACAAGACCTTTTGTTCCTTTTTTCATTTTTTATTCTCCTTTTCTTTCTGTGGGTATTATAACAATCCTATAATTTTTTGTCAATAAAAACGAGCAAATGAAAAAAATCAGAGGGATAGATCTTCGATTTTTTTTGAATCTAAGGCATAGATGAAATTTTGATTTCATACACTATTTTAGAATCGGTCATCATGATGACAATTCAATATAGAAAGAGGGGGTCTTTATCGAAAAGAAAATCGCAATTCAACCCGCACCTTCTCTAATTTCAGATGAAAAAATTGTAGAATATGACGGACAAATTTTTAACGTGAAGAAAATTTTTGCAAGTGAGGGTAGAACCATATTAGAAGGCGTCGTTAGTATGTTATTAGATAAAATGGAAAGTCAAGATAAAAGCGAATAGTATCAACGAAGACCAAAAGAAGGTGAAAAGATGCAGCCATTGAAAACGGATACGGCCATCTATTGTAGATTATCAAGAGATGATGGAAATGTCGATGAAAGTCAATCCATCCAATCACAAAAAGAAGGATTAACCGATTATGTGAATCATCAAGGATGGAAAATCGTTGATTATTATATTGACGATGGCTATAGTGGCACTGATTTTAATCGGCCATCTTTTCAAAGACTTTTAAAGGATATTGAAGCTGGAAGAATTCATATTGTGGTGACTAAAGATTTATCAAGATTAGGGCGTAATTATATTCAAACGGGTTATTATACCGAAGAATATTTTCCAAGTCATCAAGTAAGATATATTGCTGTGAATGACAATTTTGATACTTCGAATGAAGATCATAATGATTTTGTTCCTTTTAAAAACATTATGAATGAATGGTATGCCAAAGATATTTCAAAAAAAATCCGCTTTACATTAGAAAATAAAGCTAAAAATGGTGAACCTAGAAATACGGTATTCCCCATTTTTGGATATGCCTATAATACAAATTATGAACGGATTCCAGATGCAGAAACCGCACCGATTGTTAAAATGATTTTTAAAGAATATCTTCAATCGGGTTCATCGACTCAAGTGGCAAGAATCCTCAAAGAAAGAAAAATTAAAATTCCTTCTT
Source organism: uncultured Bacilli bacterium (assembly GCA_947599835.1). GTDB lineage: Bacteria > Bacillota_I > Bacilli_A > RFN20 > CAG-631 > Caccosoma. The sequence continues at coordinate 106,772 of CANQFQ010000002.1, forward strand.
ATTATAATGCGGTTAAATATGGTTATAACAAAGAAAAGGTCATGAAATTATCCGAAGAAGAACTCATCTGTTGGAAAAGTGATGTAATTAGAGATATAATCGCTAGAAATGATTATCTAGGAACTTACACGACGGCACGTTCGAAATCAAAAAATTATAAAACAAAAAAACGTTATGCAAATGAAAATGCTTATGTTTTTGAAAATAAATATGAACCTTTAATTGATAGAGATACTTGGGAAAAAGCCAATCAAATTTTAAAAAGAACCCGATCCGGGTTAATTCCCATTGAAGAAAACGTATATAAAGGATTGGTTATTTGCGCCGATTGTGGACACGTGATGAAATATGATCGTAAAAAGAATCCGACATCGAAGACATTTAATTTTTATCGTTATTATTGTGCTAATAAAGAGTGCAAAGAAAAAAATAGTATTCAAATAAAATATTTAAACCAAATTGTAAAAGAAGAAATAAGCAATCTAAAAGATATTATGCTTTTGCATAAAGAGGAATTTATTGCATTTGTTAAGCAATATGATCAAAAAGGTCGAAAAATAGAAACAGATATTGAAAAAGAAGCGTTATTTTATCATAAGAAAAAGGAGGAAATCGATAAGTATCTAATGCAATTATTTGAACAAAACGTGAAAGGCAATATCCCCCATTCGACCTATGAAATGATGATGGCAAAATATCATAAAGAAAAGCTGTTTATCGAAGAACAGATAAAACAACTGACCAAAAGAAAACAACAACAAAATATAGAAAATGAAAAAGATAAAATGAATCAATTCATGGCATTATTCGAATCGATGAATCCATCCAATGGTTTAACCTATGATATGCTTCATTCGATGCTTCATTATATTATGATTTCTTCAAGAAAACTCGAAAATTATCAAAGAAAACATCGCTATCAGGTTATCCTTGTTTTTTCTTTTCTAGATCCTATGCTTAAGGAGTTTATCAAAACAGATGAAAAAATTAGGCGCAATCTATGTAAGACTCTCTCGTGAAGATGAAGATAAAATAGAGGGGAATCACGATTCAAGAAGTATTCAAAATCAAATCAAAGCATTAATGAATTATGCACATGAACATGCAATTGAAATCACGAAGATTTACGATGATGATGGATATAGTGGGGGTCATTTCAATCGACCTGGATTTCAAGCAATGTTAAAGGATGTTTACAACCATCAATGGAATATTTTACTAATTAAAGATATTTCCCGTCTTGGTAGAGTGATGCATCAAGTTGGAAATTTAATTGAACATATATTTCCGGATCATCATGTTAGAGTCATCTCACTGAATGATCATTATGATAGTGAAAATGATGAGGGTGAATCTATCGTTTTAAGAAATTTTTTCAATTCATTTTATCTAAAAGATTTTAAAAAGAAATGTCGTAAATCCTTAGAAAGACGTGCTCAAACAAAACATTTAAATTATTATCCCAAATATGGCTATCGTTTTGATGATACAAAAAAGGAACAAATCGATCCGTATTCCTCAAAAATTGTTAAACAAATTTTTGACTATGCATCAAAAGGTAAAACAACACCTCAAATTGCTAAATTATTAAATGAAGCTGGAATCCTTACACGTTCTCATTATGCCGTAGAAGTGTTAAAAATGAAACCATTACATAAAAATCCATCGAAGCAATGGAATGGCACAAAGGTATGGGAAATCATTAAAGATTATGAATATTGTGGGCATTCTTTGAATTTACTTAGAAAAGAAAAACCACCTATTCTAGTTAGAAATACGCATGATGCCATTATTAGTGAAGAATTATTTAAAAAGGCAAATGACTCATTATTATCTAGAAATAAAAAAGAAACAAACATAAATCATTTAGGTTCGATTTTAAAAGATGCAATAACCGGTAAAAAGATGTCCTATTATAGTAAAAATAAAGAGGCTTTTTATTATAGTAAAGGTTGTGGCTATTCAATGAATGCAAAAGTAGTTCATTCTTTGTTATACAAGGAAGTTTTAGATTTAATAAAAAATTGTGCTGAAAATAGCAATGCGATAAAAGAACTTTACAAAAAGAGAATTTTTAAAACGCAATTATACGATAGACAAGCTTTAGAATTTAAACTTACTGCTTTGAATGAAGCCTATGCAAGCCTCATTCAAGATTTTTTTGATCAAAAAATTACACATGCAAAATTTGATTATCAATCACAAGAATTTGTTAATCAAATTACTAATATTGAGAAGCAATTAAAAGAATATAATAATTACGAAGCCAAAGTTACCCTCTATGAAAATAAATTTATAAAATTTATTGAATCATTAAAAGAACAACCTGAGGATGCCATTGACTTAATTAAAATGGTGGTTTCAAAAGTTTTAATAAGTAAGCCAAAAGGACAAAAAGAAATCGATCTAACCATTGTTTATAAATGTGAATAAATCAAAAAGTCCCTTGAAAAAGTTTCAAAATTTGAAAAAACTCCCTTGAAAAAGTTTCGTAAATTAAAAAAACTCCCTTGAAAAAGTTTCAAATTTCACAAAAACTCCCTTAAAAAAGTTATAAGTATGTGATATACTATTTATGAAAAAGAGTGAGGTGACCCATGATGTTAAAAAGAAAAATTGAAAAAGTGTTAAAAGAATGGAAAAACACACCGAATAAAAGTCCTCTTATCATTAAAGGTCAAAGACAATGTGGCAAAACTTTTTCTGTTTTAAAGTTTGCAAAAGAAAGTTACAAACACGTTGTTTACTTGAATTTTTTAGAAAATCCCAACTATAGCGCTATTTTTAATGGTTCACTTGAAGTGGATGAACTTATTATGATGATGTCAACGCTTCTCGGTAATGAGACTATTTTTGAGCCTTATGAAACCATCCTTATTTTCGATGAAATACAAGACTGTCCAGAGGCCCGAACCTCATTAAAATTTTTTAATAATGATGGGCGATTTGATGTGATTTGCACAGGGTCACTTCTTGGCGTTCATGGCTATGGAAAGCAACCGAAGTCGGTGCCTGTGGGCTCGGAGATGATCATTGAAATGAGACCCCTTGATTTTGAAGAATTTCTTTGGGCCAATGGCATAAGTGAAAAGATTATTGATAAATTGAATAAATGTTTGCAAACAGTGACTCCTGTCCCTGAGGCTTTACACCATAAAATGTATGAATTGATGCTTCAATATACGGTGGTCGGTGGAATGCCAGCAGTTGTACAAAAATTTGTTGATACCAAGCAAATGAACTTAGTTTTAGAACTTCAACGCAATATCATCCACTCTTATGAGGATGATATGGTAAAATATGCAAATGATATGGATAAACCGCTAATTAGAGAATGCTTTCAATCGATTCCTATGCAACTTAGTAAAGAAAATAAAAAGTTTCAATATTCTATGGTAAAGAAAAATGCAACTGCTGGAAAATTTGCGGGAAGTTTACAATGGATCGAGGATGCTGGAATGATTTCCCGTTGTTATAATCTAGAACTTCCGGAACTGCCATTGGATGGAAATGCGATACAAAATGTCTTTAAGGTTTATATGAGTGATACGGGACTATTTGTAAGCATGCTAGAAAATGGCACACAGTATGATGTTTTACAGGGAAATCTGTATGGTTACAAAGGTGCTATCTTTGAAAATTTAATTGCAGATATTTTTGTGAAGATGGGTAGAAAGTTATATTATTATCATAAGAATTCTGGACTTGAAATTGACTTTGTTATGAGATATAAAGGGGCATGTTATTTGGTAGAAATAAAAGCCACAACAGGCAACACAAAAAGTGCAAAAACAATTCTAAGCCATCCTGAAAAATATCATGTAGCTGGGGTAATCAAACTTGGAAACTATAATATTGGTAAAGTAGATAAAATATTTACTATTCCTCTTTATCTTGGATTTCTTTTAACAGACTATTAAGATCGATTTAACTTTAAAAAAATTGTATTAAATATAATATAAATTACTAACAAATAGGTTGGTTAAAATATAGTATATTAAATGTATTTTAATTGAGGAATAAATAATGAAAAGTGAAAACATAAAAGAATTACATGAAACATTTAAACATAATATTTTAAGTTATCAAGATGAACTTTTTTCAATAATAAAAGAAAAAGATCTAAATTCAGATATTTTGTGTCAAAAAACTGATTATTTTTATAAACCAGCAATGATATGGGGATTTTGTTATTCTGATTTATCTCATTATGATTTATCAAAAATGCCTCTAAATCAATTGCTACGTATACCTTTTTCAACTGAAACGAAATGGGGAAAACTTCCAAAAGATTTTAAACCTAATGTACTAATTAAAAATGGTAAGAACTTTAAGGGAATGGGTATTGATGAATTACATAAACAAGGAATTACTGGTAAAGGCGTTAAGGTTGCTTATATAGATAAAGGTTTTGATATTCAGCATGATGAGTTTAAAGGAAGAAATATCAAAATGATTAACATTGGTGATAGATTGGACTTTCATGGTTATGCTGTTGCATCTCGACTTATTGGTAAAAATATAGGTATTGCTCCTGATGTCACACTTATTTATTATAATGTTGAACAATCTATTGAAAATGAGCCATATCTAAAAACTTATTTAAAAAATGAAATTATGGCCTTAAAAGATATCATTAAAAGAGTAAGCTCTGGTGAAAAAATTTCTGCAGTTGGACTAAGTGCTTCAATACCATATCATATTAAGCTACTTAAAAACGATATTGAAATTGATAAACTAACAATGCAGGCACAACAATATATAAATGAACTTGCAAAACTCAAAATACCTTTTATTCAATCTGATTTATTTTGGAAAGATTTTTCATATTGCTATAAACTAGATCCTTCAAAATCAAATGAGGACATTGATAATTATATTTCATTTGAAAATTCAAAAATTTGTGTAATTGAAGCTGATAAGTGTATTCCAATGCCTTATTCAATACATGATTATAAATATGAGAATGATTGTGGAAGTGCAAGTTGGTGTATTCCACAAGTTGTAGGTTTATTTTGTTTGGCAAAACAAATAAATAAAAGCATTAAATATAATGACTTTGTTGATTTAATAAAAAATTCTTTTATTGAAAATAGCAATGGAACTAAAATTGTTAATACTATCGAAATGATAAAAAAAGTTCAATACATAAATAAAAATGAAACTAATTAAAAAAATATATTAATATAATTTACACTACATAAGTCACAAGCATCATGTTGTGTGTTTTTATGCTAATACTTAAATAATATTTTTACTTATTAAAAGGTATATAGTATAATCTACTTGAAGGATAAGATATAAAAACACTAATTTCAATAATGCTTTTTGTATTATTTAATAAAAAAGGAAATATACAAATGTATTAGAGTTTTAATGTTAATCTTATTCACTGAAAAAATTTTCTAACTGAATAGAAAATAGTTCTTGTATTTGTGAAAAAAATAAAATAATGTAAAAATTGTTTGTTCATTATTTACTTTGCTGTTAAACTATTAAATTTAATGTATTAATAACGGAGGTGAAATATATTGATTAAAAAAATTTTTTGCTTAAATCTTCTTTTAATGCTATTGCTATTATTCACTTCTTGTAGCACGAAATCATTAGACGTCACAAAAAAGCCAAAAGACTGTTCTTCTTCATATTGGATTAGTGATACTATTAATGCAAATGAATTGGATCAAAACTTAATTTATGAAAAATATGAAGGAAACTTTGAATATTTAGATCCCAATTATTCCTTTATTATAGGTGAAAATGGTAGTAAAACATTACCTGTACAATGTATAACTTATAGTATCTCACAATTTGAAGAAGGAATATGGACTATCACTGGTGTTTACATAACTGATCCCAAAATTACTATTTATGGCTTAAGTATGAACTCATATGAATTCGTAATAAAACAAAAGCTTACATCATATGGATTTGTATATCTTTCATATTCTGGTCTAGATCCAGCATATTCAAAAGATGAATGTGAAATTAGAATATTTAGCAAATACATAAGTATAGAATACTTTTGTCACTATGTATCATAAATTTATGTATAAATAATTAAGTTAATTTGAAATTAAAAAGTAAAAAAATTTAATTAATCAATGCCTACGAAAATCAGAAATGATGAGTAATAGGCTTTTTTTGTACAAAATTATCAGCGAAAACTCAATTTATAGTGCTTAATCGGGAAAGAGAGGGACAGCACAAAAAGCAGTCAATGGTGTTTATTTAGAGCATGAATATATCTTATCTTTTTTAGCGGGTGCCCCGATGAATAATCCACAAATCGTTGCCTATGTTGCAATGGATAATCCTAAAAGTACCATTCAATATGGAGGAACCATCATTGGACCGATTATGAAAAATATTTTAGAGGATGCTTTAGTTGCCTTAAATGTGGAAAAATCAAATGAAGGAATCGAATTTGAATATACTTGGATGGATACAAAAACTTATGAAGTCGAAAATTACATTGGAAAAAATAAAAAAGAATTAAAATCCAAATATTTTAAGTTCCAATATGTAGGAGAAGGAGAGACTGTCCTTGATCAACTCCCCAAAGTAGGAACAAAATTAGAAGAAGGAAAGACCATTGTCGTCTTTTTAGGTTAAGCTGATGAAATTAAAAAAACTTTTAAAGAAAATGCAAATCAAAAATAAATCCAAAGTAAAGATTGAAACACTATCCTTGAATCATGAAAATATTGATAAAAAAAGTGTTTTTATTGCGCTAAAAGGTCATCGTGTGGATGCGACACAGTTCATCAATGAGGCCTTATTAGAAAAAGTAGGAGCGGTATTTACTTATAAAGAAATGAATTTAAAAAAATGTATTTTTATTCCACAACTGGCTTTTCGGTTATCTGAAATGGTTTCGATTTTATATCCGCATTTATTTAAAAATAGTACGATAATTGGCATTTGCGGAACTTGTGGAAAAACCACGACAGCGACCATGATTTATCATATTTTAAAAGAACACCAAAAATCAGTGATTTGTTTTGGAACTGGGAAAATATATTACGATAATCAAGAAATCAATACGAATAATACCACCTTAAATCCCATTGATTTTGTTCATTATTATCTTCAAATTGCAAAGCATTTTGACTATATTGTCATGGAAGTTTCAAGTCATGCCATCTTAGAAAATCGCATTGATTTTTTAAATTTTGATTTTCTGGTTTTTACCAATTTTAGTCAAGATCATTTAGATTATCATTTGAATATGAACAATTACTTTCAAGTGAAGCAAGCGCTTTTTAAATCCTTGTCGAAAAAGAGTTATGCCATTATTAACCTTGAAGATGCAAAAGCGTTTGATTTAATGGCACAGATTCCATCAAATATTGTCACGTATGGGTTAAAACAAGGAAAATATACGTTAAAAGATTACCATCGGGCAGCGATGTTTGAATATAACCAATATAACTTATTAGCAGCCTATACTACGGCACAAATGCTAAAGTTAAATCCTTCTAAAATAAAGCAAGCCTTAGATCAATATGAATTTAAATATGGAAGAAGTCAATGGGTGTATGATCAAAAATTTAAAGTTGCTTTGGATTATGCCCATACGCCAGCAGCCCTATATGCGCTACTTAAAGCAAGTCGAAAGCAATGTAAAAATCGTTTAATTGTGATTTTTGGATGTGGAGGCAATCGCGATCAAACGAAAAGAGAAAAAATGGGAAAAATCGCCCAACAATTTGCGGATTTGATTATTTTAACCAATGATAATCCCCGTCAAGAAAATCCTCAAAATATTCTAAAAGAAATTCAAAAAGGATGTCCTAAGGCACGAATCATTGAACAACGAAAAGCAGCGATTTTTTATGGCATCCAACAAGCCAAAGAAGCGGACATGGTGTTAGTGATTGGAAAAGGCAACGAAAATTATCAATGGATTCAAAATGAAAAAATCCCTTTCAGTGATTTAGCCTGTATAGAAGAGAGTGTGAGCCATCTTGAATGACTTTATCAAATTAATGATTTGTTTTTTATTGTCCTTTATCATTTGTTTTTTTAGTTCAAAATATTATCTTTACTGGGCCAAAAAAAGAATGATTCGTCAATATATTCGAAAAGATATTGTTCAAACTCATCAAAAAAAGCAAGGAACATCGACCATGGGTGGTTGTATGATTTTATTTGCCACGACTTTGAGTTTTATTTTATTTGTTCCTCACTTTTATAAAGATAATCAAATTTTAGCTATTTTGTTTACCTTTCTATTTTTTGGTAGTATTGGCCTTATTGATGATCTCTTTAAAATTACATTTAAAAATTCAAAGGGCCTCAGTGTCAAATTACGTTTATTGTTTGAAATTATCGGATGTCTAGTGGTTACTTATTTACTCTATAAATTTGGTTATCAAAAAATTCATCTTCCATTAACGAAAATTTTTATTCCCTTAGGTTCTTTTCTTCTTTTATATTACATTTTCGTATTAGTGGGAAGTGCCAATGCTGTCAATTTTACAGATGGTTTAGATGGTCTTGCAACTGGATTAATGATTATTTCCCTTCTTCCATTTTTGTTGATTGCTTTGAAGCAAAAAGAAAGTAGTATTGCTTATTTTATTATCGCTTTGATGGGAAGTTTGTTTGCGTTTTTAAAATATAATTTTAATCCTGCAAAGTTATTTATGGGCGATGTGGGTTCCTTAGCCATCGGTGCAAGTTATGCCATGATTGCGATTGTCTTAAAAAGTGAAATTTTAATTTTAGTCAGTGGATTTTTATTTGTGATTGAGATTTTATCGGTCATTTTGCAAGTGGCTTATTTTAAAATTTCTCATGGAAAAAGAATCTTTTTAATGGCACCCCTTCATCATCATTTTGAAAAAAAGGGACTACCAGAATGGAAAGTTGTGATGATTTTTTGGATGATTGGTTTTGTGAGTTCTATTATCGCATCAATGATTGGAGTGATCGAATGAAGTTTTTACTACTTGGAAAAGGAAAAACCACTTTAGCCATTGCTAAATTTTTAAAATGGAAAAAGCAAACGGTTTGGATTGCTTGTAATCCAAATGAACAAGAAGATGGAGATTTGTTATTGGATTTCCATTTATTAGAATTAAAAGGAATTCATTATGTGATCAAAAGTCCAGGCATTAGTCAAATGCATCCCATTTTCAAAAAAATTGCGAAAAAAATGAAAGTGATTTCTGAATTAGATTTATTAACGCTATTTGATATTCCTCTCAAAATGATTGCCATCACTGGAAGTAATGGTAAAACGACCTGTGTGACAATGATTGAAAATTTATTAAAAAATGCAAATTATCGCGTCATTACTTGTGGCAATTCGCATGAACCTTTATTTCAATTTTATGATCAATTTTCCCATTTAGATTTTATTATTATGGAATTATCGAGTTTTCAATTAGAAAATCTATCCTTTTACCATCCCTATATCAGTAGTATTTTAAATCTTGATGAAAATCATTTAGATAGTGTAAAATCGTTAAAAGATTACTATCGTTTTAAAAAGAATATTTATCGTTATTGCGATAAAAAGGATTATTTTATCTATAATATTAACATTTCACAAATTAAAGAAAAGACGATTCCAGCCACGGTAAAAAGAATGGATCCTTCGTTATTTTATAAAGTCGAAATGTATCCACCGATTAAGCCTTATACGACGCAAATGATGGTTTTATACGAAATTGTAAAAATATTACAGATTGATCCCTTGATTTTTATAAAAACTTTAAAACAATTCCAACCCTTACCTTATCGACAACAAGTGAAAAAAATCAATCATATTACTTTTATCAATGATTCCAAATCGACATCCGTTGCTGCCACCATTTTTGCTTTTGAACAACTCGATGAACAACAAAATATTATTTTAATTATCGGTGGAAAAAATAAACATTTGCATTATGAAAAATTAAAAAAGTTGCCTTATTATCGACTATTAATTTATGGTGAAATTTCTAAAATCATGCGTAGAAAAATAAAAAATGCGATTCTTTTTGATGATTTAAAACAAGCCTTTTGTTATGCGATTCATTTACCAATCCATCAAAAAGTGATTTTATTTTCACCGGCCACAAGTAGTTTTGATCAATATGAAAATTATCAAGCAAGGGGAAAGCATTTTGATGCTTTAATAGATGAATATGAAAAAGAAATTAACACCACACAAAATTAATTTAAAAATTTTAATTCCGTTATATTTAATTTTATTCATTGGCATTTATATGGTGTATAGTTCAAGCCATATTTGGGCGAACTATATGTATGCCGATCCCTTTTATTATTTTAAACGACAATTGTTTTTTTTAATTTTAGGAAGCGTGATGCTCTTTGTGGGTTATCGAATCAATTTAAATAAGATTAAAAAACAGACCCACAAAATTTTATTGCTCTCGCTTTTACTCTTGATTTTAGTCTTAGTTCCCGGTCTTGGAGTTAGTAGAAATGGTTCCCAAAGTTGGTTTGGCGTCGGTGATTTTTTATTCCAACCATCGGAATTTTTTAAAATTGCGATTGTGCTTTATATGGCGCATAAATTAACCGATTACTATTTACAAACCAACAAGTTTTTTAAAGTTATCATTCCCTTGTTATTACCTGCATTACTCGGTTTTTTATTGATTATGTTACAGCCTGATTTTGGAAGTGGAATTGTAATGCTTGCAGCGGTAGTTATTATGTGTATGGTTTCTAAATCCAAATTTAAAAATTATATTTTAATTGGCCTTTTTGGCATTCTTGGTATGGGCTTTTTAATTGCTTCAGCCTCTTATCGTATGGATCGAATTTTAGCTTTTTTTAATCCATGGAAGGATCCCTTGGGCAGTGGATTTCAAATTATTCAATCGCTCTATGCCATTAGTCCAGGAGGGTTAACAGGACGCGGAATCGATGGTAGTTTTCAAAAATTCTTCTATCTACCTGAACCTCAAACCGATTTCATTTTTTCAATTTTTGCTGAAGAATATGGATTTATTGGCAGTGTAATCTTAATCCTTTTATATCTTTACTTAATTGATCAATGCTTCAAAAGTGCCATCAAATCGAGCAATGAATTTGCAAGTTTTGTCAAAATTGGTTTTACTTCTTTAATTGCAGTGCAAGTGTTTATTAATTTAGGCGTGGTTGTAGGGTTACTTCCAGTAACTGGGATTACTTTACCTTTTATGTCCTATGGGGGATCGTCATTAACTTTATTAATGTTTTCCATGGGATTCATCATGAATCAAAGTTTGGAGGAACAAACATGAAATTTGCGTTAATTGGTTCGGGTAGTGGCGGACATATCTATCCGTGTATTGCTTTTTATCGTTATGCGACAAAGTGTAATCATCAATGCTACCCCTTTATTTTTAAAAAAATCGATGAGGAAATCTATTCAAGTCATCAAATTCAGACAATTCATATCGATGCAAAGGCATCTTTATTCAAGCAATATCAAACTTTAAAAAAACATTTTCAAAATTTATCCATCGATGGACTGATTACCTTTGGTGGAAAAGCAAGTTTTATTGCTATTTTAGCCGCTCGAAGTGGACATTTTCCAATTTATGTATGCGAACAAAATGTGGTCTTTGGTAAAGCCAATTTTCTAGGACAATTTTTTGCTAAAAAAGTTTTTTTATCTTTGCCGATGCATTTTAAAAAGGAAAAAGAAAAATATCTATATACGGGAAATCCCGTAGTTCAAGCCATCCATCCTACTTTGCAAAAACGATTTATAAAAAAACAACCCACATTGCTTTTAGTGTGTGGAAGTCTAGGATCTTCAACCATTTTTAATCATTTTCAAGCGTTTATTCGAAAGCATACTGAATATAATTTTATTCTCGTCCTTGGAAAAAAGAATCCGATGTCATTTGAAAAAAATGATCATGTTGTTTGTTTTGATTATTATGAACCATTGACGGATTTGCTTGCAAGTTGTGATATCGTTATTTCCCGCGCTGGAGCGAGTACGATGAGTGAAATTATTGCATTAAACGTTCCTTCCATTTTAATTCCTAGCCCTTATGTTGCCAATAATCATCAATTTAAAAATGCCAAATTTTTATGCGATCAGGGTGGATGTTTGTTGTTACAGGAAAGTGAAATCAATGAAGAAAGCATCCAACAAAAAATTCAAACCTATGTCAATGATCTTTATTTTACCTACCAAGTGAAGCAACGGTTAAAAGCCTTACAAGTTCAAAATCCTTGTCAAAAAATGTTGCAAGTGATTGAGGAAAATACCCATGGACACTAAAAATTTATTTTTAAAAAAAATAGCGAAATATCCGGATTTATTAATTTATAAAGATTGTTATTTTAAGGATTTTAATACTTTTCATGTCAATAATTTAATTGAAATTATGTTAATTCCGAAAAGTATTCACATCATTCGACAATTAATCTTGGATTTGAAAACCTTTGAACTCGCATTTGTGATCATTGGCAATGGTTCTAAAATCTTATTTAAGGACTTTTATGTTCATAAAATTGTGATTTTACTTAATTATAATTTTTCCAATATCTTGCTTGAAGAAAATGAAATTTATGCATATTCGGGAGCAAAATTAGCTCAAATTATTCACTATGGCTTAAAACATCAATTTGGATTAATGGAAGAATTAATAGGGATTCCAGCCTGCTTAGGAGGGGCGATTTATAAAAATGCAGGGGCACACAATAAAGCCATTAGTGAATGGATTATAAGTGTCGATTATATCGATGAATTCGGCAATTTTAAAACCCTTACCAAAGAAGAATGTCAATTTTCATATCGCTATTCGATTTTTCAAAAAAAGAAAAAGTGGGTTATTCTTGGAGCTAGATTGCAAATTCAAAAAACGGATATCAAACAAGCCAAAGAAAAAATACAAAAAATATTGTTATATCGCATGCATCACCAACCAAGAAATCATCATAATTGTGGAAGCGTGTTTAAAAATCCACCCACGATCAAAGCCTATCAATTAATTGAGCAATGTCAATTCAAAGGATATCGTATCGGAGATGCAATGATTAGTGAACAGCATGCGAATTTTATTTTGAACTTAAATCAGGCTAAAAGTAGCGATATTTGTCACTTGATTCAAAAAATACAACAAAAAGTTTATGAAAAATTTCAAATTCATTTAGAATTGGAATTAGAAATTATTTAAAAAAGAATTTGTTAGAGGGTATCCAACCCGAAAAAAACCTATTTCTTTTTCTTTAATACTTAAAGAAAACGTGATATACTAAGTAATTGGAGGGAAAGATATGCAATTAAACTTATTTTCAATTCTCGAAATACATGCGAATTATACGAAATTATTAATCGTAAAATTGGACAAAAATAAAATTTATACTGTTGCTGCGGATCGTATTTTAACTCGTGGCTATGAAATGGGTCAAATTGTAGATGAAGAAGCTTTTCTTTCCTTTATTGATCAATTAATCAGTCATATCAAAAATAAATACAAAATTGAATCCAAACAAATTATTTTAGTTTTACCAACGATGGATCATATTGTACATACTGTAGGAAGCAAATTAACCATTCAATCGGCAATGAATATCATTACCATGGCCGATATTCAAAGAATTCGTCAAGATTGTCGACATGTTAAATTGCCGGATCCCTATATCGTTGTTGAAGAAATTCCGATGGAATATCAACTAGATAGTGGTAAAGTGATGTCCACTGAACCGATTCATTTACAATCGCAAACATTAGCCTTAAAGTCAGCGGTCCATGTCTTACCTAGAAAATATGTTGAGCCTATTGCCATCGCTTTGGATAAAAAACAAATTGAAATTCTCGAAGTTTATTTATCCTCCTTTGCTTGCTATAGTGCAAGTAAAAGTTTAGTTCATAAACTTCATCGGACAATTTTTGTCCATTATGATGATGAATCGATTACTTATTCCCTCTTTGAAAATCATTTTTTAATAAAAAGTATTTATGACCCTAAGGGTGAAAATGCAATGATTCACCATTTGATGCAAAAATATGAAGTCAGTTATGAAGATGCCTTAAACTATTTTGAATCTTTGTTTCTTTTAGATGATGCGGATGCAAGAGATATTTGTATTGATGCGAAAAATCAATTTTCGGAAAAAAGTGTTAGCCAAGAAGTTTTACCCATTTTTAATCAAATGATCGAAAAGGTTGCTGTCACTTTAAATCAATTCAAAAATGAGGACAAGCCTACCGATATCATTTTTACTGGAAAATGGTTAGATTATCGTGGATTCATTCATTATTTTAACCAAAAATATGCTTTACAAGTCAATGGTGCATATCTCAATGAATTTGGCATTCGAAGTCAAGAATTTATTACGACCTATGGTGCTTTCATCCGGTTTTTAGAACAAAATAAAAATACGTTATTCGGACTTGAAGAACACGAAACGATGACGAATCCTACCCCAAACGAAAAAACAAAAACTTCCCATTGGAACAATAAAACATTAGATATCTTTGATGATGAAGATTAACGAGGTGAGAGCATGGATAATTTTGAAAATTATGAAAGTGTCGTTAAAATTAAAGTAATCGGTGTCGGTGGAGCGGGCAATAATGCGGTAAATCGAATGATTACTGATCATATTATGGGAGCTGAATTTTATGTGCTCAATACCGATGCTCAAGTATTGAATTGCTCTAAAGCGGAACATCGGATCATGATTGGTAAAAATACGACCAAAGGTCTTGGAGCGGGGGCCAATCCTGAAATTGGCTTAAAAGCCGCTTTAGAAAGTGAAAATGAAATTAAAGCCATTGTCAATCAAACCGATATGGTATTTGTCGCCGCCGGAATGGGAGGCGGAACGGGTACAGGCGCTGCACCTGTGGTTGCACGTCTTGCAAAAGAATGTGGGGCCTTGGTGATTGGGATTGTCACTCGTCCTTTTTCCTTTGAAGGAAAAAATAGAATGAATAATGCTTTATCTGGCATTGAAGAATTGAAAAAATATGTCGATTCCTTAATTGTGATTTCCAATGATCATATTTTACATAAAAATAGCAATTTACCTTTAAAAGATTCGTTTATCCAAGCCGATGAAATCTTAAAAAAATCGGTACAATCGATTACGGAATTAATCACTTTACCTGCACATATCAATCTTGATTTTGCAGATGTCAAAACATTATTAAGTAATAAAGGTAGAGCCATGATTGGTTTTGGTATAGGAAAAGGAGAAAATCGGGCAGAAGATGCTGCTGCAAATGCAATTTCTTCACCTTTATTAGAAACTTCCATCAAAGGTGCTAGAAATGCCATTGTTGCGATTACAAGTAGTAAAGATGCCACTTTATTAGATTTTACTGTTGCAGTGGAATTTATTCGAAATGCTTCTGGCGAAGATATTAATATTATTTTTGGAGCTTCCATCAACGAAAATCTTGAAGATGAAATCCAAGTGACTGTGATTGCTACCGATTTTAATGAAGATGCACTCAATCAAGATAATCAACCATTAGATGTTTCCTTTGTAAGAAAGCCAATCCCTTATGAGACGAAAGAAGAAACACCATCCAATTATGAAAATGATGAATTAGATGAAAATCATGATAGTGATGATACGCAAACTTTAAAGCCTTCATTTTTTTAAAAATTTTGAATTTCGATTGAAAGGTAGACCGCAAAAAAGGTCTACTTTTTTGATTGTTTTCTTTTTAAATTCTTTTTTGTATCAACCGATGATTTGACAATATTTGCAAGACATATTTTTTATAATAACGATGGTGATGTGAATGAATGCTTACTTTGATTTATCCATTTTGGTTCATAGTCTTATTTCTATCGTTTCATTAAGGTTATCTTTAGTGATTTGTGACCGCAAAAGTTCTTATTCTTATCAAACAAATCACTTTTTTTTAACCTTAATTGCTTATGTCTTCAATTTGTATTATATCCCTTATATTTTTCTTTTTTATTCGATTTTAAGAATTGGAATTGTCAGTCTATGGAAACAGCAATATTTCAAAGTAGAAATCATTACACTAGGGTATTATTGGCTGAATATTGCCTTTTTATTATTAGTCGGAGGGACTTTTATTTATGATGGCATTTTATTGATTAATCGGCCTATTGCAACGTTGTTTGTATTGATTTTACCGATAATTTCAATTATTTTATTTCTTTTTGAAAGACAATTACAGCGGGCCATTCGGAAACATCAATACATCTGCAAAGCCACCCTAATGATCGATCATCAATCCTTTCACATTCAAGGTTATTATGATAGTGGAAATTTTGCTTATCATAAAGATTTACCGGTCATTTTTGTCAATTTTGAGTTCCCCACCTCGTGCATTCAAGAAGAAATTAAAATCCAAGGATTAGGAAAAAATAAAATGACTTATTTCGGTACTAAAGCTACGTTATATCTACATCGCAAGACCTATGCTTGTTATGTTATTTCTAATCCTCATTTGGTATTAACGCATCAGTGCAATTGTTTATTAAATTTAGAATTGTTTCATTAGAGGAGAAAGATTATGTTAAAATCAATTATTCAATTTTTTAAGAAAATTTTTCATTTAAGTCAAGAGGAAAACCTTACTTATTACATTAATGGAAGTGATACGTTGCCACCGCCATTAACGAAAGAAGAAGAGGCGGAATTATTTTTAATGTATCAAAAAGGAAGTTTAGAAGCTCGAAATAAATTAATCGAACATAATTTAAGACTCGTCGTTTATGTTGCTAAAAAATATGAAGTAAATACGACGAATTTAGAAGATTTAATTAGCATTGGATGTTTAGGACTGATTAAAGCGATATCCACCTTTGATGCCAATAAAAACTTTAAATTGGCAACTTATGCGAGTCGATGTATTGAAAATGAAATCTTAATGCATTTAAGAAAAAAAAGTAAACAAAAATTGGAAGTTTCTTTAGATGAGCCTTTAAATATTGATTATGATGGGAATGAATTATTATTATCGGATATCTTATCCAATAGTGAGGATTCATTCATTGGCGATATTGAAGATAATGAAAAAAGAAAATCCATGTACGAAGCCATCGAAATGCTAAAAGATCGAGAAAAAGAGATTATTAAATTGCGTTATGGACTTGATACGGGAGTTGAAAAAACCCAAAAAGAAGTGGCTGAAATGTTAGATATTTCACAATCCTACATTTCCCGATTAGAAAAAAGAATTATCAAAAAACTTCAAAATAAAGTGAGTAAACCTTAACAAAATTTGGTAAATCGATTAAAAATATAAAAATCGGAAAACCTCTTATTTAGGAGGTTTTTTTATGCAGCAAAAAGTCACCATTACAGGATTAGATACCTCTAAAATTCAAGTTTTAAGTCGAAAAAATTGTCGACAATTATTAATCGATTATCATCATGGCGATCGTACCGCTAAAGACAAACTAGTGATGGGAAACTTAAAATTAATTTTAAGTGTTCTTAAAAAATGCAATATTCCTGCGCGAATTGATATCAATGATGTTTTTCAAATTGGAGTCATTGGTTTAATTAAAGCTATTGATAACTTTAATTTAGAAATGGATGTGAGTTTCTCCACCTATGCCATTCCCATGATTTTAGGTGAGATTAAACGCTATTTGAGAGACAGTACCCAACTTAAAGTTTCTAGACAAATTAAAGATATTGCTTATAAAATTTTAAAATGTAAAGAAAATTATATTGCCACGCATGGAAAAGAACCCACGCTCGAAGAAATTTCAAAAATTTTAGAAATTCCAGAAGTCGATCTATTTGAAGCGATGAATTCCATTAATTCTGTCGTTTCCATTTTTGATCCGATTTATACCGAAAATGGAGAATCGATTTCCATCATTGATCAATTAAGTGATGAAATTGATTATGGACAAAGAATTGCGAATTATACAGCGTTATATGATGGATTAAATCGCCTTTCCACTCTACAAAAGAAAATTATTCAAAAAAGATATTATGATGGACTGACCCAGTTTGAAATTGCCAATGAGCTTGCGATTTCTCAAGCTCAAGTATCGCGTTTAGAAAAAAGTGCAATTTCTGAACTAAAAAAAAGATTTTAACATATCTTGTAGTAGGTGATGGAATGGAACTTTTAGAATTGTTACATAAATTAGTCATGAATCAACAAAATGGCGAAAAATTAGGATATATTGTGGATTTTATCATTGATTTTAAAACGGCGACAATCCAATCCATCATTCTCTCTAAAAACAAGCCTATTTATTTGTTTTCCAAACATAATTTGTTATCCTCTTCCTTAATTACGATTCCATGGCAGAGGATTGTTTTAATAGGCGTAGACGTAATTTTAGTTGATATTAAAAATTAAAATGTCTTATAATATTAGACGGTGAGAATTATGGGCAAAATTAGAGATTTTTTATTTCCTACAAAAGAAAAAGATACTTTTGAAACGACCACAACCAACGTGAATGAAATCAATACCAACAAGCCAATCATTTCTTCTGCGACCATTTTAGATGATGATGCCTTTCAATCCTCTGGGGTTCATCGTCTTCCACCCCAAGAAACATTACAAAACGAAGAAAATCATGCAACTAGTGAAACAGCTTTGAACACGAATGAAAATCTTCTCAATCCAACCTTTCAAGAAAAAGATGAAGAGGCGACTTTAACCAATACCATTACGATTCATAATATTCCTCAAATTTATAAACCTAAGGCTTTTGCAGAAGTTGAAGAATTAGGCTTAAAATTACTCGAAGGTAAACCAATTATTGTCTCTTTAGTAGATACCGACAGAGAAATTTCTAGACGCATTTGTGACTTTTTAAATGGCCTTTGTTTTGCATTAAATGGTTCTGTTGAAAAAGTAGAAAAGAGAATTTATTTATTTTCTCCAACCAAAGATGAATAAGGTTGCAACGTAAACGAAAAAATTTTTTCATTTGCTTTGCCTTTAAAAAACGGTGTCGATAAACAACTGTTTTTAAGGGCTTTTTTATTTTTATGAAGCAAGTTGATCTTTATTGCTTGACCCTCGTGAAAATACGTTATTTTCTAGTGTTTGTCTCCCTCATGTGTTAAAATATCAAATAGATACAAAAAAATAGAATGTACCAAAATGTTTTGAAGCAAGGAGTTTTCATTTGATGGCATTCTTATAAGATATTAGAAGAGGTAGTAACATGAAAATTTTACATCAACTTGCCGTAGGATTCAAAAGGATTTTTATAGGACGTTCCATACCGCGTGTATCGGGTCAAAAATCCTATGGGAATCAGGGTGAAAATGATTTTTTAAACGACTTACGCGCATCACTTCCAGAGGCAGTCATCAAAAGTCATGTCATGGTCGAAACAAACAAAGGTAGATGTGAAATCGATGCCTTAGTGAGGTACAATAACAAGCTATTTCTTATTGAAGTCAAGCATTGGAAGGGTGTTCTTATTGAAAATGAAGGATATTTTATCTCAAAAAAAGAAGATCCATATACTGCTGAAATTTATACTAAAGAAGTTAAATCCCCATTTCATCAAATCAAGCGGCAAGCTTACTTACTTAAAGAAATGACACATTCCAATCCATGGCTGAATACCCTTGTATTTTTTTTTGATTGTGAGCAGGTCAATGCCAGTGATGCCAATGTTTGGTTTGATGATTTTTATCAACTTGTCGAATACATCAAAAACGATGGAAAAAGTTCTTCTTTGGAAGAAATAGACAAATGCCTTTTTGAATGCAAAACAGCAGATTATATCTATGCTTCAGCCCTTTTTGGTGAGAAAAATCTACACTGCATTATTGACCCTTCTTCCTTAATTTTTGATTGTTCAGGAAGAAAAATAACGAAAGATGACATCAAGAAAATTAAAATCGAACATCATTTTTCTTATGATGATGTGATAATTGTACTAAAAACGAGTGAAATTTTAACAACGACGATAGAAAATGGTTCTATTCGCGTGCTTGATAATGGCGTATATCATACATATGCGCTAGCTAAAATCAAATGGATTTGGATTGGTGATGCATCATAAATTCATCCAAAAAAAGCAAGCATTAAAAATCGACACATGATTTGTGGTTTGTTTTAAAGCCATAAGGTTTAGATTTGAAGCAAAAAAAGATGATTTTTTTCAGGTTTCTTTTTATATTGTAAATATAAAAAAAATATGGTATGATTTAATAAACACAAAGAAAAAGACAAGAATTTTATGAATCATTGATAGAGATCTATTGGTGGGTGGAAAATAGAATTATATCATAAAATTTATCCCTTTGGAGTGGCAATCTGAATGTGAATTGTAAGAAAGACGTTTGTTGCGTTAAAACAAAAAAAGTGCATATTACGTTTGTAATATGAATTAAGGTGGTACCGCGTAATTTACGTCCTTAAATAAGGACGTTTTTTTATCAAAAGGAGAAGATCATTATGGACTATAAAGACACTTTAACATTACCTAAAACGGATTTTGAAATGAGAGGAAATTTACCTATCAAAGAGCCGAAAATACAACAAAGATGGAAAGAAATGCATTTATATGAACAAATTCTTGATTCAAATGATCAAAGAAATGCTTTTTATTTGCATGATGGTCCTCCTTATGCAAATGGAAATATGCATGTAGGTCATGCCTTAAATAAAACCTTAAAAGATATTGTTGTGCGTTACAAATCCATGAAAGGTTACTATTCCCCTTTAATTCATGGCTGGGATACCCATGGAATGCCAATTGAAGTAGCTTTGCAAAAAAAAGGATATAGCATTAAAAATGTATCGGTAACTGAATTTTGCAATCGTTGTGCCGCTTTTGCAGACGAACAAGTCAATATCCAAAGAGAACAAATTCGGCGCTTAGGGGTTTTAGGTGATCTAGATCAACCTTACTTGACAAAAAATAATGATTTTGTCGCTAAACAAATCGAAATCTTTTCTAAAATGGCCTTAGAAGGTTATATTTATAAAGGATTAAAAACGGTTTATTGGTCTCCATCGAGCCAAACCGCTTTAGCAGAAGCTGAAATTGAATACTATGATGTAGAATCTTATAGTATTTATGTAGCATTTAAAGTTTGTAATGGAAAAAAGATTTTAGATAACGATACCTCTTTTATTATTTGGACGACGACCCCATGGACCATTCCAAGCAATTTGGCTATCTGTTTAAATCCGAATTTAGTCTATGGTTTATATCAAACCGATAAAGGTAAATTTGTTGTTTGTGTGACTTTAATGGATCACTTGGTTCAAGAATTAGGCTTCAAAGATGTGCAATTACTTCAACAATTCAAAGGCAAAGAATTAGAAGGGATTGTGACGCGTCACCCTCTCTATCATCGCGATTCGCCAATTATTTTAGGAAATCATGTTACCGATGATAGTGGTACGGGATGTGTTCATACGGCTCCAGGGCATGGTGAAGATGACTTTGTTGTAGGTTGTCAATATCATTTACCTCCTTATTGTCCTGTCGATGAAAAGGGCTATTATACAAGTGAAGTGGGCCCCAAATTAGAACATCGCTTCTATGAAGAAGGTAATGAAATTGTCATTCAAATGCTGACCGAATGTCATGCCTTATTAAAAGTCAGTCAATTTGTTCATAGTTATCCGCATGACTGGCGGACGAAAAAGCCTTTGATCTATCGAGCAACGCCTCAATGGTTTGCTTCCATCGATAAAATTCGTAATGGACTTTTAGATGAAATAAAGAAAGTGCATTGGTATCCAAGTTGGGGCGAAGTAAGAATGCATAATATGATCAAAGACCGAACCGATTGGTGTATTTCTAGACAACGGAGTTGGGGAGTACCGATTCCTGTCATTTATAATGAAGATGATTCACCGATTCTTGAAAAAGAAGTCTTTGATCACATTGTTCATTTATTTTATGAAAAAGGTGCCAATGTTTGGCATGAATTAAGTGCTAAAGAATTACTTCCAGAAGGCTATCATAATGCAAAATCTCCGCACGATCAATTTAAAAAAGAAACCGATATTATGGATGTTTGGTTTGATAGTGGTTCTAGTAGTATCACTGTTTTTGAAAAAAATTATCATACCTATCCAGCCGATTTATATTTTGAAGGTTTTGACCAATATCGTGGTTGGTTTAATTCTTCTTTAATTATTGGTACTGCCATCAATCATGTTGCACCTTATAAAACGGTGGTTTCACATGGATTTATTTTAGATGGTGAAGGAAGAAAAATGTCTAAATCGTTAAAAAACACTTTAGATCCTAATGTTTTAATTCAAAAATATGGAGCGGATGTTTTAAGATTATGGGTAGCAAGTTCGAATTATCAAGAAGATATCCGAATTAGTGAAAATATTATTCAACAAGCTGCTGAAATGTATAAAAACATTCGAAATAAATTTAAATTTATGTTAGGTAATCTAGCGGATTTTAATCCACAAAAAGATATTCAAAAAGAATTAACTTTAGTGGATCTTGGTATCATTGCCTTACTTGAAAAAACCATTCATGATGGTTTGAATTTTTATGAAGAATATCAATTTAATAATGTTTTAACGAGTGTTGTGAACTTTTTAACCATTCATTTGAGTGGATTTTATTTAGATATGGCAAAAGATATTTTATATTGTGATCAAAAAGATGGCTTACGTCGTCGACAAGTACAAACCGTTATTTATTATGTAGTTCAAGAACTCAATAAACTCTTAGCGCCGATCATTCCACATACGACAGAAGAAATTTATGACCATTTTGTAGGAAAGCGAAAACCATCCATTCACTTGGAAAAATATGATTATCCTTTACATTTAGATCATCCTATTTTAAATCATGCACTAAATCAATATGAACGCATCATGAAAGTGAGAAGTGATGTCTTGAAAGCCTTAGAAGAAAAAAGAACGAGTAAAGAAATTGGTTCGTCATTGGATGCCAAAGTCTATCTTGGATTTGTCAATGAACAAGATAAAGCTTTATTTGCCACTTTTGATCAAAGAACGTTGAATCAAATCTTTATTGTAAGCGAAGTGATTTTAGTGTCTGATGTTCAAGATTTAACCTTGTATGAATGTGCCTATGTAAAGGTGGTTAACCATCCAGGCGTAAAATGTGAAAGATGTTGGAATCATGTAGATGAAGAACAACTCTGTGAAGGACATTTATGTCAACGTTGCTATGATGTTTTAAAGGATTAAATTATGAAAGAAAAACTAAAAAAAATATTTTTAACTTATCAATTATTAGCCATTCTTTTAATTGTGTTGGATCAATTGAGCAAAATTTTGGTTCGTCATTTTTTAGATGTCGATGAAGTCATCACGATCATTCCACATTTCTTTTATTTCACCCTTGTATATAATACCGGTGCGGCTTTTTCAGGATTTTCTAATTTGACCTGGATCTTAACTTTAATTAGTTTGATTTCTTGTGTGGGACTTGAAATTTATCTCTTTAAAAATCAACAAAAAAAAGGTTGGTTAAAAGCCATCTTACTTGTTTTAATTGCGGGAGCGTTTGGCAATTTTATTGATCGGCTTATTTTTAAAAAAGTAACTGATTTTATCGGATTTATTATTTTCGGTTATCATTTTGCCATTTTCAATGTGGCGGATATTTGTGTTACCCTTTCTTGTATTGGGTTACTCATCTATGCTTTTGTGAGTCCAGAAAATCATTCAAAAAAAGAAAAAAAACTTTTAAATGATTCAAACAATGCCACTTCCTTTGATGCTTCTTTAGATGGACAAGAAAAAAATGCAGCGTCTGAAAATCATGAAGGTGAGCATCATGAATCCTGAATTAGAAGAATTAGATTATGATACCCTAAGGGTTCAACCTGCACAACAAAATCTAAGATTAGATAAATGCATTACCGATAGAATGCCACAATTATCGAGAACATATATTCAAAGTTTGATCAAAGAGGGCTATATTTTAGTCAATCAAGAAAAAGTAAAACCTGCTTATCTTGTCAGCGTTCAAGACGTCATTTTGATTTTCCATAAACCAGCCAAAAATACATCGGTGTTACCCGAAAATCTTCCGATTCAAGTGGTGTATCAAGATCAAGATATTGCCATCATCGATAAAGAGGTTGGCATGGTGGTGCATCCTAGTGCTGGACATTATGAGCACACTTTGGTTAATGCCTTGCTTTATCATATCAAGGATTTATCGACCATTAATGGCATCTATCGTCCTGGAATTGTGCATCGCTTAGATAAGGATACCAGTGGATTATTAGTCGTAGCTAAAAATGATTTTGCGCATCAAAAATTAGCGCTTCAACTCAAAGATCATACGATGGCAAGAACCTATATTTGTTTAGTTAAAGGGGTCATGGAAACCAAAGCGGGTACGATTCAAACCATGATAGCAAGAGATGCCAAAAATCGATTAAAAAATGCGGTCGTGAAAGAAAATGGCAAACAAGCCATTACGCACTTTGAAGTGATTCATCAATATGCGCAATATGCCCTCGTCAAATGCCATTTAGAAACAGGAAGGACCCATCAAATTCGGGTACATATGGATTTTATTCACCATCCTATTGTCAATGATCCTTTATATGGAGTAAACAATAAAATTCAATATTTCACAAATCAATTATTACATGCATGTGAATTAACCTTCATTCATCCAAGAACTGAACAAAAAATGACGTTTAAAAGTGAATTACCTACGTATTTTAAAGAAGCCTTAAAAACCATTAAGGAGGGATAAATATGGAAAAAGCCATTACTTGGGATCAATATTTTATGGGAATTGTTGCTTTGTCTGCTTTACGAAGCAAAGATCCAAACACAAAAGTGGGCGCTTGTATTGTATCTAAAAATAAAAGAATCGTTGGCGTCGGTTATAATGGATTTCCTTATGGCTGTGAAGATGATGAATTTCCATGGCAAAAACAAGGAAATATGGTGGATACCAAATATCCTTATGTTGTACATGCTGAATTAAATGCCATTTTAAATAGTATTAAAGATTTAGAAGGATGTACGATTTATGTTTCCTTATTCCCATGTCATGAATGTGTCAAAGCCATCATTCAAAGTGGAATTAAAGAAATTGTCTATTGCGATGATAAATACAAGGGCACCGAAAGTGATATTGCCGCTAAAAAAATGTTAACAGCCGCCCATATCAAAATTCGAAAAATTGCCCCGGTTCAAATTGTGTTTAAAGAAGGAGACTAACATGCCGATTATTGTTCATATTGATATGAATTCTTTTTTTGCAAGTTGTGAAATTAAAAGAAATCCTGCCTTAAAGGGAAAAGAAATCATTATTAGTGGAAAAACCAATCGGAGTATCGTTTCTGCTGCATCCTATGAGGCCAAAAGAAAAGGGATTTATACGACAATGCCCTATTATCTTGCAAAACAAATCTGCCCAAATGCTTATTTTTTTGTGGGGGATCATGAATACTATGCCCAAGTGAGTGAAGAAATCTTTTCTTTTTTAAAAAAAAGATATCCCTTATTGGAAATGGCAAGCATTGATGAATGTTATATCGATATGAGCCATTGTAAAATCGAAGACCCTTTACCTTATTTTCAAAATTTACAAAAAGAAATTTATGAAAAAATGCATATTCCTTGTTCGATTGGCGTTTCTTATAATAAATTTCTCGCTAAAATGGCTTCTGATATGAAAAAGCCGATGGGAATTACTTTTATCAAGCATAAAGATGTTCCAACCATGATTTGGCCATTAAAAATTGAAAATATGTATGGTATTGGTAAAGCCAGTAGTAAAAAACTAAAAGAAATTCAAATTTACACCATCGGTGATTTAGTCAAAAGTAAGGAACTTCGCGTTCGAGAAATTTTAGGCAGTTTTTATCAACAATATATCGACAATGCCATGGGGAAAGGCATTTCTACATTAGATTTAAAAAAAGCACCTCCCAAAAGTGTTGGTCATTCGTATACTTTATCTTTTGATACAGAGGATGAAGATATTATTAAAAAGGCATTGTATCCACTTTGTGTGCATGTAGCGCAACGATTAAAAGAATTGGATATGTTAGGATATACCGTCACCTTATCCTTAAAAAACAGTCAATTTGTATTAAAAAATAAATCTAAAAAATTGATGTTACCCACCAATGATGCTGATAAAATCTATCTTGAAGGAATGAAATTATTACAAAAATTACTTCAATCTAAAATTCGATTAGTGGGAATTTCGATTTCGAATTTAATTTATCAAAAAGATTATTATGAACAATTAGACTTTTTTAATTTACAACAATATCGTTTATCACAAAGTGATTTATTTATTGAACATTTAAATCAAATTGCGGGCAAACCCGTTTTTATGAAAGCAAAGGATGCTCAAAAGAAAAATGAAAAGAAATCTAATCAATGAATATCGTCAATATTTAATGATTGAACGCGGCTTGAGTCCTTTAACGTTACAAAGTTATAGCCAAGCCCTTTTAAAGTTAGAAACGTATTTAATTTCACAAAATACCTCCTTAGAAAGGGTGACTTTTGAGCAATTGAATGCTTTTTTATTGAGTTTAAATGTGCATGCAACAACGTATAATCACTATGTTACGGTTCTTCGTAACTTTTATAAATATTTATTAAAAGAACACTATGTATTGCATTTTCACATCGAAGATTTAGAATATAAAAAGAAAGCAATGCATTATCCGGTTACTTTAAAAATCAATGAAATCCATGCCATGATTCAAGCCTTGCCTAATCATTTATATGGCAAAAGAGATCAATGCATTTTATTAATTTTATATTGCAGTGGGCTACGCGTTTCTGAATTAGTGCACCTTCAACTCAGTCAATTGAATTTTAAAGAAGGTTATATTCGTTGCTTTGGTAAAGGAAGCAAAGAAAAAATTATTTATTGTGGGGATATTTTAAGTGTTATTTTAGCCTCCTATATTAATCAAATTCGACCTGCAATTTTAAATATGAAATCATCGAATTATTTATTTATTAATAAGAAGGGGGAACCTTTATCCCGTAATTATATTTTTAATATGGTTAAAAAAGCTGCCAAAAAAGCGGGAATATATAAAAATGTAACCCCACATACTTTTCGCCATACATTTGCTTCTCATTTACTTGAAAATGGCGCAGATTTACGATCCATTCAAGAAATGTTAGGACATCAAGATATTTCCACAACACAAATTTATACGCATATTTCAAATCAAAATGTTAAAAAAAGTTATTTAGAGCATTTTAAAGATCCGGATGATGAAAAATAAAGAATTGACTTTATTAGGAGAAATATTTTCGAACTTGTATGAATTAAAATTACCGATGAAATCGCAAATATTTATCTCAATTTTCTTTTATATCACGAAGGCATCGGTCATCAAAAAAACATTAAAAAGAATCCTTTCGTTCTATTTGTAAAAGAATGGAACGTTTTTTTATATACTTAACATTTTACTTAACTTATTCATGGTTAGTATTTTGTAATTTAACATGGAATGCGAATATCGATTTAAAGTTATGGTCGCATTTTTATGTCCTAATATTTCAGATAATGTTTTTACATCCATTCCTGATTCTAATGCTCGCGTAGCAAAAGTATGTCTTAAAGCATGAAAATTTTTATGATTTATATTACATTTGTTTAATATTCTTGAAAAGGTTCTTTGATAACTTCTAACAGAAACAATTCCATTGTTTTTAGTAGTTATTAGAAAAACTGATTTACTTTGTTTTTGAATCTTTTTTAAGCAGGATAAGATGTTCATTGGGATGGGAATGACACGCTTCGAACTTTTTGTTTTCGGTTCTTGTAAAAGGGTGTAAAATCTCCCATTTTTCTTCACATGGCTAACGGTATGATTGATAAATAAAAGCTTTCTATCAAAGTCAATATCATTCCAAGAAAGAGCGAGTAATTCACCAATTCTTATACCCGTATATAAGCAGAGAATGATTCCAAAATAATTGCTTTTATTGGACTTTAAGCAATAATCTTCAATTGCTTTTTGTTCCTCTAATTTGAAAGCATCAACCTCTTTTTCAATTTTTCTTGGAAGTGAAATACAACTAAAATAATTCTTATGAATGAGTCCAAGTTTAAAGGCAAAATCCATGGATTGTTTTAGAATTGATTTAATTACAAAGATGGTATTGGTAGCTAAGGGATTGCCATTCACTAAATTACCATGTTCAATCTTGGAATTCATGAATTCTTGTATGATTTCGGCATTCATTTCTAATAAATCCTTGTGGCCTAGCATTGGATTGATATGGAGTCGAATCGTATTTTGATAAGTAAAATAAGTTTTAGGTTTGATTTTATGCTTAACATAGGTGTTAAGCCATGTATCTAACCATTCGTTTAATTTCATTTTGCTTTCCTCCTATTTATTTATGTAATATTCAATATTTATTTAAAAAAGGAAAAAATCAAGAAAAAAGACCGCCTATTAGTTAAATAGGCGGTTTATAACGGGGATTTTTATATAAAAATGAGAGTGGACAAAAAAATATTTGTCATATATAATGATGTTAGACGAAAACAAAAGACCGCCTAATTAACTAATAGGCGTCCATTCTTGCATAGATGTAATGAGGAGGAGATACCAAATGGAAAATGAAGCGCAAAATAAGCAATATAAGCAATATAAAAAGCCAATAAAAAATCAAATTATTTCATCTATTATTGCCATGTTGTTTTTAGCAACGATGGTGGGATGTAGTAACAATAAAAGTGATCATCAAAAAAAATTATCGATTAATGGAAAAACTGAACAAACATTATCCAGTTCATCCATTTCGAGTCCATCTAATGGAACAAATTCTTCAATAGATCAACAAGATCTCAATGAGTATTTTATTTTTAATATAATTGATGACGGATATTCGGTTTCATTAAAAGAAATGCCACAATTCACCACAATCATATCTATTCCTGATAAATATAATCGAAAACCAGTTCTAGAAATTGAAAATGAAGGATTTAAAAACTTCAATCAAATAACAGAAATCATTCTTCCTGATAGCCTTTTACAAATAGGAGATTCTGCTTTTTATAATTGTAGTTCCCTAACAAACATAGAAATCCCAAAGGGTGTTACAAGTATCGGAACTCGTGCATTTGAAAATTGTAGTTCTTTAACAAGTGTAACGTTTGAAGCAGAAAATCAATTGAAGACAATTAATAATTATGTGTTTGCTGGAAGTGGATTAACCTCCATTACCATACCAAGTGAAGTCATTGAAATAAAAACGGGTGCTTTTCAAGATTGTAGATTTTTAAAAAATATAACCTTTGCATCAAATAGTAAAATTGAGAAATTTAATGATTTTACTTTTGCTAATTGTGCTACTTTAACAACTATTGTTATTCCAAGTAGTGTACTAAGTATTGGCGAATATGCTTTTCGATGGTGTTATGATTTATCTATTTATTGTAATGTGGCATCCAAACCTAGTGGATGGAATGAAAAATGGAATTCTGGAGACAGAATTTATAGTGATAGACCCGTTTATTGGAGTGGTGAATGGTCCTATATAAATGGTATTCCTACTCCAAATAACAATTAATAAATCGGTAGATAAGGATGCATTAAACATTCTAAATAAAAAGAAAGAGAGGGGTACTATGCTATTAAAATTGACTAAAAAAATATTAAAAAAAGTATCTAGCGCATTTTTTATTGTCTTGATGTTTTTATCAACGATGGTGGGTTGTAGGAATAATAACAATTCCACCCAAACCAATTCTTTAAGTGATCAATATTTTACATTTACGAAGATCACTGGGGGATATTCAATTGCTTTAAAAGAAATGCCTGATTTTACCACAGTCATAAATATTCCAAATACACATAAAGGAAACCCCGTTTTAGAAATTGATAATGAAGGATTTCAAGATTTCGAAAAGATAACGGAAGTTACTATTCCTAATAACATCCAGCATATTGGAGATTTTGCATTTGCAAATTGTGCATCATTGCAAAAAGTGACATTTGGTAAAAATAGTAAATTAGAAAGCATAGGAAATGAAGCATTTTATGGTTGTAATCGCTTAACAAGTATAATTATCCCAATCAGTGTTACAAGTATCGGAGAAGATGCATTTTACATGTGTCAATCCTTAATAATCTATTGTGAAACCAAAACAAAACCTGAAGGTTGGGATAATTCATGGAAAGATGATAGCCCCGTTTATTGGAATGTCACGCAAAAAGATATCATTATAAAAAATGAAATACAATATTTAATTATAGATGGTAGTGCTGTAGTAACAGGACATACAAGTGAATTAGAAAATGATGTTGTTATTCCATTACAAATAACGATTAAAGGAAATCAATATAATGTAACCAGTATAGGAGATTCTGCATTTGCGTTGTGTGATTCATTAACAAGTGTGACATTTGAATCAAATAGTAAATTAAAAAGTATAGGAAATGAAGCATTTGCAGGTTGTATATCATTGCAAAAGGTGACAATTGGTAAAAATAGTAAATTAGAAAGCATAGGAAATGAAGCATTTTCTTTTTGTAGTTCATTAACAAACATATTCATTCCAAATAGTGTTACAAGTATCGGAAAAGATGCATTTTATATGTGTCAATCCTTAATAATCTATTGTGAAACCAAAACAAAACCTGAAGGTTGGGATAATTCATGGAAAGATGATAGGCCGGTTTATTGGGAAATCAACGATAATAATTATTTAGAACAAGATGGCATAATTTATGTAATTATCGATGACAATGCAGTAGTTACGGGACATACGAATGAAGTCAATAATCTAGTTATTTCAACACAAATAACGATTAAAGAAAATCAATATGATGTAACAAGTATATACGAATGTGCATTTAATTATTGTGAATTGGCAAGTATATTTATCCCAAGTAGTGTTACAAGTATAAGAAACTATACCTTTTTCTTATGTATTTCCTTAACAATCTATTGTGAGGCTGAAGCTAAACCTGAAGGCTGGGATAATGATTGGAATCCTAATGATCGACCTGTTTATTGGGGAATCAACGATAATAATTATTTAGAACAAGATGGTATAATTTATGTAATTATCGATGATAGTGCAGTGATAACTAGATATAATAATGAATTAAAAAATTCTGTAGTCATTCCATCACAAATACCCCTTAATGGAACGCAATATGATGTAACAAGTATAGCAGATTTTGCATTTTATGGTTGTAATTGTTTAACAAGCATAACGATTCCAAGTGGTATTATAAGTATTGGAATCGAGGCATTTTATATTTGTGATTCATTACAAAGCGTTAATTTTGAACCAAATAGTAAATTAACAAGTATAGGAGCATATGCATTTTATGATTGTTTTTCCTTAACAGACATAGAAATCCCAAGTGGTGTTACAAGTATCGGAATTCTTACATTTACAAATTGTGATTCATTACAAAATGTGACCTTTGAACCAAATAGTAAATTAGAAAGCATAGAATACAATGCATTTTCTAACTGTACTTCTTTAACTAGTATCATTATCCCAAATAGTGTAACAAGTATAGGAGAATATGCATTTTATGCTTGTTTTTCCTTAACAGATATAGAAATCCCAAGTGGTGTTACAAGTATCGGAATTCTTGCATTTGCGTGGTGTGATTCATTACAAAGTGTGACCTTTGAACCAAATAGTAAATTAGAAAGCATAGAATCAATGGCGTTTAGCGGATGTACTTCTTTAACTAGTATCATTATCCCAAAGGGTGTTACAAGTATCGGAACTCGTGCATTTGAAAATTGTGCTTCATTACAAAATGTGACCTTTGAACCAAATAGTAAATTAGAAAGCATAGAATACAATGCATTTTCTAATTGTACTTCTTTAACTAGTATCATTATCCCAAAGGGTGTTACAAGTATCGGAACTCGTGCATTTGAAAATTGCGCTTTATTACAAAATGTGACCTTTGAACCAAATAGTAAATTAGAAAGCATAGAATACAATGCATTTTCTAATTGTACTTCTT
>CANQFQ010000003.1 GCA_947599835.1 uncultured Bacilli bacterium
TTTTCTTATGGAAATTATCACGGGACTAATATTTTTTATTCTTTAAAGAAAAATGAGAAAAAGGCAAGATTGTTAAGAAATATTTTAAATAATTATAAAGTGGATATTCGATGCCTTAGCAATATGAACATGGAATATGATTTAAAAGTACTTTTAGGTTACTCGACAAGTTCAAAAGAAAAAAAATACATTAAATCGATTGTAAATCAGGTCATCGAATCCTTTTATAAAATGTATTCCATTTGTGAAAATGGAATTTACTTGCAATTATAATTTTTCTTTAAAAATAACAATTTAAATGGTATAATACTTTGGAAAATAGCATTTCAACATATTTTATAGACAATAATATAGTAGGTGAAAAAAAGAAAATGAAAACAAAGCAAGAAAAACAAAGAAGGAAATTAACCTATATTTATGCGTTGGGGGGTCTCAACGAAATAGGAAAAAACACTTATTGTATTGAACATGGAAACAATATTGTGATTATTGATGCCGGTGTGAAATTCCCAGAATCTGAATTCCCAGGAATTGACTATGTGGTTCCTGATTATTCTTATCTTGTAAAAAATAAAGCCAAAATTAAGGCTTTATTTATTACCCATGGCCACGAAGATCATATCGGGGGTATTCCCTTCTTATTACAAACCATAAATATTCCTGTCATTTACGCTTCAAAATTATCAGCAGGATTGATTAAACATAAATTAGAAGAATTTGATATTCAATCAGGAACAAGAATTGAAGAAATTGATTCTAATAAAACGGTTGTCATTAAAGATGAAAATGATGAAAAAATGATTTTTGAATTTTTTGCTACGACCCATTCGATTCCTGATTCTTATGGCATTATCATTGAAACTCCTAATGGAAGAATCGTAACCACTGGCGACTTTAAAGTTGATTTAACGCCTTTAGGTCAAGATATTGATTTTGCAAAAATTACACAAACTGCAGCTAAAGGTGTCACGCTCTATATGGCAGATTCCACCAATGCTGAAGTTGAAGGATATTCAAAAAGTGAACAAGATGTTGCCATTTCTTTAAATGAAATATTTAAAAATGCTACAGGTCGTATTATTATTGCAACCTTTGCAAGTAATGTTCATCGTATTCAACAAATTATTGAAAGTGCTGTAAAGCATAACAGAAAAATTCTTATTTTTGGTAGATCTATGGAAAATGCGATCGCAACAGGTAGAAAATTAGGTTATATTAAGTGTCCCGACAATTTTATTTATGATTTAGAAAACGAAAAAATATCTCCTTATCAAAATTTAAACGAATTATTAATTCTTTGCACAGGTAGTCAGGGAGAACCTATGGCCGCCTTATCGAGAATTGCTAATAACACACATAAGGTAATTAAAATTATTCCGGGAGATACAGTAATTTTTTCTTCAAATCCAATTCCGGGAAATTTATCTCCCGTTACCAAAGTAATAAATTTGCTATCTAAAAATGGAGCTGAAGTCATTACCAATAGTGCTTTATATAGTATTCATACTTCTGGGCATGCTCAACGTGAAGAATTAAAATTAATGTTAAAATTATTTAAACCTAAATATTTTATGCCCGTTCATGGTGAATATCGTATGTTAAAATTACATGCCGATTTAGCCGTTAAAATGGGAATTTGTAAAAAAGAAAACACTTTTCTTCTTTCCAATGGTGAATGCCTAGTTATGTCTAAAAATGAAGTCCGCCGAGAACCTGAAAAGAAAATTGATGCGGAAGCGGTTTATATCGATGGGAATGCCATAAATGGCCGTGAAAGTGCAGTTATAGAAGATAGAAAATTACTCGCTAGTGATGGCTTAATTGCTGTCGTTGTACCTATTGATGCAAAGCAAAATATTATTTTAAGAAAACCTTCTATTGTATCCCGTGGTTTTATCTATCTTAAAGAACAAGGTAAATTATTATCAGAAACTGAAGATGAAGTTTATAGCGCATTAATGAAATTAATGAAAAAGAAAGGTGTAACATTTTCACATATTAAAAAAGAAATTAAAGAATCAGTGAACAATTTTATTACTCAAAAAACAAATCGTCAACCTTTTATTATTCCAGTCATTTTAAATAAAAAATAGGAGGCCTATGGAAATGAAAATCATCTTAGCCAGTAAATCTCCTAGAAGAAAAGAATTATTACAAAAAATTACCCAAGATTTTATTGTAGAGGAAGCTAATATTGTCGAATCTTTCGATAAAAATTTACCTATTGAAAAAATTCCAGAAAGTATTGCTTATCACAAAGCACAATTTATTCAACAAAAACATCCAAACGATTTAATCATCTCTGCGGATACCATCGTTGTTTACGAAAATAAAATTTTAAACAAACCCAAAGATTACAATGAAGCTTTCGAAATGTTAAGCTTATTGTCGAATCATACTCACCGAGTCATTACCGGAGTTTGTATTTTATCTTCAACGAAAAAAATGCTTTTTCATTCGATTTCAAAAGTTACATTTTATTCATTAACTGAAAAAGAAATGAATGATTATATCGCAACAAAATCACCTTTTGATAAAGCGGGTGGGTATGGAATTCAAGATAAAGCAGCCTTATTTATAAAAAAATTAAATGGTGATTATTACAATGTTATGGGATTACCCATCGCTAAATTAAATCGTTATTTAAAAAAATTTCTATAAAAGCCTAACCCATAAATATGCCTCTTTCATATTTTAAATTAGAAGGAGGTTTTTTTGTGCGCTTTAAATATTCTCATGTCAATCCTAATGATCAAAGATTATTTCCCTTTGTGGGTGGATTAGTTCTTGGTGGCGTTACCGGTGCAGCATTTAGTAATAATCGACCATATTATACGAATAATTACCCTATGTATTATCAAACACCTTATTATTATCCAAACTATTACTATAACCAAACGACTAGTCTGCCTCCACAAGTCAATATATATAACCCATATGTGGCAGATAAAGTGATTTATGAAGATCCATCCCCTCTTGTTTTTGAAAGTGAAACAAGAAATCAATCGAGTGAATCTAATGATTCTTTTGAATCAATTAAAAATGTTCCCATCATGAATCAATATCGCAGTGATATGTTATAACTTAAGTATTGTATAAGAAAAAACAACAACTTTTATTTGAGTTTTATATTAAAATATAAAATTTTAAAATAAGAGTTGTTTTTTATTGGTTTTTAGGGTATATTATAGGTGTTAATATGATCGATTATAAAAAGAAAGGAAAATTCATATGAACAAAAAATTATTAATTGTTTTAGCAGGAATTGCTACATTATCTTTGTCTTCATGTGGTGGAAAAAAGGATGAAACATCCGCTTCTTCTAGCAGTAATAAGAATACTTCCTCTTCTAGTACAGCATCTAGTTCTTCATCTTCTTCAGTCGCAGAACTTGATCGTTATACAGAACAAGAAATTGCTGAAGGAAAAGCTTACTTAGAAGGCGAAGGAAATAACAAAAGTTTCTGTAAAATAGGTGAAGGTACCGGATGGACACAATATTGTACTGAAGGTGAAAAAGAATATGTAATTAAACATGCTAATTACAATACTGCAAACAATGTTGGTGATATTACAATTATCCAACATACAGGAACATCTCCAAAAATTAAAGCTCCTACTGCTATTCCAGGTAAAGTAGATACTTTCCCTGAAGAAGAAAACAAAGACTTCTATCAAGATTTCCAATTAAATCATTGCTATTTATCAACTTATGCTAACACTGATTTATGTAGAAACAAATATATTGATGAAGGTAACCATTGGAATTTTAGAATTATGGTAGGAACTGATGGTAAAATTGCTGCAATGTATCCAGGTGGTGTTGGTTATGCAAACCCTGTAGAACCATATTTCAGCAATTATGAATATGATGTTTCTAAAAATGATGATATGTATTTAATTTACACTCGTGATTTCCAAGGTATCCAATTAGCTGATGACAATGAACATGGCCTTAATGAAAAGCATAGTCAAGCTTGGACACTTGCTGAACCTGGAGTTGGTCAATTAACAACTACTGGTTTCAATATTCTTGAACACCCTGCTCATAATGGTGGACGTTATGATAGCTACAAATTTGTTGGTGGTGGAGAAACAGACCTTATCACTTGGGCATTCGTAGGTTCAATTAAAGATGGCGATAACGATAGTGTTGATTATTCAAGAAATCTAACTCATTTTGATCAAATTCTTACTGCTGATGGCATTGCTCCAAATCCAGAAGAAGTTTGGGCATTGAAAACGGTAGGAGATGAAAAGTATGTAGGTTGGGCTTTTGAATTTGCTAATTTCTATATCCCTGGTCAATTTGATGACGTACGTTTCCAATATGAAAGAACAACAGACTTATTGGGTATTGCACAAGATACTGAAGTTAAATTAACAGAAATCTTTGAATATGATCCTTGGAGCGTTTATACTAAATTTAAAAAATATGCTGATTATTTAAGAGATTTATATGACAACGCCGGTGGTCAAACTTCAGGTGAAGCTGATAATTTATACGATAGTTTACCAAATCTTGAAAAAGCTATTGAAGATGCTATTTATGGTTTAAATTGTGCTAAAATTAGAGAAGGTGAAGTTTTAGATCAACTTGATGCTACTTCTTTTGCTGAATCTAAACTTGAAGAATATAAATATACATTAAAAGATTTAAAATCTCAATTATAGTGTAAATTAAACCAACCATTAGAAACTAGAAAATCTTATGGAATTAAACCCCGTTTCTTATCTAAGAAATGGGGTTTTTATTTGAAAAAAAAGATTACATTTCATGCATGTAATCTTTTCTATTATTTTAATAAAAAGGAAGAAACAATCTCTTTGCTATTGCCAATAATATAACCCTCACGATTCACAACATCTTGACGATTATACTGAATAACATTACCCAATGTATCACACATATATCCACCCGCTTCACGAACAATAATTTCGCTTGGAGCGGTATCCCACTCTTTGGTGGCTGGATCAAATTTAATATTTAAATCTGCCATTCCTTCGGCAATTTTACAAGCTTTATAAGAACTTCCACAATGACTTACTTTTCCAATCAGCTCCCGATGAGGAATTTTTTGTAGTTCTTCATTTTTAAAAAAGAAATTACTAACCAATAGTTCCAAATTTTGCTTTTTATCACTAACAAAAATGCGAGTCAACTCCAAATTTTCTAATTTATAACAGCCTTGATCTTTGCTGGCATAAAATAATAAATTTTTGCAAGGAATTGCAATCACGCCAACGACAATTTGATGCTTATAACATAGAGCAATATTAATTGAAAATTCATCTGTATGATGAACAAAATCTTTCGTTCCATCGAGAGGATCAACAATCCAGCAGTAATCGTTTGCTAATCGTGCAGGATCATCTTTCGTTTCTTCGCTGAGAATACCATAAGTGGGAAAGGCCTCGCATAAAATTTCTCTAATTTTTTTATCCGAACGTAAATCTGCCTCCGTAACAACAGAGTGGTCTTCCTTTAATTTTACTTCAAAGTTTCGATGATATACTTCTAAAATAATTTTTTGGGCTTCTTTTGCAGCATAAATTGCTGTTTCTAATTCTTTTTGATAATTCATTAAGCTTTATCTATACATCCAAAAATTGACATTTTATCAAATACAACTTTACGAATGCCTTCTTTGCCGGGACCAATAATTTTTCTTGGATCATATACTTTTTCGTCTTTTGTTAAAACTTCTCTAACAATCTTTGTCCATTCTTGTTGACATTCTGTATTCACATTAATTTTACAAGTTCCACAAGCAATTGCCCGTTTGATTTGTTCTTCAGGAATTCCTGAACCACCATGTAAAACTAAAGGTGTAGGAACTGCCTTATTAATTTCATCCATTTCTTTAAAACCAAGTTTAGGTTCACCATGATAAGGACCATGCACAGATCCCAATGCTGGAGCTAATGCATCAATGGCTGCTTCTCTAACTAAACGAACACATTCATCTTTGTCAGCATACATTGTTTCTGCAACTACATGTTCTTCTTGACCACCCACACGACCTAATTCTGCTTCCACTGAAGCATTCGTTTTTTTAGCATAATCTACAACTTGCTTCGTAATCGCAATATTTTCTTCTAATGGATAATGGGATGCATCAATCATAACCGAAGTAAATCCAGCATCTAATGCCTTTTTACATGCTTCAACACTGCTTCCATGATCTAGATGAATAGCTACAGGAATCGTATAGCCTCTATCTTTCATTAAACCTTTAACCATGCAAACAACTGTATAATAACCTCCCATGTATTTAGCTGCTCCTTCAGATACACCTAAAATAACAGGGGCATTTAATCGTTGTGCTTCATCTAAAATAGCTAGGGTCCATTCCATATTATTGATATTAAATTGACCTACTGCATATTTTTCTTTTTTTGCTTTTAAAAGCATTTCTTTCATACTCACTAATGGCATAATTCTCTCTCCTTTTCGAATGCGATTTTATTGTACTATAATGTATCATTTTTTTCAAATATGTTTATCATTTTTGTTTCATTTTTGGAAAAAGTGTTAATATATATAAAATATTTATATATATTTCGTTTAAAAAAATGTATAATAAAGGCATACATAGACGCAGCATCGTTATTTATGTTTGGGGGTTATGACATGGGATTTTTAAATAAAATATTTAATATGCAAAAAAAGCAATTAAAAAAATTAAAAGCAAGAGCATTACAAATTGATGCATTAAAAGATACAATGAGAGCAATGTCTGACGATGAATTAAGACAAAAGACGATTGAATTCAAACAAAAATTACAAGGTTTAGAAGGTCAAGAAGAAAACAAAATGTTGGATGACATTTTAAATGAAGCCTTTGCTGTAGCAAGAGAAGCCGCTTTTCGTGTTTTGAATCAATTTCCTTTTATTGTTCAAATTGAAGGTGCAATTGTCATTCATCAAGGTGATATTGCAGAAATGAAAACTGGAGAAGGTAAAACTCTAACAGCCACCATGGCAGTTTATTTAAATGCCTTAACTGGAAAAGGTGTTCATGTCGTTACAGTCAATGAATACTTAGCAAAACGTGACGCAGAATGGATGGGAGAAATTTATCGTTTCTTAGGCTTAACTGTAGGTATCAACTTGCGTGAAAAATCTTCTTTAGAAAAAAAAGAACAATATGCTTGTGATATCACTTATACCACCAACTCTGAATTAGGATTTGACTATTTACGGGACCATATGGTTCGTCGTTTAGAAGATAAAACACAAAGGGGCTTAAATTTTGCAATTATCGATGAAGCCGACTCTATATTAATTGATGAATCAAGAACACCATTAATTATTTCTGGAGGAAATAAAGCAAATGCCGCTTTATATGTTCCTGCTCAACGTTTTGTTCGTTCTTTAACAGAAGGCACACATTACGAAGTTGATATTAAAACAAAAGCCGTTTTCTTAAAAGAAGAAGGAATTACAAAAGCAGAACGGGTTTTTGGTATTAAAAACTTATATGATATCGAAAATGCAGCCTTAGTTCATTGTATAAACCAAGCTTTAAAAGCAAATTATACAATGGATAAAGATGTAGATTATGTCGTCAAAGATGATCAAGTCATTATTGTTGACCAATTTACTGGCCGTTTATTAGCGGGTCGTACTTTTTCAGATGGTTTACATCAAGCAATAGAAGCCAAAGAAAGAGTTACAATTAATCCAGAAACGATTACATTAGCAACCATTACTTATCAAAACTTTTTCCGTTTATACAATAAACTTGCCGGTATGACCGGTACAGCAAAAACCGAAGAAGAAGAATTTTTAAATACTTATAATATGCGTGTCATTGAAATTCCTACCAATGTTCCAGTAATTCGTATAGATGATGACGATATGATTTTTGCTACGAAAGCGTTAAAATTTAATGCTTTAATTAACGAAGTTAAAGAACGTCACGAAAAAGGACAACCTGTTTTAATTGGGACGATCGCCGTTGAAACGAGTGAAGAAATTGATAAATTAATGCAAAAAGCAGGATTACATGCAGAAGTATTAAATGCTAAAAATCACGAACGTGAAGCAGAAATTATTGCAAAAGCCGGACAAATAGGTGCTTTAACGATTGCCACAAACATGGCAGGTCGTGGTACGGATATTAAATTAGGAGAAGGCGTTAAAGAACTAGGTGGCCTTGCTGTCATTGGTAGTGAAAGACATGAATCTCGCCGTATTGATAATCAATTAAGGGGTCGTTCTGGAAGACAAGGAGACCCTGGATTTTCTCGTTTTTATATTTCTCTAGAAGATGATTTAATGAGAAGATTTGGTGCTGAAAGATACCAAAAAATGTTCGGTAAATCCACTGACCCAATTCAATTCAGTTTAATGTCTAGTGCAATTGCTTCTGCACAAAAGAAAGTAGAAGGTGCAAACTATGACGCTAGAAAAAATTTACTTGAATATGATAATGTTTTAAGTCAACAAAGAGAAAAAATCTATGCCTTAAGAGATAATGTTTTAGGAATTGATAATTGTTATGAAATTTTAGATGGATTTTTCAAAACAACGACCGAAGATTTAATTAACAATAGTTCTGATATCGTAGATAAAGAAGTTGTAGTGAATATCCCTCGATTAATCGAAAACATGCGCATGAAATATTTAAGCCCTAATCAAGAAGTCTCACAAAAAGATTTCTATGGCCTTGAAAATACAATGCAAATTGCTTT
Source organism: uncultured Bacilli bacterium (assembly GCA_947599835.1). Lineage (GTDB taxonomy): Bacteria > Bacillota_I > Bacilli_A > RFN20 > CAG-631 > Caccosoma. The sequence continues at coordinate 8,701 of CANQFQ010000003.1, forward strand.
AAAAACCAAAGAGATTTTGATGAATAATGCAGAAGCTAGAAAACAATTGTGGGGAGAAGAAGCTTATAATGTTATTTTAAAAAATATTATTTTACGTTGTTTAGATAGTAACTGGCCAAATCATATTGATCAAATGACGAAGTTAAGAGATGGTATTCATTTACGTGGCTATGCAAATTTGAACCCATTAGTTACATATCAAAATGAAGGTTATGATATGTTTCAAAAGATGATGGATAAAATTGCAACAGAAGTGGTTTTGTATACTTTAAGAGTGCAAGTCACAATTAACGCAAATGCAAATACCAATAATGGAGATTCTGCCGATAAAAAGGACTAAAAGGTGATTTTATGATAGACATTTATGAAATGAAAACGAAGGTTTCACATATGAGTAGTCGTTTAAAACTACTCGGTGATTCACTTTGACATTGCTTCCAAAACCAAAGAAATTGAGCAATTAGAACAACAAACTGTACAAGAAAATTTTTGGAAAGATAAACAAAATTCGAAAAAAATAATTGCGACAATGAATACTTTAAAAGGAATTGTTGAGTCTTATACGCAATTATTCAATAAATTAAATGATTTAATCAATGAATTAAAGCAAATAACGAACGATTTTAATCAAGATGAAGAATGGTTAGAATTGATTGAGTTAGAATACAAAGAAACCACGGAATTATTTTCATCCTTTGAAATTAAAATTTTATTAACCGATAAATTCGATTCACACAACGCCATTTTAGAATTTCATCCCGGTGCCGGTGGTACGGAAAGTCAAGATTGGGCAAGTATGCTTTACAATATGTATTGTAAATGGGCACAATCTAAGGGATATAAAGTTGACGTTTTGGATCATGAATTAGGTGAAGGCGCAGGGATTAAATATGCAAGTATTTTGATTTCTGGCCCTCTTGCTTATGGATATTTAAAAGGGGAAACGGGTGTGCATCGTTTGGTGCGCATTTCTCCTTTCGATGCAAATAAAAGAAGGCACACTTCTTTTGCATCCATTGAAGTCACTCCCGAATATGACGATGATATTGATATTCAAATTAAAGATGAAGAGATTAGAATTGATACTTATCGTGCGAGTGGCGCTGGCGGTCAACATATTAATAAAACCGATTCTGCCGTTAGAATCACTCATATTCCAACGAATATTGTTGTTGCTTGTCAATCGCAACGATCTCAAATACAAAATAAAGAAATGTGTTTGATGATGCTAAAATCAAAACTGAATGCCATCAAACTAAAGGAAAGAGAACAAGAAATCGCTGCTTTAAAAGGGGTTCAAAAAGCGAATGAGTGGGGATCACAAATTAGATCTTATGTATTATGCCCTTACACTTTAGTGAAAGATCATCGGACAAATCATGAAAATGGAAATGCTAGTGCTGTATTAAATGGCGATTTAGACGATTTTATTTTCGCTTATTTAAAACAACAAATTTAAGGAGGATAAGTCGCAGTGAAAAAAATAGGATTATTTATTAAAAACAACTATATGCGCATGCTTATCTTACTTTTAAGTAATTTTATGGTAGCTGGGGGCGCTTCTTTTTGCTTTTTAAATTATAAATCTAATGGATTTAGCGGCATTTTAACGGGTGGTGTTTCTGGATTTACCTTAATTATTAATCAGATTTTTCATACGAATCTAGAATTTGTTGCCACTATTCTAACTTGGGTACTTTATCTTATTGGTGTCCTATGTTTAGGAAAGAAATTCGCAATTCAAACTTTGATTAGTGCCATTTTATTTCCAGGATTCTTATTTTTATTTAAATTACCTATATTTGATTCCATTCAAAAATCTTTTAATACACTAGATCCTATTTTAAATAGTGCTTTAGGTGGCATTTGCATGGGAACTGGGTCTGGATTAGTTTATCGAATTGATGGTTCAACCGGAGGATTTGATGTTCCTCCAATTATTATTAATAAATTTTTTAAAATAAAATTATCTATTTTATTTTTTATTCAAGATGGATTATTAGTTGTTTTAGCTTTGATTGCTCATTTTAATTTAAACCAAGTTGTTGTTGGATTAGTTTCTGTTTTAATGTGTTCTACCTTTGTAGAAATCACTCAAGTTGCCGGACAAAAATGTTATGTCGCCGAAATTATCTCGGATAAATATGAAGAAATTAATCAAGCGATATTAAATCAACTCGAACGGGGAACCACCTTATTTGAAGCTTATGGTGGTTACACTGGACAAAATAAAAAGGTCATTCGTGTCATGATTTCTAAAAAACAATATCATGAACTAATGACTATTGTAAATCATATAGATCCTACTGCTTTTATGAGTTTGCAAACTGCTAATGCCGTTTTTGGCGATGGTTTTCGAGATTTTAAAAATCAATGAAATAACATTGATGGCCAACCAATGTTATAAAAAAGAATGTTGGCTAGAAAGGAAAACAATTTAGTTATCTATTTTTCTAGGTAATTAAATTGTATATGAGAATATGGCAAAAATTTTAGATGGTAAAAAAGCTGCTGAAATGTTTAGAATACATCTACAAGAAAAATTTCTTCAATTACAACAAGCGCCCTGCTTGGCAATTATTCATTGTAATGATCCAGCCAGTCTTTCTTATTTAAAAGGAAGGAAAAAAATTCTAGCCTCTTTGAATGCTATTTTAAAAGAATTTATTATTGATAGCCAAATGACTCCTGAAGATCTTAAAGTTTTAATCCAAAACTTAAATCAAGACAAATCTATCGATGGAATCATGATTGATCGTCCTTTACCTGCTGGTTTCAATGAAGAAGAAATGATATCCTATATTGATCCAAGCAAGGATATTGATGGATATACTCCTTCTTGCTTAGGTAATCTCGTTTGTAACCATGCGCAATATTTAGCCTGTACACCCGCTGCTGCGATTGCTTTATTAGATTTTTATAAAATCCCTTTGGAGGGAAAAGATGTTGTTGTTATCGGAAGAAGTGTCAATGTTGGGAAACCTCTTGCATTAATGCTTTTAAACCGAAATGCCACGGTCACAATTGCCCATTCTAAAACAAACAACCTAGCAAAAATTACCAAAAAAGCAGATATTATTTTTGTTTGTGTTGGTAAGGCTAATTTTTTAAAGAAAGAACAAATTAGTCGAAAATCGATTTTAATTGATATTGGCATAAATTTCGATGAAAACGGAAAATTATGTGGAGATGTTGCAAAAGAATGTTATACTTATGCAAAGGCTTATAGTCCGGTTCCTGGAGGGGTTGGTGTAATGACAAATTTAATATTAATGAACAATTTATTACTCGCACATCAACATCATCAATAATATGGAAAAAATACCTTACGCTTTAAACGATTATGTAGTTTTAAAGAAAGCCCACCCTTGCAAAAATAGAGGAAATTATTGGCAAATCATTCGAATGGGTGCAGATATAAAAATCAAATGTATGAGTTGTGGAAATGTGATTATGATGACACGATCTAATTTTGAAAAAAATTTAAAACAAAATCTTTCTTTAGAAAAAAATCATTCATAAAAAATTCTTTGCAAAAAGAATTTTTTTGTTTGCACAAAATTTTTGATAATTGTCTTCTATAATAATAATGGTGATTCCTTTGCTATCCATTAAAAATTTATCTATCTCTTTTAAAGATCAATGTATTTTAAAAAATGTATTTTTGCAGATCCATGAGCAAGAAAAAGTCGCCATTATTGGCGATTCAGGATCCGGAAAAACAACATTATTCAATTGTATCTTAAACAATTTAAAACCTACCGCTGGCGAAATTATTTATAAAAATAAAAATATATTCAATTTTTCTAAAAAAGAAAAAAATAAATACAAACGATATGAAATTTGTTATGTCAGTCAAAATTTAGATTTATTTGAAGAAATGACGGTTGAAGAAAATTTATTCTTATTTTATTCCAAGCATGAGGTGAATCAAATATTACAAAAAACGAATTTTGATGCTTACAAAGATACAAAAATAAAATATCTTTCTGGAGGTCAAAAACAAAAAGTTGCCATTATTCGCGCTTGTTTGAGTAATGCTAATTTATATTTATTTGATGAAATAACGAATGCTCTTGATTTACAAACAGCCAAAGAAGTTTTAAATTTTTTATTTATTCTATTAAAAGATAAAACCATTATTTGTATCACACATCAACTTGAATTATTCTCTTCCTATATTGAAACCATTTATCAAATTAAAAATCAACAAATACATTTTATAAAAAGTAACTCAAAAAAACATTCCGTTGAAAATACACAAACACCAAAACAAAAACGCTATCATATTTATAAAAAAGAATGGAAATCTTTATTCCAGCATCCTTTTACTTTACTCGTATTCATTATAACAACAATCCTTACTAGCTTATCCTTGTTTTATAAATTGACTTTTACATCCACCTATCAAACTAAAATCAAAAAAAATTTAGATGATTATTTTGATCAAAAAGTTTTAACCATTAAAAATTATAATGATGATTTAAATTTTGATACCTATCCTTTAGACATCACTTTTGATTCATTTTTTAATCATGTTGATTTATTCATCAATCAATCTTTAATATCGCACTATACTTTTAAACCTATTAAAGATAGTAATCATGTAATCTTTGTTAATCATCAATTCATTGAAGAAAATGATTTAAATATGAATCAACTGACTATACGATATTCAAATTGGATAGAAAATCGCTATTATATTTTAGAATACACTTATGAAAACATTGAAATTATTCCAGATAATGGACTATTTTCATCTGCATATCTTTATTACAATTATGACTATTTTAAAGAGTTATTTCTCAATTTAAAACTTAAAAATCAAAATTTTTATCAATATCTCAAAGAGCAAAATGCGCATGAATACATTTGTTTTATAGATACTTCCTTATATGATTTATATCAAAAAAATAAAAATCTTTTTTTATTTAAAAACAATCCATTAGCAAAAAATTTTAATTCTAAACAGGCTTATTTTTATTCTGATGCCTTAATGGATTTATTTGCCAATCTCATTTTATATGATTCTTGCAAGGAATTAGTCAACTTTTTTTCTTTATTTTGTGTTTTTGGCTCTTTATTTATAGTCATTTTATTATTCTCTACCATGTTATATAAAAATTTTAAAAAAATTGCACTCTACATGAACATGGGAGCACATTATCTAGAATGTTATTTTATTTACTATATTCAAATTTTTTTAACTATTCTTGGAACTTTCCTTACGCTTTGGATCTTTTTAAAGCAAATCCATGTTGCTTTAATCTTTAGTTTATTATTCGTTCTCTTTATCTATTTATCGATTCTTTTTGCCGTTATTTTTTACTTTGAAAAGAAGCAATTAATCGTTTTTTTAAAGGAAGATGAAACATGCTAGAATTAGTTCATATAAGTAAGTGCTTTGACCGACAAATTTTATTTAATAAACTAAACTATCAATTTTACGAAAATCAAATTTATGGACTGGTCGGTAGAACTGGAACAGGTAAAACGACGCTGCTAAAAATGATTGCCAATCTAGACTTAAAATATCAAGGAAAAATCTATTATAATCATCAAAATATTACAGAAATACCCGATTATTTTGTGAAAAATATTGGATTTATTTATCAAGATTTTCATTTGATTGAACAATTAACAGTAAGAGAAAATTGTTTTTTGCCACAAATTTTAAATTCTAAACAAAATGAAAATGATTTTAATACATTAATTAAGCTATTTAAACTTACAGATAAAATCAATGTCCCATGTAATTTATTATCAGGAGGAGAAAAACAACGGGTCTGCATCATTCGTGAATTGTTGAAAAAGCCAAAAATTTTGCTTTGTGATGAGCCAACAAGTAATTTAGATGCCCATCTCACAAAAACTTTTTATCAATATTTAAAAAAACATAACCAAAATAAAATAATAATTATTATCAGTCATAAGACAAATGATATCCAACAATATTGCGATCAAATCATGGATTTAACTTTAAATCATTCATCCTATATAAGTTTACATGAAGAAAAAAAATATGTTCATCAACACTTATCTTTTAAAAAATGTTATCAACTCAATAAAAAAGCTATGGCTACAAATAAAAAACTTAAAAAATTTAGTCTATGGTTGGCTATCATCGGCATTATTGGTCTCGGGTTTGGGTTTTTAATTCACGATTTTGTTCAGTTTACTGCTAAAACGCAATTAAAAAACTATCAAACAGAAAATGGTTATTATATTCAACCGAAGATTCAAAAAAATTTGAATAGTCCTCCTTTTGAGTTCAATACAAATAAAAAATACATTTTATATGAAAGATTCACTGAAAAGGTAATTGAAAACTTAAAAAAAGAAATCATTAATTCAAAAATAGAAAATGTAAACCTTTCAAATATCGATTTTATATTTGAAAATCAAATGACAGAAAAAAATGAATTATTTGTGAGTTTACCAATTTTTTATCAACAAAACATTAAAAATTTATTTTTTAATACTCTTACTCTCATTTTAAATAATCATCAGTCTTATTCTTTTGAAATCTCAGCTATTTATTTTAACAATCAAAACCAATATATTCTTTATAGCAATCAATTAAATTATTTAAATGATTTAATCGAATTGTTAGAATTACCCAAAGAAAAAAATCAATATATTTATAGTAGCGAGGCCGAAGCCATTTACTTGGAATTAATTAACAATGAACGATATGCGCATTATCAATTCATTTTACAAAACAATTTCATTTATTATCAAAACTTAAATAAAAAACGATTGTGTTACTCATTTTTTCTCGATTTTTATAAGCAAAATAAAGCAAAGATTAAAGATTATTTTTTAGCTAATAATACGGATTTATATATTGATCAATCGGGAATTATGTTTCTTTTTAATATTCAAGAAATTGCATCGAATACCCATCGTTATAAATTAGCAAAAAATGAATATCTTCGTTTTCAATATACTGACAAAAAAATAAAAGACAATGAATTGTTCATTTCTACTACGTTGGCTAATTTAATTCAAATCGAGGCTAAAAATGATATTTTTCTTTATTCTGGAAATAAAAAATTATCTTTTTATATCAAAGATCTCATCAATACCGATGACGCTAGTTTAATTATTTATGCCAATTCTAATTTTATTCAACAACTTTATAAATATGAAGAAAGTAATTTATATAATGGAGTCATTATTGCAAATAGCTCCAAAGCAAACTTCAAAACAACCGATGAAATCATATGTTTACCCATAAAATCATTGATTCAAAATATACCATCTGTTAAAATTTTATCAAATAATATCTTTTTTTATTCGATCATTATTGTAATCATTGCTTTCATCTGTGTTTTACAATTATTACATACCAATTACATTAAAAAGAAAAAAAATAGAATGACATTATATTATCAAGGACTTATTCCAATTAACGTTTTTAAAATTTGCAGTTTAGAATCGCTATTAATTTTTATAAAAGCATTGATTTATTCGATATTTATTTTAATTGCTTTATATTTTTATATGAATTATTTGTATCGTTTCCCATTCCAATGTGCAAAAAATTTAATTCTTTATTTTATAATTTTAATTGTTTTATTACTCTGTTTTTTGACGAGTTGGTGGATCTTACAATTATTTGATAAATCCAATAGTGAAATTTTACAATAAAAGGATTATAATATAAACGGTTTAGATATTAATTAATATCTAAAAAAATTAAAGGGGAATGCATATGTTAGAATTCGAATTAAAACAACAAGGAAAAATTAGTCGCTTAACAAATCAAACCTTTCAGTTAGATAAAAGATATGGCGATGGATATTTCAGTGCTGCTTATTTTCTCAAAACGGAAGAAATCATCAAAAAATATCATCCAGATAACATTGTAACGATGCAATTTTTTCAAAGAAGACATTCCGTTTTATGTGGTATCGATGAAGCGATAGCCTTGCTTCATACTTATGCTAAAAATCCACAAAATTTAAAAATTGAAGCGCTCAATGATGGGGATTTAATTGAACCTTTAGAACCTGTATTAAAAATTACGGGTCGTTATCAAGATTTTGGATTTTTAGAAGGACCGATTGATGGCATTTTAGCTAGAAGAACTTCTGTCGCAAGTAATTGTCGCAGAATTCTTGAAGCAGCGGGCAAAGCTAAAGTCATTTTCTTTGGGGATCGAGATGACGATCCTAAAAATCATCCTGGAGATGGTTATGCTGCTTATATTGGAGGCATTCGTTCTTTTTGCACTGATGCAATGGGAGAATGGATTGGCTATAAAGGTATGGGTACCATGCCCCACGCTTTAATTGTCATGTTTAAAATGGATTTATTGGCTGCAGCAAAAGCTTTTTACGAAAAATACCCAAAAGATAATTTAATCGTTTTAGTGGATTCCAATAATGATGTTATTACCGATTCTTTAAAAGTGGCTGATTACTTTAAAGATAAACTTTACGCTGTTCGTGTAGATACTTCAAAGGCTCTTGAAGATAAATATTTTGAAAGAGTAAAAATTGATAATCCAAATATTGAAACCCATGGTGTCAATGTCACTTTAATCAAAGCACTTAGAAAAGCTTTAGATGAACAAGGTTACAATCATGTTAAAATCGTTGTTTCTAGCGGATTTAATGAAGAAAAATGTAAATTATTCAACAAAGAAAATGCACCCGTTGATTTTTATGGTGTGGGCAGCAGTTTATTAAAAGTTACGACATCTTTTACTGGGGATTGTGTTAAAATTGATGGAATCAATATGGCAAAAGTTGGTCGTCATGAAATGTTTAGTGATCGACTTCAATTGGTAAACTATCCAATAAAGGAAAAATAAAATGTATCGCATAGGAAAATCAACAGATATTCATCAATTAGTAGAAAACCGAAAATTAATCATTGGTGGCGTTGAAATCCCTTCAAAATTAGGATTATTAGGTCACTCGGATGCCGATGTTTTAATTCATGCAGTTGCTGAGGCTATTCTAGGTGCTTTAAACTTAAAAGATTTAGGTTCTCATTTCCCTGACACGGATCCTCAATATAAAGATATTGAATCGAGTAAAATTTTACAAAAAGTATATGAAATGATGAATGAAAGAAATTATGAAATTAATAATATAGATACTCTCATTATTCTAGAAGAACCAAAGTTAGCGCCATATTTAAGCCAAATGCAAAACAATATTGCGCATTTATTACATACTGAAAAAGAAAATATTAATATAAAAGCCACCCGCGGAGAAAAACTTGGATTTATAGGAAATAAACAAGGGGCTCTAGCGGAAGCAATCGTTTTACTAAGAAAGAAGGAAAATACATGGAAAAAGTAAGAGTTAGGTATGCACCAAGTCCAACCGGACATTTACACATTGGTAATGCAAGAACAGCATTATTTAATTATTTATTTGCCAAACATTATCATGGTGATTTTATTTTAAGAATTGAAGACACGGATGTGGCAAGAAATGTTGAGGGCGGAGAAGAATCTCAATTAAAATATCTTCATTGGCTTGGTATTATTCCTGATGAATCTCCACAAAATCCAAACCCTAAATATGCTCCTTATCGGCAAATGGAAAGATTAGATATTTATCAAAAATATACGCAATGGTTATTAGATAAAGGTTATGCTTATAAATGTTTTTGCACACCTGAAGAATTAGAAATTGAACATCAAAGACAAGAAAGCGAAGGAATGGCTCCTCGATATAACCGGAAATGTTTATATCTAACGCCTGAAGAAGTGGCTGAAAAAGAAAGACAAGGTTTACCTTATACCATTCGTATCAAAGTACCCGATAATGAAGTTTATGAATTTGATGATATGATTCGTGGTCATGTATCCTTTGAATCAAAGGATATTGGTGACTGGGTTTTAGTGAAGGCAAATGGTATTCCAACGTACAATTATGCCGTTGTAATTGATGATCATACGATGGATATTACGCATGTATTCCGCGGAGAAGAACATCTATCGAATACACCAAAACAAATTATGCTTTATCAAATGTTTGGTTGGGAAGTTCCTAAATTCGGGCATATGACCTTAATTGTAAATGAAAATCATAAAAAACTATCCAAACGGGATGCAAATGTTTTGCAATTCATGTCCCAATACGAAGAATTAGGATATTTACCTCAAGCAATGTTTAATTTCATGGCCTTATTAGGTTGGTCACCTGAAGGAGAACAAGAAATTTTTGATAAAGAACATTTAATCGAAGCTTTTTCTGAAACTCGTTTATCTAAATCTCCATCGATGTTTGATAAAGCTAAATTAGCTTGGGTCAACAATCGATATATTAAAGAATTACCTTTAGATGAGTTTGTTCAATTATGCTTACCTCATCTTGAAAAAGCTTATGATTTGTCGAGTAAATCAAAAGAATGGATTGAAAAATTAATTGCTACTTATCAAGAACAAGTAAGTTATGGAGCCGAAATTGTACCTCTTGTAAAATTATTCTTTAATGATGATTTTGAAATTGAAAATGATGCCAATGATTTTTTACATAGTGATGCAAATATTAAGAATACATTACAAGTTTTCTATCAATGTTTAGAAAACTTAAATGACTTTACCAAAGATAATATCTTTGCTTGTATTAAAGAAACCCAAAAACTTGCTAATGCCAAAGGAAAAATGCTATACATGCCTATTCGTATCGCTACTACAGGTATTATGCATGGTCCTGATTTAGCCGTTTCTCTAGAACTTTTAGGTAAAAAAGTGGTTTTAGACAGGTTACAATCTACAATAAATCAATTATAAAAATACAAGAAAAGGGATATTGAATGATAGATACTTCCAAAATAGAAAATAATAATTCCTATTGAAATTTTCAACTTTCAATTAGGATTCGTCTATTTTGGAAGTATTTTTTCATATAAAAAAGAGGTGCTAGTGCACCTCAAGTAGAAATAACTGCGTTTAAATTTCTGTTGCTCCTTCAATTGGAATAAGAGGATTGTTTTTATCAATATGATCATAATACAAAATACCAAATAAATGATCATATTCGTGTTGGATGACAATGGAGATATAACCTTTAGCAACAATAACAACATCTTTTTTTTGCAAATAATCATATCCCGCCATTTTGATTTTATAATGTCTTTTAACAAATCCTTCATGGATTTGTGGGACTGATAAACAACCTTCACCACTTTGTAAATAACTATTTTGAACAGAATGAGAAAGCATTTTAGGATTGATTAAAGCATAATGGTGCAATACACCATTTTCATCTTCAGCCTTTACTACAAACATTTTTTTCAAGATACCAATTTGAGGTGCAGCAATGCCCACGCCAGGTTGTAAATCATACTTTTTAGACAATTCTTCATCTTGTGACATATCAATATATTTCAACATATCTTGAATCGCTTTTTCATCAGCATCACTTAATGGGAAAGTAACATTTTCACAACGTTGCCTTAAAAGCGGATTCCCATCTGTAATTATATCTTTTTTCAATATCATAACTATCACCACTATCATCATAACACAATAAATCCCCTGTTAAAAGGGATTTTTTATATATTACATTGTATTACCGCAACGGTTGAAACAGCCACCGAATCCACCGCAACAACAACAGCAAATTATTAATAACAAGAATACTACTAATACAATAGCGATAATTCCAACACCAGCGTTTGTATTAGCAGGGTAAGCACCATAACCACCATAAGGAGCACCATAAACTGCATTAGGTTGATATCCGAAATTCATATTTACACCTCCTATCACTTTATAATATGTTTAAAATAATTTTTAGTGAAACATCAAATACTAAGAGCGGTGATAAAATGAAAAAAATAATCCATTTATATCAAAAATATTTGCAACCCGTTCACTTTCATCAATGCGCTGCACTTGCCTATTATAGCATTCTTGCCTTAATTCCAGGATTATCTCTTTTATTTCATGTCATTGGTTGGTTTCACATTTCTTCCACTCAATTATATTTATTTATAAAGCAAATCATTCCATTAAAAAATGCCGAACAATTGATAGATTTTGTTTATCAACAGCAACATCATTCGATGCTTCTTTCATCCGTTATTTTTATCACTTCTTTATTGATTATCAGTTCGGGTATTTTAAATTTAATTCATTATATTAATCAAACATTTAAATTAAAAGAACATAAAACGCTTTTGCTTAGACTTCGATCCATTATCGTCGCTTTATTTTTAATTCTTACATTAGCCTTTTTATTAATCTTATTTATGTTTATTTTACCGGTAATAACGAAAAAATTGCCGATATTCTTATACTATTGTGCGTTGTATTTATGTTATGTATTGATTCACTTCATTATTATTTTTATTATTTATAAATTATGTCTTTATAAAGACATTGCGTTCAAATACATCTACAAAGGCATTATATTTTTTTCGGTCATTGCCTCTTTACTATATTTATTATTTTCTCCTTTGATTAAAATCTTTGCAAATAATTATGCTTCTCTAGGTCCCCTTTCTGGATTTGCCTCTTTGCTTATATTTTTCTATATTTATTTTGTAATTTTATTTATTTCTTTAAATATCAGTTTAATTGAATACAAAAAAATGTTAGAATAAAGAACGGTGATGGCCGTGATCAAAGTTAAAAAAATAAAAACTGAAGAAGAATATATGCATGCATTACAAATCCGCTACGCTGTTTTTTGTAATGAACAACATATTGATACAAGAGAAGAATTGGACTCTAAAGATAAAGAGGCCATCCATTATATTCTTTTAGTTGATCAAAAATATGTAGGAACTTGTCGTGTTTTAAAAATGCCTCATTATTATTTGATTAGTCGCTTGGCCATTCTAAATGAATATCGCCAACATCATTATGGTTCAACTTTATTACAAAAAGTGATTCATGATATTCTAAAAACAAATCGAAATGCAACCATTGAATTACATTCACAAATCAAAGCTGTTCCTTTTTATGAAAAAAATGGCTTTGAAACTTATGGCATTCCTTTTATTGAAGCGCATCAAGAACATATTGGCATGAAATATCAAAAACCTAAGGAAAAGAATCTCGAATTTTAAGTTTTATCTGTTTCTTTTGATTTATTTTTTTATGATTTCTAGTTTTATGAAATCATTTTTTTCTTTTTAGGACTTTTTTTATTTAAAACATTAAAAAACTCCAAAGCAACGCATCAATGAAAAGGCAAAACCTTTTTGATTTTTTTGTTACTTTGGAGAAAATATATCGATTATTTTTTAAATTACGGTTGATTTACTTTACATCAATTTGAATAATGTTACTATAAATTGAATGTGTATTCGCAACGCCACCATTATTAAATGTTGCAGTATATTCTAATACCACATAAGCTGTTCCAGATTTTGCACCTGAGATTTTATTTCCTGTGATATTGATGACATCCGCACCAGAAATCACTTTGACCGTATATCCGGTTTCATTATTTGTTTCTTCTTTATAAGTTTCTGATTGGACAACCATTTCTACCGTTTGTCCAACATTTACTTCATATTTAGACTGATTGGCATCCAATCGAATTTTCCAATCCGCTGTTAAATCCACCCTATTGGTAGTAAAACCAACATTACTTGCTTCCATATAATTCATATACGTCGATGAATCTGGATTAAATGTCCAAACCCAATAATTCGTTCCACGAGCGGTACTTAATTGAATTCCTTGTTCATTTACACTACCCATATTTGGAGAAAAACCAATACCCTTGTTAAAATATACACGATTTGCAAAAGCATAATCACTAGCAGATTTTACTGCTGGTGGATAAAGATAACCAACATGGATACCAGGTTCATGGGTTTTAATATAATTCAATGAAGGCAAACTAAAGTCAATGACAATAACACGGTCTAACATATTATATTTTTTAACGATTTCAAGTAATTTTTTAGCAATCGCATAATGGGTTGCTTTAATTTCGATAACAAATATTAAATCACTATCTTCATCTAATGCTTCAAACATTTCATTTAAAGTAGGAAATTTATATTGCGTGGTCATTCCGTTTTGTTTCAAATTACATTGTTTGATTTCTTCTAATGTTGAATCTGCAATATCCAATGAACAAGTCGAAGTGGCTGAAGTATCAGGATTGTGGTTGACAAGAATTTCACCATCTTTGGTCATATGAATATCTATTTCAACAGCAATGGCTCCTTGACGATCGGCCCAAACAACGGCTTCTTTACTATTTTCTGGGAAATAAAGATTTGCACCATCGCCACGATGGCCGGTAACAATTGGTTTTCTAAAGTAACCATCTTTTTTAAATACATTACTATCCATTGCTTTTAAAGCTTCTTCTTCACTCGTTGCAATAAAAACATTTGCTCCAGAAATCGTTGCTTTATAAGGAGCTAAGACATCCCTTGAATCAAAATTGATTGCCCATGCGCCATAGCCTCTAGCAGTAATCCAAAAAATCGCATCTCGCGTAATCATTTTAGTATCTAAAACAACAATCGAAGCATTTGCTTGTCCTGCTTTGAAGCATTCTTCTGAAGCTTTTTGATACGTTTCAATCGCTGTCGCCGAAGAAATATAAGCCAATCGAACATTTGGATTATAATGATAAACTTCGTTTAATACATCTGTACTTTTTGATAAAATGGTAACATCATCACAACCTGTAGCTGCTGTTAATTCTGCGACTTTTTTAGCGGTGGAAACATCTTCAACTAAAATATTTGGCATTAATTGTCCTTTGTATCCGGCAAGTAATGGATATAATGCAACTAATGTTTCATTGTTAAATGTTTTCGCTATGAGTTGATTGTTTTCAAACACGGCTTTAATAGAATAAGACGGAATATCTGGATGATTGATCGCTTGGGCTAATTGTGCAGTTTGAGCATAATTTGGAGATAATACTGGAAATGCTGGATTTGCACTCACTTTAGAAGAAAAAGCATTTTCTCCACCCACACCGGTATGAATCACATTACTTGTTCCCATGGTAATTTTGATATTTGAAAAACGCACTTTTCCACTGGCAACTTGGAAACCAATATTTCCACTAGTAATATTATTTAAAACAGTATCAATCATTAATTCATCATCAATATAAAATTGTGCTCGCATATTATCCACAACAACTTTCAATTTCACGGAACGATCGGTAGGTAAAGGATTGTCCGCAAATGTGCGTTGTGGATATAAATATCCATACTTTTCTGTGTTTTCAGTACATTCTATACCTGATTGTCCATTATTATCTGATTGAATGTTTTTTCTTACATCCATTTGATACCATACATTGCTTTTGGTTGGACTTGTTCTAAACATAACACCTGCATATCTAGAATCTTCAATCGCACTAATAAAATCAAAATCCGTTTCAATCGTATAATTATATCCAAAACCTTCATCTATTGGATAATCAATGCGTACAATCGTACCAGCAGAGCCATCCAACGTTACCGCATTATTTTCAATATCATAGGATACATTGCTATATGAACCTGACCGCAAAACAAATTTATTTTGAGCCGAAATCATATTCACATATTCATAATAATATCTTAAATCTTCTCTTGAATTGACAGATACATTGACTTGATAGATATCCGTATAATATTGTCCTGTAAAACTGGTTCTTCCGATTCCATCATACATAATTTTACCATTTGCAATATGTGCGACATCAGAATTTGTACTCGTCCATTCTAATTGATCCCCCGTAATCATATTGCCTTCTTCATTATAGAAATGAAGATTCTTTAAAGCATAACTCTTTTCTGATGAAATACCGAAAATATTCACTATATCATTTGTGCTATAAACTTCAATACATTGTGCTGTATCATCAGGTGGATTCGTTTTTGATTCTTTTTTTGCACAACCCGCCAATGATAAACATGCAATCGCCGCCATACAAGCGAAATATTTTCCTTTCATAATTTTTCACCTCGCCTTTTTTATTATACAATATTTTTAATAAATGTGATAATAAATATATTATTATTTATATAAAAAATAGTTATAATAAATATAAAGTAAAGCGAGTGAATAAAAGGATGGAAAATGATTTAAAATTTTTAGAAATAGCCTATAAAGAAGCATTAAAAGCATATCAAAAAGATGAGGTGCCTGTTGGAGCAATCCTAGTAAAAGATAATCAAATAATTGCTAAAGCCTATAATCGCAAAGAAAAAAAACAACAAGCGACAAGACATGCTGAAATTGAAGTTATTGAAAAAGCGAGTAAAAAACTTGGCAATTGGTATTTAGAAAATTGTATCTTATATGTGACTTTAGAACCTTGTGTGATGTGTGCCGGAGCGATTCTTCAAAGCAGAATAAAAAAAGTCGTCTATGGTGCAAAAGACCCTAAAGGTGGAGCCATCGAATCCTTGCTTTGTTTGTATCAAATCAAAGGATTTAACCATTATCCGGAAACAAAATATCTTGAAAATAAAAAATGTTCTAAAATTCTTTCAAATTATTTTAAAAATAAAAGAAAATAAGTTATAATTAAAAAAGGAGTGATAGCCATGGCTTATAAAGCATTATATAGAACTTATAGACCGATAGATTTTGAAAACATATCCGGCCAAAAACATATTGTTACAACTTTAAAAAACGCGATAAAATCAAATAAAATTGCGCACGCATATATTTTTAGTGGACCTCGGGGAACAGGAAAAACATCGACAGCTAAAATATTAGCAAAAGCAATAAATTGTTTATCCGATGGTGAAAAGCCATGTAATCACTGTGAAAATTGTATAGCTATTAATGAAAATACATTTCCTGATATTATTGAAATCGATGCTGCCAGTAATAATGGTGTAGATGAAGTCAGAGAGTTAATCGAAAAGGTAAAGTATGCCCCTATCAAGGGAAAATATAAAGTTTATATTATCGATGAAGTGCATATGATGACGGCGGGGGCTTTCAACGCTTTGCTAAAAACACTAGAAGAACCGCCAGCCCATGTCATTTTTATTTTAGCTACAACGGATATTCATCGTGTCATTCCTACCATTTTATCTCGTTGTCAAAGATTTGATTTTAATAAACTTTCTTATGATGACATCAAAGAAAAAGTGGAATACATTCTAAAAAAGGAAAATATCATTGCAGAAGATGGGGTTTCTTCTTTACTAGCAGAACTTGCCGATGGTGGAATGCGGGATGCTCTATCAGAATTAGATCAATTGATTAGTTATGCAGGAAATGAAATCAAATTACAACATATTTATGATATGTATGGTATGATGTCAGCCGCTGATATGATTCAATATCTCATTTTGATTGCTCTAACAAAAACCAATGATGTATTCGAATTAATTGAACAATATATTGAAAAAGGTATTGATGTTCGACGACTTACATATGATTTAATGATTTGCTTAAAGGATGCGATTATCTATCAATCAACGAGTGATGCTACCATTTTAGAAAAATTAAACAAAGAACAAACCCAAGATTTATTAAAATATTATGATATCAATCAAGCCTTGGCTGTCATTGATATTTTAAACGAAGCTTTAAGTAATTATCGCCAATCGACCAATTATCGTTTGTTTTTCGAATTAGCTTCTTTAAAAGCAATTGAAAAAATTACGCATAACACTACGACGAATACAAATTCGTCTTTCGAAACGAAAAAAGAAGAACCTAAAAAACCAGAATTGGCACAACCAAAAGTAGAAACCATTAAGCCTCAAGAATCCTTGCAAGATCAAAAGATGACTCGTTCTGTTTTAAGTAATGTTCCAGTAAATTCTGTTGTCAAGAAAACTTATCTTGCACCGGCTTCTTCTGAAAGAATTGAATATTCATTAGATGAATATGTGAATATTGTGGCTCATGGAGATAAAAGTTTTAAGTTAGAATTAATTGATCAATGGGTCAAAATCAAAGAATATCTCAACTATGATCAAACTAAATATATGGCACAATTGTTAATGGATGCAAAAATTGGCGCAGCGAATAAAGATTTTTGTGTTTTAGTTTATAATCATCGAATTATTTCATCTAGAGCACAAGAAAAAAATAATTTAATTTTAATTCGTCAATTTTTAAAAGAACTATTCAATTATGATTTTGAAGTGTACGTTTTAGATCATAGTTCATTTGTGGATGTAACAACAACTTATATGCAATTAATCCAAGCACATCGTCCTATTGAATTAAAAGAACTACCAAAAATTGAAATCGAACCCGAACAAGAAACAACAAGTACGTCAACAGAAGATACATCAACAGAAAATGTAAATGAAACGATTGAAATCGGTAAAAATCTATTTGGCGACTTATTAAAAATAAAGGAGAAATAAATTATGAATATGAACATGTTAATGCAACAAGCTCAAAAAATGCAAAAAGAAATGGAAAAGGCACAAAAAGAACTTGAAGCAAAAGTATTTGAAATTAAAAGTGCGGGGGGCGGCATTGTCGTTACCATTCAAGGAGATAAAAAAATTTTATCTATCAATATCGATGAATCGATGATTGATCCTCAAGAAAAAGATATGTTACAAGATATGATTGTTGTTGCTTGTAATGAAGCAATTCAAATGGTTTTACAAGAAGAACAAAAAATTCTTTCTCGTCAAACTGCAGGAATGAGAATTCCAGGAATGTTTTAATTATGGAGTATCCTGAAAATTTTCAAAAACTTATTGATTGTTTTAAACGTTTAACTGGTGTAGGTTCAAAATCTGCTGAGAGAATGGCCTATGATGTTTTAAATATGTCAAGTGAAGATATTCAAGATTTTATTGAAAGTTTAACTGGAACATTGCAACTCAAACATTGTACCATTTGTGGTAATTTATCAGAAGAAGATTGCTGTAGTATTTGCAGTGATACCCATCGAGATCACACGACCATTTGTGTTGTACATTATCCAAAAGATGTTTTTGCAATCGAAAAATTAAATGAATATCATGGAACTTACCACGTTTTAAATGGTGCTATTGCCCCTTCAAAACAAAAAACGGAGGAAGATATCAATTATGCATCGTTAATTCAAAGAGTAGAAAAGGAAAATATTCAAGAAATTATTTTGGCTACAAATTTGACTGTCGAAGGCGAAATCACAGCAATGTTTATTGCCAATCAATTAAAAAAATATCCGATTAAAATTACTCGTTTAGCTCATGGTTTACCGATGGGTGCACAATTAGATTATGCCGATGAAATGACTTTATTTAAAGCCTTTAGTAATCGTAAAGAAATCTAAAATTTACTTGATTTTTTCATTATTTTTTATATACTTATAATAAAGCTATAATAAAAGAGGATTATAAAGAAAAGCGTCAAGCGAGTTTTGTAGGGTGAAAGAAAACCGTTAGTACTTTATACAATCGAACACTTTTATTGCTAAATGTAAAACATTTCGTATTTCTGCGTTAAAGAATAAAAGGGCATGGTGCAATAAGCACCATGAACTAGGATGGCACCGCGTAATTTACGTTCCTAGATGAGGAACGTTTTTTTATTTAAAGGAGGATTTTATTCATGTATGAATTTGTAACAGCAAGAGAATTATATGACTTAATTCTTGGAGATTTACACGCTCAAAAGGACCATTTAGAATATGTAGAAATGGAAGGATGGGTTCGTACAAATCGGAATAATGGTTCCATTGGTTTTATTGAATTAAATGATGGAACATATTTTAGAAATGTGCAAATTGTTTATAACAAAGAAGAAACACAAAATTTTGATGATTATGTTGCATTAAATACTGGAGATGCAATAAATATCATGGGGGTTTTAAAAATTACTGAAGAAGGAAAACAACCTTTTGAAATTCTTGCTTGCAACATGAAATTATTAGCCAAATGTGCAGAAGATTATCCATTACAAAAGAAACGGCATTCATTCGAATTTTTAAGAGAAATTGCTCATTTACGTCCTAAAGCAAATACTTTTGCTGCAGTATTTAGAGTTCGATCTACCTTAGCAATGGCGATTCATGAATTTTTTCAAAATCAAGGATTTATCTATGTTCATGGTCCAATTATTACTTCAAATGATGCTGAAGGAGCGGGTGAAACTTTTACTGTAACAACCCGCACCGATGGGGATTATGAAAAGGATTTCTTCGGCAAAAAGGCAAGTTTAACTGTTTCTGCGCAATTACATGCGGAAGCTTATGCTCAAGCCTTTCGAGATGTATATACCTTTGGTCCAACTTTTAGAGCTGAAAAATCCAATACGGTTAGACATGCCGCTGAATTTTGGATGATTGAACCCGAAATTGCTTTTGCTGATTTAGAAGATGATATGTTGTTAATCGAAGATATGGTGAAATATTGTATTGATTATGTCTTAGAAAATTGTGCGGAAGAAATGAAATTTTTAAACACTATGATTGATAAAGGTTTGATTGACCGACTCAAACATGTAAGTCAAACGCCTTTTAGTAAAATGACCTATACTGAAGCCATTGAAAAATTAAAAGAAGCGGTTGAACATCACCATCAATTTGAAAATAATCATATTTTTTGGGGAATGGATTTCAATTCAGAACACGAAAAATATTTATGTGAAGAAGTCATCAATGGTCCATTATTCATTATTGATTATCCAAAAGAACTCAAATCGTTTTATATGAAGTTAAATCCAGATAATAAAACCGTCGCTGCCTGTGATTTATTAGTTCCTCACATTGGAGAACTAGTTGGAGGATCACAAAGAGAAGAAAATTATGATAAACTTGTAGCTCGTATGAATGAATTAAAGATGAATCAAAAAGGCTTAGAGTGGTATCTTGATTTAAGAAGATTCGGCGGTGTCAAATCTGCTGGATTTGGTTTAGGATTTGAAAGAATGGTGATGTACCTTACAGGTATGCAAAATATTAGAGATGTGATTCCGTTTCCTAGAACGGTTAAAAATTGTTTGTTTTAAAAATATGAAAACACAGATTTGATCCATAAAATTTGTGTTTTTTTATTTTTCAAAAATTTTCAAAATCATCCAATAAATTAGAACATTGTTGAATGTCCAATAATTGATTAAAATAAATCTTTCTTTGATGAATCATTAAATAATATTCATAGAAATTAATTTTATCAATTTTTTCATTTTTCATGGTGATGATTTGATTTTGATCATAATATTGAATATTTACAACATCTTGTTCTTTTAATCGTTGCAATGTCGCATTAATTCTTTGTTCTTGTTCGATAGAAAGAAGGGGTTTTTCAACCTTTTCTAATTCTTGTTCGTGCAGTGCTTGCCGAAAGCCTTTTAAGGCATCAAATGGACGAAATTGTTTTCCTTTTTTATTCTTCATTATGCCCTCCTATTTGCTTATTTTTCTTGATTGTTGTTGCCTTTTTTTGTAAATTCATTACTCTAAGAATAGAAGATTTTCCATATTTTGCTTTAATATTTAAAATCGTTTGATTTAACTTTGTTTCTTTTCTATTATCATTAGCATCATTAAATAATCGAATTGGCATTTCATCTATTTTCGTTAAATGACAAAATGCAATTCTTATTTTACGAATAGATGCATTTTTAATAATTTCTTGATCAAACATTTCTAAAAATTCTTTTTTTAATAGTGTGTATGAATTTGTTTGATTCGCTATATTTTTAGATATTTTACTAGGTTTAATCGGATATTTTTTGCTATAAGTAATGCTTAAATATAGCCTATCCGTAATCTGTTGTTGACTTACTAATTCTAATGTCAACAATTCCACCATTTCTTTTAAGACCATTCTTGCCTCTTGAAATGTATAATCACTTTCTAAAGTCTGTCCATATGAAATTTGTTTTTCATCGGGTTGATAATTTTTGATTTCGTGCATTGTCGTAAAATCTTTTCCCCATGCATGTTGATATAAATTGATCGCATCGCTTTTAAAATGACGAAAAAGAAACGTAAGTTCTGAATGTGCAACATCTTTTAATGTATATAGATTTAATTGATGTAATTTTTTTGCGTGGCCTGTTCCAATTTGCCAAAAATCTGTCAATGGTTGATGCAACCACAGTTTTTCACAAAAGATGGATTCATCTAAATATGCCATTCTATCGGTAGAATGCTTAGCTAAAAGATCTAATGCAACTTTTGCTAAAAATAAATTGGTTCCAATGCCACACGTAGCAATTAAATGTGTTTGCCGATAAATTTCATTGATTAGCATCTGTCCTATTTGTCTTGCTGACATTTGATATAATTTAAAATAAGGCTTTACATAAATAAACGATTCATCAATAGAATAAACGTGAATGTCTTCTTTTGCAATAAATTGTAAAAAAATTCGATAAATCCAGCAAGAATATTCTATATACTTTTTCATTCTTGGTTTAGCAATTTGATAATAAATCGTATTCGGTATTTCATAAATTCTGCACCTGTTGCGAATTCCTTTCTTTTTTAAAAAAGGAGTAATTGCCAAACAAATCGCTCCTTTTTGATTTTTATTTGCAACAACTAAAGGGGTTGTTAATGGATCAAGATTTCTTTCTACACATTCAACAGAAGCATAAAAACATTTGAGATCGATGCATAAATATTTACCATTTTCTTGTATCATATTTTTATTTTTCACATTTTTATCAATTATATTCGATATTTCTCTTTGTAATTATCCTTACTTTATTTTATAATAAATTTAGGAGTGATAAATTGTGTTAACGATTGTAAAACATCCCTTAATTGAAACGAAATTATCGATTTTACGAGATGAAGAAACAAAAACCAAAGAATTTAGAGAAAGTTTAGATGAAATAGCATCTTTGATGTGCTTTGAAGTTTTTAAAGATTTAAAAACTTATGAATCTGATCAAAAATTTAAAACACCAACAGGTGTTGAATTGAACCGTATTAAGTTAGAAAATAAAATCATTCTGGCTCCGATTTTAAGAGCCGGCATTGGAATGGTCGATGGCATCAAAAAGATGTTACCCACTGCAAAAATCGGTCATATCGGCCTTTATCGCGATGAAAAAACGTTAAAACCTCACGAATATTATTTTAAATTACCAGTAGTTACGAATCCTTTGGTATTGATTGTGGATCCAATGTTAGCAACCGGCGGTTCCGCTTTAGCTGCGATTGAATCCGTTCTAAAAAGAGGCTATACACAAATCCGTTTAATGTGTTTAGTTGGTACTCCTGAAGGTGTAAGAACCATTGAAGATAAATATCCTAATCTTCCTATTTATCTTGCCGCTTTAGATGAACGTTTAAACGATAAAGGTTATATTATTCCTGGACTTGGCGATGCTGGAGATCGGATTTTTGGAACGAAATAATAAATAAAAAAATAAATCTCTTAAGTAAACCTAGTAAGCAATACTAGAAAGACTTAAGAGATTTTTTTATTCAAAATAAAATATTTTAGAAAGCATCTCTATCAAATTTTGAACCTCATTTTTATAATGTAAATAGTTTTGGATGATAGGATTTTCATTAAATTGTTGCCGATAATTTTCTAATTCTTTTTGACATTGTTCATATTTCATCTTATTTCCTACTTTTAAAGATGTTTTCATTTCTTTTTGTAAATCTTGAATGTTTTTTAAAAGAAATTGTAGTTTTTCATCTTTTAAAATCATTTCTTTATATTTTAAATAGGCCTGAACTTCTTCCAATTGCTTTATCTTTTGATTAAGCTTGTGCGCATCTTGTTTCAAGAATTTCACCTTCTAAAGTAAATGTTTTACACTTATGAATTAAAACGGGAACAATTTTACCGATAAATTCTGGATTTCCTTTAAAATTCACTAATTTCATATCTTCCGTGTAACCGGATAAAATCGATGGATTTGTTTTAGAATATCCTTCGACTAAAACTTTTACTACTTGATCTTGATAGGTTTTATATTTTTCTAACTGAATTTTACTAATGACAGCCGTGAGTCGATTAAACCGTTGCTTTTTCGTAGTCATATCGACATTATCTTCTAATCTAGCCGCAGGTGTCCCTACACGTGGGGAATAAATAAACGTAAATGCACTATCATATCGAACTTGTTCTACTAGTTTTAGCGTATTTTCAAAATTTTCTTCACTTTCATTTGGAAATCCAACAATAATATCCGTAGTTAAAGCGACATTAGGAATTTTAGTCCTAATTTTTTGAACTAGTTCTAAATAAGATTGGGTGGTATATCTTCTTCCCATTTTTCTCAATATCGTATCATCACCTGATTGAACTGGCAAATGAATATGGGGCATAATGTTATCATATTTTGCGATAACATCAATTAATTCTTCACTAAAATCCCATGGATGACTCGTTGTAAAACGAATTCTTTTTATTCCTATGAGAGCAATTTGTTCTAGAAGTTGCGCAAATGAAATATCATGAAGATCTTTTCCATAAGCATTCACATTTTGCCCTAGAACGGTCACTTCTAAATAACCTTGATCTTTTAATTCTTGGATTTCTTTTAAGATATCCACAGATTTCCGACTTCTTTCCTTACCTCTTGTATAAGGAACAATGCAATAGGTACAAAATTTATTACACCCGTACATAATATTGACCCAAGCTTTTGTTTTACTTGCCCGGATGGATGGCAAATCTTCTGCAATATTACCTTGGTTGGATAAAACTTCAATGACCCTTTCTTTAGAAAAATAAGCCTCTTTAAGTAAAGAAGGTAAATGATGAATATTATGTGTTCCAAAGACCAAATCAACATGCTCACAAGTTTCTAAAATCTTTTTAACAATATGTTCTTGTTGTACCATACATCCACACACACCAAAAATTAAATCGGGATTCGTTAGTTTTAATTTTTTTAGTAATCCAATTTCCCCAAAAACTTTTTTTTCAGCATTTTCACGTACTGCACAGGTATTTAAAATAATGACATCGGCTTCTTGTAAATTTTCTGTCTTTTCATATTGCATTTTCGATAAAATACCTTCTATAACTTCTCCATCACGCAAATTACCTTGGCAGCCATAAGTACGAACAAAAAATTTTTTATTTTTTCCCAAATTTTTCATCGTTTCATCCATTTCTACACTTTGATAAATAAATTCGGGCTGTAGATTCATTTCTCTTTTTGCGGCTTCTTTTAAATTGGGTATTTGTTTTACTTGAATTGTTCTTTTCATATTTTCTCCCTTAAAAATCCTCTTTACAGGTAAATTTTTTATTGCTTATTTCACCATCAACACAAAATACTTCTTGATGCAATAATTGTTCTATCATTATTGAATCATCACTATACATATTGTTTTCAGCCATTTCATGGGCTTTTTTTAAATCGTTTGTTAAAAATCCTTGTGGTGTTTGCACGAATCGATATTCATTGCGATCTAAGGATTTCAAAACCTTATGCTCTTTTACCTGCTTTATACTATCACTAATAGCAATAACAGGAATTACAGCAGCATGTACTAATAAACTATCTTTAATTCTTTGAATTAAATCCATGGTTAAAAAAGGCCTTGCACCATCATGGACTAAAAGATATTGGGAATGAATTTCTTTTAAACCATTTCGAACACTTTCTTGACGGGTACTTCCTCCATATACAAAACAAACTTTTTCATTTTGAATGATTTGTTTAATTTGTTTTTCATCGCTTTTTCGAATGACGATGACGATTTTGGTACAATCCTGATCTTGTATAAAAGATTGAATCGCCCATTCAATGATGCTTCGATTAGATATTTGATAAAAAATTTTATTATATTGTAATTGACTACGATTTCCGTTCCCCGCAGCAACCACTAGGGCTTGATATTCCATTTTCTTTTATTCCTCTGGACGTGTGAGATATTTTACAAAACGCATATAATATTTAAATGCCTTAAAGCCTAATTTTTTATAAAATTCAACATTTTGTGTTTGCTCTATCATAATTTTTTTAGATCCACGTCGAATGACATAATGAATGGCCTCTTGGCATATTTTTTCTGGATAATTTTGGCCTAAAAATTCCTTATCAATTCCCATAACACCTAAAGAACCCACAGATTTGTCTAAAAAGAAATTCACCCTAATACTATTATGTTTAGAATCATAAATTCTAACAAATCCAATTAATTGATCCTCAACATATGCTAAAACAATTCTTCTTCCAGAACCTCCAGATTCAAAATATTTTTTAATAATATATGTTTGTCTTAGCAAATCATTATTAATACATAATTTTAAAATCATTTCTTTATCTTCTTCTGTAGCAATTCGAAAATCAACATTTTTAGGCGTTTCAAACTGATTTGCAATCGGATCTACACCCTTTTTAACGATTTGAATCATATCTACAAATCCTTCTTCTTGTTTAAAATTTTGATTCATAAAAAAGGGTGCATATTTATTTAAATCGCTTGGCAAGCCTGAAAATAAATTCGATAAATCATTACCTAATTGAATTTTTTCAATATAAGCATAATCTTTAAGACCCTGTATTGCTAAATTTAATAACTCCTTACCAATTCCCATATTTCGAACATCTTTTTGTACATAAAATAAAGAAATTGTCGCGGTTTTGGTTTCACTATAAAATAAAGCTTCTTGTTGCCATCTTTTAATTAGAATAAAACCAATCGGCATTGTTTCATATAATGCGATATAAGAATTTTCTTTATCAAAATTAACATCATCAAGAATTCTTTCTTTAAATAAAGTCGATGAAATCGGATAACTTCGATTAAATTCACGATTCCACAAACGATATAAATGTTTGCCACCTTTATAATCTTTAAATGGAATATATTGTAACATTGGATTAATCTCTCATATGTGGAAATAAAATAACGTCACGAATCGATGAACTACCCGTAAAAAACATTACAAGTCGATCAATTCCAAGTCCTACGCCTCCAGCAGGTGGCATACCATATTCTAAGGCTTCAAGAAAGTCATAATCGATTTCATTGGCTTCATCATTTCCTAATTTTCTTTCTTTTAATTGATTAATAAATCTTTCTTTTTGATCCATTGGATCATTTAATTCACTATACGCATTTGCAAATTCACAACCGCCAATATATAACTCATAGCGATCCACATAGCGACTATCATCATCACATAATTTAGTTAATGGTGACATTTCAACAGGATAACGACAAACAAATGTTGGTTGAATTAATTCTTCTTCGCAATATGTATCAAAGAATAAATTTAAAATATGTCCTACACCCGTATGATGAGGTAACACTTCAATATTTCTTTCTAAGGCAAGTTTTTTTGCTTCTTCAAAATCAGTAATTTGATCAAAATCAATGCCTGTTTTTTCTTTAACTAATTCAACCATTGTGACTACTTTAAATGGTTTCGATAAATCAATAACTTGTCCATTCCATTCAAATTCATAACGATGAAAGACATTGTTTGCAATTTCTTTAATACCATTTTCGATTAATGTCATCATATCTCTTAAATCAGCGTAAGCTTGATATAACTCTACGGTTGTAAATTCAGGAGAATGTTTGGTATCCATCCCTTCATTTCTAAAAATACGACCAATTTCATAAACTCTTTCAAGCCCACCGACAAGTAAACGTTTTAAATTTAATTCTGTCGCAATTCTTAAATAAAAATCACGATCTAAAGCATTATGATGGGTAATAAAAGGTCTAGCCGCTGCACCTCCTAAAATAGGAGATAAAACCGGCGTTTCTACTTCAATAAAACCCATGTTATCTAAATAATATTGCAATTGACGAATAATTTTTGTCCGATAAATTGCATTTTCTTTAGATGTTTTATTTGAAATTAAATCGAGGTATCTTTTACGATAACGATCTTCAATATTTGTAAGTCCATGGTACTTTTCAGGTAATGGACGTAAAGATTTTGTCAAATGGGTATATTTTTCACATTTAATGGTTAATTCACCCGTATTGGTTTTCATTACAACACCATCAATACCAATGATATCCCCGATATCACTTAATTTAAAAATTTCAAAACTTTCTTCTCCAATAATATCTTTTTTGATATAAACTTGGATATTTCCATCACGATCTTCAACATTGATAAAAGCAATTTTACCTTTATCACGTTTTGCTACTAATCGTCCAGCAATAACCGCACGATTTTCAGTTTCGTGTAATTGTTCTTTTTCCATTTGACCATATTTTTCGATAAGATCAACAATTTTATCTTTAACTTCAAAACGTTCTCCATAAGGTTTAATTCCTTTATCCTTTAATTTTTGAAGTTTTTCCATTCTAACTAATGTTTGTTCTTGAACATTTTCTTTATTTTGAATCGTTTCATCCATAACAAATACACCCCTTAGATTTTTATTATAACATACAAAGTAGAATTATCATAGGCTTTTAGAAAAAATCACTTCTTTTATAAGAAGTGACATTTTCTTATTGAATTAAAGGTTTTCCTGTCATTTCCTTTGGTTGTGGCAATTTTAGAAGCTTTAAAATGGTAGGTGCAATATCTCCTAAATTTCCAGATTCAACCAAAGTATAACCTTCTTTACATACAATAAATGGAACTGGATTGGTCGTGTGACTTGTAACTGGTAAATCATTATCATCGAGCAAACAATCCGCATTTCCGTGATCGGCTGTGACTAGCAAAATACCTTCTTTTTCTTTTACTTTTTGATATAGTTTGCCTACACATTCATCCACCACTTCTACTGCTTTTATCGTTGCATCCATCACTGCAGTATGACCTACCATATCACAATTAGCAAAGTTAACGATAACTACATCAAAGATATCTTTATCTAATTCTTTTAATAATGCATCACAAACTTCATAAGCAGACATTTCAGGCTTTAAATCAAACGAAATAACATCAGGTGATTTAATTAAAATACGTTTGCAATTTGGAATTTCAGGTTTTTCAATTCCATCAAAATTAATGGTTCCATCGAAGAAAAATGTAACATGAGCATATTTTTGGGTTTCAGCAATTCTTAATTGGCTCAAATTATTTTGAGCTAAATATGGACCTAAAATATGATCAAGAGCAACCGGCTTAAATGCAATTAAGCCTTTGACGGATTCAGCATATTTCATCGTGCAAACATATGTTAAATCATTGAGAATTGTATTAGGTACATACGCTTTAAATTTATCACTTGCTTTTGGTTTTGAATAGAAATAGGGATTTGTGAAAACTGTGGATATTTGAATAGCTCTATCAGGTCTAAAATTAGCAAAAATGATACTATCATGGTCTTTGATTTTTATGTTGTAATTAGCATTATAACCAGGTTCTACAAATTCATCGATGACTTTACGATTTGTATCTTTAAGTAACTTATATTGACTTTCTAAAAATTCTTTTTCATCTGTATAGGCATGTCCAATATTATCCACCATACAAGTATACGCTTTATCAATCATTTGCATATTATTATCTCTATCCATTGCATAAGAACGGCCAATAATAGTTACAATTTTTCCAATGCCTTCTTGTTTAAATGTTTCATTTAATTCAGATATATATTGATAAGCTGTCGTTGGTTCAACATCTCTGCCATCTAAAAAAGCATGGACATAAACATCATCTAGTCCTTGTTGTTTAGCAAGTTTTATAAGGGCTTTGATATGATTGATATGCGAATGAACCCCTCCATCCGATAAAAGACCAAAGATATGTAAATGAGCATGTTTTTCTTTAACGTTTTGGATAGCTTTTAAATAGGCTTCGTTTTGATAAAATGAGCCATCTTGAATTGCTTTATTAATTAGTGTTAAGGATTGATAAACAATTCTACCAGCACCAATATTTAAGTGGCCCACTTCTGAGTTCCCCATTTGACCTTCAGGAAGTCCTACTGCCATTCCACTTGCTTCAAGTAACATATTTGGATATGTTTTAAATAAATAATCTAAATTTGGCTTCTTTGCAGCATAGATGGCATTTCCTTTAACTCTCTTTGTGATTCCAAAGCCATCCATAATACATAAAACTATTGGCTTTTTCATAAATATTCCCCCAATCCATTAGTATTTTATACCACATTTTTTTCGATAACAATATAAATTTAATATTTATTTATATTAAATATATTTCAATTGTTTTTTATTATTTATAGATATAGAATATTCTTGGAGTAGATAATAATTAACTTTTGATTAGTTCTTAAATTAATCTATTCAAGTAGGTGACTTGTGCATGAAATTTGATCTAGAGGGTTATATTCATATTTTATTTATTATGCCTATTCTAGTCGTACTTATAGATTGTGTTTTTTTTACAATAGGTATCGTTTTGATGGCCGTTAAATCACGTTTCCTGCAATTTTTTTTCGGATTCAGAAGTAAAAAGTTTTGGCGCGTTTTTATTATGTTAGTTTGGTTTTGCGGCCTTTGTTTTTCGATTGCAGATGAGTCAATTAATTATTTATCAATAGGTGTACCATTGCTTTTGGAAAGAAACGCTCAAACACAAGCATTAACAGGAACGGTTGAAAAAACAAAAAAAATTCCACACCATCTTTATAGAACTGAATATAAAAAAAATCTTAATGATGTCAATGCTTATTGGGTTACAATATCTGGAAAGAAATATTATTTTATGGCTAAAGGAAATATTCGTATAGGAGATAATGTCGAGATTGTATATTTACCTAAAAGCAAAGTTGTCCTAGAAGTAAAATTTATAGATTCTTAAATTTAAACAAAATAAGACAAAAATCTTCAAAGTTATTGGCTTTGAAGATTTTTTATAGTTAATTTTTTTATGACTGAAGCGGTAAAATTTGAGTTAAATTAGATATTTTATTTATAATCTTGTTAATCTTGTGGTTATGTCTTCTAAAACTACTTTCAGAAATGTTGACAAGAATGCAAATATCCATTACCGTATATAGTTTTTCGTCGGCATAGATATAATAAAACTCCCTGCTGAAATTTGTTCCTTCAATTTCATCATATAATTTTAAAAATTTATATAATAGCTCAAACAAATTTGGATTTACTTCAATTAAATTTGCTTTTTTTGGGTATTTAAGCATAATTAAATCACCCTATAAGCAAGTCCTATAGAATCCAAATCTATGAACTTGTCGCGTTGGAAAATACAAATTTCATAACTGTCATCTTTAGTTGCCATATATTCTATAAAGTCAACATTATCATTTTTAACAAGTGTTTCATCACAAATTTTGCCGGTAGAATCGAGAATAACAATGTCGTATTCAGACATATCAGTGTTGTTTACGTTTCCATCAGCTTTAGCAAGCCAAGACATAGCTGCGCGAACAATTTGATTGGGTTCTAATTTAACCACAAAAGAAGATAGCATTTTGTTTGGATTATTCGAAGAATTTGTTCTTATTAGCATATTACTATAACCATCTAATATAACTCCAAAATTTAATCCACCTGCTCCAACATTGTTGTTTAAAGAATTTTGTGTCTCGAATCGATTGATTTTGTTTGTATTTGCCATTATTAACGCTCTTATAAGTTCTGGATGATATTTTATTGTAGGCATATCTTCCATTAACAATGCAATATAACCAGAAGTCAATGCGGTTGATAGACTCGTTCCCTCATTTATTCCAAAAGGCCGAACAAGCATACCATATCCTGGTGCTATAAGATTAGGTTTTTGAGGTCCATCAACAACTTTATATGAAGAAAAATTTCTTGGAACAAAATCTGTATTACTACAAGCACCAACAGTTATAACGTTATATCCAAGTCCTGGATTACATATATATCCCGTACTTTTTCCATTGTTCCCAGCAGCACAAACAACTGTAACTTTATATTGATTAACAATATAATCAAGATAAGCTGATGAGGTACTATATATTCCTGTTGGATTATTTTCTCCATAACTGCAATTGATTATATTGACTCCATGATCAAGCAACCAATCTATTTCACTAATTGCATCTCCACTTAATTCAACACTTAATAATTTTGCGTTAGGTGCAATACCTTTATTACCAGCAATAATTGTACCCATTATTGATGCATGTTCTGTTATAGTTTCGTTGTAGTACCATTCATCACGAACAAGAAGATCAGTATTAACAAAGTTTTCATGATTTTTATCAACAATTCCTGGCTCTAATAGTCCAACAACAACACCATTTCCAGTTAATTCTTGAGAATTAATAATTTGCAATCCACCAGTAAGCATTTTAGACATTTCTAAATTTGGTTTATAATCTATTTTACTATTTACAATAATTTTTTCTATATCATCGTTTTTTGATAGAACATTCAGAAAATTATTAGAAAATTGATTACATTCCAAATCGAATGAAAAGAAAGGTGAATAACTTGAAATATAAAGATTTTTTAAATTTGACACATCAATTTTTTTCATGTGTTCAGCATTCATTTTTTGATGCATTAATTTTTGTTTTTTGAACATTTCAATCCTATACTCTTCTTGTTGTTCTTCAGCAATATCCGAAAAATTAATTTCTTCTAGCTCATAATTCAATTTTACAAGAACCGTTGAGTTTTGAACAGGCTGTGCATTTAATGATTTTGCTTGAATAAGCGAATCATCATAAACAATCTTTTGATTGGATGTTTTAGCTTTTTCATTATTACAATTAATTTTTGTTAAAGCAAAAATGCATGTCAATCCAACCAATACTACAAAAAAATTTCTCTTTGATTTCATAAAAAAAATCCCCTTCATATAAAATACAATTTGAAGATGGGATTTTGGTCCATTTTTTTAAAAAATATAATTTGTGGCCATAATTAATTCATTTTCAAAATATCCATTAATAGAAACAACTTCATTTTTTTTAACAAAATCTTCTAAATCATTTAAACATTTCATTACATTATCATTAACGCCATCCGCCGAAATAGTAAATTGAATGTTTTGTTGATTAGTTAATATTACTTCACAATCATTTAAATTCTGAGTTAATGAATAAAGTTGAACAAAATATAATGTTTTTAATTCGTTATCAGCAAACTTTGTTCCTTTATAAATTCCAAATATTGCATATGTTCCAACATAATTGAGTTGTTCAGGCAAAGGATTTACATAATCACAATAATCTATCATATAATCTTGAGCTGCTTTTATATATTCATCATTAGATACAATGGTTTGAATGACATTATTATTTTCTTTGTTTTTTAATATTTTAATTGTAGTCAGTGATGTGATAAAAACTAAAAGTAAACAAATAACAGAATAGATTGGAATTAATATCTTTTTATTATGGAACAATGATTTCTTTTCTTTTTCTTGTTTTTCGAAATTGATTTTTGAAACAATTTTTTGATATTCTTCCTCAGGATTAACTTTATTTGAAAAATCAAAACGGGCTTCTATTAAATTATCTATTTCTCTTTTAAATTCTTCTTTCATAAAGTGTTACCCCCTTTATTATATTTTTCAATTTTTTGTGATATTGAGACTTTAGTTCTTTTTAATGTTGTTTTACTCAATTTCATTGACCTAGAAATTTCTTCATCAGTTAAATTAGAATAAAATTTAAGAAAAAAATATTCCATTTCTCTTCCATTTAATATATCTATCAAATCATTTAACAAATAAACATCAATTGAAATATCGTCGACTGTTTCAATTATCATATTGCTAAGTTTAAGCAAATTTCCCTCAATTCTTTTTTCTTTGTTGATAAAATTAAGTGCTTCGTTTCTAACACAAGCAAATAACCAAGATTTAAAGCCACCTCGTTTAGGATTATATTTTTTAATTGATTCTGGTAATTTTACAAATAAATTTTGGACAATATCTTGAGAATCTTCAAGATTGTTAGTAATTACCAAAACATATTTTAATAATTCACAATAAAAAGTGTTAAATATTTCTCCAAAGAGATCATTTGAAAATACAAAATCTTTTTTTGAATTTATATCATCAAAATTCATGTAATCACTTCCAGTTTAATTTACAATTTTAGCTTCAAAGATTATGACATACTATAGCATAAATTGTCAAAAAAGTTAATATACTGCTGAAATATTTGTGATACTATATGATAAAATCCTCATAATTAATTTTTGATTTTAGTTTAAATGTCAAATTAAAAAAAGGAAAGAAACTAAGCAAATTATGCTTAATTCCTTTCCTATATTCATTTAAGAATCTATAAATTTTACTTCTAGAACAACTTTGCTTTTAGGTAAATATACAATCTCGACATTATCTCCCACTTTAACTCCAGCTTTCTCCATGAAATAATATTTTTTGTTATTTATTGTCACAAAATAAGCGTAACTATTATATTCAGTAAATTTATAAAGATGTCCCCAAATTTTTTGTGTTTTTTCAACTGTTCCTGTTAACACTTGTGTTTGAGCGTTTCTTTCAAAAAATAATGGAATACCTGTCCTTAAACAAGAAATAATTCGTGAAAACATTGAAGTATAAATGCAAATGCCCATTATTACGATAAATATTTTAAA
Source organism: uncultured Bacilli bacterium (assembly GCA_947599835.1). GTDB lineage: Bacteria > Bacillota_I > Bacilli_A > RFN20 > CAG-631 > Caccosoma. The sequence goes on from CANQFQ010000003.1 coordinate 42,987, forward strand.
TATTTTTTTCATTTTGAAAAAAAGTTGAATTGTATGTTGATTATGAATAAAATCATATATGCTATATGCAGTTATAATAATCATCATCAACAACAACGAAATAGGTAATATAACTAATTGTCCCAAATAGTCTTTAATGTTAAATTTCATTATTTATCACTTTCCCTTTATCTTTACTTTAAATCTATTTTACATAATAGAGTTTACCATGAAAATCCACCTATGTGAGAGTAATAATCTACACTAAATGAACCAATAGAATTACCAGTTCCTCCAATTGAAAAATTAAATCCCATAGAATAAATATATTTCCCATTTACTGGCTCTGGCGAATAGCAAAAATCAAAACCAGGTACTAATTCAGAAACACTTGCCTCATAAAACAATCCACTATAATTAGATGGTTCTTCATAATTTTTAACAAAAGAAACTGAATAAGAAAGCCCTGTAGAAGTTGACATTCCTTTATGATAGTAAAATTCTGTCCTATCATTTTTAAAATCAAGCAATAAAGTAAAGCCTATTTTAAAATGGAATATAGAAAACGATAAATCAAACGCTATAACAGAATCTGTTGCCGCAGCAACAGCTGTCATTATTACTGTGGCTGCTCCAACTAATATAACTGCACCTACAAGTAATACCCCACCACCAGTTGCAATTGTAGCAGCGACGACAATTGTTGCCACAGCAACAACTCCAATGACTCGTAAAGTCTTTTTTAACCACCGAGGAAGATTTCCACTTTCGTCATAATACATTACAGGGTTATTATTACAATATACAAACAAATTCAATCCAACTAATTTATTTGGATCTAAGTTGTTAAATGAATCGGCACTTATAAATCTAAAAATTTGAGGATCATAATATCTTGTTTGTAGGTAATATAACTCTGTTTCAACATCATAAAAATAATCTTTATAAACAAATGGATTATATTTTGAAACATAACAAGAAGTAATTATGTTTTTGTTGAAATTACCCCATGCATCATAATCATATTCTACCACCGAATAGCCATTTTCATCAACGATTTTGATAATGTTTCCAGTAATGTCATGAATATAGAAATATTCTTCTCCATCGCAATTTACACCATTTAAAACTCCATCTTCATCATAATTGAAATACATAATAAAATATGCTTCGTCTCGTTTATCATGAATAAGTCTTACAATTTTCTTTCCATCTAAATTGTATGATTCGTAAAAATCTTCTCCATATTTTCGAGTTCTAATTCCTTCAGCATTATATTTAAATTTAATGTCATTGTATTGGATTAATCTATTACCTTGCCAAGTTAAATTATTAGTTCTTCCGTTTTTGATTATTTTTGTTGGCACACCAACATTATTTGTATCATAAACGAATTCTCTCACTGTTTTATTTGTTAGAACATCTTTAATTGATATTAATCTGTCTTTAAAAGTACTAGAATAAGAATATTCTTCATTAGCAATTAGATAATTGTTCTTGTCTTTTAACTTATAGGTTAAGATATTTCCATTTGTATCATAAGTATAAGTCGCAACACTATCATCTTGTTTCTTTTCTTCTATTAATCGATTCAATTTATCAAAAGAATATGTTGCTGATGATTCTATGAAATCTTTAATGTAAAATTCTTTCTTGACAATATTTCCAGAAGCATCATATGCATATTTTATATTGTGAGTGTTTGCTTCAATTTCTCTAGTGACACGCATTTTATCAAAACTATATGTTGATGTAAATGTGCCTTGTGTTGTATGCAATTCTGATTTTGTTATTCTTCCAATGCTATCTAAATATTTTTGGGTGTATATTGGACTTCCTTTTTTATACAGATTTTGAACTTTTCTTGCTCGCGAAAAATCATTAAATGAATCGTTAGAATATGCAAGCATTTCAATATAACCATTTATTTGTCCGTTTCCATTATTATCACAACCAACGTAGGTAATACAATCTGTTAAATCAATTACCGAAGAATGTTCTACATCATATAAAAGTTCGCCATCAACATAGATATAAATATGTTTTGCTTCATAGAAGATAGTAACTGTATACCATTGGCTAAATTCAACATCTTTATAACAATCAAGTTTAATAGTTCCTATCGTAAATTTTAATTTGTTTTCGTTTACATTAATTGTAAGAACTGATGTGTTATCTCTATAGTTTGTTAAAAGGTATTTAATTGGGTTGTTGTTTGCCGATTCAAGCATGAATCTAAAACTAATTATTCCATGATCTGTTAAACCAAGTTTATAAGATAACATGGTTTTGGTGTGAGATAACGTCTTTCCTTCTTCAAATGTTCCAAACAAATGTCGGTTTGTTTTATCATCATATTTGAAAAGTCTTGCCTTTTCTATTTGATAAGACGTATCTGCTTGCATTAATGTAAGAGGCAAATTACCTTTTTGCGATTCAAATGAGCCATTTAATGTGATAACATCAAAAGTATTATAAGCGTCATAATTATAATAGGTCATACCTTGTGTCTTTTTCACAAGGCTTTTTTGAAGTAAATATCTTTTTCCTTCATTATAAATAGCCATAAAGTCATCGGGTGAATAATTATAAGTTCCAAATGACATTAAACAGATTTTTAAACTAAGTGGAAGAACTGTGTGTGAAGGAGTGGGAAATGAAACGTTATCATTTGAACTTACTGCAACCGTACATATTTTTTCAATTTTTTCCGAAATATTAAATTCAGCCGTAGCTATACCATTCAAGAATAAAATTCCTTTTGCTTTATTATTGGCGGTGGATTTGAATAACTTAATTGCTACAAAATTCCAATCATTTAAGTATAAATAATTCTTGGTAATTGCTAACGATTTTAAATCTGTTGATGAATAATAATCTAGCATGCCATCCGCACGAACTCTAACAGATCCACATTCATCTAAGATTTGGTTATTGGTAGGATTATTCGATAAGAATTTAAATAAATTTTGCAAAGCGAAACGTCTAGTTGGTTTAACCCACATATAACAAGATTTTGTTGATGATAATTTGTTTTTCCAGTCTGTCAAATCAAATGGCTCACCATTGGAATACACACCAGAACGATTTATGTTCATTTTGTCGAAATCATAGCAAATCAATTGTCTTTTTTCTTGAAAACTATAGGTATTCATTTCTGTGTCATCATCATAAGCCGATGAATAAATTGAATATTTTGGTTTCGCACCATATTCTCCATAAGCCTTTGTTTCACATTTAACGATTTCATCGCAGAAAAGTTTTCCTAAACGATTGATATATCCTTCTCTAGAATATTCATTAGATTCATATTCATAATTATATTCATAACTATGCGTAGTGCCTTCCATATAATAAGTCTTTTTTTGAACATAATTTAAATTATCGTATGAATATGTAATGTAACAATCAGTATCCGTTGCCGCTTTAATTATTTTTCCTTTTAAATCATAAGTGTAATATGTTTTTTGATTGTTAATCAAATCATCTATTTCAGATATATTTCTATCTTCATTGTAATAGTATTTTGCTATTAGCGTTTTGTTTAAAGAAACTGTTTCGATTTGACCATCTATATTGTATGTAAATTCAAATAAATCGCCGTCTGAGCCATATTGTTTAGAAGTTAGCAATTCTTCATGAACATTATTTTCAACTTTATCATAATTAAATTGATAAATAACTTCGTTATTTGCATCAATTTTAATTATTCTTCTAAAATCATCATAAGTTAGATTATATTGTGTTCCATTAGAACTATTTATAGACTTAAGATTTCTCTTTTCATCATAAATGCGATTGCTTATATAATTTATTCCGTTAAGAGCAGTATTTATGCTAGACAGATTCGATTCTTGATTGTAATTATAATTAATGGTCAATGAATTAGGATGATTCACTGTAGTAATTTGATTTAAACAATTTAAAATAACATTGGTTGTGTTTCCGTATTCATCTGTTTTTGATTCTACTTCTCCCCAAACATTATTCTTACTAGTTGTTACGATTTCTTCATTTTTATTACATGAAGGTAAAATGGTAGTTTTATTAATATAATTGTTTTCATCATATTCAAATTTAGCAACATTATCAAATGAATCTTTAATACTTTCTAGACGACCATTTGAATCATAATAATATCTAATATGACTGCCATCTGCCGAAGTTAATTCTTTAACATCGTTATTTTCATCATATGATATTCTAGTTGTTAAATCACCATTTTCAATTACTTCAGCAATATTGCCGAGTTTAGTATAATTATAATATTTTCCATATGAGTCCTTATATAGTTGAAAAGCATCGAAATATGCATCATAGCCACCATCATATTCAACACCGATTATAATCTTTTCATAATCTTTTTTTGTCGTGATTGCTCTAGTAAGCATTTGCCAATTTTTAAAATTTTTATCAAAATCAAAAGAATATGTGTCAGCAAAACCATTTGAATCATAAATGGATATAAAAGATTTAAATGTCGTGTTAAAACTTGCTGTCGCTTTAGCAAATACACTAAATACTAATTGTTCTCCGGCCAATCCTTTACATTGGATTTCTCTTTGCATTTTCTTTAGAACATATTTTTCTTTAATTCCTGTTAATAACATTACATTGTTTCCTAAAATTGGAGAATGTTCATCTACTGTTTCAGGAACAGTTATTTTATCTGCATCCGATTTATTATCAAAAGTCCAACCTTTTGGTAATGCATTTTCAACAAATTCTAAATAACCATTTTCGATAAGATTGTATCTAATTTTTTGATTTTTACTACAAAGTTGTAAATCGTCAAACCCGATTTTGCTTTCAACACCTGATAAGATTAATTCTACTTTCATTGTAATGTTATACGCTTTTTCAGGAGTTTCTACAGAAAGTGAAAAAGGCATCCAATCTTTAAATCCAGAAAAAGAAGCTATTTCATTACTATAATAATGACTAATTGGTCTAATTTCTGTTTTTGCCGGAACTGAGTCTACATTAACTACAACTTCCTCATCTAAAGTGTATGTTCCACTGATTTTTATTTTGATATCCCCAGCAGCAATTTTTTCATTAACTTTTTTTGCCTTATATTTGACAAAACCTGTTAATTGTAAAACACCGCTATGAATAGAAACAACATCTTGAGATATTGTTATAATTTCGTTTTCTGCTTTTTCAATTGAAAGATATTTATAGCCATATACTCCACCAATGTCAGATTTTATAATTGAATTAGTATCTCCTGTCTTCTTCCAGCCAAAAGGACTGTCGTTAAACAAAGAATCATCATATTCGAAACTATTATTTTCTAATAAATTTCTTGAATTTGTTTGAATTGATGAAACACTATTTAGATGTGTTGATTCACCATTTTCTAATTCATCATAATTGTATGTAACGCTTCGCCCTTGAGCATCAAGTTCAAGTTTACATTTACCATAAAGATCAAAATAATAATATGTTTTTTGCCCATTATATAAAGTCTTTGTTGTACACAAAGAATTATTTGAATAAGAAATGCTATATGCTTTATCGCCAGCACTATTTGCATAAGAAACACCACTAACAATACCATTGATATTAATATCAAATGTTAGTTTTTCCTTTATTATTTTGTCTTCAACATTTGACAAAACTTTTACACCATATCTTCCAAAGTAGAATTCTTCATAATTTAATTGAACTTCTTCTAATAATGTACGAGTGGTTGAATTTTTCTCGCCATTATAAATTGCTATGTTAATTCTCCATTCGTTTGTTTTATAAGTGTATTCAATGAATTGCTTTAATTTATTAAAATAAACATGAGTTATCCTATTATTAGTATCATAATCAATATCCACAATTTCTTCTTTTGTGTTTTTCATTTGTACTAATTTTATTCCACTCCAAGTATAAATAATTTGATCTCCAAATTTATTTTCTTGCCAAATAATTTTTGTAAATCTTCCATTTCCAACGGAGGGTTCTTTTAATGAAACTTCAAAATAAATAATATTTTTTGATTGATCATAATATTTAATCATTTCTGTATCATTTTGAATTTTTAAAAAGAAATATTCGTTGCTGATATTGCTGAAGTATAAATCACCATTATCTTCATCGAGATGCTTAATGTTATAAGTATCAATTAATTCTTTGCCACTTTCAGAATTTGTATCAACTTTTTTATAATAATTTCTATTTCCCGTCGCATCTTCTATTAAATATTCATTGCCTATAAGTTCAATTTTATATTGAAAACTAGGTGTTAAATTTAAATCTAGTAATGATTTTTCATTGGATTTATTTACATTATAAGTTGTGAAATAAGAAATAGGCATGTTTTTACTTAAAGATGTTAGCCCTTTGATTACAAAATGCATGGTTTGATTGAATAAATTAACATAGCCTGTACCGATATTCCCAACAGCAAACTTATCAAATTTATAATAACTATTTATTCCACCAAAATTCGTTGTTGTTGCAGTACAACATTCTACATTTTCAGCTGTAAATTCTGGATTATAAATTGTTAAATCGTTACCTTCATAATTGGTTTTAATCACAAAAGTAAATAGAGGATTATTTCCAAGTGACTGTTTTGCAATATTTGTAACGTCAAACGAAACCGTTTTAACGTTATCATTATCTGTTTGATATGCATCACCTGGAATAGTAACTCTATCTTCAATTATTTCATCACCCGTTAAACCATTTGCAAAATTAATTATATCAGCATTATCTAAAGAATTTTTAGAACATCTAATCACTTGAAATTCACATTTTTTCACTGGTTCTTCATATACTAAGACGAGTGTTATTTTTCCGTATAATTCACCTGTTAATAAACCATCAATTTTGGCTTTTACAAATATTAATGTGTCCTTGTTTATTTTTGAAACTTTTCCTTCTTTGGTTGGAGTTACAACGGTGCTTTTATTTTGTAAAACTTTAGATTGAATTGTAATTTTTGGCATTATTGTTTTGTTGCTAATAACTTTAATCATTTGTTTTTCCCCCTCTGTTTAAATTAGTGTAATAATATTTTCCATTTCACTTATATCTAGTCTTTTAAGTGCATAGTTAAAATCTAAAATATCAACATGAATATTCAACTTTGATTCAATAAAATCTTGAAGATTTTTTGTGTGTATTGCTTTTTCTAAACGCGATATATCATTAGAAAAAACAGCAAGTATATCTAAATCGCTTTGCGGATTTGTGTTTTCTTTAGCGAATGAACCATATAAATATAATTTTGAAATATGATAGTTTTCAATGATTGTTTGTTTATTGTGTTGAATTGTTTCAATAATAGTATTACTAGTTAGTTGGTTGTTTTTTTTGTATTCATTAGGAAATGCTTCTGATTGTGAAAAAATAACCATCAAATCATCCATATTTATATTATTTTTCCTAATTGCCTGTTTATATTTTTTATGAACTCCTTCATAAGGAATGATTGGATATCTATTATTTTTAAGCATGACGTAATTTGAAATTATAAATGCAAATTCTATTTTTCTTTGTTTAACGTTTTCTAACACACAAAGGTGAACAAGAACTACATGGTAATGAATATTTTCGTTATAATTTATATAATGTGATTGTAAAATTTTGTTAGAAGTTGTTTTGCTTAATTGTTTATGAGTTAATAAATAATAAATATCTTGAAGAAATGATTCTGTAAAACTTTGATTCGCATTGTTTAACATATATAAATAAGCATTAGAAAATTGTTTAACTTTTATTTCGTCGAGAGATTCAGCTTTATAATCATCAAAAGCCAGCCTTTTAAATCTTTCGTGAGTTACGTTATATTTCAATAGTTTTGAGCAAAATTCAATGAATCTATAATATGATTTAATATCAATTTCTTTACTAATTAGCATCTATAATTAACTCTCTTTCTTTCAATGATTGAATTGTGTTAAACAACGGATTTACATGACCTTCAATTTGAACATCAACAGCTCTGTTTAATAGATTTGATAAATAATTTTCAAGCATTTCTTTTTGTTTTTCATCTTTTAATTCTACATATAAATCAATATCACTATATAAAGTTTGTTCATTTCGTACAAAGGAACCAAACAACCAGATTTTTGTAACATTAAACTTTTCAATGATTTCATTTTTATTATTTTTTAAGCATTCAATCACATCGACTTTTGAAAGTTTTTCAAATTTATCAAGATATTTTAATGAAATATCTTTTAAAGAAGAAAAAATATCTACCAAACTTTCTAATGTGATTTGAGATTTAATCATTCGTTTAAAAAACAATAGATCATCTTTGAAAATAACAATTGGAATATAATTATCTTGATATAAAATAGAATTCATAAATAACATTCCTATAGCAACAGAAAAATCATTAAAAACGTCGTCTTTAACAATAAATTCAAATACTCTTATAGCTTGAATAGGTGTGTTATTATTTTGTTCATGGAGCATTTTTACAAGATTCGATATCTTAGTAAAATCAAGATTTTTGACACGTAAATCTGTTGCGATTTTAACAATTGACTCTTCGTCTATTGTTTGAAAATTTGCATGCTTTAAAAATTGGAAAGAACTATCTATCGTATATATAAGTTTTGTTTGTGATGAACTTGGTTCTTTAATATGTTTAAATACCTTTTTTGCTTCTACATAATTTTTTAATTTCGAATAATAAAACAAATATAATGAAAATATCATTTTAAAATCGATTTTGGGATTATATTCTTTTTCAAATTTGATAAACATTTAATTGTTCCTTTTATTAAATTGTAACAAGCAAATGTTTTTCAAAATAATAATCATTAAATTTGTAAATCATTCATACCATCCCCCTCTTTGAAAATATGAATTAAAAATAACATTATTATTTGTTCAAGACGTTTTAAAAACTTATTTTTCAGCGATAGTTTTTCTCCTTTTATAATTTGATTATAAAAGAAAGCGATTTTAAATTACCCTTCAATAAATGAATGTTTTTCTAAAATGTAAAAAATACTTTAAAATCGTACAAATTTGAAAGTTATAAATAAAATATATTAAGATCTTCTTATAAGCGTTTTACTTCATAAATAACGTGTTTTGTTTTTTTGTATTTATCGTAATCCATCCCTATATTAATTCTTGTGCATTACAACACAAAAAAATAGCAAGAGAAACTAATTCTTCTTGCTATTTGATTACCACGTTAGATTTTAAAGTTTTATTAGTCGTTAAAATTCTACAAATCCATATTAAATTTTAAAAGAACCATTATTTTTGAATTTAATTTTAAAATTTCTTTTACTTTTTCATATCCTTGATTGGTCACTTTCTTATACCAGTATATCGCTTGTTCCATATTCTTTTGTGCTTGAATATAGTCATATAAATCAGGCTTTTTACTTTCGTCAAGATCAATATTAGAAAAAAGATTGCTTTTTTTAATTTTTGATAGAATTCTTCGACAGTTTTAACAGCGACTTTATCATATGACTCCATGATAAAACTTATAATGATTTTTCTATAATTGAAATATAACAAGTTAAAACACATTTCAATTAGCTTTGATATATTTTTATGATTTCATCGATAAAAAGTTTATTTTAATGCTTTTAATTTTTGTAAAACTTGAGCTGCCACTTCATCATTGCGCCTTCCGGCTTTTTCATACCAATATTTCGCTTTATCGTAATTTTGTTCAACTCCATCGCCATTGGCATAACAATCACCTAAAGCTATTTGTGCATGCAAATGATCATGATTCGCCGCTTTTTCATACCAATAAAAAGCTTGTTCTTTGTTTTGTTTAACACCATAACCATTAGAATAACAATAGCCTAAATTATATTGCGCATCTTGTTCATCTTTTTGAGCGGCTTTTTCAAACCATTCAAAAGCCTTTTTATCATCTTTAGCAACACCAAAACCATTAAGATAACAATAAGCAAACTGGATTTGAGCATATAAATGGCCTTTATTTGCTGCTAATTCATACCAATAAAAGGCCTTTTGAGCATTTTTCGTTGTACCCACTCCTTCAGCGTAACAACAACCCATCTTGTATTGCGCAGGCGTATAATCTTGACTCGCTGATTGTTCATACCAATAATAAGCTCGTTTAGCATCAAAAAAGACACCAGAACCAATATCATAGCAATTTCCTAAATTATATTGTGCAATTGCATCGTTTTGATTTGCCGCTTTTTCATACCAATAAACAGCTTTTTTAGCATCTCTAGCTACACCATTACCATAATAATAACAACTACCTAAATTACATTGGGCAATCGCATCATTTTGATTAGCCGCTTTTTCAAACCAATCAAAAGCCTTCTTATCATCTTGAGCAACCCCCTTACCATCAAGATAACACATGCCTAAATCATTTTGAGCTCTAGCATTTCCTTGTGTAGCTTCTTGTTCAAACCACAGTGCTACAGCCGAATCATTTTTCGCTACACCATAACCATAATAATAACAATAAATTAAACTATATTGTTTAATCATACTCTCGGGTTGTGCTTGAATATAGTCAAATAGATCTGCTCTTTTACTTTTTTCAAGCCTAATATTACAAAAAATATACCCTTCATTTAATTTTTGATAGAATTCTTCGACATTTTTAACAGCAACTTTATCATATCTATACTTCATTTTTACTCCTCCATGATAAATTATTGATAATAATACGTATTAATTAATCATTAAATAGAATTATTTTTAATCTTTTTTAAAATTTTTTGAGCTTTTTTATTTCCTTGTTTAGCGGCTTTTTCATACCAATAGACTGCCTTCTTGTCATCTTGAGGTATGCCAATACCTTTATAATAACAATCACCTATTTTGCATTGTGCAACAATATGATCTTGGTTTGCTGCCTTTTTGTATCAGTACACGGCTTTTTTGTAATTTTGAGGTATTCCAATACCTTTATAATAACAATCACCTAAATAGGTTTGAGCCTCTGGATTTCCTTGATTAGCGGCTTTTTCATACCAATAGACTGCTTTCTTGTCATCTTGAGGTATTCCAATACCTTTATAATAACAATCACCTAAATTCATTTGTGCACCTACATGGCCTTGGTTTGCTGCTAGTTCAAAATAATATTTAGCTTTATTTTCATCGGCATCAACACCTAAACCATAATAATAAAAAACACCTAGTTTATATTGTGCTTCAGCATCACCAATTTTTGCTTCTGATGCATAGCCGTTAAATGCTTTTTTAAACCAATCGTTTGCTTTTTCTTCATCTTGTTCTACACCTACGCCAGAAAAATAACAGCCACCCAATTCAAATTGGGCTTCCAAGTTTTCTTGGCTTGCGGCCTTTTTGTACCAATATACAGCTTGTTTTGGATTTTTATCGACACCTTTACCATAAAAATAACAATTTCCTAAAATAACTTGAGCAAATTCGTTTCCTTGGTTTGCAGATTGTTTATACCAATAAATGGCTTGTTGATAATCTTGATTTTTACCGGCAACATAATAACAATCGCCTAATTTGTATTGCAATTCTGAATCCCCTTGACTAGCAGCCTTTTCATACCAATGCAAAGCTTGTTTTTCATCTTTCGTTACACCTGTACCATTAAAATAAAAATCACCTATTTTTTCTTGAGCTTTAGCATAACCTTGATTGGCGGCTTTTTCAAACCAATATGCGGACTGTTTATAATCTTGTGAGATTTTGTTTTCAAAATACATTTCACCTAAATTATATTGGGCATACATATGTCCTTGATTGGCGGCTTGTTCAAGAAAATAAATGGCTTGTTGATAATCTTTAGCAATTCCCATACCATATCGATAACATGCACCTAAATCGTACATGGCATCTACATTTCCTTGATTGGCAGCCTTTTTGTACCAATATACAGCTTGTTGATTATCATGTTTAACACCAACCCCAAAAAAGTAACAATCGCCTAAGGCACATTGTTTGATAACACTATCGGGTTGTGATGCAATAAAATTATATAAATCGTGGTTTTTATTTTCATCGATTTCAATATTACTAAAAAGATATCCTTCATTTAATTTTTGATAGAATTCTTCGACAGTTTTAGCAATCATTTTATCGTATTTATAATTCATTTTTGCCCTCTCAATTCATTTGATATTATTTTTCCATCTTTTGTTTTAAGTTTTTGATATAGGCCTCGGCATTTTTTTCACCATGTTCTTTTGCTCTTTGATACCAATATAACGCTTTTTCTTCATCCACTTTAACACCCATACCTTTTTCAAAAATAAGACCTAAAACAAATTCACTACTTGCAAATCCTTCGTTTGCTGATTCTTCATACAATTGTAAAGCTTTCTTTATCGCTTGTATGCTGGCATTTTTTTCTGTGATATATAAACTTGCTAATCGGTATTTCGCTTGAATACTTCCAAGTTCAATCGCTTTTTTATACCATCGGATCGCCGTTTTTTTATCTTTATCTACGATTTTTCCCTTTTCGTATAGAATGCCTAGTCGAAAAGCCGCATCCTCATTACGATTTTTAACAGCTTTCTTAAACCAATAAAGCGCTTTATCGATACGTATTACTTCATCTATTTTATTTTCTAAATACAATTCTGCTAACAAGAATTGACCTCCTGGATGATTTTGTTTTGCCGATTTCGTCGCCCATTTGAACGCTTGTTGAGTTGATTTTCTTACATCAATGCCATAAGCATAACAATGAGCTAAAACAAATTGAGAAGAAGCAGATCCACCCTCTGCTCCCATTTTAAGATAATGCATTGCTTCTTCTATATCTTTTTGAACATAGTAACCTTCTTTAAAAAAACGATATAAATTATAACAAGCATCAAAATTCCAATTTTGTCGGGCTTTTTGATTATATTCATAAGCTTTTTGATAATCTTGTTTTACCCCACAGTCCGCTTCTTCATAAAATAAAGCTAATAAAAATTGCGCATCAGCTATATTTTTATCTGCAGCTTCTGTTAAATATTTTATTGCTTCTTTTTCGTTTCTTTTGGTACCTATTCCATAATAATAACATAGGCCATAGAAAAACTTAGCATCGATATCGCCATATTGAACAGCTTTTTTAAATGCATCAAAGGCGGCTTTAGGATCAGTTTCAGTGCCGATGCCTTCCATATAACAAACACCAACCATTCTGATTGCTGGAACATATACTTGATTTGCTGCTAAATGAAAGAAGAAAAACACTTTATTATAGTTGCTTTTAACGTGTTTATCTAAATAAATACATGCTAATTTATATTGCGCATGAGCGTGTCCTAAAAGGGCAGCTTTTTCAAAGTAAGATCTAGCCTTATCCCCATCTTTCTTTACACCTAAACCATAATAATAACAATTGGCTAAGCAATAAAATTTGTAAGCATCATCTTGTTGGTGGATAACATATTCATATATGTCATCATAATTTTTATCGACCAAATCGATGTTTACAAAGTTATAGCCTTCTTTAATAGCAGTATATAATTCTTTAATATCTTGAGCCTTTGCTACTTCATGAATAATAAATTTCATTCGTATCCCTCTAGTTTTCTCTAATTTCTTTTATAGTATCTTCGATATATTCATCAGCATCTTTGCAACCCGCTTCTTGGGCTTTATAAAAATAATTCAAAGCTTTACTTAAACTTTTATTTACATACTTACCATATAGATACATTCTACCCACGTTACACATTCCATTGGGTGAACCTAAATCAGCTGCTTTTTGATAGTATTCATATGCTTTAGCCTCATCTACGGTTACACCATTTCCTTGTTCATATAAAATACCTAAACAATTGATGGCATTGGCATGTCCTTGCTCTGCGGCTTTTTCATACCAATAACGTGCTTTTTCATAATCTCTAACGGTTCCTTTTTCTTCATCATAACAAAAACCAACATTAAATTGGGCACCGGCGTGGCCTTTTTCAGCAGCGCTTTTAAAATAACGAAAGGCCTTATCATAATCAACCGCTCTACCGATACCAAAAAAATAAAATCTACCCATAGCAAATAAAGAACCGACTTCATCTTGAATTGCACCTTGTTCATAATAATAAAAAGCCTTCTTTAAATCTTTTTCGGTACCTTCTCCTGCTTCATAACAATAACCTACATCATAAAAAGCATTAACATCGCCGAGATTTGCAGCCTTTAAAAAATAGTCGAAGGATTTCTTTAAATCTTTTTCTACTATATTGCCATGAAGATAAAATCTACCTAGCGTTTCCATAGCATCAGCATTTCCATTATCGGCTGCTTTTTCATACCAATAAACAGAGGCTTTAAAATCTTGTTCAACCCCATAACCATAATAATAACAATAACCAAGCATATCTTGTGCTTTAGCATTTTCTTGATTAGCAGCCTTTATGAAATATTCAATCGCTTTTTGTTCATCTTTTTCTACGCCATTGCCATAAAAATAAAAGCGGCCAAGATTTTCCATAGCATCCACATTTCCGTTATCAGCTGCTTTTTGATACCAATAGATCGCTTGTTCCATATTCTTTTGTGTTCCAATGCCTCTATTATAACATGCTGCAACATTAAACATCGCTAATGCATAGTTGCTCAACTTGGCAGCTTTGAAATAGGCTTCAAAGGCTTTGGTTTGATTTACTTCACTACCCAATCCACGCAAATAACAAGTGCCTAAATAATTTAGAGCAACGGGATCATTTTTACTAGCCGCTTGATTAAAATAATCAACCGCCTTTTCATAATCGGGTTGTTCACTATGAAAATATATTCTTCCTATTAAAGTAATCGCAGGTAGTGAACCTAATTGAACCGCTTGTTTCAACCAATAAAGTGCTTTTTCTTCATCCCGCTCAGTACCTATTGCATATAAATAACAACGTCCCATGTTATATTTAGCTTCAGCTACATTCGCATTAGCAGCCTCGCTATACCATTGAAAAGCATTTTTATCGTCTTTCGTAGTGCCTATGCCATTTTCATATAAATAAGCAACTATCTTTTTAGAATAATAGATCCCGCCTTTAGCGGTTTCTAAAAACAATTGAAAGGCTTCTTTTTCATTCACTGGTGTTCCTTTTCCATTTATATAACAATTAGCTAGATGAAATTTAGCTTCTAAATTATCATAACTAGAAGCATCTAAAAAATATTGAAAAGCTAAGTTCAAATCCTTTTTAACACCTAGTTCATATTCATAACACACGCCGAGTAAAAAAGTTTTTATAGGTGCATCTGGTTTCGTATTCACATAATCATAAAATTGAGGCAAAATATGGTTATCAAAACGCATGTTAAAGAAGAAATACCCTTCTTCTAACTTTTGATAAATTTCATCTAAACTTGCTACGTTGATAACATTAAAATTATACTCCATTGCTTCCCTCCTACTATTTAAACATTTCTATAGCTTCTTTATAATCATCTAAGTTATCTATTTCAATCCATGGAGTATTCACAATATAATAAGTAAAATATTGTTTATCCAGAATCGCATTTAATGCGAGTTCACTCCAACTATTTTTATCTTTAGCTAGCCAATTTTTTATCGTTAAAAACAATGTTTTTGATGTTTCTTTAGAGATCAAATAGATATCAATACTCGTCGCATAAGATTCATCTTCTTTAATTAATTTTGATATTTCTATCACTTGTTTACCCTTTGTTTTTATTTTCATCGATTCATTTAGATAGAAATGAGGGATACAAGCAATAACATTTTGATTTTGATAATGAAGCATTCCTTGAATCACTTCTTTAGTGAATAAAATATCACCATTTAGCCAGAAAAAATCATGACCATTGAGATAGGGTTCAACCAATGATAAAGAATACATATTATTTGTTGTAAGATAATCCAAATTATTCAGTAAAACGATATTTTTATAAGATAATTGGGCTAATAATTCCTTGATCTTATTGATTTTATAACCACCCACTAAATAAATATTATCAAAGTTAAATTCATTTAAGATTTCAAGTTGTCTTTCAAGGATGGATTGACCGTTGATCTTAACTAAACATTTAGGTATTTCTTTCGTTTTTTCTTTGAGTCTACTGCCAATTCCGGCCACTAAAATAACAACATCCATTATAATTCCTCACATAATTCATCATAGATTTTAGCTAGCATTTCATCATTTAATTCAACAATATCCAAAATAGTATATTTGCCTGGACGTAATGAACGAGCTTTTTGCATACATAAGATAAAATCTTCTTTACGAATTCCTAAAGTCTTAGGATGGATATCGACTTCAAATTGTTTTAAATATTTTAAGATAAAACTATATTCACGATTTTGTAATTTTGCCATGACAATACTTCCTAGGGCTACTTGAAATCCATGTAAGGTAGGATGTGGTAAATAATAATCGAGGGCATGACTAAATAAATGTTCTGCTCCACTACAAGGACGGCTAGTATTTGCAAAGTCCATAGCAATTCCGGAAAGAACTAAAGATTGCACTAAAATTTTAATAAACGAATAATCTAAGGTTTCATAACGATAATTCAAAAGGGTATCTAAGGCTGTTGACGACATGAGATAGGCTAAATCTTTCATCGTTTCTTTTTTTGCGATGCAGGCTAATTTCCAATCATATAATGCCGTATAATTGGACAAGGTATCCCCAATTCCTGCCTTAATATACTTACTTGGGCTATTGATTATCACATTCAAATCAACAAATAAGGCAAAAGGAATCGCACAGCCTAAACTTTTAGGCTTGCCATCTTGCCTTTTTAAAACTGCAATAGGGCTAGAAATCCCATCGTTAGAAATAATCGTAGGAATCGAAATAAATTTGGTTTTGGAAACGTACGCTGCATATTTGCAAACATCTAAAACTTTACCTCCACCAAGACCTACAATGTATTGAATGTCCGTTGCAATGATTCTTTCAGCAATATCCATTGCATATTCTATCGTATTATTGTCTACATATTGGGTTTTTAAAATGCCATATTTTTCTATCACGGGTTTGATGCGATGTCCAAATAATTGATCTACATTTTCATCCGAAACATATAAAATTTTGCCATTTAAATGAATTAATGAAGAAAAATAAATATCTAAATTATCCCAACAGTTTTTTTCTATTTTTAATATACATTCCATAATTATTAATGTCCTACTCTTTCTTTCATTTTTATTATAAAATTTTTTTCATCGAAATAAAACTTTTTATTGAATTTTTATAGTATACTTATTAAAATTTATTTATAAGGAGAGATTGATATTATGAAAAATTCTGACAAAATATTAGGCTTTTCAGCCTACATTTCTTTACTCTTAGCGGGAATATGTAAAGTATTAAATGCATTCATCGAAAATTTAAAATTTGTTGCAGTATTGGATACTATTGGTTATTTATTTTTAGTGATTACTGTAGCATTAGCTGCTTTCCCATTCCAACTTAAAATGAAGAAAGTGGCTTGGAAAATTATTTATTGGGTACTCGTATTACTTGCCCTAATCGGTGCAATTTTAAAACTTACTACTTTGCTCAAATAAAAATGATTTAAAAGGATGAAAAAGCAGGCGAAAAAATTTCGTCTGCTTTTTTATTTGAAAATTCAATAATGTTATGTTTTTTTCGATAAGAAAACCCCTATTCAAAAATGAATGAGGGGCTTGCTTTATTTAAACGTTCTTTTTAGCCACGATAATTTGAACTATGTTTGGCTTTTTGTTCATCTTCTGTAAATTTTTTGGCAGCCAATCGTTGTCCAAAATAACAAAAAACAAAAACAAATAAAACAAACAATAAAATAATCATCGGTGCTGTTGCATTATGCCAATGAATTCGTGTGATTAATGGTGCTAATTGAAAAATTAAAACGATTCCAGTAGACACAATTTGCGTAGAAAAACGTGCATTAGGTAATAAACAGTAAACAATATGACCAACAAAAGCGATTAAAACAATAATTTTAGTAACTAAATGTAGGGTTTTCATGCCTTCATATGCTTCACTTTCGATAGGCCATAATACTGTACCAATTAATCCAGAAATTATTAATAAAATACCTAACACTACGCCAATAAAAAGTTTTGTCGTTGCATCCTTTTTCATAAATTAACCCCTCCCCTTTGAATTAATCTAGAATAATTATAGTTTTCAAAGATTTGTTTTGTCAAATTTTTTTTAAAGAATACATCTCCTAACTTACGATTTCTTTTTCTCCTTGATGTAAACCTAGTTCCTTATAAATATCTACGGTGTCTACTAATTGAGCAATACTTTCATCTATTTTTAAAGAGACGCCACGATCTATCAATTGCGCAGCAATTTTAACTTTTATTGCATTGAAACTACCAAGACCTAAACCAGTTGAAAAATTAAATAATTCCAAATATTCATCTTCTGTTTTTGTGAGACGTAGTTCAATATTTTGCGTAATAGAAGCGTTGACACTTCCACCCGTCATTTTAATTGCGCTTTTATTTAACGTGATGATTAGCGTTTGATCCTCCGTTGAAATGGAAGATAACAATTCTTTATAATCTATGCTAAATTGTGTATTACTTGCGTTTTTAGTCACTGTATCTGAAGCATGAATTAACCAAAAAATATTCGTCATAGTATCTTCTTGGAAAGTTTTTTGTGTCCATGTTTGATAATCCGTTTGTTTATATTTTTTCTTATTCCAAAGAATACCTTCTGAAAAATAATATGTTTTTTTAGCATAAATCATTTGATTTGCACCATCAAAATAAAGATACGTTTGAGCATCGGAAGCAAATAAAATGCACTCTTTCAAATCTAAATAAATTTCTGCATAAACTTGATTTTTTTCATCCACTGAAATTTTGATATCGAAGGCACTCGTCGTTGTTGAACCAAGCAAAGTAACATCGAGATTTCCTTGAATATGAAAATCTTTGAATTGAGCCGTATTGGAAATTGCTGGAGCAAAATTTAATAATTGATCAAAATAATCTAAAGCCGCTTCGTGTGCAATATCACATACAAATCCATCCCCATTATAAGTTGTAATCGTTATCTTTTCGTAAAGAATTTTTAATTCGGCAGAAACAATCGAATAAGTTTCATTTTGTTTTTCAAAAAGAACACTACATTGTAAATCCTTTCCATAAAATGGATTTGGATTGTTTTCAGTTTCACCCGTTCCGTCTTGATAAGCATTCTTGACTGTGGTGGTTAATTTTGCTGTGTTGGCTTCTTCTTCTAATTTTACGGATTCAGCTTCCACATCACTAGCTATAAAATTTTCTAAAAAGAGCGCTACATCAAAAACATCTTTTGGTAATACTTGCAATAAGGTTTGATACGTCTTAACTAAATTAAAATTATATACTTTACCAAAGGCTGAAAAATAAGTTTCCGTTGGAGTTACTTCAAGATAAAATGTATCTTCACCATATTGGACACTTGCTTGCAAAACAATCGATTGTAATAAAGCTTCTACGGTTAGTTGATTACTTTCTTCAAGGGTTTGTTGATCTTTATATAATAACCGATTAAAAATATCACTATCCATTTGAAATTTTAATTGTGTGGTGAGCGCAACTTGTCCTTCTAATGTTGCATTCATATAAACCTCACGATTGTTTCCTAACGCATCAGAAAGCATATGAATAATTTTATGATGTAATTTAGGTTGTCTAGTATATTGTGCTTTTATTTCAATATTTTCAGTTAATATCGTTAAATCGGAAGGATCCCATCCCACAAATGTATAATCAAATTCCTCATCATCATAAGTTGGATTTTCATCTGGATAGACAATTGCTGTTCCGTAATCTGCCGTAGTCGATGTAATGACACTATCATCGTAATTTTTGAAAACATAAGTATATTTATTTGCAATAAATTTTGCATTTAAAGTAATATCACTTGTAAAAGTATAAGGAAGTAAACTTTCTCCATTTTGATTAGTAATGAGATCGCCATTGTAACACCAACCTTCAAAAGCATAGCCGGTTTGTCTAGCAATCGGAAGTTGATAGGTCGCATTATATTTTACAGTATATGTATTCTTTTCTACGGTTGCATGGCCTCCTGGAATTAAGGTAATGGTATAAGCATTTGCTTCCCATTTTGCCTTTAAAGTAATAGTTTCTAATACAGCAAAACGATAAGAAGTTTCTGAAGACATTTGATTATCTCCATGATACCAACCTACAAAATGATAACCTGCATTGGCTGTGGCAGTAATTGTAACCATAGTTCCATATGCATAATCTCCAGCTCCCAAAATTGAACCTGCAGATTCGTTTTCATTTTCTAAATACACTTGATATTGATTTGGCGTCCAAGTCGCATATAAATTTAAATTTTCTTCTACTTTGTCAAGTTCAAAATTCCAATAGTCAAAGCCATTATTTACTTTTGACCATTGATTCAAAGCATAACCCTCTCTATTCGGCTTTTTAATTGAAGCATAATCAATTTTTTCATTTTCATTAACTTCAATTTGATAGGTTTGTGCATTATTTTCATACATACCTCCATTGGCATGAAAAGTGACTGTATATTTTTCCACTGTAGGTGATTCAGAAGTGCTTGAAGAAGTACTACTTGAGCTACTACTTGAAGAACTGCTTGAACTACTGCTTGAAGAGCTACTTGAGCTACTACTTGAAGAGCTACTTGAGCTACTACTTGAAGAGCTACTTGAGCTACTACTTGAAGAATTGCTTGAGCTACTACTTGAAGAGCTGCTGCTTGAAGAGCTACTACTTGAACTATTATTTAAACTACTACTAGAAGAACTATTTTCATCTAGAAAGCTAGAACTTGATGAAGAATGAATAGAACTACTATTTGATAAAACTGAATTTGAACTTGTAGAAGCACTAGATTCATCTACTGTCGTACATCCTGCAATAGATAAGAAAAAACTAATTGAGAATAATAACCATGTTTTAGATTTTTTAAAATTTACCGCCATCATATAAACCTCACTTTTTTATAAAACCATGAGTATTATAGAAAAGAAACGGCTATGATGTCAAGAAAAATTTAGAAAGTTTTGTTTTATATATAAAACAAAAAGTTCACGCTTTTGTTTGTTTATCGGGTTTTTGTTTCTTTTTTTTAGATGCTTTTGTTATCTCTACCTCATTTTCATTTTTTTCGATAGAATCATCCTTTTGTGTTATTTCAAAGCCTTTAAAAATATTTTTTTCATGTTTTAACGCAAAATACCCAATCACGGCAAAAACAGTCGCACCAGCAGCATCGAGCATCAAATCTTTCATGGTATCCTTTAATGCTTCTCTTCCTTCAAAAGGAACCAATGTAATAGAATTCATATATCTTTGCATATTTGTTTTAAACAATCCATCTGCGGTATATTCGATAATTTCCCATAAAACACCGATAGAAAGGGTAAAAAATACAGCAAAAAAGGCGACAAATAAAGGAGAAAGTTTTATTCCTTTAAGATTGTTGTTCATTAAATTTAAAATAGAAAATGATAATATAGATAAGGTTACACCAGTAAATGTATGTAAAACAGAATCCCAAAATTTAATATGAATATAAAACTCACAAATTTCTCCCAAAATAAAATGACAAATACAAACAATTAAAAAGATAATTAATAATATGTTGGAAATATATATTTTAGCCGTCTTTTCGATAATTCTAGGGATAAATAAACAAACTAAAAATAATAAAGATTGGGTGGCAGTAAAAGCAAATCGACTGCGTTGACTATCATCTTTAGTCAAAATCATCCCCAAGCAACTTAAAATTAAAGCGATACCAATAAATATTCTACTAAAATTATAAAAAAACCATGTTTTTTTGCGTTTTTTTGTCTTCATTTTACTTCACCTATCGTTATTATATTATATTTTCTTTTTAAAAGTAACTATCAAATATGTTATACTTTAAAAAGGGAAGTGAAAACTTATGGACAAAGCAATTTTAGATTATATTGCCGATCATCTTCACGCAAGTTGGCTCAATGGAATCATGAAATTTTTCACTCTTTTTGGTGAACTTGGGATTTTTGGATTAACTTGTGGTATTCTCTGTTTAATTTTTAAAAAATATCGAAAAGTAGGATTTTCGATCTTAATTTGTATGGCCATCGGTTTTTTAGTAGGTAATTTATTTTTAAAAAACATCATTGCTAGAGAACGACCATGCGTCACTTTTGATTATTTAACTTATTATATTAAATGCCCAAATGAATACTCTATGCCAAGTGGTCACACTTTACATAGTTTTATTCCGGTCTTTTTATTCTTTTACTTTAAAAAATGGAAAATTGGGATTCCAACGTTAATTATTGCTAGCTTAATTGCTTTTTCTAGAATGTATTTTGCTGTCCATTATCCAAGCGATATTTTGGTGGGTATCCTATTGGCTTTCTTTTTATCTACGATAGTTTGGCTTATTTTAACCAAAGTTCCTAAATTAAAGCAAATATTTTTATATAAAGAATAAATCATTTTACTTTCCCATATATTATTAGTGCAAATATGGGTGATAAGATGAAAAAAATTTCTTTTAAAGATGGAATTAAATTCTTTATTTTAATTATTTTTTTATTAGGAATGTTAATTTGTAGTTTAATTTTTGCACCAAAATTAAAATTTTTTTCTAATTTTTCAATGATTAGAGATTATATAAAAAAATATAAAAATCTTAGTTTCTTAATTTTTGTTCTTTTACAAATTCTCCAAGTTGTCATTTTCGTTTTACCTGGTGATGCTATGAATATGATTGGAGGCTTTGTATTTGGTATCTATATAGGTTCCTTTTTATCTATTTTAGGCGTTTTTTTAGGAACTATTATTGCCTTTTACATTTCTAGATGGTTAGGTTATGGCTTTATATCTAAATTTATTAAGCCGCAAAAATTAGAAAAAATCAATCATCTTTTAAATTCGAATGCCGGTGCTTTATCCTTATTTGTTATTTGTAATTTACCTTTTGTTCCTAAGGATATCTTAATGTATTGTGCAGGGCTAACGCCAGTTAAACCAAGCCGCATTTTAACAATTTATTGTTTATCAAGAATTCCAGGAATTATCATTTGGACCTCTGTAGGTTCGCAAGTATATAATCAAAGTGTTTTGGGATTAGTCATTACTTTTTCAATCTTAGCCTTATTTTTAACGGCCATTTTATTAATTCGCAAGAAAATGAATAAAAAGCAAAAAATAACTTGCAATGGATAACTATTTTATATAGTTATTTTTTTTCTTTGATTGTTTTTATCCATTAAACTCATTATAATTAAATTAGATTTTAAATGAGAAAGGAAACTATATCAAATGGAAAAACTTAGGATTGGTGTGATTGGTAATGGTGGCATTGCCAAAAGTGTCCATCTTCCCGCTTATAAAGGAATGAAAGACGTTGAAATTGTGGCAACTTGTGACATTATCCCTTCACGAATGATTGAAGCAGAAAATATCATAGGACATTCATTAAAAAAATATGAAAATTATGAAGATTTAATTGCCGATGCAGACATCGATGCAATTGATATTTGTACTCCAAATTATCTTCATTCCATTATTGCTTGTAAGGCCTTAAAAGCAAATAAACATGTTTTTTGTGAAAAACCTGATGCTGTTTCTGTAGAAGAAGTTATGAAAATGAAAAAAGCTGCAGAAGCTAGCAATAAAGTTTTAATGGTAATGAGAAACAATCGCCATTTAATCACTTCTAAATTTGTTAAACAATACATTGCAGAAGGAAAAATGGGAGATATTTATTGTGGTCGTTGTGGTTGGATTAGAAGAAGAGGAATTCCTGGTCGTGGCGGATGGTTTACAACTAAAGCACAATCTGGAGGTGGCCCTTTAATCGACTTAGGCGTTCACATGATTGACCTTGCGATTTATTTAATGGGTAATCCTAAACCAATTGCCGTTTCAGGCTCTGTTTATAATAAATTTGCTAATGATACAGCTTCGAGTGATTCTGTGCATTCTGTATTTGGCGATGCTAAAGAAGATGGCATTTTTGATGTTGAAGATTTAGCTATGGGTTTTATTAAATTTGATAATGGTGCTTGTTTGCAAATCGAATTTAGCTGGGCTTCTAATATTAAAGAAGAAAAATCGTTTGTTGAACTTAGAGGCACTAAAGGCGGTGTCAGTTGGCAACCATATGCTTATACCATTTTTAGCGAAGAAAATGGTCAATTGATTGATTTAGAACCTAAAGGAAATCTAATTTCTAATGGACATAGTGCCAATTTACAACATTTTGTTGATGTTGTAAATCAAAAAGCAAAACCTGACTATGTGATTGATCAAGGAGTCAACATGATTAAAATTCTCGAAGCGATTTATGAATCTGCAAAAACTGGAAAAGAGGTTATTTTATGAAAATAACCATTTATAATGAGTTCAACGAACATCATAAAACTGGAAAAGTTCTCCAAGCTTATCCAAAGGGCATACATGGAGCATTAAAAGACTTATTTGAATCTAAAAAACATGAAGTCAAAACATTTACTTTGGAAACCATTAATTCCATTACGCTAGATGTTTTAAAAGATACTGATGTCATGATTTGGTGGGGACACATGAATCATCAAGATATTAAAGAAGAAGTGGCGGACATGATCGCCGAACAAGTTCGACTAGGAATGGGCTTTATTGCATTACATTCTTCTCACCTTGCAAAACCACTCAAAAAATTATTAGGTACACCATGTACCTTAAAATGGCGCGAAATTGATGAAAAAGAACGCTTATGGGTAGTAAATCCTGCACATCCTATTGCTAAAGGATTACCAGAATACATTGAAATCCCACATGATGAAATGTATGGAGAACCCTTCGCTATTCCTACACCAGATGAATTAGTTTTTATTGGTTGGTTCCAAGGCGGAAATGTTTTTAGAAGTGGCTGTTGTTATCAAAGAGGCTATGGTAAAATTTTTTATTTCCAACCTGGTCATGAAACAAATCCTGTTTATGAAATAAAAGAAATCCAACAAATTTTATTAAATGCCGTTGATTGGGCAAAGCCTGTCTTTCGGGCAAATGAATTTTCTTGTCCAAACGTTGAATCTTTAGAAAAAATATAGGAGGAAATATATGAAACTTGCAGTATTTAGTCCTGCATTAGCAGATCGTTCTTTAGAAGATATGTTGATATTTTTAACAAATCACGGGGTAAATAGTGTAGAAATGGGTTGTGGGGGTTTTCCAGGAACTGCACATCTCAATGCAAAAGAACTTATCAAAGATCCAAAAAAAGTAGAAGAAGTCAAACAACTTTTTCAAAAATATCATTGTGAAATAACGGCTTTATCTTGCCATGGGAACCCTGTACATCCAAACAAGGAAATTGCCAAAGGATTTCAAGAAGATTTCGAAGCAGCATGCATCCTTGCAAACATGTTAAATGTAGATAAAATTATCACTTTTTCAGGATGTCCTGGAGACAGTTTAACGAGCCAATATCCGAATTGGGTTACTTGTCCTTGGCCAGATGATTATGCAAAAATTTTAGATTGGCAATGGAATGAAATCCTCATTCCTTATTGGAAAAAAGCCGTTTCTTTCGCCAAAAAATACAATGTAAAATATATTGCTTTAGAAATGCATCCTGGATTTTGTGTCTATAATCCAGAAACATTATTAAAATTACGAAATGCTGTAGATCCTATGATTGGTGCAAACTTTGATCCTTCTCATTTGATCTGGCAAGGAATTGATATGGTAAGTGCAATCAAATATCTCAAAGATGCAATTTATCATTTCCATGCAAAAGATACCGCTTTAGATAAAGAAAATATCGCTAGAAACGGTGTTTTAGATACAAAACATTATGGTGATGAATTCCATCGCTCATGGATCTTTAGATCTGTTGGTTATGGAAATGATTATCATTATTGGAAAGATATTTTTTCTGCCTTAAATCTAGTCGGATATCAAGGAGCAGTTTCAATTGAGCATGAAGATTCAATTATGACGCCTATCGAAGGATTAACTAAAGCAATTACCTTTTTAAAAGAAACGATGATTTTTGAAAGTAAACCTAATTCCATGTGGTGGGCATAACGTTTAAATAAACAAAAAAATTTCGATAAATTCGAAATTTTTTTATTTATTTTTAGATTTTGACATATAAATCGATTTAGCAATAATTTCAGATAAATCGATGTTATAAACATCAATTTTTTTTCTTTTTCTAGGATACCCTGTTGTAAAATTGATCACAATTTCTATTTTTAAACTAATCAATTTATTGATGACCATTTCTAAATGTTCTTTCGGTGTCGTCACAATAGCTATTCTAGTTTCTTTAGGAATTTTTTTGCTTAATTGTGCAAAATCATAAACAGGGATACTCCCAATTTTAGTATTTACAAATTGTTGTGTAATATCAAATGCAGCAACAATTTTACCATATCGATTAGGATTAAAATTATAATTGGTAATAATAATATTTCCAATAGCACCTACACCAATTAAAATCATTTTTTCGTTTTTATTAAATCCAATTTCTTTTTCTAAAACCTCAATTAAACGATCAACATCATATCCATATGCGGATTTACCAACCGTCATTTGTAAAATAGACAAATCTTTTCGAACCGTAGCATCACTAATATCTAAAATATTTCCTATTTGATAAGAGCAAATATGATCACTACCGCGTTCTTTAAACTCTTTTAAGATTCTTAAATACTGGGGGAGCCGGTTTCTCGTGGCAGTAGGTATACTACGATTCATGTCTATTCACCAGAAACATAATTCTCTATTGAAGATAAATAACGATTATGAACAATAATCGATAAAGAATCACCTTGTTGTAAAACTTCACTAGGAGTAGGAATAAAGATATTCTCTTCTCTTGTAATAGCTATAATGTTCGCTCCAAATTTTTCTCTGAATTCAGTGGAAGAAATTGGTTTACCGATAATTTTTGGATTAGTAACATCAATACGAATTACAGATAACTCAGCACCTAGTTCAATAAAATCTTTAAATGATGTATGCGTTAATCTTTTAGCAACTTTATTTCCTGCTTCATATTCTGGAAATACAATATCTTGTATTCCTAAATGATGATACACTTTAGATTGCGTTTCACCACTGGATTTGACTGTTATATTTTTTACACCCATTTGTTGCAAAGTGACGGTGGTTAATAATCCATTTTCAAAATCAGAACCAATTGCTACAATTACATGTTCGGCGTTTTTTATGCCTACTTCTTTTAAAGCACTTTCGTCAGTTGCATCTAATGCTGCCGCAAAAGCAACTTTATCACGAACTTTGTTAATTTTATCTAGATCTTTATCTAAAACCATCACACTTCTTTTTGCTTTAATTAATGCATTTGTCACACTCATTCCAAAACGTCCCAATCCGATAATCGCAAAATCCGTTTTAAAAGCCATATAAAATAACCTCTTTTCTAATATTCATATTATAATCAAAATTAAAAATAAAGTAAACATATGTAAAAATCTTTTAACTCCAAAAATGAATAAATCACTGATTCTATCCACAAAAAAAGCGCATCCTAAGATACGCTTTATTATTTATTATTCACTTTGATTTGCTTTATAAGCTGCAATTACTTTTTCGGCTGTTGCCAAAGGAACTTCAGCATAACGAGCAAAACTAGAAGTAAATGAAGCTTGAGCTTGGGTTAATGTTTTTAAATCAATAACACATTTAGAAAATTCAATTTGAGGAATAAATGCAGAGATGATTTGTTCATCATCCACACTTTCCATTTCACCGACAGTTCCACGGAATTTCGAAATACTACTCATAACGTCACCTACATAATCACTTGGAACCGTGATAGTTACACTCAAAATAGGTTCAAGTAATACTGGTTTTGCTTTTTTACATCCTTCTTTAAAAGCCAAGTTTGCGGCAATTTTAAAAGAAAGTTCATTAGAATCGACTGGGTGATAACTTCCATCATATAAAGTAGCTTTTAATCCTACAACAGGATTGCCGGTTAAAACACCAGTTTTACAAGCTTCAATTAAGCCTTTTTCTACAGCAGGAATAAAGTTTGTAGGTACAGCACCACCAAATACATCATTCACAAATTCAAAATCTTTATCGGTAGGTTCAAACTTAATTCTAACAACTCCAAATTGTCCTGCGCCACCTGATTGTTTTTTATGACGACCTTCTACATCAGCAAAGCCTTTAATGGTTTCTTTATAAGGAACTTTGGCATCTTCAGTAAAGCAAGTTACGTTATAAGTGCTCTTGATTTTATCGATAATGGTATCAATATGAAGTTGACCTTGGCATCCTACGACCAATTGTTTTGTTTCTGCATTTCTTTCTACCGAAATAGATAAATCTTCAGCGGCTGCCTTCTTTAAACCTTCGCCTACTTTTGCATCATCATTTTTGTTATTTACAGCAATGCCATAAAATACGATAGGTTGTGGAAAAGCAATCGGATCAAAGACGATTTCACTATTCATATCACAAAAACTATCGTTAGTTTCTAAAGAAGAAACTTTGGTTACGATACCAATATCACCAGCAACTAATTCACTTGTTTCGATTTGATCTTTACCAAATGGAGTATAAATTAAACCTAATTTATCTTTAACTTGTTTTGAACTATTAAAAATCACTTGATCTCTTTTTAAAACGCCAGAATGTACAAGTACATAACTGATTTTACCTACAAATGGATCCACGATGGTTTTAAATACTTGTGCACTAAATGGTGCGTTGACATCCACTTTAATATTATTTTCTACTTTAGTTTCTGCACTAGGAAGATATTGACAAATAAAATCTAAAATATTCGTAATGCCAATGTCTTGTCGAATAGAACAAGCAGCAACCGGAATCATATTTGCTCCAGCAATAGCAACTTTTAATCCTTTTTTAATTTCGTCTGGGGTAATTTCTTCTTCCATTAAAAACTTTTCCATTAATGCATCATCGTAATTAGAAACTTGTTCCACAATTTGTGCATAGGAATCATTTGTACTATCATCAAGAACATTTACTACACCATTAAAAGATGCGGCCATTCCTTGAGGTAAAATAACAGGAGCAACTTTTGCACCCATAAGTTCTTTCAATTGTCCCATTACCTTATCAAAATTTGCATTTTCTTTTTCACATTTGTTGACTAAAATCATTGCAGGAAGATTTCTTTTTTTGATTTCTTTCCAAGCCTTTTTAGTACCCACTTCTACACCTTTAGTTGCATCAACTAAAATCAAAGCACAACTTGCAACCTTTAAAGCAGATTGCACTTCACCAATATAGTCAAAAAATCCAGGAGTATCTAAAACATTAATTTTATAATCTTGATATTCAACAGGAACAACGGATGTGTAAATAGAAATATGGGCTTTCTTTTCTTCTTTGGTATAATCAGATACTGTCGTTCCTTCGGTTATATGGCCTTTTTTTGTTATTTTATTTGTTATAAATAATAAAGACTCAATAAGCGATGTTTTTCCAACACCTTGATGACCTAGTAAAACAACATTTCTTATATTACTAGGCAAATATGATTTTCCCATAGGGACTCCTCCTTTAAAATATAAAATTGCGTTGCAAATACATTGTAACATTCTTTAATTAAAAAATATAGTTTTTTTTATAATGTAGGACAAAATAATTTAGTTGTATTTTGTAAGCTAAACGTATATAATGTTACTACCATCGTGATAGGTAGTTTCGAACCAGGTCAGAGTCGGAAGGCAGCATCCTTAAGGAATCAACTATGTGCGATGGCCTTTTTATTTTTTTGTCTTTTGAAATTATTTTTTAAATGCAAGCTTTAATTGTACTGAACCCCAAATGCTAAACAAAAAAGTTGAACAAGAAGGGTTCATTTTTGTTCATACAAGATACCTGTCATTTGATTTTTTTAAAAAAATAAAAACCCCAATTGAACTTGAGTTCAACTAGGGTTAGAAAACTTATTTTTAGTTTTTTACATTATCCATTTTTGCTTCTAGGATTTTAGTTCCAAATATACATAACACAATAACAATCAGATTAAAAGGAACACTTAATCCTAATGAAAAATACATTGTTTTAGAAGCAATGATATAACCAACTAAAACTAGAATTTCGAAAAGTAAAAGAACAATCGATCCCCAATTTAAGCAAGATTTTAAAACAGTTTCTTTAATAAAAGTTTCTGGTTTCATGAGTCCAAACTTTTTAAAAATTCCTAGTAAACAAACTATAATTAATAAGCAAGTTGTTAAGATAAATAAAATTTGAAATATGCTTTGCAAAATCATGCCGCCATTTTTAAATGAAAAACTCGTAAAACCATTTCCTAAACTATGATAAATTTTTCGAGCATCAACCGTGGTTGAAGATGAATTATAATTAATGATTTCATCTGTATTATAACCATAAGTCGAAATAAATAAGCCAAATAACATAGCGATACTCATAATTAATCCTAAAATATAATTCACGCTTGCTTTAACTTTTTTCATAATACTCCCCTTTTCCTTAACAACTACCATCTAAAGAATATCATTTTTCTTTTGTTTTTGCAATGATTATATACATCTCTTCCCTAATAAAACCATCTAAAAGTGGAATACTAATTTTAAAGGAGAACGATTATGAAAATCATTATTTCACCTTCAAAAAACATGCGCATCAACGAAAACGTTTATGATTATAGAAATCAACCTGCACTCATCGAAAAAAGTAAATATTTATATCAAAAAATTAAACAATTTCGTTTCGATGAGCTTAAAAAAATTTTAAATGCTAACGATAAAATCGTACGTTATCATTATAACAATTATCAAAACTTTGATTTTGAACATCATTTAACACCTGCAATTTTATGTTTTACAGGCATCCAGTATACTTATATGCATCCTTTGACGTTTACGAAAGAACAACTTGATTATGTTTATCACCATGTTTTTATTTTGTCCGCTTTTTATGGTGTGGTTAATGCTTTAGATGGCATCAAACCTTATCGTTTAGAGATGATTCATCCCATTACCATCGACACATTACATAATCTCTATGCTTTTTGGAAAGATGATTTTTATAGAGAATTATACAAAGATGATGATTTCATCGTTAATTTATGTTCTAATGAATATCGTAAAATGGTTGAGCCTTATGTCGGTCAAAACCAAAAATTTGTTACCGTTTCTTTTTACGAACAAGAAAAGCAAAAATTAAGGCAAAAAACTGTTTATCTTAAAATGGCACGCGGAACTATGATTAATTACTTATCCAGTATTCATGCCAAAAATCTAAATGATATCCTTTCATTTTCCCAATTGGGTTATCAATTTCATAAAGAACGATCAACTGATACACATTTGGTTTTTGTTCGAAATACGCACAGTAAAAACATAGGTAAATAGCTTATTGTTTTTGATACCAATTTGTTTTGTTTAAATGATTTAAAAGTTTTTCCTTATTACTTTGATATTCTTTTAAGGTAATATAATCACAATTATTCAAAGCTAGTTCTTCAAAATCATGAATTCCCCATAAAGAACAAAGGGCTTTTAATTCGGCAGCAGCACCATCTAACTCAGAATATGGTTTTACATTCATTCCTCGCGTTGTGATAAAAATCATTTTTCTAGCTTTGCAATTCCCTATACAAGTGTCTTTAACTGGTTTAAAAGTTATCTCAGGAATGGAAATATTTTCAAAAAAGGTTTTTACCATGGCTGGAACACTCATTTCCCAAATGGGAGCAACAAGAACAATGAGATCAGCATTTTGAACTTTTTTGGCATATTTTACAACTTTGGAATCACATTTGCCTACGGATCTTAAAATATAACTTTCATAATTTACCGGTTGAAAATTTAATTTTTGTAAATCAATCCATTCCATATTTACATTTTTAAAATGCGATAAGATTTCTTTTGCTAAAAGCAATGTTCTTGACATTTCTTTTCTAATACATCCGTTTAATACTATGATTTTGTCCATTGTTTCACCTTATTTCGCTCATATTATAGCATATCATCAACAAATAAAAAAGTGTATTTTTTTCGGTAAAAACACACTTTTTTCTATTTATAAATAAGAATGAATTATTTTCTTTCTGTCGCATATACATTTTCTTTAATTTCACGAGAGTGATTTAAATCAATAAAGAAAATGCCAATATTAATTAATGCTGCTAATCCAATTAATACATAAAGAATTCTACTAAATACACTCATATTACCAAATAAAGCAGCTACTAAGTCAAATTTGAAGATTCCAACTAATCCCCAGTTGATTGCACCAATCACTGTAAGTGATAAAGCTGTCTTTTGAACAATATTCATAATTTCTCCTCCTTTATCAATCCTATTTTTCACTTTTCATATTTTTTTATTCAAAATTGGTATATCTTGGAAAATAAAATCATACTTTGTGTTGAAAGAAAATTTTAGAGGTGAAAGACATGAAAAAGAAATGGATAAAGAGAATTGTATTATTAGTATTAGTAGCTGTATTAATTG
This sequence comes from uncultured Bacilli bacterium, assembly GCA_947599835.1. Classification (GTDB taxonomy): domain Bacteria; phylum Bacillota_I; class Bacilli_A; order RFN20; family CAG-631; genus Caccosoma. Next base: position 75,315 of record CANQFQ010000003.1, read on the forward strand.
GATTTGGTATTTTTAAACTTGTTTCATGCAAAAAAGATGGGATTAAATCTCAATTAAATGATGTCCAAAAGAATTTGACTGCTTATCATATGGAAGCCAATATGGAATTTCATAATGGCGATGACATTCGAGATTACTTAGTTAAAGTATCCTATAAAAAAGATGGCGCTACCCCTTTATTTAGAGTGAGCTTATTAGACAAAGGGGTCAATCAAGAACAAATTATTATTCGTAATGGAACAGGTGTTTTTGTTTTAACTCCTGCCTTAAATCAAGTTTATAAATTTAAAGGCGATTGGCCATTGAATGGAGCTAAGCCTTATCTTTATCAATCCATGTTAGATGTTTTGAATGGCAAACATGAATTATCAAAATTAGAAGATGGATATCTCATTACATCCACACCTAATTATAAAAATTCTCCAAATTGGACACGTCAAGAAATGAAAATGACAAAGCAACTCAAACCTGTTTGGGTACATATTTATGATAAAAATAATGATGTTGCCGTCAAAGTAACATTTATTAAAGTAGAATTTGATCCATCTTTTGCTGATAATTATTTTGAAGTCAGTGATAACATGACACAAGCTCGAATTGAATTATCATCAACCACAACATCAACCATCAATGATTTACCACTTTATCCTACCAACGCCATTATTTCTGCAACACTTAAAGAACAAAGCGTGATTCAAGTTGGCGGTATCACACAACACATTTTGACTTATGAAGGAGAAGAAGCCTTCACTGTTGTGCAATATATTCTTGAAAGTTACGATGAAATGGTTATTTCAGAAGTCAACGGCGAATTAATTGAAATTGCAGGTAATATGGGTATTTTAAGCAATCAACAATTAATTTATGAATATAATGGTGTTCGTTATCATATTTATAGTGATAAATTATCTGCATCGAAACTAGTTGAATTAGCCCTTGGTATGGAAGTTGTTGCAGCCAAATAATTCAAAAAATTTCTTCTAGTAAAGATTTAGCCTCATTCCTAAATAACAGGATTGAGGCTTTTTTATGATTGTACATCTAATAAAAATTTCAATTCATTCCACTCTTCGTTAATTTTTTATATACTTTTGACTTCATTTTAAAATTGCTATGATTTCTACATAACTTTTAAAAGAACGTTGACTTAGTTTTCATGAATTGCCATACAAAAATGGACAACTCATAGAATTGTCCATCAAATAAAAATGATTTTAAATTAATTTAAATCTGTTGAAATAATTTCTTTAGCATAGGACTTAAAAGCTTCAGAAATCGAAAGATTAGTTATTTTTTGGTAATTGATTTCGAATTGATCATCGATAACATCATCATACAAACCATTATCTTGCAGATAAAGCAAAGACAATTCTGTTTGTTTCACTTTATCCAATAAACTTTCCGAATTTTCAACACAAACGACGAGACATTGATATCCTAAATCAACTAAATTTTGACTTTGATTATTAGAAAAAGCTCGAATATATCGAAGAGAATTGATTGGATATCCTGTTAAAGCATCATAAACGGCATGCCGACGTACATTTTGATCTTCAATAATAATTTGATATTTCGAATGATCATCTAAGCTACTATAATAATTAGAAAAAGTAAAATAGCGAACAGCTCCATAATATCTTACAGAACCAAGATTGTATTTTTGATAAGTATCTTCTTTACTTGTTTTAGCAAAAATATTGATGCCAATGTCTACATAATGTTCATCTAACCAATAATCTTGCAAATGAAGATAGCATCCACTTTGGGATGTCAAGTATCCTTTTGTGAAGTCATGATCTAATAAATAATTCGCAATGGCATCGATCGTGTATGCATCCTTTAATTGATTAAAATCTAATTGAATTAATAATTGATTTTGATAATAAAGTAAACTTTCTGAAAGATCCACGATAAACGTAACATAATATTGATTCGTTGTTGTATTTGCATCAAATAATAAATCAAACTTTCTTTCAGTATTACTTTCATTATCCAAAGAAAGGGCTTTTAGAATCGCATCCAACAAATCTTTTTGCGACGAAACGTTATAAGGATCGTTTTGAATAGTAGAATTTTTCCAAAATTGAGCCAATCTACCGGAAAAAATGCTATAATGTCCCAAACTATCCTTGGTTTTTTGATAAGCATCTTTTAACATTACCCATAATTCTTTTGAAATCTCTATTTCTTGATTTGGGTGATGATTAATATAAGCTAAACTAATGATATCATCGTATTCATATGTCACATCTGTCATTTCATAAATTCGACCTGCAATTGCATTATAAGCACGGGTAATTCGAGAATAATTTTCATCCACAGAATATTTTTTATCTTTATCTACATAATAATAAAACGATATTTCATTATCATAAGGAACAATAACGTCTTGATTAGGTAATGTTAACTCTCCCATTTCAATTTTCGTTAGTCCTGCTTCTCTTTTTAATTGATTCGAACAGGAAACAATCCCATAAGTAAAACTAATGACCGCAATTAAAGAAAAAACAACAAAAAGAACAATTTTACCGATGATTTTTTTTCTATTCGTATGCAGCGTAATCGTTTCTTCTTTCATTTTTTTACTCCAATGTTACGTTCAATTGCAATTCCTTATTCTGCATTTCTAATTTTTATATATTCATTAATTTCTCGATTGTTACCCAAAATATAATGATCATATCCAATATTGACCAGTTTTGGCTTTTCTTCAGAATAATCATGAATTGATTCATCATAAACATATAATTCTTTATTGTTTTCTAAAATAGGATCGGGGATTGGAATCGCAGAAATCAAAGATTTCGTATAAGGATGCAATGGATATGCAAACAATTCTTCTGCCGGTGCGATTTCAACAATTCTACCTTGATAAATCACTCCAATTCTATCGCTAATAAATTTAACTACCGATAAATCGTGAGCAATAAACAAATAAGTCAAGCCACGTTCAACTTGGAATTTTTTAAATAAATTTAAAACTTGAGCACGAATCGAAACATCTAATGCTGAGATAGGCTCGTCAGCAATAATCAATTCAGGTTCCATGACAATCGATCGAGCAATTCCAATTCTTTGTCTTTGTCCACCTGAAAATTCGTGTGGATATCGAGTTAAATGTTCAGGAAGCAATCCAACATCAGAAAGCGCTTGTTTAATTTTTCTGATGCGATCTTTTTCATTTTTATATAAATGAAAGTTATACAACCCTTCACTAATGATATACTCTACGGTTGCTCTTTCATTTAACGAGGCGGCTGGATCTTGGAAAATCATTTGAATATTCCGGACAACTTCTCGATCTTCTTTATGTGATATTTTTCCAGAAATTCTTTTCCCCTTAAATAAGATTTCCCCATGACTTAATGGATTAATGCGCACAATGGCTCTACCAATCGTCGTTTTACCACTACCAGATTCTCCTACTAATGAAAACGTTTCACCTTTATAAATATCAAAGCTTACATCTTTAACGGCTTTGAAAACACGTTTACCTTTTTGAAATTCGATGTCTATATTGCGTATTGACAAGATGACTTCTTTGTTTGTTGTAGCGGACATAGGCATATTCCTCCTTATTCAATTGTGTTTGCGCCATTTCTAGCTTTTCATGTATGTTTTCAATTAGAGAAGGTTTGGATACTTTAGGAGCACGAGGATCTAACAACCATGTTTTTGCAAAATGGGTTTCACTCACATAAAAACATGGAGGTTCAAATTCTAAATCGACAGCCAAACAATAAGGATTTCTTTCAGCAAACGCATCTCCTTTAATTTTGTTATATAAAGAAGGTGGTGTTCCTTGAATTGAGAACAATTCTTGTCCTTTAACAGCGAGTTGAGGTAATGAAGATAATAATGCCCAAGTATATGGATGTTTAGGGTCATAAAAGATTTCATTTACCAATCCGGCTTCTACAATTTGTCCGGCATATAAAACAGCTACACGATCAGCGACACTAGCCACAACACCTAAATCGTGTGTAATATAAATGGTTGTGAATTTAAATTCCTTTTGCAAGTCTTTAATCAATTCTATAATTTGTGCTTGTATGGTAACATCCAAGGCTGTCGTTGGTTCATCACAGATTAAAACTTTAGGTTGGCATGCTAGTGCAATCGCAATAACAATTCTTTGCCGCATGCCTCCTGAATATTGAAATGGATATTCTTTAAAACGTTTTTCGGCATCAGGAATACCCACTCTATTCATTAATTCAATTGCCCGTTTTTCTGCTTCTGCCATGCTACAATCTTGATGTTTAATAATCACTTCAGTAATTTGTTTACCAATCGTAACAATTGGGTTTAATGAGGTCATTGGATCTTGAAATACCATGGCAATTCTTGAACCACGAATTTTTTGCCATTCTGCATCCGTTTTAATTTTCGTTAAATCAAGAATCGTATAGCCTTTTAAAATACTATTTTCACGCATCACTAATTGTTCATAAGTATCTTCTAAGACTTGGCCTATTTGTTCAAATTGATTTTTTTCAAGTAAATTTTGAATCACTACTTGAATAAATTTTTCATTAGCTCCTTTTTGCTTTGCATAAGCTTGAATGTCATCATAATACTTTTTATGATGGGCCACTTTTAAAAGTTGATAATTTTTTCTAGATAATTGTTTTTGTGTGTTTGAATCCAATTCAGTAAAATATTCATTTTCAACGCCTTTAAATAATACTCTAAAAGTAATTAATTCATAAAGTTTTTCTAAAGTCTTATCATCGAATGTCAAATTACGTTTGAAAGCATTTTGAAAACGATCTTTTAAACTATGCAAATAAAAGAATTGTGTTAAAAAAGAATAACGACGAATGGATAATAAAATTTCTTTAGCAAGTTCTTTATTTTTTCTTAAAACGCTTTCTTCTACAACATATTCATCCACAGCTTTTTGATAATCTCTTTGTAATTCTTTAATCGTTTTTTGATATTCTTGAACGACTTCTTTGTTTTTCTTAACACTTTGTAAGCGTTGCTTTTTAGCTATTTTTTCTTCTTTTTTTATTTGTTTGATTTGATTATCTAAATTTTTGATGAGTTGTGTATAATGTTTCTTTTCATTTTCGACAGAAGCGGTTTCCATTTTAACTAAAATGGCTTCTTTTTGTTCCACTAAGGAGGCAATTTCTTGCTCTATTTTTTCTTTGTCTGATTCTTTCAATAAACGCTTATTCAAATTGTTTATTTGTTTATCTAAGTTATTCACATCTTCTGCATATTGTTGCTTCTTACTTTTATTTACAGCAACAATTTTTTTGTTATAATATTCTACCCTTTGATAAAGTAGATCATCAATTTTTCTTTTATAATGTTCTAATTCTTCTGCAGTAAGTTGTTTGGATTGTTCAAATTGTTCTTTTAAAGCTTGTATCTTTAAATAAATTTCTTTTCCTCCAATGTATTTTGCATTTTTATCTAAAAAAGCAACTAACTTACGATATCGAATTAAATCAATTTTATTTAATTTAATTTTTAAAGAGGATAATTGATCATCTTGGAAAATAATATTTCCTTGGGTAATCACCCCGTTAGATTCTAACATTCCAGTAAATGTTTTTGTCAATACGGATTTCCCTGATCCAGATTCACCAACAATAGCAATCGATTCATCTTCATAAATATCAAAAGAAACATCACGAATGGCTGTCAATTGACGACCACGGACGTTAAATTTTACTTCTAGATTATTAATCGATAATAATACTTTTTCTTTGTTCATATTCTTTCCCTCCTACTACATATGTGTTTTAGGGTCAGAAGCATCGGCAAGATTTTGACCTATCAAATATAAACTTACCGTAATTAATGAAGATAAAATTACTGGAATCCAAAACATATGCGGATGATTGGTCATATACGTTTGATTATCATTAATTAATTTCCCTAACGAGTTTTTCGAACCCAAACCAATTTGTAAGTAAGACAAGAAAACTTCCGTTGAAATATAGGATGGAATTTCACTTGCTGTAATCGTAACAATAACTGAAGTTAAGAAAGGTAAAATATTTTTAGAAACCATTCTAAGAATAGGTGTTCCTAAACATTTAGAGGCCAAATTATATTCTCTATCACGAATAATAATTACTTGTGTTCGAATAAAATAGGCAATGCCTATCCAACCTGTGACGGTCATGGCGGCTACAAAGGCCCAGAATCCCGTACCGACAATAGAAACAAAAACTGTAATAAACATTAAAGAAGGAATATTTGAAATAACATTATAAACTTCTTGCATAATCTTATCAAAAGTTTTGGAATATCCCCAAAGTGCACCGACAATAATTCCTAAAGTCAAATTAATCACTGCACACACAAAAGCTAAAGCAAGGGAGGATTGTGCCCCCGCCCATAACGCATCAAATAAAGGTTCTCCATAACTACCCGTTCCAAAAACCCAACGTAATTTAAATCCAAACTTTGCAATGGCTTGTTTTGGAGTTAAAAAACTGACATCGATTAAACTACCATATTGAATTTCATTATATTGTTGCCAAGATGCACGATCATAATGTGCAAATAGAGGATACACAAAAGATAAAAATAAGATAATAACAACTAATCCTAAAATAATATAGTTCACTGGGTTGCTAAAAAAGCTTCTAAATACCGATTTCCAATAAGAATATCTAGGCGCGGTAATTTTTTCAGAATCCACCGAATTATTATCTACCCGCGTAAATAACTCTAATGGAATATTATCCGATCTTTTTTGAATTTGATTGTTATCCATTATTTTCGACCTCCTTTTTCAGCAAATGAAATACGAGGATCGACGATAGCCATCAAAACATCTCCTAAAATTAATGCCGCCATAGACAAAATTGCATAGAAGAAAGTTAAACCAATAAGCATACTATTATCGGTCATACTAATGGCATCCGTAAATAATTTACCCACACCAGGAATACCAAATACACGTTCAGTAATTAATGCACCGGTTAAACTACCTAAAAATCCTCCAGGAATGTTATGAATAATTGGAATTGCTGCATTTTTAAAGATGTGACGATTAAAAATTTCTAATTCGCTTAAACCTTTAGCACGAGCAAATTTCACATAGTCACTATTCATTTGGTCAATCATATAACGCCGTATCCATGACATCAATCCACCAATTGATGGCAATGCCAAAGACACAATAGGTAAAATATAAGCCGTCCAAGCAGGACTATCTCCTATGACTCTTAAATTAATTGGAAGCCCCATATTTTGCCCAAGTCTTCTAAACATATAAATATAAGCAAGTGAAGGAACAGCCATCATAAAGACGATATAACAAATACCAATTTTATCGGCCAACTTGCCTTTATGTCTTGCCATTAAAATACCAATCGGTACTCCAAACAAATAAGCAATCACGGTGGAAATAATACCAATTAAAAAAGAATATCCAATCATTGATTTACCTTGTTTGGCTTCGTTACAACTTGTGTAATATCCATCATACAAAACGACATCACTAGGCTTTTCATCAGCTTTTGGATTTAATTCACAAGAATAAAAATCCATTCTATGTCCTGGCATCGTCGTTCCATTAGGATAAGTCACATCTTCTTCATATGGTTTTCCTTGAGGATCTGTCATAACTAGCACCGTATCTTTTGAATAGTGATAAGAGCGTCCTAAATTAAATTCTATCCAATTTTGATGAATAAAAGGAAATTTTCCATCAAAATATAATAAATATTTATTTTTACAGCCTACACATCTTAAAGAAAGAGTTCCTGTAAATGGATCTTTTCCAAATGTTAAGGAAGGAGTAAGTTCTATTGGATCTTGTCCATTAGCAATTCTTTCTTTATTGATTTTTTTGTAATAATTTTTTCCATCAAAATAAAATATATTTTTAAAGAAATCCCACAAACGAACAAATGTAGATTTATTTTTGTAAGCAAATAACTTACCTACACCACCAGCTTTTAACCTGAGTGTTTCAACAACATCGGGTGTTGGTCCATCCGATACATTGCTTGGAAGTGGGGATTCTATCGTTTCATCATTCGGTTGATATGCATCTTCATATTTATCTTCAGGCATAGGATTAGCACGTACAATCGTATAACCCGCCTTTTCATATTTTGAAATAAATTCTTGAATTTCAGGAATGTCACTATCTACTAAGTAAGTCCGATCTGCTGCTAAGCAAGCACTATAACCTAATCTTCCAGAAGTTATTTCACAATATTTTTGCTTACTTTCAAAGACTTGAGCGATGTCAGAACATCGATTAAATTCTTCTGAGTTACGTTCATATTTAATTGCACAAAAATTTACATAATCGTAAGTTTCTAAATAACCATATTCTTCCCATATTTGATATTTTAAACGAGTTCTATCGTTATTTTGAATTGTTGGATGTTCTTCATGACAAATTTTACCTGCTAAAACTTCTCGATCCATCAAGGAATAAATTAGAACAATCGTAAAAATCATAATCGCAATTAAAGATAATATTGAACGCCCAATACGTTTTAATATATACTTTCCCATTTTCTATATTTCTCCTTCCTTTATAAGAGAAAAAAGAGGGCAAGGAAGGTCTATTCCTTAACCCTCTACAACGATATCAATTTAATTTTTAGATTACCATAGACCGAGTGTTTTGGTTAAATAACCATTTCCACCTGGAACTAAAGTTTCTAAGAATGTAGCTGGATCTGCATAATCAGGAATCCATCCACTGCCGCAATAGAAATCATAATTTGCAGCTTCGCCTGAGGCAACCATATAGGTTGATGCAAGATATTCACTTTCAGTACCTGCTTCAACTGCATTAATTTGAATGCCTTTGGTACCTAATGCTCTTTTAATTGAAGCTTGTAATGATGTTACTTGTTTATCATTACCCATGAGATATACGACATCAATTTGAACAGGGAAAGCTTTTTCCATTGCTTCTCTACCGCCAAATTCGTCAGCCCATTCGTCTAATAATTCTTCTTTAGCTAAATTAAAGTAATATTCAGCAAGTTGTTCTTGATACCAACCATCCACACCATCAGAAAGATCGATTGCTTCAATTAATTGTTTGTCTGTTGGTTGGTTATTTTCATCTTTTTCTTTCCAATCCGTATGTTGTTGATTATAAACAGCTAATCTAGCATTTAATTTTTCTTGAACAATTTCACCATAAGAAGTGTGTGCAGTGTATCCATCATAATCATTAGGAAGTGTTACAAATTCAGGATCGGTAAACATATTTCTTAAACTTGCAGTTCTTAATTCTCTACCTGCCGTAGTTTCATTATAATTTGCTTTATTGATTGCATAATAGAATGCTTTTCTAAAATTCTTATTGAGTAAAGCAACTCTTGTTAAATTCTTAGCAATGCCATCTTCAGCTTTTGGAGATTTAACACTTACTCTTCTTCCTGAATCAAGACTATAGGTTTTACGATTAAAATTGAAGGCTCCAATAAATGTACCTGCTGCAGTATCTTGACGATAAATGCAATTTTCATAGCCTTTATTTACTGCTTGTGTATACGTTTCTTCGGTTAAAGAAGCGCCTGCATATTCACCTTCAATAACTTGGTCTAAATAAGTGGATGCATCTAAATCTGCAGTATAAATTAATTCAACAGAATTAAGTGTAATTGAACTAGCATCCCAATAAGAATTATTTTTGAGATAAGTAATACCACTCGTTGCGGTAATTTCAGTTAAACGATAAGCGCCATTATATAAAATGCTTGTTGGATCTAAACTACCATAAGTGTAATTTTTTCCACCTTTTGCGTTTCTAAATTCATCTATTCCAAAAGCCCCACCTTTACTTAAAAAGAAGGAACGATTCAATGGTGCAAAAACTGAAAATGTAAATAAGGAATCTGCATAAGGAAGTTCTCTATTAAATGAAACTTCAAGGGTATAATTATCAATGGCTTTGATACCTACTTGAGAAAAATCGGTAATTTTCTTGTCTGAATAATCTTGTGCGCCCACTAGAATACTATTCATAATATCTTCTGAACCGCCTTTAGCATCTAGTAAGTGTTGCATACCAGCTACAAAGTCATCAGCCACAACTTCTCCTTGATCTTGACCAGCACTATTGACCCATCTCACATTTTGTCTTAAATGAATGGTGTAAACTTTTCCTGTTGCATCCACTTCTTTACTCAAAGCAAGTGCAGGAACAATGTCACCAAAACGATCGTGTTCAAATAAATTATCAACCAAGTTGGTCGTAACATCAGAATCTTGAGCATGCGAAGAAGCAAGATAATCTAATGTTGTAGGCATAGAAGAAAATAATGTTGTGTAATCTGTATAGAATGTGGTATAACCCCATTCATCCAATTTTTTCTTTTCGTTTGCTTCAAATTTTTCTTTTGTATTTTCTGCATTCCAACCTGTTTCAACGGCTGTTTTCCAGTCTTCTTTTAATTCATTCCGTTGTGCCGTTGGTAAGAGTTTGTTATCCTCTGTTTTAATGATTTTATAGCCTTTATATTTGCTAGAATCTGAACCATATCTTGCATAAGGTCCTGTGTATGGAAGAACTCTTGATAAGCCCCATCTTCCTCCTTCGGTGTTAAATGGTAAGATAACCGCTTGATCCAATAAATATGCTTCAGCATCTGCAAATTTGACATATCTTTCAGCATTATCCATTGATTGGTGAGCAGTATTAAACAAAGAATTGTAGTCAGGTAAAATTGTTTTGTAAACTTCTGTATCTGTAAATTTCAAATCCTCCATTTTACTTTTATGAGTTCCTTTGTCGCCACCACAACCAGTCAAACAAACTGCTAAAGCTGCAAAAGCTGACAAAACTAAAAGTTTATTTTTTGCCATAAATTTAGCCTCCTTAAAATTAAATTTATTCACGTTAATTTCAAAGGTTCATCCTCGCGTGAATAGTTTTAAACATTATATATTTTTTTGACATGATAGTCAATATATTTTTTTGTTTCCAAAAACAATGGAAAGAAAAAAAGAGTCCTTTGATCAACTCTTTTATTCTAACGAAAAATTTCATCAATAAAATATTTTTTATTTAAAATATTTTTTTCACTTTCTTTTTCATATAAAATACCTTTCATGATTAATTGTTTCGTTGATATTTTTCCAAACGTTAATGCCAAATTGTTATCCTTAAATTGAACAAATTCAATACCATTAAAATAAAACCATTCTAAATGCATTTTAATTTGTTCTTTGGCTTGACTAAAATTATAAATCGGCAAAGTATTATAAACCTCTAAAATTTGTCTCTTGATTTCATTACATTGGATATAAATTTTAGCCTCGCTGATGGTTCCATAAATGCTATATGAAATGTTTTTTTCGTTAGGAATCGTCCCTTTAAGAGGAATAAATCCACCCAAAAATAATGCGGTCGCTAAAAATGCATTGCTTCTTTTCACTGTATCACCCCTATATAAAAAAGTGTGTACGAGTAAAAAGAAATTAAACATTAATTATTTTTTATTTTCATTTGACTCATGAGTTTTTTCTTAGCAAGTCTTCGTATTCCTCTCGCTCCATAATTTTTACTTTCTTGCTGCAAAGCAATTTCCTTGGCTAAATCATCCAATGTAGCAATTTCATAATGAACTTTTGAAGCATATTCTTGAAGATAATCTTTTGCTAATTGAATGCAAGTATCTTCACTCAAAACATCAAAATTAACGACACAATCGATTCTATTTAAAAACTCTGGTCGAAAATGATTGGAAATTTCATTTTGAACATCTTCGTGATTGTATTGATTGTTAACATAACCCATTTTATTTTTATGAAATAGCGTTTCACTAAAACCTAAATTTGAGGTCATAATGATAATCGTATTTCGAAAGTCAATTTTCTTTTTAGTTGAATCATAAAAATACCCTTCATCAAAAACACTTAAGAAAATATCTAAAACATCTCGATGGGCTTTTTCAACTTCATCTAAAACAACGACAGAATGAGGATTTTTTCGAATATGATCAACAAGCAAACTTTGCCGTTCAAAGCCAACATAACCAGGAGGTGAACCAATTAACTTGGTTACAGAACTAGGTTCACTATATTCGGACATATCTAGTTTTATATATTTATCTTTATTTCCAAAATATTTCATCGCAATTTGTTTTGCCGTTTCTGTTTTACCAACGCCCGTTGGACCTACAAACAAAAATACGCCTAAAGGTCTGTTTTCATCATTAATTCCCATTTCAATATATTCAATTTGTTCTATAATGGTAGCAATGGCTTTTTGCTGTCCGATTAAAATTTGATTCAAACTTTGTTCTAAAGCTTTTGCTTTATTGCCTTTTTCAATTTTCACTTTGAATAAATCTTCGATAACTTCTATAATTTCTTTTTCTTCTAATGATTTTTGATGATGATTATGTGCACGCACACTTGCGATATCTAAAACATCGATAGCCTTATCAGGAAAATATCGATCACTAACATACAAATTACAATAATTGACAATTTTTTTAATGATATCTTCACCAATCAAAATGCCATGAAATTGTTCAAATTGGGGTTTTATTTCTTGGAGAATATGTAAGGTTTGTGCAAGAGAAGGTTCTTCAATTTTTACAACTTGAAATCTTCTTTCTAACGCCTTTTCTTTTTCAAAAATTTTAACATATTCATCATAAGTCGTGGCTCCGATACAACCGATCTCTCCTCTAGATAAATAAGGCTTTAAAATATTACTTGCATCAATTGCACCTTCTGCTCCTCCAGCGCCGATAATATTATGTATTTCATCAATGAAAAGAATGGCATTTTCGTCTTCTTTGACTTTTTTAATAATCTTTTTTAATTTATCTTCAAACTCGCCTCGATATTTTGTTCCCGCAATAATGCCAGAAATATCTAATTCATAAATCGTTTTTTCTTTTAATTTTTCCGGTACTTTCCCTAAATTAATAAGATGTGCAAAATATTCTACGATTGCGGTTTTTCCAACACCGGGTTCTCCAATTAATATGGCATTGGGTTTTTGCTTTCTTAATAAGGCTTCAAATAATAAATTTAATTCGTTATCTCTTTCAATCAATATTGGCTTTTGTTTTAATGCTTTATTATTTAAATTAATTAAATCTGGAATATTATCTAATTCACTATGTTTTTTTGTTTGTCGTTTCAATTCTTCAATCACGTTTTTAATGGGTACATTGAGTTTTTTTAATATTTCTAAAGCAATGTTTTCTTCCATTTCCAACAAACATATACTTAAAGTTTCTAAACTAATTCTTTCTTCTTGCTTCTTTTTAGCCACTAAAATTGCTTCTTCAATCAGATTTTTCATAGCGATGGTATATTCCATATAAAAGGGTTGCGTTGGTTTTTGTCCAAATAACTCTATTAATTCTTCTTGATAAATATTTGCTGTGACATTGTACGTTTCTAAAATAACTTTTAATTTTGAATCTTTTATTTTTAATAACGCAAGTAATAAATGTTCAGTTCCCACACTATTATGGCCGAAATCAAAAGCTAAGCTTTCTGCCAAAGCAATGGCCCGCTGAGCTTTTTCATTAAATCTACTAAGCATTTTGCTATCACCTTCCAATTCGTTACCACTACTCAATAATATTAATTTTTTACTATAAATATTATAGGTATTTCTATTTTTTTTAATGATTTAATAATTGACATTTTTTGGAAAATAAAAAAGTGTGACTCGCACACTTTAATGGATTAATTCAATCCAATAGGAACAATCAAATTGTTCTTTAGGATCTAATTCTAAAACGCCTTTTTCTTCGATAGGATCAACATATTTTTGCGAAATTCCATTCCATGGTTCAAAACAAACAAAAGGTGCATCAACCACTAATGGTGACCAAATGGCAAATTTTTTAAATTCCGAAAAATAGAAGCGAATTGCTTTGTTGTGATGCTTCGATTTTAAGTCAATATAATGTGACTTTAACCCTTCCATCACATAAGCATCCGGATCAAACATTTTATATTTTAATGGAATGATTTTTTGGTTTTCTAAAAAAGGTTCTGTTTCACTAGATAAATAACTACCATTTAATTTGGTCTTTTCTACCGTTTCAAACGTTTCAAATTCTAAATAATAATCTTCAAAATGTTCATTCGGATAAAGAGGTACCTTGAATGCTGGATGGCCACCGACCATAAAATACATTTTATTTGTTCCTGTATTGATGACCTTATAAGAAACTTTGATTTTTGCTCCAATTAAAGTAAAAGTAACAAAAAATTGAAAATGAAACGGATAACAAACAAACGTTTCTTGATCGTCTATTAACAAATAAGTGACCGAATGGGTATCGCTTTCATATTCAATAAATTCTTTTTCTCTAGCAAAACCATGCGTATTGATAAAATATTCTTTGCCCTGATATGTATATTTTTTATTAACAAAACGACTAATGATAGGAAATAATACGGGAGACCGTCTTGCCCAGTATAGCGGATTTCCATCATGCATTCTAGAAACTCCATCGGAATCTATAATTTCTTGTAATTCTGCACCAAAAGAACTCGTTTTGATGATCATATATTCATTTTTTAAAGTTTTAATCATTTGTCTTCACCCTTAAACTAAAAAAATTAACATGATGATGCCTAAACCTAGCACCACAGCACTTAAAATAGGAATCGTAATGTAACGTTTTTTTTCTTTTCTTCTCATCAATGCATCGACATTAATAATTGCAATATATAAGATAATGACGGCAAAATATACAAAAGATAAAATGAGATTTAAACCTTCTTTTACAATAGTTAGACTTGGAACAAAAGAGACTAAAATTAAAAACAAATTTAAAGCGCAAAGAATCGACAAAACGATAATATTTTTTATAAAATCTTTTTTAGTTTTTTCCATAATTTTATAAATCTAAGTTTTCAAAGATGACATTATCACAATGATCTTTGACTTTATCATAAATTTCTTGATTCGTTACTGTCCATACCAAAAGTTTCGCGCCTAATTTTCTTAATACTCTATTTGTATATTGTTCAGCACCTGGCCAACAATAAGATGTAAAATGAGGTCGTCCAATAAAATTACTAAATAAATTCGTGTATAAAAATCGACGATGCCATTTCATTTTTTTATTTGACATATAGTTAAAACATAATTGTCCTCGAGGAATTTCAGGGGCATTTTTCTTGAACCATTTTAATGAAAATGGTGAAAAGGCTTGAATCACATATCTTCCTTTATATGCTCTTAGAATCGGTAATGCAGCAGCTTCAAGTTTACCATTATAAGAATCTTTGATTTCAATTAATAAACCCACACGATCATCAACAAAATCGAGAAATTCTTGTAATTCCATAATTTGTTGTTCGCCATCCATCAATCGATATTGTTTTACTTCTTTAAGTGTTAAATCATTGATCACTACATTTTTTACACCACACATCCGATCTAATGTCCCATCGTGTATTACAACAACTTTATTATCTTTAGTAACATTTAAATCGATTTCAATATGATATCCTTTATCAATAGCTCTTTGAAAAGCAATTTTTGAATTTTCAGGGACTTCTTTATTTCCTAAATGATAACCTCGATGTGCGATAGGTTTTTCAAATAGCCAATCAAATTTTTTTAATTTTTTAGATTTTCTTCCGGGTAATAGCATTAAAAATAAGCTTAAAAACAAGAGCAAAACGAATCCGATACATACACCAAAAACAATTAATAAAATTTCAATGGTTTGATTTTCAATATATATTGCTAACATAAATACTCACTTTCCTTTTTTATTTTGATATATTTATTTTTTCTAAAATTGCAAATTTAGGCATTTTTATATTATTCATTTGACAACTTTCTTTACTGAACGAAATGGTCTTAATGCTATTTAAAGCATTTCCCACGATGGATCCACCTGTAATTGGAATTACCTCACCTTTTTTGGTATGATAATATCCAAACCGAATTTCACTTCCAAAATCACCTGTTAATAAATCTACATTCATATCGGATAAAGATATGATTTCAAGGTAAGCTTCTTTATTTAATTGTTCCATTGTCGCAGTTCCACATTCGACAACGATATTTTGGAATTGTCCATTATTCGGTAAATGCATATATTGCGCTTTTTGCATCGAGCCCCAAACATTAACTACCTTTCCTTGATCAATAATGCGTAGAGAACGGAGTGCAATTCCATCTTCATCATATAAAGTGTTTTTGGATGAACCCGGCAATAACGGTTCTAACGTTATCGTTAATTTATCGCACGAATCGGAACTTTTTTGGATTTCATCGCCTACCTTATAATCAGAATAACGATCAAAAAGAGCGTCAATTTTTACTTTATCTACAAAGAAAGTTAAAAATGTTTTTAAAGCTTCGTTTTTCAAAATGACCTTCGCGTTCTTTTCGATTTCAATTTGTCGCGTTGCTTTAAATCTATTTTTCGCCTCTTCAAATAAATTATTAACAACACCTTTAATATAATTATGATTTAACGTATCAAATTCAAAAAATTGATGTAATTCAACTTCTTCGGTATTTTCATCTTTAATATGTTCATACCAAGTCACAACAAGATCTAATTGAGCATAACTTTTTGCATAGATAAATTCGTGTTCTAAAGAATTGAGAAAATGTCTTTTTTCAAAATTAACAAAAATCTCACAAGAATTAATATATCCATTGGCATAAGTGTTTGCTTCAAAAACAATATCCGCTATTAAAAAGGCTGCTTCTTTAAGTGAATGCCCATAAAAAGAAACTTCTTTGTCATTTCCCCGTTCTTGTTGTTTATCGACTAAATTATAGGGTTGATTCAACGATAAATTCGTTAATTCTTCGGCTTCGTTTAGTTTATCTTCCATTTCTTCTTGTGTCATATTCGGAGTTAAAGTGCAACAATATTCTCCTTGTTTCTTGTTACCTTTACTTGTGTATTCTTTATATAATGTCACTAAATACTCTTTCGTTTCTAAACTCCGATTCATGTCTAAATTTTGTTTAATAAAAAATAATTGATAACTATGAACGATTTTTTCTTCTATTTTCCATCCTTTGAGAGATTTTCGTTCGTTCAGTAAGGATTTTATTTTTTCAATCATCCAATGTTCACCTTTGCTTTCAAATAAGGTCCACCATCTGCTGTTTTAGATTTTTCTTTATCCCCTTTACAACAATATCCTGAACCAAATAATAGAAAATCTTGACTCGTCATAGAAATCGATTGTAGAATTTCCAAGACATTGCCGTTCATATAGATTGGTGAATAAATCTTACCCGTATATTTTCCATCAATAATTTCTCTTCCAATTAACGCTATAGCTTGTAATCCCCAGTTTTTAGGATCTTCCATTCCACTATAGGCGTTGCATACCAACATTCCTTTTTTAGTTTGTGAAACCATATCATCTAAGATACTTGCTCCTCTTTCAAAATAAGTCGTTGTCATTCGAGTATAGGCTTTCCGCTTATAAGATTCTCTTTTGCCATTTCCCGTAGGTAAAATATTTAATTTTAAAGCTGATAAAGTATCCGCAATTCCGGTTTGTAAAACTCCATTTTTAATAATTATCGTATCTTGGGCTAAAACACCTTCATCATCAAAAAAATAAGAAGAACAATTTTCAAAAGGTTTAGCTCCATCATGCATTTGAATCATTTCTGATGCCACCGGTTTTTGAATAAATTCTTTGGCCTTAGCACGATTTTTTACAAACATATCCATCTCTACACCATGACCAAAAGCTTCATGTGCAATTAGACCCGTTACATCTGGTGATGTAATAATTTCATATTCTCCTGGAGCAGGTTTTGTACTATCAAGTAAAGCAATGGCATCTTGAATGACACGATGTTCTCTTTTTTCTAATTCCTTTAAGACGCCTGTAACCGTAATATTAGAAACTGCTTCAAAATTAGATTTTGTGGTATCATTTCTATTTACAATTACAGATAAACGACCATTAACCCAAGGATAAACTTGTTCTAAATCTTTTTGTGAAGATAAAAACATTTTAGAAATGGTAAGGTATTCAATGCTGCTTTGTGCACTAATAATATATTCACTTTCAATAAAAGCAGTTTCGACTAATTTTTTACAATAATTGATTAATTCTTTGATTGTATAATCTCGATCTTGAATGTCCTTTTGAAAGCTTTGTTGCATACTTTCTTCTTGAATTAACGGATATTCCGATTCTTTTAAATAAATCGATTTGGCAATTAATTCTTGTACATCTAATTCAGAAGAAATTTTGTCATAAATTTCTTTAATATTTTGCGAATCAATGCTATTGAAAGAATATTCACTATAAAATTTTCCGTTAAAAACGCGAACAACAAAACCTTTTTCTTGCATAGGATGTTCTTTAATTTGAACGCCATTGGCATTCGCCTTAATCACTTTTCCATCACAATCATTTGCTAAAATGGAAACGTAAACATATTTTGCACTTAGCATTTGAATTAATCTTTTTAATAAAGGCTTAATTGTCGTAAGATACTTAGAAAATTCTTCCATTGTATCTCTACCTCCTTTTATTTTACCATTTTAAATTCATATAAAATACCATGAAAATCATAAGGGTGTCTTGGAAGTAAAATTCCTACATTCATGAGTTCACTGCCAGTATAAATTTCTTTGGTATTTATGTCTTGATAATGACGATGTGGTTCTAATCCTTTTAATTTTAACCAATCAAATTCATTGGTTGCTCCATTCAAAATTCTCACATACATCACATAACAATGTTTTTTATCTTTGCTTACAAAACTCCAACAACAATCTTTATTAGATTCAAATGGATTACGTAAACGATAAAAATCACTTTGATATAAACATTTTCGTAAATTTTTATATGTTTTTGTTTGTGCTTTAACCATTTCACGTTCTTGTTTTGAAAGAACTTGTGGATTCAATTCATACCCAAAATTAGCTGACATTGCAACAATTCCTCGAGTATTAAAAGGAGTGACTCTACCCGTTTGATGATTTGGAGTGACTGAAACATGTCCCACCATGGTTGTTGGAGGATAAACCATTGAAGTTCCATATTGAATAAATAATCTTTCAATGGCATCCGAATCATCACTCGTCCAAATTTGAGGAGTATAATATAAAACTCCTGGATCTACTCTTCCGCCGCCACCAGAGCAGCCTTCAATTAACAAATGAGGATATCGTGTAGTTAATCTCTCTAAAATGCTATATAAACCTAAAACATAACGATGACATAATTCTTGGTTCGGAGTTTCTGTAATATTTCGATTAAAATCCCACTTGATATAACTTAAATCAATTTCATCGACAATTTTTGAAATGCTATCCACGATATAATCACAAACTTTTGGATTGGATAAATCTAGAACCAATTGACAACGAGAAACAGCATGTTCACGATCTGCAACTTTTATTGCGTATTCTGGATGAGCACGATATAAATCACTATCGATTGAGATCATTTCGGGTTCAAACCAAAGTCCAAAATTTAATCCATTTTCTTTCGCTAATCGAGCAACTTCTTTTAATCCTCCTGGCAATTTATCAAGATTTACCTTCCAATCTCCTAAGGAAGATTCATCATTGTTTCGTTTGCCAAACCAACCATCGTCTAAAACAAAGGTTTCGATTCCTAAACCTTTTGCTGATTTTAATAAAGCTGCAAGTTTTTCTTGATTAAAATCAAAATAAGTGGCTTCCCAATTGTTGACTACAATTGGATGATGATAATGCCGTTTGATTAATCTTTCATTGTATAAATTATGAAATGTTTGGGACATACCATTTAATCCTGTACAAGAATAAACCATTACAACTTCTGGCGTTTCAAAAGTTTCGCCAGGTTTTAATGTCCAAGAAAAATCGAACGATCCAAGTCCCATTTGCACTCTAGCTGTATCTCTTTGATCTACTTCAACAGCGCCTTCATAATTACCACTATACACAAAATTAATACCATAAACTTCCCCATAATCTTCTGTGGTATCTTTTTTTAATAACGCAAAGAAAGGATTTAACATATGACTTGAAGAACCTCTTCGACTTTCAATTTTTGTTATTCCGTGACGAAGCGGTGTAATTTCAATATGTCTTTCTTTGCAATGTGTGCCATGTAATTGTAAAAATTGATAATCTTTGTCGTGTAAATCAAAACTACAAGAAACGACTTTTTTCAATTTTACTGTTTGTTTTCCTTGATTGATGACTTGTACATGACGCGTAATCACATCCCGATCATGATAGACATTATAAATCAAACATACGATGATTTGTGTCACTGCGTCTTTTAAATAAACTTTTAATGTGTGGGTTTCGCCATCTTCGCTTCTTAAGGATGGCATTCCCGTAATCGCTGGCTTTTGATCGACAATTTCATGTTTTAAATAACGAAAATCAGTGATTCTTGATCCATTTTCTTGTTCTACGATAATGGCAGGAATACGAAAATCAGTATAGCCAAAAGAAGGATATTCTTGAGGCAAAGTATCTAAACTAACTTTACGATCCTTAAAAAATTCAAGAGGCGATGGTGAAAAACCAAGTTCTCGTGATACAATTCTTCTTGAAGGGTGTAACATTTCTACCTTTTTTCCATAATAAAGATGGGCTAAATAACGATCATAAGCCACACCTAAAATATAGGAACTATTTTTACATTCGAGATGAAATGTTTTTTCCTTTTCGTTATAAAATATAGGCATAAAATACCTCCCAATGAACTAAAATTTCTTCAAAATGTTATTTAAATATTGAACCGTGTCAATGATATCTTTTTCTTGTTCAGCGCCTTCGATTTCTCTTTCAATAGTTAAAGGTCCACGATAATTTAAGGCATGTAACTTTTGAATAATGCATTCAAAATCAACACGACCTTGTCCCACTTTGGTTTCAACACCTAATTCATTACCATTTGTAGGATACATACCATCTTTTACATGTACACCTGTAATATATTTACCAAAAATATCGATAGCATCTTGTGGATTTCCTTTGCCATACATTAATAAATTAGCTGGATCTAGATTGATACCGATGTTATCATATCCTCTAGCGTTTAAATCATCTATAGCACGAAGAACAGCGATCGGTGTTTCTTCTCCTGTTTCAAAGCAAAACTTAATATTAAGTTTTTTACAATAATCAGCAACTTCACACAAAGCATCTAAGAAACTTAAATATTCTTCAGAGCCAGGAACTTCAGGCATAAAACCTACATGTGTTGTCATATTGTCTACGCCTAACATTGCACAAAAATCGGCTTCTTTTTTAAGGCAAGCAATTCTTTCTTTTCGCCATGTTTGAGGAACAATTCCAATCGTTGATGGACCTTTTGTAAAATTCCATTCCGTAGGGCCCACATTCCAGCCACCCCAAACGCCAGAGATGGTAACATCTCCTTTTTTCAATATTTCTTTTACTTTCGTAGCGTTTTCTGGAACACAAATATTGCAATCCCAACAACTTAATTGAATTTCTTTTACTCCAATTTTTTCTAGTCTTTTTGTACCATTTGCCAAGATACTAGCAAGACTTTCAATGACACCAATTTTCAAATTATACATTTTTATTTTCTCCTTTTGTAATCAAGACTAGTTTAGCACATTTAATATTGTATAACAATATTATTTAATTTTTTCATCCGTGTATTGTTTTTAATTTTAAAAATCGTTACAATACTTTTTAGAGGTGATTAACTTGAAAATTCGTTTTCTAGGAACCGCTGCTGCTGAAGGTTGGCCTGGTATTTTTTGTAGTTGTGATGCCTGTACTAGAGCAAGAAAATTAAAAGGAAAAAATATTCGCAGTCGTTTTTCAATTATGATAGATGAAGCTTATAAAATCGATTTTCCACCCGATAGTTATTATCATATGATTCGAGATGGATTAGATTATACTAAAGTAAAACATCTTTTTATCTCCCATCCTCATTTTGATCATTTATCCTGTGAAGAATTTGATTTTCGCAGAAAATGGTTTACAAATTTAAAAAATGATCATAGTTTAAATATTTATGGTTGGTCAAAATCGATAAAAATGATTAAAAAAAGCATGGCCGAAGTTGATGAAAACGAACCCATCTTCCACTCCATTCGTGCTTTTCAAAAAATTGATACACCTGATTTTTTTGTTTATCCATTACCTGCTAATCATATGCAACCAACGGATAAACCTTTTATCTATTTGTTTGTTCGTAAATGTGATGGTAAAACTTTTCTAGATGCGCATGATACCGGAATGTTTTTTGACTCAGTATTCGATTTTTTAAAGAATTTTCATATTGACGTCATTTCTTTAGATTGTACGCACGGATCATTAAGTAGTCTGAATAATCATTTAGGTCATCAAGAGGTCTTATTGGTGAAAGAAAAATTAGAAAAATTACATATTTTTGATCAAGGTATTTTTATTGTGAATCATTTTTCTCATAACGGCAAATGGACACACGAAGAATTTGAAAGTTTCTTTAATCCGCATCATATTTTAGTTGCCTATGACGGCATGGAAATTGATTTTTAGGAGGTTCATTTATGGCAGTAAGAATCGCAAAACCAGAAGATAAAAAAGCATATTATACGATTGAGGCCTATTGTTTTAATATGGGGCAAAATAGTATCGATGTGAATGTTTCTAACGACAATTTCAATTATAATGAAATCTTGGTAAATGAAGAAAATAACAAAATTATGCAATGCTTACACGTCGTTCCCTTTGAAATGAATTTTGATCATCATAAGTATTTAATGGGTGGTATTGCTGGCGTTGGAAGTCTTCCTGAATCACGGGATCAAGGAGGCATTCGTGATTTGTTAACTTATGCATTAACTTATATGAAAGAACATCATATGTTGTTCTCTGCCTTAGGTCCTTTTAGTTGTGAATTTTATCGTAAATATGGTTGGGAATGGGGATTTTCTTTTCAAAAATTAAAATTTAATATCCAACTCTTAGCCAAAACACCCAAAGCATATGCCTATCGACAATTAACTGAAAAAGATGATGCACTCATTGAAAATTTTCGAGAAAAATTTATTTATTCTATTAATGGACCAATAACTCGTACCGACAAATTACGCCAAGAAAGATGGGAGAAATTTAAAAATCGTTTTGACCATTGTTATGGCGCTTTTGATGAAAACAATCAACTAGAAGCACTTGCTTTTTATTATCTTTCTAACCGTTGTTTAATTTGTGATGAATTATTTTATAGTAGTGAATCAGGTCGTCAAAAAATGCTTCATTTTTTCTATACGCACCGTTCACAAGTGGATCAAATAGAATTACAATTATTAAAAGATGATAATTTAAGACTTTTACTTCCTACTCCAAGAGTACAATATTGGGAATGGGCCAATATGATGTTTCGTGTAGTTATCGTAAAAGATGCTTTAGAAGCGATGGAAATCGACCCTAAAATCAAAGGTTCTTTAACATTAAAAGTTTGTGATAACCAAGCCATATGGAATCATAAAGTATTTAAAATTACCGCTAATAACGGAAAATTAAATGTTTTAGAAACCAATTTAAAAAAGGCAAATATTGAAATCGATATTCAACGTTTATCTCAACTCATTCTTGGTTTTATTGGAGGAAACGAAGCCTTACAATTAGAATTGGTCAAGATATTTAACGAGAAAAAGATCGCCTTATTCAAATCTATTTTTCAAAAAAGACAAACCATGTTATGGCAAATGTTTTAATTTTTTTTGACAAGCGATAGTTTCGTGGTAAATAAAATACAATACATCGATTTCTTTTGGTTAAATCATTAAAAACGAATAATAAAAGGGCTGTATTAAAAACTTTTTAGTTTTTACTTTACAGTCCTTTTTTATTTTTGTTTACTGCTTAATCATTCACTTCTTTAAAACAACTTCCTCCAATAAATTCTCTCAATAAAGAATTACATGGAACATAGGTATCATCAATATCCTTAAAATATTTTAGAAACTTAATTAAGCGGTTTGCTTGTATTGCATAAGCACTATCATCTGGAATTTCTCTCAGTGATGGCAAAGCATATTTTTTCATCACACATAATTCATAAGTTAATTCTGAATTAAATACAAAATTAGCTCCTTCTTGATGAGGGTAAATCCATTTAAATTCTCCCTTACGAACGGAAGGCCACATTGCAATGGTTTTTTCTGCAGAGGTATTCCGATATTTTTTATCCCTAACAATACGCCTTAATAATCGAATTTCAGTAAGACTGATAGGGTTATGATTATCCAAATTAATTTGAATTTGTGGTGCAATATAAATTTTAAACTTTTGGTGTTTAGGAATCGAAGACGTTAAAATGTCGTTTAAAGCATGAATTCCTTCAATAATAATGGGTTGCTTAGGCTCTATTTTACATCTTTCTCCTTGTTCTCTTTCTCCTGTTTTAAAATTGAATTTAGGTAATATAATTTCTTTTCCTTGAATCAATGAAAGCATATGATGATTAAACAATTCAATATCTAAGGCTTCAATATGTTCTAAATCTGGCATTCCATTTTCATCTAAAGGAGCAGCCGACTTTGATAAATAATAATCATCGATTGAAATTCTAACAGGATGAATTCCTCTAGACATTAACTCAACTCTTAAGCGATTAGAAAAAGTCGTTTTTCCGCTTGAAGATGGACCGGCAATCGCAATAAGACGAATATTTTCAATATCTTTTTCAATCGTTTCGCCTAATTCACACAACATATTATTATGTTTGGTTTCGCACATATTAATAAAATCAATGGTGGTATCCTCTTTCACATGGCGATTCATTTTAGCAACTGTATCCGCTTCACAAATTTTGGCCCAACCATGAGCTAATTTTAATGTTTTTCCAAACATTGAAGCTTCTTCAAATTCAGGAATCGTTCCCCCCATTTCAGAACGTGGATATTGGATAATAAAACCAGGGTTATAATGTCTTAATTGAAATTGATTTAAATAACCTGTTGAAGGTACCATATATCCAAACATATAATTCATATATCCATCACATTCATACATATGCACATTTTTTTCCGGACGGAATTGTAAAATATCGATTTTATCTTGTGCATGTTGTTGCTTATAAATTTCTAAAGCTTCTTCTTTGGAAAGTATTTTTCTTGTTAATGGATAATCTTCTGCTACGATTTTTTTCATTTCGTTCGATAATTCCGTAACAAAATGACTGTCTAATGTTAAATTGGAATTTAACAATTGGCAAAAAATCGAACGAGAAACGTTATAGCTTAATCGTACATCATATTCTGGATGTAATCGACTAATCGCCATCACAACCAAATAACGCAAACTTGTTTCATATACTTTTGTTGCATCCGAATTAGTTAAATCTAATAGTTCTACTTCACAATCATAACTTAATTCATAGGTTAATTCTCTTAAACGATTATTGACCTTTGCTACATAATATTTTTTTTGTTCTTTTTCTGGAATTAACGACAAAATTGGCGTTTTATTCGTTAATTGAAATGTTTTGTTCAGCATTTTTACCGTAATCATAATCTATTTTCCTTTCAAAATATATAATATAATGTTGTAGATAATTTTATTATAGATAAAATTATTTTTTAAAGCAATAAATTTTTATGATTAAAATGGATTCTATTCCTTCTAAACTTTTTTGCTAAATTATCATACATAAAACACGGATTTAGAGTGAATCACATTTTTGTTTTTTTTACTTTGTTTAATAAAAAAATATGATAAAATAAATTTTAAGGGGGAATCAAAAAATGAAATCAAAAGTTTATTTTACTAGAACCATATCACCTGAAGCTGTACTCAAGTTATATCAACATTTAAATGTTTGTTTAAAAGGAAATGTTGCCATTAAATTACATTCTGGCGAACCTGGAAATCAAAATTTCTTAGGTCCTGATTTCTTTAAACCTACAATTGATTTTGTAAAAGGAACCGTAGTGGAATGTAATACGGCTTATGATGGCGAAAGAAATACAACAGAAAAACATTTAAAAACATTTAAAAAACATCATTGGACAGATTATTTCACCGTTGATTTGATGGATGCAGAAGGTCCTGATATGATACTAGATATACCTAATGGAAAAGTAATTAAGAAAAATTATGTTGGAAAAAATCTTCAAAAATATGATTCAATGCTCGTTTTATCTCATTTTAAAGGTCATCCTATGGGAGGTTATGGCGGCGCTTTAAAACAATTATCTATTGGCGTAGCTTCTTCTTATGGCAAAGCTTTTATTCATGGTGCTGGAGAACCAGGAAAAATTTGGGATGCAGATCATGATTTATTTTTAGAATCTATGGCTGATGCTGCAAGTAGTGTGGTTGACTACTTTAAAGGAAAAATGGCCTTTGTAAATGTAATGAAAAATATGTCCGTGGATTGCGATTGTTGTGCCACAGCAGAAGATCCTTGCATGGCCGATATTGGCATCTTAGCCTCACTTGATCCTGTTGCAATTGACAAAGCATGTTTGGATTTAGTTTATCAATCTAAAGATAAAGGAAAAGATCATTTAATTGAAAGAATTGAAAGTAGACATGGCATTTTAACCATTGAAGCCGCTGCAAAATTGAATATTGGCAGCATGGATTATGAATTGGAGGAAATAGAAGTTGACTAAGCAATCTTTAACCATTAATAAAATTTGTTTGGCTGCTATGTTTTTATGCCTAGGTTGGTTACTTCCCTTCATCACTGCTCAAAATGTTCAGTTGGGAAATGCGATTTCTCCTATGCATATCGCTATTTATTTATGCGGCTTCATTTTAGGTCCTTTATATGGCGCACTGATTGGTTTGATTACGCCTTTAACGCGTTTTTTAATTTTTGGTATGCCACCGATTTATCCAACAGCTGTTTGTATGATGTTTGAACTTGCTTGTTATGGTTTTGTCAGTGGTTTAGTCTTTCATCTTTTGTATAAAAAAACAAAATTAAATGAAATTTTAGTTATTTTTATAGCCATGCTTTCAGCAATTTTGTTAGGACGTTGTGTAAATGGTATTGTGCATTGGCTCGTTGGCATTATTGATACCAAAAACGCTTTTACCTTTAAAATGTTTCTTTCCATTTCTTTTGTTGTTGCTTGGCCTGGAATTATTTTGCATTTAATTTTAGTTCCTTCTTTAATTATTTTATTAAAACGTTCTAATTTATTAGATAAATTCCTTCCTGTAAGAAATTACGAACTAAGAAAAAATGACCAAAACAGATGAAATTATCGATAAAATCAATTGTTTATTACAAAAAAAGAATTTTGTAGTTGTTGCCATTGATGGTAAATGCGGAAGTGGTAAAACCACTTTTGCAGAGCAATTAAAAAATCATTTTAACGCTTCTATTATCCATTGTGATGATTTTTATTTACCACTTGAGAAAAGAACATCTGCTAGATATCAAGAAGCAGGTGGAAATATAGATTATGAGCGTTTTAAAACAGAAATTATCGATCATTTACATTCGGATTCCGTCATTATTTATCAACGATTAGATTGCCAAACAATGAAACTAAAAAAACCAACCAAATTACATAAGAAAAAAATGCTCATTATCGAAGGCTCATATGCGTTACATCCATATTTTCAAAAATATTATGATTTATCTATTTTTATGGATATTGACGCTTCTTTACAATTAAAAAGACTTAAAAGTAGAGAATCGGAAAAAAATTTTGCAGCCTTTATTCAATTTTGGATACCATTAGAAAACCATTATTTTGAAAGCTATCAAATTAAAAATAAAGCAGATTACATTTTAACAATAACCTAAAAAAGGGATTAAATTTATCCCTTTTTTTCGTCTTTTTGTTTCCTTAGTGGAAATTTCATTTCCCGCTCCTAACTTATTATATTATAAAGGTTTTTGCTTAATTTGAGCAAACCTTCTTGGATATTTCAAATTTGTTTCTTTCATCTTTTTAAAATAAAAATTAAGAATTTGATTTTCTTGATAGGTATGGATTAATGTAATATCCAATTGGGCTATCGCATTTTTACTTTCTTCTAATTCTTTGTTTCCTTGCATTCCTTTCATAGCTATAAATTGCCCGTTGACTTTGACAATAGGAACACATAATTCTAATAAAATATTTAACCTTGCCACCGCTCTTGCCGTAACAAAATCAAACCGATTTCGATAAATAGAAGTGACATCTTCCACTCTTTTAGAAACGATGGTTGTCTTTTTTAAATTTAATTTTTTGATCACTTCATTTAAAAACAACATTCTTTTATTTAATGAATCTATAATAACAAGTTCCATCTCTGGAAAAACAATTTTTAAAGGAATAGCAGGAAATCCAGCACCAGAACCCACATCACATAATGTTTGATTGTTAAAATTTAAACCGGTAAAAGCAACACTTAACGAATCATAAAAATGGCGTTCATACACTTGTTCTTTTTCAATAACATTGGTTAAATCCATGATTTTATTATATTCACTTAACATTTGATAATATACATCAAATTGTGCAAGCATAGCATCCGTAATTTGAATATTTTTGTTTTCTAAAGCTTTCACAAATTCCTCTGGTGTCATGTTTTAGTCTCCTTTTTATCGAAGTTTTAAATAAATCATTAACATTGTGATATCACTAGGATTAACCCCTGAAATACGACTTGCTTGTCCAATCGTTGCAGGTCGAATTTTATTTAATTTTTGTCTTGCTTCAATGGCTAAATGTTGGATGTCATCATAATTAATATTTTCTGGTATCATAAAATTTTCTAGTTTTTCTAATTCTTGTGCGTCTTTTTGTTGTTTTTTTAAATAGCCTTCATACTTAATTTGAATTTCAACCTGTTCAATCACTTCTTTGCTATATTGTTTTTCTAAATGAAGCAAAGGTACAACTTCCATTAATTTAATTTCAGGACGTTTGATAAATTCGTTAATTGTGAGAGCACTCATATGATCAATACTTGTTTGTTGATTCAAAGCATAATCTTTAATTTCTGGATAATTTTTTACTTTTAATTGTGTGATGATTGTTTTTAATTCTTCAATATCCTTTAATTTATTTAAAAATTGTTGGTATAGTTGTTGACTTACTAAACCGACTTCATAACCATATTTTCTTAAACGAATGTCTGCGTTATCATGTCTTAAAAGCAATCGATATTCAGATCTTGATGTTAATAAACGATAAGGTTCTTTTGTCCCTTTGGTCACTAAATCATCAATCATCAATCCAATATAGGATTCATTTCTTTTTAAAATTAATGGCGCTTTATTTTGAATTTTTAAGCAAGCATTAATTCCGGCGATTAGTCCTTGACCCGCAGCTTCTTCATAGCCAGATGTTCCATTAATTTGACCCGCAGTAAATAAATTTTCTATAAGTTTCGTTTCTAACGACAATTTTAATTGCATTGGATCAATAGCATCATATTCAATTGCATACGCATATTTTAAAAATTTAGCCTCTTTTAATCCGGGTAATGAATGTACCATTAATTCTTGAATGTGCGGTGGCATAGAAGTTGAAAAGCCTTGTAAATAGATTGAATTATTCGATAAAGATTCGGGTTCTAAAAATAATTGATGTCTTTCTTTATCAGCAAATCGAACGATTTTATCTTCGATTGAAGGACAATAACGAGGACCTGTGCCTTTAATGTTACCACTATACATTGCAGATTCTTTGAGGTGTTCTTGAATGATTTGATGCGTTAAAGGACTTGTGTGTATCAAATAACAAGGAACTTGTTTATCCAACGCTAAAAAATCGGTCGTTTCATAACTAAATGCATATTCGCCTAAACTACCCAATTGAATTTCACATTCATCAAAATCAATACTTTCTTTAGCAATCCTTGGGGGTGTACCCGTTTTTAAGCGCATAATATTAAATCCTAAATCACGCAATTGAACAGATAATCCTGTTGCACTTCTTTGATGATCAGGACCTTCTTGTTTCATCTCATGACCGACTAAAATACTTGCTTCAAGATATGTTCCTGTCGTTAGAATCGTTGCCTTTGAATATATTTCTTCATTATTTTCATCAATAATGCCTAAGCATTGATGTTCTTTAACAATGAGTTTTTTGACCATCGTTTGCAAAATCGTTATATTTGCATTGGATAGAATAACATCTTGCATATATTTAGGATATCTTAGTTTATCAATTTGTGCCCTTAAACATTGAACACCAGGACCTTTTGCAGTATTTAACATTTTCATTTGCAAACAGGTGTGATCCGTTGTTTTTCCCATTTGACCGCCTAAAGCATCAATTTCTCGAACAACAACTCCTTTTGCTGGGCCACCAATAGATGGATTGCATGGAGTTTGTGCAATGTTATTGATATCTAATGTAATTAGACAAACTTTATAAGAAAGTCTTGCTGCTGCTAATGCAGCTTCAACTCCTGCATGTCCGCCGCCAACTACAATTACATCAAATTCTTGCATCTTCAAACACTTCTTTCTATCTACTCTCTTTATTCACTTTATCGACAATCAAATCAATGACTTCATCAACCGTCAATTCTTGTTTTTGATTGTCACTTCTAAATTTAAATTCAACGATTCCTTCTGAAGCTCTTTTTCCTACAGTAATCGACATTGGAATTCCAATTAAATCCCAATCTTTAAATTTAACTCCCGCTTGCACATTGCGATCATCCAATATCACTTCTACATGTTTTTCTTGTAATTGATGATAAATCGAATCCGCCAATTCTTGTTGTTCGTTTTGATAACGAATAGGAATGATAACGACATGATAAGGAGCCACGTTTAAAGGCCAAATAATTCCTTGTTCATCGTGGTATTGCTCAACGATACTTGCTAAAGTTCTCGTAACACCAATGCCATAACAGCCCATAACCATTGGAATATTTTTTCCTTCTTCATTCAAATAAGTACAACCCATACTATCGGAATATTTTGTTTTTAATTTAAAAATTTGACCGATTTCAATGCCTCTTTGACTTTTTAAAGGTTGCTTACAAATTGGACATAAATCATTTTCTTTACAATCTCTTAAAAAGAAGATTTCACCATTATAATCGCGATTGATATTAACATTAACGAAATGATAATCTTTTTGGTTTGCACCCACAATAATGTTTTTCATTTTAGCTACTTCTTGATCGACTAAAACTCTTATTTTCATATGACATGGACCTACAAAGCCATCTACACTACCTAATTTTTCAATTTCTTCTTTTGATGCTAATACAAGTTCATGTTCCGCAATTTGTAAAGCGTTGCAAACTTTAATCAAATTGACTTCACGATCTCCCCGCACTAACACGCAAACATATGCTTCATTGGCTTTATATACCATCGTTTTAACAACATCTTGTGTAGAAACATTTAAATAATGACTCACTTCTTCAATCGTTTTTTGGTTAGGGGTATACACTTTTTCAAGTGGTAATTCTGCTTCATTATTTTTATAATCGCTATCCCATGATTCTGCTTTTTCTTCATCTGCAGCATAATGACAATGATCACAATAAATAATATTGCTTTCCCCCACTTCACTTAATGCCATAAATTGATGGGATTCACTCCCTCCAATTGCACCTGTATCTGCCAAAACGATTTTATATTTTAAATGTAAACGAGTAAAAATTCTTTGATAGGTTTCATACATGTTTTGATAGGCTTCATTTAAACCTTTTTCATCCATATCAAAACTATATGCATCCTTCATAATAAATTCTCTTCCCCGCATTAATCCAAAACGAGGGCGTAATTCATCTCGGTATTTTGTTTGAATTTGATAAATATTTAAAGGTAAATTTTTATACGATTTTACCTCATTTTTAATTAAATCAGTAAATATTTCTTCGTGCGTAGGGCCAAGACAAAACTCACGGTCATGACGATCTTTAAAGCGCATTAGTTCAGGTCCATATTTTTGCCACCGACCAGATAATTCCCATAATTCTTTAGGTTGAATAGCGCTTGACAAAATTTCTTGTGCGCCACTTTGATCCATTTCTTCACGAATAATATTTTCCACTTTATGAAGAACTCTAATTCCTAAAGGTAAAAAATTATACACCCCTGCTACTAACTTACGAATCATACCCGCTCTAATTAAATAAATATGGCTTGCTATGATGGCTTCATTAGGAGCTTCTTTTAATGTAGGAATGAGCATTTTGCTTGCTTTCATAATATTAACTTCCTTTCGTTATTTAGGCTGATAAATACTTTCTTTTGTTTTTTCGATTTCAACTTGAGCATCTAAACGAACAAAAGCAGGCGTTGGTTTTTCTGAAACTTTAACTTTTGATAAAACGCCAAATTGGCTTGCGCTTTGATAATTTCTTAATGATGCATCAACATGGAGTAAATCTAAAATAAACGATGTCTTTTCAATCAATATCGGTTTTAAAAAAACGCAAACTTGATAAATCACATTAGCTAAATGAACCATTACGGAGGCTAGTTCTTCTCGTTTATTTTCATCTTTAGCCAAGGCCCATGGTTTGCTTTCTTCAATATATTTGTTTGCTTTGGAAACATATACAAATAATTTTTCGATAGCTACGTTGATTTCAAATTGATCCATATGTTTAATAAAGGCAGCGATGGCTTTTTTTCCTGTTTCTTCTAAATCTTGATCTAAAGCATTGAAACATCCTTTATATTCAGGAATCATTCCATCAAAATATTTATTCATCATGGATAAACTACGATGAGATAAATTTCCTAAATCATTGGCCAAATCGTTATTATATCGTTCAATAAATTGTTCCATCGTAAATAAACCATCATTAAACATTGGAATTTCTCTTAATAAATAATAACGAACTGCATCAATACCATAAGCATGAATTAAAGGTAATGGATAGACCACATTTCCTTTAGATTTACTCATTTTTCCATCTTTCATAATCAACCACCCATGACTATAAAACCGATCGGGCAAAGGAAGATTTAATGACATTAACATAATTGGCCAATAAATGACATGAAATCGAGTAATTTCTTTTCCTAAAACATGAACTTTTTCATCCCCATTTAACCAATATTTTTTAAATAAATGATCATCTTCACTTAAATATCCTAAGACACTCAAATAATTCATTAAAGCGTCAATCCAAACATAAACGACATGTTTCGGATTTTCTTTGATTTTAACACCCCAATCAAAAGAAGTTCTTGAAACACATAAATCTTCCAATCCGGGTTTAATAAAATTATTAATCATTTCTGTTTTTCTTGCTTCAGGAATAATTGCGTTCGGATGTTCTTCATAATATTTTAACAATTGATCGGTATATTTTGACATTCTAAAGAAATAAGCTTCTTCTTTTTGTAAAACCACTTCTCTACCACAATCAGGACATTTTCCATTCACCAATTGCGTTTCTGTAAAAAATGATTCGCATTCTCTGCAATACCAACCTTGATATTCACTCAAATAAATATCCCCTTTATTTAAAAAATAGGTAAACACTTTTTCCACCACATCCGTATGTCGTTTTTGTGTTGTACGGATAAAATCATCATTAGAAATTTTTAATTCTTTCCATAATTCTTGTACACTAGAAACGATTTCATCGACAAATTCGGTAGGAGTAATATTTTTTTCTTTGGCCTTGAATTCTATTTTTTGACCATGTTCATCTGTTCCTGTAACAAAATAAACATCATAACCGCATTCTTTTTTATAACGCGCATAAGCATCACATACAATGGTGGTATAGGAATTTCCTAAGGTCATATTTCCACTTGGATAATAAATTGGAGTGGTAATATAAAATGTTTTTTTCTTATTCATGTATTGATCCTCCCTTATGATAGAAATGATATAATTCGTTTTTAGAAACGTTATACTCTTTTGCTACCGTTTTGATAGCTTCATTTTTGCTAAATCCATTTTGAATTTTATCATTGATTTCATCGATCAATGATACATCAATGACATTTTTGTCTTTCTTTTTTCCCTCAACAACTAGTACCATTTCGCCTTTTAAAGTATCTGCAATTTCAAAGACTTCTTGAATGGTTCCACGAATAAACTCTTCAAATTTTTTTGTTAATTCACGGCACAAACAAATTTTTCGATTATCAAAAATTTCAAGCAAGTCTTGCAATGTTTCTTTCAACTTATGTGGACTTTGATAAAAGACCATTGTGTGTTCAAAATTGCTGAGCGATTGCAATTCTTTTTTTCTTTTTGCACTTCTAGGATCTAAAAATCCATAAAAATAAAAATGATCAGTATCCATTCCAGAAGCAACCACACTTTGAATAACTGCGCTAGGCCCATTAATCACGACGACAGGATAATTTGCTGCAATCACTTTTTGAATGATTTTTTGACCCGGGTCAGATATTCCTGGATAACCTGCATCAGACATCAAAGCAATGGATTGTTGTTGATTTAAAAAAGATAAAATTTGCGTTGCTGCTTCATTTTCTTTGTTTTCATAAGCACTATATAGACTTTTTTTTATTCCTAGATAATTTAAAATTTTACAACTTACTCTTGTATCCTCACAAAAAACAGCTTCGACTTCTTTTAAAGTTTGTTCTATTCTAGGGCTAATTTCATTTAAATTTCCAATGGGTGTCGCTATAACATAAAGCGTAGCGCATCGTTCTACAAAACTTTGAATTCTTTGCATATTAAGCCTTTTTATTTTGATTTAAAAAATCATCTAATGATAAAAATAAACTTTCTTCTTTATTATCCAATTTGATCGTTCTAGATAAAACATTTAAAGAAGTAACCTTATATTCTTGATCATTATACATCACTCGTTGTCCTAGTTTTGGCAAACCTTCTTTTAATTTCGTATAATAGTCATCTTCATACTTTAAACAACAAACTAATTTTCCACATTGACCCGAAAGTTTTTGAATATTTAAAGCAAGAAGTTGATTTTTCGCCATGTTAATGCTAATTCCTTCAAAATCAGATAAAAATGTATGACAACATAATGGCAAACCACAGGGACCTAATCCACCTATCGATTTAGAACGATCTCTGGCACCAATTTGACGAAGTTCGATTCGGCAATGTAATTTTTGAGCAAGAACTTTTAATAATTCACGAAAATCAACACGATCATCCGATACATAAGTAAAAATCACTTTCGTGGTATCTAAAATATATTCGCTACTTATTAAATTCATCGGTAAATTCAATTGTTGTATGCTTTCTTGACAAATCACTGCCGCTTTTTTTGCAAGTTGTTCATTGTCCGCATATTTCTTTTTATCTTCTTCCGTTGCTTTACGAATGACAGGCTTTAGTTCTAATTCTAAGGATATTTCATTAACTTGTTTTAAATCGGTGTTAATAAAGCCCATTTCTTGTCCACGAGTGGTTTCAACAACGACATTTTCCCCTTTTTTTAAAGTGTCATCATTCGTACCAAAATAATACATATGTAATGCATTTTGAAACCCTACCCCAACAACATATTTAAACGTGTTTTGTGGCATTGCTTGTTCGTTTGCAGTTTTTAATATTTTCTTATTTTCGTTTTCCACAAATATCGCCTCCTGCGATTAAAATAAATAATTTATCTAAAACTAAATTTTTATTTGCATTAGATATCATTTCTTGCTTTGCTGTCATAATTGCCATAATTTTATCATATAAATCCATATGCGCATCTGCTAATTGTTGAATTTCTTCTTTGAAGAACAAACTTTCATTGTTCCCAACATGATAATAAATAGCCGCAAAAAAGCAAGCTTGCAACATATCTAAAAATAACTCAATTTGATTCATTGCATCCAATTGCGGTACTCCTTGATTGAGCATATAAAAAATTAAATAATCAGGATTCGTTATCAAATAATTTAAACAATTTTTCGTAATTGCTTTTACCTTTTTAAAATCGTCTGATAAGACAAATTCAACATTCTTATTTAAATCATTTGAAATTAAAGCTAACAAGTGTGCATCTTCTAAGTCTGCATTGACATCAAGCATTCCTTGAATTAATTCTTTTTGACTAAATTGCTTTAAATTAATTAATTGACATCTTGAGACAATTGTTGGTAATACGGACATTAATGAATAAGTTGTAAAAATAGCTACAATATCCGATGTCGGTTCTTCAAGAAATTTTAACAATTTATTTAAAGAAGAAATCGGCGCTTTTTCTATAAGATGAATGACATAAATTTTAACATTGGCCTTTTCTACGGCAGATTTATTGAATTCTTTTTGTAAATGATCCACAGAATCTCTTTTTAAATCTTCACCTTTATAAAAAATATAGTCAATATACTTCTGATTTTTAATTTTTTGACACGCATCACAACTTTCACACGCTAAATGATCTGAACTCTTATTTTCACAAATTAAACTTTGCGCAATAAATTCAGCGATTCCTAATACGGGCGCCCCAACAGTGCCATTAATTAAATAAGCATGGGTTGTCTTTTTCTTAGAGAAAGCATTGATTAAAGTTTGATATACAATCGGTTGTGTTGCTTTTAAATATTCTTTGAATTGTTGCATAGTTGATATTCCTTACATTTTTTAATGATAATGTCATAAACAGCATTGAATACTTTTTCTGGTGTTTGATTTGCATCAACGATAACAAATCGATTGGCATATTTCTTTTTTAAAATTTCATATCCTTCATGTACTTTTAAATGAAAAGATAATTGTTCTAAATCTAAACGATTCATTTCAAAACCGCGATGTTTATTGATTCTTTTTAAACCTTCTTCTGGAGGAATATCTAAAAGAATTGTGGCATCAGGTAAGCGATGATTAATTGCAAACATATTAATTTCATAAACTTCATCGATACCAATTCCTCGAGCATATCCTTGATAAGCTAAAGAACTATCGATAAATCTATCACAAATGATAATGTAACCTTCTTTTAAGGCTGGCTCAATTTTTTCAACCAAATGTTGTCTTCGACTAGCGGCATATAATAAAGCCTCGCTACGAGCATCTAATTCGGTATTTTTTACATCTAAAATGATATCACGAATTTGTTCTGCAATTTTAACTCCGCCAGGTTCTCGTGTGTATAACACCTTATACCCCTCTTGGTTTAATTTATCGGTCACCTTTTTGCAAACGGTTGTTTTTCCACTACCCTCTGCACCTTCAATTGTAATAAATAATCCCATCATCAACACCTCAGTTAATTATTATACACTATCTTTTTTTTAAAAGATAGAGTATAACCATTCAAAATCCGTGTTTTATTTTTATTGTGTTGTGCAATAAATAAAAAAAGAATACAATAATATTGGGTGATACGAATGCCTTTATCAATTTTAGATTTATTTTTTCAAGAAAATAATTTCCAATTAAAAAATGGAATATCCTATGGCTTTTATCGAAATCGATTTTTTGCTTTAAACAACGTTTCTGGCTTAATTAAAATATCAACTACCCTTTCTAAGCTCATTGAGGAATCCAAATTACAACAAATAAGTAATGAAATCAATCGAGTAATTCAGTCAAATCAAGCTTATGCTTATTATGAATTTGGCACTTTTACTTTAAGTTGTTTTTTAAACCCTGTTAAAACCAACGATAATTTAATTATAGATACTATGAGCCAAATGACGGATATTTTAGATATGAATGACATTCCAAACCGCGATACCTGTCCCATCTGTAATCGCACTTTAACACCTTCGGATCCTATTTATAATTTTGACAACGAATTGTTTCAAAGCCATGAAGCTTGTGCAACGCCTTTAATTCAAATGGTTGATAATGCATTAACTTCACGTTTTGGAGACACAAAAAAGCAACATTATTTTACGGGTATTTTAGGTGTCCTTTTATCTGGAATTTTATTTATTGGCATTTATTTACTATTAGAATCTGCCAAATATTTTGCTTGTATTGCAAGTATCATTAGTGTTTGTTTAGCACACTTCCTATATAAAAAATTTAACGGTAAAATGGTCAAAAATCGATTAATTTTGATTTCTGTAATTATGGAATTATTTGTCATTTTGGGTGAATATTTTTTATTAGCTTATACGTCTTTTAAAAGTGGAACAACCTTAGCGTTTGCGTTAACGCATCCTTTCCGTAATTTTGATGTCTTACAATGTGTGGTACATTTATTGTTAAATACATTTTTTATTTATGGTTCTTTTTTATTCTTATGGAAAGCAGAAAAGAAAATTCCTAATGGAATTAAAAAATTTTAAATTTCTATTGATTGTATTGAATGACACAGCCAATTTTTTCCATAAATAATATTGCATATTATTTCTTTTCTTTTTAACATCGTTGGTTTATAATGATATCAACCACATATAGATAAATTTAAAGGAGAATCGTTTATGAAAATTACTTTTATGGGCGCTGGAAGCACCGTTTTTGCTAAAAACGTCATCGGTGATAGCATGCTCACTCCCGCTTTAAGAGAAAGTGAGTTTGCTTTGTATGATATTTTAGAAGATCGGTTGGAAGAAAGTTATTTAATGGTTACGGCTTTAAATAAAAATATTAATGAAGGAAAGGCTAAAATTACGAAATATCTGGGGGTTGAAAACCGTAAAGAAGCACTCAGAGGCGCAGATTTTGTAATTAATGCTATTCAAGTAGGATTTTATGAACCTTGTACTGTTTTAGATTTCGAAATTCCTAAAAAGTATGGCCTTAGACAAACGATTGGTGATACATTAGGAATTGGTGGTATTATGAGAGGTCTTAGAACCATTCATGTATTACAAGATTTCGCTAAAGATATGGAAGAAGTTTGTCCTAATGCTTGGTTTTTAAATTATACGAATCCAATGGCGATTTTAACCGGCTTTATGTTGCGTTATACGAAAATTAAAACGGTAGGTTTATGTCATAGTGTTCAAGTTTGCTCAAGTACATTATTAAGTGAACTTGGCATGGAAGATAAACTCGAAGGTCGAAAAGAATTAATTGCTGGAATTAATCATATGGCTTGGTTATTGGATATTAGAGATAAAGATGGAAATGATTTATATCCTGAAATCCGTAAAAAAGCCGCTCAAAAGTTAGAAAACACTAAAGATTTTTATGATTGTGTGCGCCTGGATTATATCCGTCGTTTAGGCTATTATTGTACTGAATCTAGCGAACATAATGCAGAATATAATATGTTTTATATCAAGGATAAATATCCTGAACAAATTAAAAATTTCAACATTCCTTTAGATGAATATCCTAGACGTTGTGTCAACCAAATCGCT
The DNA here is from genome assembly GCA_947599835.1 of uncultured Bacilli bacterium. GTDB lineage: Bacteria > Bacillota_I > Bacilli_A > RFN20 > CAG-631 > Caccosoma. The sequence continues at coordinate 114,375 of CANQFQ010000003.1, forward strand.
GCTTGGCAAAATCAAAAAAAGGATTTATTAGATGGTAATAAACTCACACATGTTAGAACCCATGAATATGCTTCTTATATCATGGAAGCCATTGTTACGAACAAACCATTTTATATTGGTGGCAATGTTTTAAACACGAATGGTTTAATTGCAAACTTACCTTTTGATGCATGTGTTGAAGTCCCTTGTATGGTAAATAGTAATGGTATAATGCCTGTAAGAGTAGGAAGATTACCTGTTCAACTTGCTGCAATGAATCAAACAAACATCAACGTTCAGTTAATTACGATTGAAGCTGCCGTTAATAGAAGTAGACAATTAGTTTATAATGCTGCAATGTTAGATCCTCATACTGGAAGCGAATTATCCTTAGATAAAATTACTGAAATGGTTGATGAATTATTAGAAGCAGAAAAAGAATATTTAGGCGAATACAAATAATTTAAAAAGTAAAGGAGTCTTGCTTTATGAAAAAATGTTTACGCTTAATCATTTCTAGTTTCATCATTTTGCTTGCCTTTTGTGGTTTTGTAAAATCAACACCAAAATCACTTTTAGCAGCCGATTCTATCGATAGTTATTATGCAGGCATTAATGCAAATAGTTCTAGTTTATTAAGCGATTTACAAAGACTAAATCAAAGTAAAAAGAAAAAAAATGTCGGATATTCTAATTTCGGTTCTTATTATAAAAGAACTGATGGTGATCCAAACAATCCAAACAATTTGATTGTTTTCTATTCTGGTACTAGCCATAGTTTTAGTGGAAGTTTCAGCAGTGGTATCAACCGTGAACATGTTTGGCCAAATTCTCGAGGCGGAAACTACGTTGAAGGTGATATTCATATGCCTCGTCCAACGTTAAATAGTGAAAATGGTTCTAGAGGCAATTCTTTCTATGTTGAAGGAAAAAAATCATCGAGTGGTGGTTGGGATCCAGCAATGGAAAGTTTTGGCTTAGAAAAATATCGCGGTATTGCTGCAAGAATTATCTTTTATTGTGTCGTTGCGGATAGCAGATTATCTCTTGTAGATAAAGATAACGATGATACCGGGAACCATACCATGGGTAAACTTTCCGATTTACTTAAATGGAACTTAGCTTATGATATCGATGAAACCGAAACAAGAAGAAACGATGCTGCTGAAGATATTCAAGGAAATCGAAATCCATTCATTGACCACCCTGAATACGCTTGTCAAATTTGGGGCAAAACAAATGCAACAACGCAATCCATTTGTGCTAATGGTGGCGGTCAAGATGATTCCAAATCTGATAAAGAAGCGGTTGAAGCCGATGCATTAGAACTTCAACAAACCTATAATGAAACCTTTAAAAATCCTATTACAGAACTTGGTTTTCTAAAAGCAAAAGGAACAAAAGGTTCTAACATTAGTTGGGTATCATCCAATACTGAGGCATTCAAAATTGAATCTTCCAATGGAGTAACCATTCATCAATCTGATAAAAACGTGACACTAAAATTAACTGCAACCCTTTCAAAGGGAGACGAAAGTAAAACGATTGATTTCAATGTCACAATTAAACATAACATTGCGGAACCACAATTAAAGCCAATCTTGAAAGAAAATCAAGAAGTAGCTGATACTACAGAAAAAACTTATGAAGCAACTTTAGAGTCAAAAATTGAATCTAGTAAACTCGAATTAAATGGTTTGAATTGGACATTCACAAGCCAAAAAAGTGATCAATATATGGGAAGTGGTGGCTCTAAAGGTACCCAATTAGGCTCGTCAGGCAACCCTGGTGGTGGAACATTTGTAACTTCTGATTTAGCTAACAAAAGCATTAAGTCTATAGGTTTTGAAGGATGTACCGCAAGCAGCGGAAATACTACTGCAAAAATTTATATCGGTAATCAAGAAATTTTTTCACAAAAACTAACCACAACTAGTACCTATTATGAAGCAACTAACCCAAACAATTATACTGGTGATATCAAAATTGAATATGTTGTTACATCCAAAGCTTCATATATAAAATCTATTAAAATTGTTTATTCTGATAGTGGTCTTGTTGATGCTAATGAAACAACATATGCATCTATATCGTTACAAAATCCAAGTATTAGATTTGGTATAACATTATCAAAACAAGCCATTTTAAAAACATTATCTTTGGATGCTGTTGATATGAAGGAAGTCGAATTGGGCGTTTATGCGGTTACGGATACAATCTTAAAAGAATATGGTTATGAAAGTTTAGCTATTTTAAATGTTTCACCTTATTCTTCTAGATTATTTAGTCAACCTTTATTTACTTATCAAGAAACTCCAGAAAGCACTTCCACATCCTTGCTACTCTATAATGTGGATATTCAACAAAAATATTATGCTGTGTGCTACTTAAAATTTCAAAATCAATATTACTTTGCAAAAGAAATTTGTGTTTCTTATTTTGAAATTGCACAAGCAAATTATGATAAATTAAATCAATTAAAGGAAGATTTAATTTCTAAAGCTCAATACAATAACGAATATGAAAAACAATTGCAATTGTTAAAAACCATATTAGAATAAAGGAGGCAAATAAGAAATGAAAAAAAGAATGAATTTATTTAAAATATTTGTGAGTTTGCTCTTCCTTGCAAGTTGCTCTCAAACAAATACAATTTCTTCTAGTTCTAGTAATTCAAACATTTCCTCAACTGCCCTCTCTAGTTCTACGTTAAGTAGTTCATCTAGTTCTTCCTCGAGTACATCATCTAGTTCATCCAGTTCATCCTCTAGTTCATCGACAACGAAAAACTATCAAATCACTGTGACGAACGGAACGATTCAAGGATATACCTCAACTACCGAAACATTTGCTGAAAACACAACAATCACGATTGTGGCAAATGCTCCTCAAGAAAATCAAGAATTTGTTTCATGGACTTTAGAAAATGGTAACATTTTATCCATTCTTTCTACCTATACTTTCCAAGTTGTAACAGACATGCATATCATTGCTAATTTTAAAAACAAACAACAAGAAGAAGGATATGTCATCTATTTTTCTGCAGGATTTGCAAACGATGTTACAAATTCTGTTGATCCTATTATAAATGCTGAAAATAATTTTACTTTTCCGAATGGTTATACCCGACTTAGTGATTGTGCTTTTCTAGGTTGGTCTCTCACTCCATTAGACAAAGAAAATCTTTATCTTGCTGGTCAACATTATGATAAGGAATTAAGTAGTAATTTATTATTTTATGCTGTTTGGGATGAAGATTGGACCGAATGGATGTAAGTTAGGGTTTCATTTTTATATTTAAGATTGTTTCTATTTTTGTAGGAACAATCTTTTTTTAACAAAAAAATTAAGTTTTTTTGTCTTGGTATTAGAGCCAAGAAAATGCCTACACTAATGATGGTGATAAAAATGAAAAAAAGAATCATAATTGCCTTAACTTTTTTTGTTGGTATTATCATTACTTTAGTTTTATTATCTAAACCGAAAGATCCAATTCAAATCAGAAAAACCAGCGAAAAAGACATTTTAAATTACGTCAAAACGCATCAGCAAAATGATTATCCAATTTTAGTAACATCTCCACTCAATCCAAACAAACAGCAAGATGATGTAGATGAAGGAGATTTATTTTATTATGATGACCTTTTTCTATATGTGATTGACTATCAAAAATTATCTATTATAGATATCCAAAACAAAACCATTTTTAAAGAACTTGTTTTTGAAAATTTTACACCTACCGAGTTATTATTAACACAAGAGCAAATTATCCTTTTAGGTATTAAACAAACATCCCTTTCAATTGAAATCACATTCGGTAAAAATTTTCCTTATACGAATACCGAATGTGTGATTTATATTTTAAATAAAAACGATTATTCTATTGAACGTTATTTATCGTTTGATGAAAGCTATTATGTATGTTCTTATAAAAATGAAAAGGGACTTTACTTTATTGTTTCAAGCAACGATTTTATCGATAAAAAGAATAAAAAAATCATCTATCCTTCTTATTTTGATTCCAAATATGGTATTCAGCAATTAAATAAAGAAGAACTATATCTATCCAATTCTGGGAACCCTATTTACAGTCTTAAAATGCTATGTTATTTAAATTTAATGGAAACGAAGCCATTAAAAAGGTATGGCTTTTTAGGCGTTGAAGGGATTACCAAAATGAACCACGATTTTTTTATGATGACAAGCACCCTTTATTACCAAGACGATGTGACAGTCGTTCATATTTTTTCATTAAACACATTGAAATATCAAGGCTATGTTTCCGTAAAAGGATATCTCATTAATTCATACGCATTCGACACTTATCAAAATTATTTAAGAATTGCCACCAGTTATTTTGAACACAATCAGCCAATCAATCAAATTTACAATATTGATCTAATTCACTTAACCATTATTTCGAAAAAAAATATTGCCCCTTCAGAAACCATTTATGCCCTACGTTTTCATGAAAATCATGCGTATTTATCGACATATTTATATATTGATCCGCTCTTTGTTTTAGATTTTTCAAATCCACACGAAATTCAAATCAAAGCACAAAAAGAAATAGATTATTTATGTGAATATTTATCTTTAAAAAATGATTCTATTTTTTCTATAGGAAGAGTTTTAGATGATAAAAATCTTTCTACAGGAATTCGCTTATCATTATTTAACCCAACCACATTACAAAGCGTCGACGAGTATACGATAAATCAATTATATGCTGATATTGAGGTCCGATTTCAACAAAAAGGGTTAATTCAATCTGATTCGCTCGTAATTTTTTCTATGTCGAGTCAACAAGCATCCAGCGTTGAAGTCTTTAATGTTCAACAAACCATTCAACCCATTTGCAGTATACTTTATAACGACGATTACATCATCCGAATATCGGTTGTTCATCATGAACTGATTTGTTTAAGTTATGATAATCTCTACTTTTATGATTTATCTTCTTATCAATTATTAAAAATTTTACCTTATCATTCAATCGAAACGAAAGTTTAAAAAAAGCGAGAAATCCCGCTTTTTTTATTTTAATAATAATCCGTTTTTACACGTTACGGATTGAAGTTGATTTCCTTGATAAACCAAATGATAATGTACATTTTTTATTTTCTTTTGATAAATCTCTGATAAAAAAATTTGAATATCAGCTATAATTCCCGTATTTTTAGGATGGTTTATCCAAGCAATAGATTTAAAATCTAACACTCCTTCATCTGTTTTTTGAGGATAATTAGAAATATCATAATCTTTGGGTAAATCTGCAACGTATATAAAGCCAAGCCCATCATCATAATTCCAAGTAAATGTTGCTATTAACTCAACCTTATCAATTCTAATTTTTGTTTCTTCAAATATTTCTCTTTTTGCACATTCCTCCATGGTTTCACCCATAATTTGATGTCCACCCACCGCATTCCATTGTCCCATAAACGGTGGTTTATTACGATTAATTAATAAAAATGAATCTTCTTTTTTTAAAAAGCATAATGATAAATGTTCTCTATCCAACGGTAATATCCTCCTCAGGAAGTGTTCTTAAATTTTTAGCCACTTTCTTATCTGACCAAATCAATAGGGATGTGGCAATACCCACATAACCAATAAACATAATAAAAATTAAAATAATTTTGGACAAAACGTTTAAATTTGCGGTAATGCCTAAAGATAATCCCGTCGTACCAAAGGCACTACAAACTTCAAACAATACTGCATCTAAAGAAAAAGATGTATTATTAATAAATAACAAAGCTACCGTTCCTATAATAATCATACTAATACCTGTGATAAAAACACTAATTGCTTTTTCTACTGTTTTCTTAGGAATTGTTCGTTGACATACTTCGATACGATCCGTTCCTGTAGCCGTACTTTTTAGCAAATAAATCACTAACAAAAAGGTGGTACATCTTAGTCCTCCGCCCGTTGAAGCAGGAGCCGCACCAATAAACATCAATATAATAAATAAAAAGTTTGTAGATGGTGCAAAAACATTTAAATCAACTGTGGCAAACCCGGCATTTCTCGTAGATACCGTTTGAAAAATTAAAGCAAAAATTTTATCTGCTGTGTTATAGCCATTATTTCCAAATAAAAATCCCGTTTTTCCCGCTAATAATTCAGATGCAAAGACTAATATGAGCCCAATACTACCGATTAAAAAATAAGACTTTAAACTAAATTTTGTAAACAATGATAAATGATAAAGTTCCTTTTTTCTTTTCGCTTTAATATAATTTTTAATATCATAAAAAATTGGAAAGCCTAGTCCACCAATAATCAAACTTATCATGGTAACAATTTGAATAAAATAATCTGATTTAAACACCATCAACGAGGATTGACCATTAACGACTGGAAAAATATCGAATCCTGCATTATTCACTGAAGAGACACCATGAAATAACGAAGCCCATATTAATTGTGGAATGGAAGAAAACATATTTCGATATTCACTAACACAAATTAATCTTAAAAAAACAGCAAAAGCGGCGACAATTTCAGTAATGAAAATCACAGATAAAGAAGTTTTGATTAAATCAATACTTCCACCCAATTTACCATTTCCTCTTTCGCTTGATGAGAATAATCTTTCTTTTAAACGTATTTTTTTACCTAAAAATAATAAAAATATAATTTTTAACGACAGAATGCCAATACCACCAATTTGAATTAATAGCAAAATAATGAGTTGCCCAAAAAATGTAAATTGTTGACTTAAAATGACAGTAGATAACCCTGTATCACTACAAGCAGATGCAGAAACAAATAATGCATCAATAAATTTTATTTTAGGTGCACCATGAATACTCGCAAAAGGCAATAATAATAACAAAGAGCCGATGACTAAAGTAATCAAATAGCCTTGAAATAATCTTTGAGCAATTGAGTTGCCAAAAAAGATGTTTTTAATTTTATAAAAGAATGCCTTCATTCTCTTTTTGCTCTCCTTTTAATTATATATATTATATATAATTCAAAATTTTTTTACAACGTCAATACAATATAAAAAGCAACACTAAGTGCTGCTTCATTGGTCTTTTTTATGCAGGTTTATTGTTATTTGAATCGTTTTTCATTTCATCTAGCAATTTTTTATAAGCATCTCGCCACTTATTTTCATAAGTTCTTATGGCTTGTGAAATACGATATAAGGCTCTATCTTTCGCTAGTTTTATTTCTTCATCTGAAGACACTTTAATTGAGCCATCTAACTTTTGAAAAACGCTAAAAACTTCGTCAAATAAATCCTTAATTTCTTTTTCATCATAGCGATATCTTTCTTTATTAAAATGATATGCCCCCATATATCCTCTTAATAGATTAAGAATATATTTATTTTCATAAGATTCTGGATTTCTTGTTTGTTGCAAAGTGGTTTTATAATTTTGATCTTCTTTAACAATTTCATTAAAAAGAATTAAAGTAAAAATAACTCTAAAGAAATTTTCGTTACTAACGATACATTCATAAACCGAATCATTTAATACATTATTTTTCTTATTCATTTCAACAAAACCATTCATAATATCATTTACAACTTGAAAGTTCTTTACTGTTTCTTCTAAAAATTCAAGCTTTTTATCAGGTTCAACTTTATGATTGTGATAAAGAACATAAAATTCTTTATCATATATATTTTCAAAATATTTTAATAAATCATCATAGTATTTTTTGCCGTTTTCATTAGGATTATTAACAAGAAATTTGGCAATAAAATGTTCTTTTTCTAATAAATTTTTATAAAATTTTGTTCTTTGTTCAAACGCATTTTCTTTAATTTCTAATGGATCGTGACAATATTCGAGAGAATCACGAATGATAAAGCTTAAATGTAATAAATCAACTAATGCATAATTTTCTTTTTGCATGAAAAATCGCCTCCACGACTTAAGTAAACATTGCTATTATACTATTTTTTTATTAAAAAATGAATAGCATAATGAAAAGAATTCAATTCCAAATTGAACGAGAAATCTACATACGACAGCGCACCTTCGTATGTTTCAATATGACTACTTCTTTTTACTCTTTGCTAATATGTAATACTCTATCGTAGATATGGTTTCTAAAAGAAAAGCATATTGTCTAATATACATGAAAACTTCCGAAGAATCTCCTTTAGCAAAATAGCCTAAAGTTACATTTTTATTTTCTTTGATTGTACCATTAAAAAGTTTGATAAAATGAGGATTTTCACGGTTTATTCGATCTAAATACGCTTGCGCTTTTTTTATCATTTCCTTGCTTATAGTAAAGTATAAATAGAAGAAATCACATCTCTAAGTTTTCTTCAGAATATTGTCTATATAGTTTAAGCATATCATTTTCTTCTTCAAAAAAAGCATAGATGGCCATAAGTAAATATCTAGCATCTAGGTTATCCTTGTGGTTTAATCGAATCAATTCCATCACAAGATAAATCTATTTTTTAAGAAAAATTACATTTTTGCTGTTTCAAATTTTCTTTCAATGGCACAATCATTTTCTATCCAACACAACTTTTAAATTTTAGATTATTCGTTTTTTTGAGATTTTTTTACATCAATTGCCAATATTGACTTCATGTTTTTGAAACATCACTTAAAATCCTCAATTCTATTATTTTTAATTTGATTTTTTAGGTATTGATATAATTCAATCGTTTTCAAACGCAATATAAAAAATTGAGTTTTTAACAACCCTACTTTCTTAACGACTACAAATCAACTTGTTATCTATATAACTTTTAAAATAATAACAATTTAGCACTATTCATTTTTAATTCTTTTTTTGTTGCCGGCGATCCTATGAATGATAGAGAAAACAAACATACTTACAGGATATCCATTGTGAAGTTGAAAATATTCCAACAAAACGATATGTTAACATATATTTGGCAAGCAATGATTAGCATTTTTCATAAAAAAAGATGATGTTACAATTTTAGCTAATTGAACTCATCTTTATTTTCTATTACATTTCAAATTGGGTAATAATGGTTTGTTTTTCTTTCAATGATTTTTTCGTATCAATAATTCTTTGATTTCGGCTTCCCATAAAATCGAGATCTAAATCACGTTGTTCTAAGATAAAAGGACCATCAATCAAAAAATCAATTTGTTGAAGCAATTGAATAATCAGTGGGTTTTTCTTTGCTTTTTCGAGTAAATTTTCATAAGTATAACCCGTATAGCAAATCACATCAAACGTAGGATGTTTTTCTTTTGTAAGTAAAACTAAGGTCAAACAAGCCTCCACTTGTTCAAAAGGATCGCCACCCGATAAAGTGATTCCATCCAGCAAAGGATTATTCGCCATTTTATCGACTAAATATTGAATTTCAACTTCTTTTCCGCCATTGAAATCATGTGTTTGTGGATTATGACACCCTTTGCAATGATGCAAACATCCTTGACAAAAGATAGTAAATCGTATGCCGGGACCATCGACATACGATTCACTAATATAATCATTAATTCGAATCAACATTTTCTAAACCAGAATGTTTAACACGGTATTCGACTTCTTGTCGTTTTGCATTGTTAAAACGATCTAACGTTCCTACTAAATACCCTGTAATTCGACGAATCCTTTCAAATTTAACATCGCCTTCTTGACGATGACATTTTGGACATTCGTTATTAATAATTCCATTAAAACCACAAATAGGATCTCGATCTACTGGATGATTTACACTACCATAACCAATTCCTTTTTCTTTCATGTGGCGAATAATTTTTTCAAAAGCTTTTGGATTTTTAGCAATATCTCCATCCACTTCAACATAAGAAATGTGACCTGCATTCGTTAAAGCGTGATATGGCGCTTCACGATTAATTTTTTCAAAAGCAGAAATATTGTAATATACAGGAATATGGAAAGAGTTCGTATAGAAATCTTTATCTGTAACGCCTTCAATAATACCAAATTTTTGTTTGTCTATTTTTACAAACCGACCGGATAACCCTTCTGCTGGTGTAGCTAATAGAGAGAAATTCAAACCATATTTTTCAGCCGCTTGATCACATCTTTCACGCATGTGGGTAATAATTTTAATGCCCATTTCTTGTGCTTCATCACTTTCGCCATGGTGATGTCCTGTTAAAACTTTTAAAGCTTCAGCCAGACCAATAAAACCAATGGATAAAGTACCATGTTTGATGACTTCTGATATTTCATCATCAAATTTTAATTTTTCACTATCAATCCAAACACCTTGACCCATCAAAAATGGAAAATTATACACTCTTTTTTTAGATTGAATATAAAATCTTTCTAATAATTGATCAATTACTAAATCGATTAAACGATCAATTTCTTTAATAAAAGCATTGTATTTTCTCGTTTTCAAAGCCGCTCTTGGAAGATTAATCGAAGTAAAACTAAGATTGCCTCTTCCCGTTACTATTTGTTTGGATGGATCATACACATTTCCAATGACCCGTGTACGACAACCCATATAAGCAATTTCAGTATTATAATCTCCTGGTTTATAATATTGTAAATTAAATGGTGCATCAATAAAAGAATAATTAGGGAATAATCTCTTTCCAGATACAACTAAAGATTTTTTAAATAAATCATAGTTTTTATCTTGTGGATTATAGTTGATGCCTTCTTTTATCTTAAAAATTTGAATTGGAAAAATTGGTGTTTCGCCACCGCCAAGACCATCTGAAGTAGCATCCAACAAACAATCCATTGCCATTCTTCCTTCTTCACTCGTATCCGTTCCATAATTTAATGAAGAAAAAGGAACTTGAGCTCCAGCTCTAGAATGCATTGTATTTAAGTTACACAATAAAGCTTCCATCGCTTGATAAGTTGCTTTTCTTGTTTCATTGTAACTATTTTTGGTCGTTTCTTCAATTATTTTATCCACACTTTTTTCTTCTAGATTAAATTTGTTTTTAATAGCCTCTTTAACTAAAGCATCAACGCTAGGATTTAACATTGCTACTTTAACATTATTTTTTTCTTCCACATCCATCACTAATTCTTTGACTGCATCTTCACATTCATTACCGGTCATAAATTCAATGTATTTTGCTAAATTCGCGATGAATAATTTATGATACGTTTTTCGAACACCTAAAGCCATTGCATAATCAAAGTTAGGTACACTTTGTCCACCGTGTTGATCGTTTTGATTGGCTTGAATGGCAATACATGCTAAAGCACTATAACTACGAATGTCATTGGGTTCACGAAGATAACCATTTCCTGTTGAAAAACCATCCTTAAACAACTTAATCAAATCAATTTGACAGCAAGTCATAGTTAAAGAATAGAAATCTAAATCATGAATATGAATTTCGCCTTCTTGATGCGCTTTAGAAAAACGAGGTTCAATTAAATAGTTCAAATAAAAACTTTTAGCTGATTCGCTGCCATATTTTAACATCGTTCCCATGGCAGTATCACCATTAATATTTGCGTTTTCTCTTTTTGCGTCATTGTCTTTCGAAGATTTAAAAGTGATTTCTTTGAGGGTTTGCATTAAACGACTATTGGTTTCTCTAATTCTAGTTCTTTCTGCACGATATAAAATATAAGATTTTGCAATTTCGCTACAGCCTTGACGAATTAAAGTTTTTTCAACTATATCTTGAATTTCCTCTACTGAAGGAATCGATTTTTTATATGTTTTATTAATTTCTTTTATGACTGCATCGGTGACCTTTTGGACCAATTCGGCATCGTGTACATCACACGCTTCAGCAGCCTTAAAAATTGCAACATAAATTTTTTCTGGATTGAACATTACTTTACGTCCATCTCTTTTTTTAATTTTTTGCACCATTTAAATTTCCCCCTTTAATACAAATAAGCGTATAAGAAAAATAACTTTCTATAAAATCTAGAGAATGTATAAAAGTTATTTTAATGCTTTTGGTGTTTTCATTATAGAAAACGAAAATTTAATTTTCAATACTTGTTTTTTATGCTTTTTTATGATTTAAAAAAATTGTAAATTTTTGATGACTTTTATTTTTTCAAAAAGAGTTTAATTTTGCGCATTTTATTATTTTTTTTGGCTCTTTTTCATTTTTTATAGGTTTCTCTGTTTTTGTTATATTTTTCACAAATAATTTTTTGCCCATTTTTTCTTCCATAAATTGAATACGATATAGGTGAAGGAGTGAAAACAATGAATAACAAAAATTTTGTTGTCAATTCTTCAAGTAAGGAAATGTTTTATGATGCAAACGAAGGCTTTATAAAAGGAAATATTCAAAAAAATATTTATGATATGTATAAAGATTACATCCCTGTGGAACCTAAAGTAAAAAATGAAAAAGAAGCTTTACTTCTTTTTATACAAAAAAGCGGTTTTGCAACACATGATTTAGATTTATACTTAGATACGCACCCTGAATCTAAAGACGCATTAGAATTAAGAAATTACTATTTAAAGCAATATCACGATGCTCTGCAACGTTACCAAGAAAAATATGGCCCATTAACGCTTGGATTTGAAAATATGAAAACTTTTTCTTGGGTCCAATTCCCTTGGCCATGGGAGGAAAAATAAGATGTGGAAATATAATAAATATTTACAATACCCTATTCATATTAAGAAAAAAGATTTAAAAATGGCAAAATATATAATGACTCAATATGGCGGACCTTATGGTGAACTGGGTGCAGCTTTACGCTATTTAAATCAACGTTATACTATGCCTGATGATTTAGGAAAGGCCACTTTAACGGATATTGCTAGTGAAGAATTTGGTCATGTCGAAATGATTTCAACAATGATTTATCAATTAATGCAAGGCGCAAGTATCGAAGAATTAGAAAAAGAAGGACTAGGTAAAAACTTTGCCCAACATGGAATGGCCTTATTTCCAAGCGATGTCTTTGGCGTTCCATTTTCCACGGCAAACATGGGTGCAACAAGCGATCCTTTAGCAGATATCGCTGAAGATTTAGCCGCCGAACAAAAGGCTAGAGCAACATATGAACACCTTATTGAATTGACCACAGATGCTGACGTTATACAACCTTTATTATTTTTAAGACAAAGAGAAGTTGTACATTATCAAAGATTTAAAGAATTGTATGAACGTTATGCTAAGATGTTAAACAAAAAAATTTAAATGTTTTAGAGATGCCACGGCATCTCTTTTTTATACTCAAATACGTTTGACTCGTTAAATTAAGTTTTTTTGCATTGATGGTTATTGTTTTCTCTTCCTTATCTAATGAATGGATAGTCAGTCAAACCCATGAATGCTTTTTGGTAAATCTTTTAAAAATTTTTCTTCTATAACTTTGTTTTAAAGTAAGGTATAATGAAATTAAGGGGGAGGGTCAATGCTAATTAAAAATGATATCGATTTAAAAGCGTATTATCGATTTGTAGAATTTTTGTTAAAATTAGTTAATTATGATTTACCTCATGAACGATTTAAAAATATTATATTAGATAATTATAAAGTCGAAAGTAACGAAGAAAAAGAAGTTAAACAAACAGCTAACGCTTATTTATATGCGATGAATAATATAAATCAAAGTTTTAGCAAAGAAATTATGCAAGATATATATTATTTATTAACGCATAAACAATTAAATGAAAAAATATTAAATGAGTTATTAGAAATATATTATATGAATTTAAATGAAGATGTGCTTTATATAGCAAGCAAGCTTCATTTAAAAATAATCGAAAAAGTAAAGAAAAGGAAAATAGAGTTCGCCTTCATAATCACCAATTGGATGATGTTAAAAAAACAAAGAAACCCAATAATTCTTTATGAAAATGCATTTAAAAGATATAAAACAATTATCAAAAAGAAAGAACAAAAAGAATTAATGCTATTATTTATGTCCTCTGAAATTGATGTAAACCCATATCCAAAAAACGAAGAAATAGATAGAGATATAATCATAAAAATAATAAGAAGAAATAAATTAAAAATAACACAAGAATATCATGTTAATCATTTATATTTGTATGGTTCCTATGCTAAAGAAAGAACAACCAAGCAAAGTGATTTAGATTTGTTAGTCGTATTTGATGAAAGTTTAATACCATTAGAAAAAGCAATAATGACCAAAAGACTTAAAGACTTTCTAGAAGAAAAAATTAAAATTCAAGTTGATATATTAACATTTCAACACGCTTTAAGTTCACTCGATTTGTCAGAAATGGAAAATATTCTTTCAATCATATCGTAAAACAAGAAAGGGGAAAAATATGATTAAAATTATTAGCAATAAGACATCGCCAGCCAAAATAGATATTCAATCAAAGTTTTTAAGAGACAAAACAAATTTTATAACACCTACGGATGGTTTAGTAACCCAAGTAAAGCAAAACACCTTATTATTTGTTTATTTAAAAATATCCGGATTATTAACAGGAGAAATATATAATAGAATATCCTTAGCGATAGCATATGAAGTTCCAGCAAGCAAATGTGAATTACAAGTCATAAGTTGTAAGAATGCAACATTTACAGAAAGTTACATGAAAGAAGTTGCTAATAGTATAACAGGAAATGAAACCATTGAAGATAGAGCAACGATATCTGCTGATGAATATAGTATAACTTCAAGTTCGACCGAGAAAAACATCAAAATAGTAACCTTTGATGTCACGAAAATAGCAAGGCAAAAACTAGGAAATAATCCACAAATCATGTTTGTTATCAAAACAGATTATACAGGTAAAGATTTAAATATTTATGACCCCGCATTTGTTGCAAAGGAAAATGAATGTTGTAGTGCCTCCACATCTAATTTTGGTGGATTAAATAGATTTTATAAATATGAAAATGTAACACTCGAAAATGTGGGTAGTGCCTATGTAAATATGTTTAATCAAAATTTAATATTTGTGGTGAATGGTTTAACATCATTAAGTAGTAGAGCGCCCATTTCTTATTCAACAATTTATAATAACGCTAAAACAAACGAAAAAGCTTTTCTAGCCCAACAATTAACACCATCATTTCAATATACAATTAGTTTAGTTGGCAACGATTATTCAATTGAAGATGCATCAGGAAATAGAAATTATTATCGCAAGATAGATACAACAACAGATGAAGGAAAAGAATTTATAAAAACATATAAAATTAAAAACAGTAACAAAGATTTAGGAACGTTGTATTTTTGTAATGTTGATAATTCTTATTTCTACTTAAATAATTCAACATCCAGCTTAGAAAAAATCAATTATTATGACCAAGCACAAAATCATCTATATTTTGAAGTAACAATAACCTCGGGAGCAAGATTTACAAAACTAATCACTCAGTCTAACAAATTTGGCGATACAATCACCTATAATTGGAATGACCAAAAATTAAATACGATAAAAAACAAAGATGAAGAAACCGTTGTTTTTTCATATGATACAAGTGATCGAATTTCAACCGTTTATTTTAAATCCTTAAATCAATATATTGAATATAGTTATGTTTTAAGCCAATGGCGAATCAATATTGCAATTTATAGTGGAAATCCAGAAGAAACGACAAAAACATTATTAACAGAAGCACAATTAAACTATAACGAATATTATTCTGGTTCCGTTGCAAAAAAATTATTAAGCAATGTAGAAGATAAAATTACCGGTGAAAAGGTAAGTTTTGATCAAAATTATAATGCTATAATCAGTGGTATGACACTTACCAATGGTGCAAATAGGAAAATGTATAGTAGCATCTATTCCTATAGTTCCTATTGTATGAAAGTTACACCATATAATAACAAAAATTACTATTACTATTTTGATGAATTTGGCAGATGCAAATTAGAAATGGATTATAAGTGTCGTACCATCACATATAATTATCAAGAAATATCCAATGATATGCCTGTATTATTAAATGGAGTTTCAAGTATTCAAACAAACTCAAGAAACCTACTAGAAAACCATAGCTTTGAAAATGATGAAGAATTATTTACCGATAGTTCTTTTGGTTGGAAAAGAGAGGGTGATTTTAATTCTATAGTTAAAACAATGCCAGGTGGCGTTTATGGAAATAAATATTTATTTATTCATAAAGAAGAAGACGATCAAGTATTTATTTATCAAGAAGGAAAAGCAACCAGTGTTGAAAACACCCTATTAAAAGGCTTTATAAAATATAAATCAACCACTGAAAATAAAGAAATCAGTGAAGGTAACATAATCATTAGAGTAAGTGGAACTTTTGAAATAGATGAAACAGGTCCAAAGAGATATTTAACTGAATACCGGAAATTTTCTGGAAAAAGTGATTGGACACCTTTTGAAATGAAAATTGATTTTCCTAGTAATGCTTTAAATATCACATTTAAAGTTGAATTTATTCTTTCGGGTCTTAATTCTTTTGAAGTTGGCATTGATGATTTACAATTATGTTGTGGAAAACAAAAAGTAAGATACAATCTAATTGAAAATGGCTATCTAGAATTTGAAGAAAACAAATTGCCAAAAGGATTTTTGTTTTCAGAAACAACAGCCAATGATCAATTAGTGACAGAATTAGACGATGCTCACCACAGGATTTTAGGTGAGAAAGTCATGAAATTTGAAGGAATAAAAGAAAAATATGCGCTAAAGAAAATGAGAAAAGAAGTGCAATGTAAAGGACTAGCAGGAGATCACTTAATCTTTAGTGTATTTGGAAAAGCAAACGTGGGTGGTAATAGTATTTTTAGAAGTACATTCACCATTTATGATACAAACAATGTGTCCGAGACATATTATTTTGATTTTGATAAAAACTTCAAGAATTGGCAAATGTTAACCAGAGCAATAACAGCCAAAAAAGACTATCAAAAAGTAATTATAGGCATTGACTATGATGGCGGAAGTGATGCTTATTTTGATGCATTTCAATTATATAAAGATGCATACGGTAAATATTATAATCACGATATCATCGGAAATATTACCGAAGTTATCGACGATTCTGGCAACAGTACAAGGCTAGCATACGATGAAGATAATAATGTTAGAGAAGTATTTTCGACAGATGGAAGTTGTATGAAATACAACTATGATACAAATGGACGACTAGAAAGTGTTACCGACTTAGAAGGTAATCAAATTGATTTATCCTATGATACAAATGATTACATAAATAAGATTGTTTTAACTCCGTCTGGAGCCACATCAGACGAAGTAATAACCATTTCAAAAACAAATAATATTTATGGTGCATGTACTTCACTAACTGATGAATTTAACAATAAAACAACATACACTCTAAATTCTTTAAATCAACTACAAAGCTTATTGCTTTCAAATACATTAACGCTTAATTATTTATACAATAATGATTTAACTTTAAATAACATAAACGCTACTGTAAATGGAACAACAATAAAAAACAACTATTTATATGATGAAAAGAAAAACATCAAAACAATCAATGGTTCAAATGGAACAAAATATGATTTAACATATGATGAATTCCAAAGAATAAACAAAATTGAATGTAATGGTGAAGTTATAAATCAATTCAAATATGATAAAGTAACAAATAATGTTTATGAAGACTTAATCACCTATAAACAATATGGAACAACCGGAGATTATTTTGAATTTAGTTATAACAACGAAAATCAAATAGAAACCATATCCTTGAATCAAAATCAAATTGTGAAATACATTTATAATGAAGAAGGTCAAATATGTCAAGTTGATGATACAGCAAACAAAAAATCATTATATTATTCATATGATTTAAAGGGAAACATCATTAAAATTGTCGATAAAAACAGTAATATGTTTTCATATATCTATGACAATTTAAATAATGTTCAAAAGGCGAACTATAAAATATATGATACCGAAAAGAGTTTTGATTATGAATATTCATATGAACAAAACGAATATACTAAAGAAGGTTATATTAACAGATTAGGAAAAGCCTTTGGCGATGAAATCATAAAAGGTGGATCAGACGGCCTAGGAAGTTATGGCTTGAGGCCAAAAATGTCGTATATATCGGAAGTCTTTGATAGTGATTTACAAATGAATGTAATCAAATTTAATCGTTCAAATCAATTTATTTGTTATGAATTTTCAAAGATGAATATGAATAGAAGTGGCGTTTATTCCAACGATCAACCATTTGATTTGGATAAATGGCAAAAGAAATTATTATTCAATAAAACGGCTTATGTATGGGTAAAACCAACGGGAACATTGACCAACGAGATTTTATTTAGTTTCTTTGTTGATTATAAAAATACCTTAAAAGAATGTAGTAATGTTAAAATTTTATCAACCGGAAAAATACAATATTATTCCTACACTGATAAAAAAGCCGTTCAATCATCTACGAATTCAATACAATTGAATGTTTGGAACTTAATTGCTATAAAATTATTCAAAGATAATTATAATAAACCTAAGGCACTACTATTTGTAAATGGTATAGCTTCAGCAGAATTTTCTGTATCAGAATCCGTTGAAACGATTACTGCGGTTGCAGTATTTGCTCAAAATGGTTTGATTATTCCACCAACACCTACAACATCATTTGTTTTAGGTTTAAATATTTGTTTAATGTCATTTGGTGCCTATGATTATACTGTTTCAGATTTCAATTCAATTTATAATGAAGGGCTTAAATACTTAATTTATAATAATTTAAAGAAGAAACAAGGTGTTGCTTACTATAATTCTGCGGTATATCAAAATGATTCTGTTGATTTCGATGTTATTACTTTAAATGGTTCATTAGAATCTACCAGAGGAAATAAACCCGTATCCTTAATGAAAGCCGATCGATCATTTAAAGTTGAAAAAGCGATGATATTTAAATATGAACCCGTATCACAAAGACATTTGTTTGCTACATTTGAAGATACAAACACATTGACACCAACCAATAGTAAAACCAAACTAGCTTATCATTTGGGTCTAGGTACTGAGGGAATTATAAGTTTTAAATTTATGTTAGCATCTAAAAGTAACAGTTCTAAAAAATATCTTTTAACGAATTATAATAATGGTTACTGTAATATTGAAATGTATATCGATAGCAACAATGAAAGTTTTTGCTTTATCATTAATAGAAGTGAATATACAAATCAATATGTTTTTGAATATAATCAATGGTACACATTAACGTTTGTATATTCTAATTCAGCCTACGCTTTTTATATCAATGGTGAGCGTATTTTTAGAGGAGCATCAACTCAAACAATGGATTTGAGCGGTGCAATTACATATCTTGGTTCAAACAATAATGGTGATATGCCATTAAATGGGTATTTTGAAATGCTTGCTTATAGCGAAAAAGTTGTAACCGAAAGTGCAATGGATTCTTTAGCTAAAAACATTTATGAAAATGGTAATATGATTCTTGCTAGAAAAACATTCGATAGTTTAGGCAGAATAACCGAAATAAATTTGAAAACAAATAAAGATGATATGCGGGCAAACGCTTATTATTATGATAAGTCAAGGATATATTGGGAAATTGAAAGAAGTGCTTATAATGCTAAATACCAATATGATAGTATGGGAAACATTATTGTTAAAGACATATATCAACAAGATTACTACCTAAAATCTGAAACATATGAATATGATAAATTACAACGGCTAGTAAAAGAAAAAAGAACAGATGATAGTGTCGCTACGTATAGTTATGATACAAATGGTAATATCTTAACTTATAAAGTTGTTGATAAGAGTAATCAAATATTAGAAAACAAACAATATGTTTATTCATCAACTATAAAAGATAGATTGTTATCGATTAAAGATTTAACCAACAATACGAATATAAGAGAATTCACTTATGATAGTAATCATGGTGGCTATCCAATAAGCATAACAAAAAATGGAACTCAAATAAATCTAGTCTGGGAAGGCAAAAGATTAAAGAAATATGGTAATATAGAATTCTTCTATAACGATGAAGGAATAAGAACTGGGAAAGGTTCCGATGATTTTCATGAAGAATATATATTAGAAGGAAGTAAAATCGTTGGATTACATCATTCAGAAACAAATGGCCTCGATTATAAGATTTATTTCAACTATGATGAATCAGGCAAACTTGTTGGAGCAAGTTGTGAAGGCAAAGAATATTTCTATATTCATGATATAACTGGAAACATTACTAAAATAGTAGATGAAGATTTTGGTTTAGTTGCTCAGTATGAATATGATGCATTTGGCAAACGCAAACCTAACACATTTTATTTAGATAAAACAATTATAGGAAAATATAATCCATTTGTTTATAAAGATTATTTCTACGATGCTGAAACCGAACTTTATTACCTACAAACAAGATATTATGATCCAAATATATTTAGATTTATTTCGCCTGATGAAATTGCCTTTTTAGGCTTTGAAACTATCGGAGAATTAAATTTATATTGTTATTGCAACAATAATCCTATAATGTATGCAGATCCTAGTGGATATTTTATAATTACTGCATTGATTATCGGTGCTATAGTTGGTGCTATTATTGGCTTTGGAGTGGCTGCATATATAGATTATAAAGATGATGGAGAAATATTTAATGGTAGTGTAGAATGGTATGATTATTTAGGAGCTACAGTGTTAGGTGGTTTAATCGGTGCAGGAGTAGGAGCTTTTGCTGGAATGAGTTTTTCAGCAAGTATTCCAACTGGCCTCGCTTTGGCACAAACATCAACAGGAACAATGATGCTTGCAACTACTGGATCTATGACTTTAACTATAACTGGTGCGCA
>CANQFQ010000004.1 GCA_947599835.1 uncultured Bacilli bacterium
CTTAACAATCTTGCCTTTTTCTCATTTTTCTTTAAAGAATAAAAAATATTAGTCCCGTGATAATTTCCATAAGAAAATCCAATGAAAATATTTTCTTTTATTGAAAGATGATCTTTCTCTATTTTTTTTGTTAATTTTTTATTGATTTTATGTAATATTTTATATTCAAAAGTATGTTTTAACGCTTGTTGATAAATTAAAGCCACTAAAAATCACCACAAATTCTATTACTTTATTATATGGGTGATAGGGACATTTCTATGCGTAATTTAAATAAAATATTTAAGTTTAAATATTTATAAAGAATTTTAGGAGTTAAATCCACAAAAATCGTATGATTTGCAAAATGTAATAAACTTCCGTAATTCAATTTATTAATTTTTAAAATGTGGAGCATGTTGATATATTCGCAATCCGCTTTTCTAGTTGATTTCGTGGGCTGAAATAACATATGATCCAAATAATAAGGACTTTTATAGTTATAAAATTGTTTTAATTGTAGCCCTTTAAATTTTTTACATAAATTGGAGATCATTTGTGTCGGTGAAACATTAATTTTTTGTGTTTGTCCGTTGGAATAGTATAAAAGACAACCTTCTTGAATGGTTTTGATGCAATCGATATCATTAAATTTCATATGTTTTCACCAACAAAATTTTAACATATTTATTCGATTTAAACGTTTCAAGTTCGTTTTAACATTTAATCATCTTGTTGTAATTCTTTTGGTAAGATTTGTACTTTAATTTTTTCAACCCGAAAATCTTCAACATTCAAAATGGTAAAAAGATAATTTTCAAAAGTAAATTGATCCTTAACTTCTGGGAATTTTTCTAACATTTCAGTGGACCAACCACCAATGGTCGTGTATTCACTTTCGAAATCTTTATCATCATAATCTACCAAATCAAAAAAGTCATAAATATTCATCGCTCCATCGACAATATAAGTATGTTCATCAACTTGATGATATTCTTCTTCTAATGTATCCGTTTCATCTAGAATATCTCCGACTAATTCTTCTAAAATATCTTCCATGGTTAAAATACCCATAGTACCACCAAATTCATCTTTAATAATTGCAAGATGTTTGTGTGATGCTTTTAATTCTTTTAAAATTGATGAAATGGCTTGTGTTTTATAAACATATAAAGGCTCACTAAGCATGTTTTCAATGTGAATTTCTTGTTTAGCTAAAATCGTTTTTAATAATAATTTCGTATTTAAAATACCAACAACATCATCTAAACTGTTTTTATAAACAGGAATTCGCGAATGATTGTATATATTTTCATCATTTATTAAATTTTGAATATCATCATCAATATTCCAAGCAAAAACATCTACACGAGGAATCATGATTTCATGTGCCGTTGCATCCGTAAATTCAATGGCAGACTTTATAAGTTCACTTTGTTGTTCATCAATTAAACCATCCTCTTCAATCGTTTCGACCATTTTCATTAACTCATCATCAGTATAAGAAGGTTCATTTTCTTTCTTTTTCCATAATTGAGCAGGTAATGCGATTACCTTATTTACGATAAAAGTTATAGGGGTAAGAAGCCATGCGATGATTTTTAAAGGAATGGCAAACCACAAAGATAAAGGATAATTGAATTTCGCACCAATAGTTTTTGGTAAAATTTCACCAAATGTTAATACGATAACAAGCATTCCAACAGCCGCAATGGTAGGAGCATAAGGTGTGTTAAACCATTGAATACATAAAGCTGTAGCAAGCGAAGAAGCAGCAATATTGACTATATTATTGCCTACTAATAAGGTGGATAATAATTTCGGGTAATTTTCTACAAAACTATTTGCACTAATAGCTAGTTTTTCTTTATTTTCAGCGGCTTTTTTTAATGTCAATTTGTTGACTTTTGAATAGGCCATTTCAGCGGAAGAAAAAAAGGAAGAGAAAAGAATCAAGAGGACAAGGCCAATGATAGCAATAATCATTTGATATCACCCTCTTTAAGATGAATAACTGTAGTAGAATCTTCCATTTCACCGACTAATTCTTCTAATACATCATCCATTGTAAGCATTCCAATAGCATTTTTTTTGTCATCGGAAACAATGGCGATATGTGTTTTCTTTTTTCTAAATTCTTCAAATACATCATCAATTTTAGTTTCTAAATTTACAAAATAAGGACGAACTAAAACTTTTCTTAAAGTATAATCATGATTTATCATGACTTGTTTTAAATAATTTCGAACATGTAAAATACCAATAATATGATTTTCATTATTTGAATAAACTGGAATTCGTGAATAATCGCTTTCTAACAGAAAATGAATAATGTCTTTTGGACTTGTTTTAATATCTAACAAGGTCATATTTTCTTTTTTGGTATAGATTTCTTTCACTCGAATATCGCCAAAATCTACGGCAGATTGGATAATATCACTTTCTTCTTCTTCGATTAATCCTTCTTCTTCAATGGAATCAATAATATCACTAAATTCATCTTCGGTAATAATCGGTTCTTTTTTATTTACTTTAAAAATTTTGTCTAATAATTTAATTAAGCCAGTGTAAATAATAGAAATTGGAAATAAGATGATTTTCATAACAAAAATAGGATAAGCACAAATCATTGCTACTTTATCCGACCAAACCGAAGCAATGTTTTTAGGGATAATTTCACCAAAAATTAATACAACAATTGTGGTAAAAATGGTTGCCACTAATGTACCTAAGGCACTATTTCCTTTAAATAATACAATCCCAATGACTGTGGCAATTGTGGAAGCTAAAATATTCACAACATTATTTCCAATTAATATTGTGATTAATGAATTATCAAATTTATCAATTAATTTTAAAGCTAATTTAGCACTTTTGTTATGATTATCTGCTTTGACGCTTAATTTAATTTGATTACAAGTCGAAAAAGCGGTTTCGCATGCAGAAAAAAATGCACTCAAAAAAAGTAAAATAAAAAATAAAATATATAATAACGGCCCATCAGGATCCATAGTGAGATTCACTTCCTTAACATCACTTTAATTATATTATATGATTTTCATAGAATAATCAAGTGTATAAATTTTTAAAATTTCAGCATAATACATGAGAGGTGATAAAAATTGGAAGAAGAAATTATTACGCATATCCGAAAAGATAATTTAAATCGCATTATTGAATTTAAAACCAATAAAGGTAATATTTACAATTTTGAAATGGCAAAAGAGGCCATCACTTTTGATAAAATAAAAAATGCTAAAGTGATCAAAAAAAATAATGGAAGAACTTGCATTCAGTCGAAAGATTCTAATCAATCTTTTGATGATTTTCCCGAGTTTTAATCCAAATAGAACGCATTGAAAAAATAAATTTAATGACAAAAAGAGATAAGAAAAAAAGCATTATTAAATTTATTAAAATACCGACATATCCCATAATGGTTAACCCAATTCCTATCGAACGGATAGATCCAGAATAGGCAATTCCAAAAACAGCCGCACAAACTAAAAATTTTGCGAGATAAGCGATAAATAATTTCAAAATATATTGTCGATAGTCACGATATTGTTTTTGAAAATGTGGGTGATTTAAAAAGAAAGATAAAAACAAAGTCGCACACAAGAAAAAAAGAAAAACTAAACACATAGGGTGTAAGCACCTTAAAAAAGAAAGAATGGCTTCCTTCACTAAAAGGAAAAAATGATTAGATTCCGTAATAGGCATAAAAGCTACCACTTTTCCTACAGAAGTTTTATAAAAGAGGGGCTCAAGATCATTCATGCTATATCGAAATCCAATACATAAAGGTGCAAAATGAATGATATCAACAATAATAAAAGCCATAGCTATGATAGAACCTATTGCAATGATGATTTGGTAAATAAAATAAGTCCATTGTTCTTTTTTCATTTTCTTATCGACTCCTTTTTCAATTATAGCATAAAACTTATTTAGTTATCTACATGCAAAACCGTATGCACATTTCTAATTTTTAAAGAAAAGATAAAAGAATAGTATTAAAATACTATTGAAAAAAAATAAAATAAATGCTATTATTAAATGGCATAAGACATAAGGAGGTTTTTCTTATGAAAAAGTTTTTTAGTAAAATTATTAATTATATTAAACGGACTGCATGGATTCAACCTTTATTAATTGTTGTGGTTATATTTTTAATTCTATTTTTATTAAACCCTATTGCTAATGGTATTAGCAGCATTGTTTCTTGTATTGGCGATACAAATAATATGGAAGAAATTACTTTTAAAGAATACACAGAAAAAGTTGAAAATAGTGCAGTAAAGGGCACAGATAATGATCCTGTTGAATTTGTTGTTGTATTTACTTCTGATACTTGTTCTCATTGTAAACAAATGAAACCTTATATCAATACTTATGTAAAATCAAAAGGTAGTAAAGTAAAACTTTATAATGTTGATGTAACTTTCAATACGAAGAAAGATCGTTATAACGATAAAACAGTCACTGAAGAAAGATTACAAAATTTAGATGAAAGAATTAATCAATATTATGAAAATAACACTTCCAAAAATAATGTAGGTGCAGAACCTGCAGGCCCAGATGAACAATTCCAATTAATCGGCACGCCAATGTTTATTTGGTATTATAATGGATTAGAAGTCAAAGTTGACGTTAATCCTGCTACAATCAATAACAACACAGAATTTAGAGAATTTATTTCTTTCCCTAAGGTTGATGATTTTGCTGATTGGGATGTTGAATTTGATGCCAAAAAGATTTTAGGTTAATTTTAAAAAAATAAAAAACACTAATTTGATTTGTATACATTCATTTTTGTAATTAGAATGAAATTCAATATCCATTTAGTGTTTTTTTAATGTTTTATTTTAAATAGAAATTGGAATCAAAAAGATGCTTCTATGACTTTAAAAAGCATCTTTTTTAAATTCATTATTTAGCCTTCTAATACATTGATTAAGGACAAATTAGGATAATTTTGTTGCCTTAATGCTTCGTAGATCACAATGGCAACCGCATTGGACAGATTCAAACTTCTCGCATCTTTGTGCATCGGAATTCTAAATGCAGTTTTGCTATATTTTTGTTTGATGGTATCAGGGAGCCCTTTACTTTCGCCACCGAACATAAAATAATAGTCTTTACTAGCATCACCACACTCAATTTGACTATGAGGTAGAGTTGCAAAGCGTGTTAAAATATAAATACTTTCTGGATGATTTTTTTGTAAAAACTCTTCGAAATTTTCATAGATTTCATAATGAAAATCTTTTAAATAATCCATTCCAGCTCTTAAAAAAGATTTATCATCTAGTTTAAAACTGAGTGGTTTAATCAGATGCAATTTGGCATTAGCCGCCATGCAAGTACGCATAATATTCCCTGTGTTTGGTGGAATTTCAGGTTGATATAAAATAATATGATTCATCTTTACATTTCTACGTTGTGATAAACATTTTGCACATCTTGCGCTTCATCGAGCATATCTAACATTCGATTAAATCTTGCCATATGTTCTTCATCTAATTTGACGGTTTCAAATGGAATAATTGTTGATTCTGCCGTAATAAATTCACTAATGCCAGCTTTTTCTAAAGCTTCTTTTACTTTATAAAGATCTTTTGGTGCAGCATATACAACGACATTGCCGTCTTCTTCAGTAACATCGGTTATTTCAGCATCTGTTTCTAATAAAATCTCTAATGTTTCATCTACGGTTTTTCCATTAAATTCAACAATTGCCGTATGATTAAATAAATGTGATACACAACCTGTAACTCCAAGTTTACCTCCACATTTTGTAAATGCTGAACGTATTTCTGAAACGGCACGATTGACATTGTCAGTCAAAGCTTCAACAATAATACAACAATTACCAGGACCATAACCTTCATAACGTGAACTTGTTAATGCTTCTCCAGTACCACCTTTGGCTTTATTAATCGCATTTTCAATAACGTGTGATGGAACTTGTGCTTTTTTGGCTTTTTCAACCGCACTACGTAAAGCAGTATTCATTGTAACATCAGGTACGCCACTCTTCGCTGCCATATAGACTTCACGGCTAAGACGATTATAAAGTGCTGATTTTGCAGCAGCGGTAGCTGCCATCGCTTTTGCTCTTACTTCATGTGCTCTTCCCATAATTTTATTGTATGAAGATTGTACTTCATACCGCTCCTTTCTTTAATAATTGATTTCATCGATACCTAATGATTGATTAACATATCGACCAGCAATGAAAACATATTCGCTTAATATTGTATAATATTCTACGTATGTTTCATTTTTTTCTACATTTTTTAATAAATTCAAAACTTTTAAAATTAAAGGCTGAACTAAAAATAATTCACATGCTAAATTATTTCCCATTCGAACGATATTTTTTTGATTATCAAAAACTTTCTTTTTAAGATAGAGATATTCGTTTTCTAATTCTTTGACTTGACGAAGATCTAAAGTTATTTCATTTGTTTGTAAATGCTTTTGTGTTAAAAAAATATTTTTGATAATTTTTTGAAAAGAAAAAGTTAGATTTAAAGTTGGATATTTAGTTAGCATATAGATTAATTTACCAAAAGAAGCTTCTAAAGATTTCAGTTCAATCATTAAATTATCGCTTTCCCAATTCATTTTAATTCTCCTTTAATTTTGAAAGTTAGAGTTGGTCACAAAGACCAACTCTAACTAATTTTTATTCAGCCATTTTTTTCAATTTATTCCAACGTCTTACAGAATAAGCTTTGTTTGCATCTAATAATGCTTGGGCATTATCTGGATTTACTTTTGGTAATTGATTATAACGTGTTTGAGATAAAATATAATCAAAATATTTATCAAAATTAGGATCTTTACAATCTAATTGAAGAGGATTCTTACCTTCTTGTTCTAAGCGAGGGTCAAATCTAAAGATTGGCCAATAACCACATTCTGTAGCATCACGTTGAGATTTTTGATGGTTTACTAAACCACCTTTAATACCATGTTCAATGCAAGGTGCATAAGCAATAATCAAAGATGGACCATTATATGATTCAGCTTCTTTTAATGCTTTGATGGCTTGGTTGATATTTGCACCCATAGAAATTTGTGCAACATAAACATGTCCATAGGCCATTGCAATCGAAGCTAAATCTTTTTTAGCTGTCTTTTTACCTGCTGCTGCAAACTTAGCAATTGCACCGGTTTGCGTAGATTTTGAAGCTTGACCACCGGTATTCGAATAAACTTCAGTATCTAAAACTAAAATGTTAATGTTTTCATTGCAAGCAATGACATGATCTAAGCCTCCGTAACCAATATCATATGCCCAACCATCACCACCGATAGACCAAATGGATTTATTGACTAAATCACGACGATGATCTAATAAAGCCTTAATACCTTCGTTTTTACTTTCTTTAACAAGAGTTAATAACCGATCTTTTAAGCCTCTAGTGATTTCACGATTGCTTTGATTTTCAAGATATTGCGTTAAAATGTCTTTTAATTCAGGTTCACAACCTTCAAGATTGGCTTCGATAATATTACGAATTTCATTTAATTTCATATCGGTTGCAATCCGCATACCATAAGCATATTCAGCATTATCTTCGAATAAAGAGTTAGACCAAGCAGGACCTTCTCCATTTTCATCCTTAACGAATGGTGTTGAAGGAACAGAACCACAATAAATAGATGAACAACCTGTGGCATTACCAACTAACATATCTTTACCAAACAATTGACTAATCAAACGATAATATGGTGTTTCACCACAACCAGCACAAGCACCAGAAATTTCAAAATAAGGTTTCAAGAAGGATGCACCTTTGAACGTGTTGGTGTTGAAATAATTCGATCTATAAGGAATTTTATTGTAATAATAATCTGCTGAAGCAGATAAATGTAATTCTTGTTTTACATCTACCATAGATAAAGCTTTCTTATCAACGCCTTTTCCTGGACATTCAGCTACACATAAACCACAACCTACGCAGTTATCTGGAGAAACTTGAATTTTGAATTTCAAACCAGCCATATTTGGACCTAATGCTGGAATGACATCTTCTCTTCCATCTAAAGGAGCATTTGCCACTTCTTCTTCAGTAGCAAGGAAAGCTCTAATTGTAGCATGTGGACATACAATGACACAACGACCACATTGAATACAATTTTCTTTATGCCAATGTGGAACTTCTGTAGCGATCGTTCTTTTTTCACGATAAGTAATATTTGGTTGCATACTACCTTTCAATAAATCGCCTTTGGTAAATGCTGAAACAGGTAAATCATAACCTCTTAAGTGATTAATTTCTTCGACATAATTGTCAAAATATTCATCATCAGATTTACGTTCTACTTTATTCACTGTTAAATCTTTCCATTCAGGTTTAACACGAACACGTTTAACTTTGCCACCTTTATCAATTGCTAAATAATTTAATTTAACAATTTCTTCACCTTTTTTACCATATGATTTTTTAGCGGCTACTTTCATTAATTCTACAGCTTGATCATAAGGCATAATGTTAGCAAGTTTGAAGAATGCAGATTGAAGAATAGTGTTTGTTCTTCTACCCATACCAATCTTATGAGCAATATTTGTTGCATCAATAATATAGAATTTAGCTTTCTTTTCTGCTAATTGTTTTTTGAAACTATTTGGTAGGTAAGCTTCAAGTTCATCACTATTAAAGGTTGTATTTAATAAGAAAGTACCACCTTTTTTAAGACTCTTTAACATATCATATTTAAAGACATAAGAATCTAACGAACAAGAAATAAAATCGGCATGTTCAATATAATATGTGGAATGAATTGGTGTTTTTCCAAAACGTAAATGAGAACGTGTAGCGCCACCGGCTTTTTTAGAGTCATAAGCAAAATAAGCTTGAGCATACAAATCTGTATTGTCACCAATGATTTTAATGGAGTTCTTATTAGCGGAAACTGTTCCATCAGAACCTAATCCGTAGAATAAACAAGAAGTATAGTTACTTGCAACATGGAAAGTATCATCTACAGGAATGGATTTGAACGTAACATCATCATTAATGCCGACTGTAAAATCAGTGTGAGCAGCACTAGATTTCATGAAATCATAAACAGATTTGATGTGTTTAGGTTGAGTATCTTTGCTAGATAATCCATAACGACCACCAATGACCATAATGTTATTGCGATTCATTTGTTTTAATGCAGCGACAACATCAAGATATAAAGGTTCACCTGTAGCACCCATTTCTTTTGTTCTATCTAAAACAGCAATTCTTTTTACTGTAGTAGGTAAAACAGAAACGAGATGTTTTGCCGAGAATGGACGGTATAAATGAACTTTTACTAAACCTACTTTTTTATTTTTAGCATTTAATGCATCGACAACTTCTTTTGTTGCTTCGGTAACAGAACCCATTGCCACAATAACATCCGTTGCATTTTCAGCACCATAGTAAGTAAATGGAGCATATTTACGGCCTGTAAGTTCACTGATTTTAGCCATGTATTTTTCAACAACTTCAATCACATGGTTATAATGTGCATTTTGAGCTTCTCTACCTTGGAAATAAATATCGTCGTTTTCAGCACCCCCACGAGTTAAAGGATTACTGTGTGGATTTAAAGCATTCTTACGGAATTTTTCGACAGCTTCCATATCAAGTAAAGAGGCTAATTCATCATAATCCCAAGTTTCAATCTTTTGAATTTCATGAGAAGTTCTAAAACCATCAAAGAAATGTACGAATGGATAAGAAGCTTCAATTGCAGCTAAATGTGCAACAGGAGCTAAATCCATAACTTCTTGAACTGAATGTGAACATAACATTGCAACACCTGTTTGTCTTACTGCATAAATATCTTGGTGGTCACCAAAGATAGATAAAGATCTTGTTGCTAAAGCTCTTGCAGAAACATGAAAAACAACAGGTAATAATTCGCCAACACATTTATACATGTTAGGAATCATAAGTAATAAGCCTTGTGAAGCTGTAAATGTTGAAGCAAGAGAACCTGCTTGTGCAGCTCCATGAACTGTACCTGCAGCACCTGCTTCAGATTGCATTTCTACAACTTTTACTTTTGTGTTAAATACATTTTTACGACCGGCTGCTGACCAAGCATCAATATATTCAGCCATCGTTGATGATGGAGTAATAGGAAAGATACCAGCAAATTCTGTAAAAGCATAGGCAACATGCGCAGCTGCGGTATTTCCATCCATCGAAACAAATTTTCTTGCCATAATTTTCCTCCTCAATACAATATTTTTTATATATATAAAAAACACCACTAGTAATTATACTACTTTCTTATGTTATTTTCATCTAAAAATATATTTTTTTCTTTAAAAAACATTTATTTTAACACTTTTTTTGGTTCATAAAGTAATCATTATCATCATTTGTCGTCGTCTTATCCTATGACTAGCATCGAAAACTAAGTACAATCCATCGTTTTCAATCGAAAATTAGCTAATCAATGAGGTGTTAAAAAAAACATTAAAAATTAGATGAAAATCATATAATAAAATGGTGATATTTATGAAAAAAGCTTTTGTTCAAATTAATTTAGATGCTATTTTATATAATTATCGGCATTTAGTATGTCAATATCATAAACCCGTCATTGCAGTGATTAAAGATAATGCTTATGGCATGGGGGCTATTCAAGTCGCCCATCAATTAAAAAATGAACCCGGTATTATTTTTGCTGTAAAAGATTTTGATGAAGCCATCGAATTAAGAAATGCGAAAATATCGAACGATATATTGGTTTTAGGAGTTTTTGAAAAAAAAGATCTGGATTTGGCTTTGCATTATCGATTAACCGTGGTCGTACATACATTGCAACAACTAGAGGACCTCAAAGATAGCTATCTTCCTTTTCATTTAAAAATCAATACTGGAATGAATCGATTAGGCCTTTCTGTCGATGATTTTAACCTTGCATATCAAACCATTAACGAAAATCAAAATCAGTATCAGTTGAAAGGAATTATGACGCATTTTGCTACAGCGGATCTTCATCATCAACAATATCATTTATTTGTTGAAACTTTAAAAAAGATAGATAGAAGTGACTTAATGATTCATTGTTTAAGTTCTAATTCGTTATTTGAAGAAGATTTTACAACGCATTTAAGAGTGGGTATTAAATTATATGGCTTTTCTGAAAGAAGCTCATTATATAAAAGTGCTTTAGAACTTTACGCGCCTATCGTTTATAAAACTTCCGTTAAAAAGGGTAGTTTTGTGGGATATGATTTTAATTATCAAGTGCCAGAAGATGGATTTTTATATGTTTTACCTTTAGGTTATTCCAATGGCTGGGGAAGGTTTGTAAAAAGCTATGCTTATCTAAACGATGTCTATTTAGTACAAGCAGGAAACATCTCCATGGATTATAGTGTTTACTATACGCAAGAAGACATCAAAAAAGATACGATTTTAGAATTAATTGGCATGCATATTCCTTTAGAACACCTCGCCGATTTAAATCGTATCAGTTTATATCAAATATTAACAAATTTACGAGTAGAACGATATTATTTATGATATTTAGTATGATTTAAAATGCTATAAGCACGATAAATTTGCTCTAATAAAATCACGCGTGTCATTTGATGTGTAAAAGTCATTTTAGAAAGACTCATAGAAAAA
Organism: uncultured Bacilli bacterium; assembly: GCA_947599835.1. Lineage (GTDB taxonomy): Bacteria > Bacillota_I > Bacilli_A > RFN20 > CAG-631 > Caccosoma. The sequence continues at coordinate 11,619 of CANQFQ010000004.1, forward strand.
TCAAATGGCATCTGTTCGGATAATCCCCAAGGACCTCCAATAACAAAAGTAATGTCACTATTTTTATACAAAGTAATGGATTCTATTTTTTTAGATAGTTCTACACTATCTAACATTTGACCTTGAATGGCCAAAGTAATCACATAACCTTTGCAATATTTTTGAATTTCTTTATTTTCTTCTTGCATTGCCAAATGAGGGTTTTCTTGAAGAGATTCTTTGATTTCAAAAATTTCAATTTTAGTATATTTACTTAAGCGTTTTAGATATTCATTAGCCGCTTCTTGTAAATATTTTTCTTTTAGATTTCCAACACAAACTAGGCGAATCATGTGAGAACTCCTTGTGTAGCATTTAAATAATCTAAAATATAAAGAATGGCATGACAATCAATTAATGAATTATGAAAATCAAATTCATTAAAGCCTAAAGATTGTGCTACTTTAGATAATTTTAAATATTTAGGATTCAATCTTTCTTTGACTATCTCTTGGACATCCCGCCAATTTAATTGATTCGGATAATGATATTTTTCAAACATTAAAGAAATTATTTTTTTATCAAAGTCATATCCATAAGCATAAATAATATCGGCATCGTGAATATCTTGATAAATTTGTTTGACCATTCTTCTTTCAGTCATTCCTTCTTGCTTTAGTTTAGAGATTGTAAGATGGGTTATTTTTTGAACAATAGGTGGAATTAAATTTACATTTCGATTGAAATAATTGACTTCTCTTTGTTGACCTTTTTCTATAATAATTGCTGAAAATTGAGTGATTTTTAATTCATTATTGGCTTTGACTGAATTTCCCTCAATATCTAAAATAACAATTTTATCGTAATTAAACATAGTAAATCCAACTTTCGACTAACGAACTTTTTGACCTTCTTTGAAAACGGCGAGTAAATCTAAAGTTTTAGCATCTAGACAGACTAAATCAGCTAATTTATTTTTGGCAATCACGCCTCTATCTTTTAAATGAAGACATCTAGCTTGATTGGTAGAACTAGCTTTGGCTAGGCCTATCAAATCAATGTCGGCAAAGTCAGCTAAATTTTTAATTGCTTGCGACATCGTAAGTAGTGATCCAGCTAAAGGTCCTGTGGTTAAATAAGCAGCGCCATCTCTTTTAACAACATCCAAACCTCCAAGAATAAAGTGGTCTTCTTTACTATGTTTTCCACTTAAGGAATCAGTAACAATCATAAAACGGTCAGGACCGACAATTTTATAAGTCGTTCGAACGACATCTCGATGAATATGAATGCCATCCAAAATCATTTCAGTAAATAATTGATCAAAATAGAAAGCAGCGGTTACAACGCCAGGATTACGATGATGGTGGCCACTCATAGCATTATGGGTATGTGTTGTACTCGCAAGTCCGTAAGGAATTGCGGCTTCGATTTGTGAAAATGTAGCATCTGTATGTCCTGCTGAGCAAACAATTCCATTTTGGGTAGCAAATTGGATAAACTCTAAAGCATTTTCTTTTTCAGGAGCTAAAGAAATATAGCGAATATTTTTCTTAGAAGCCTTCATCATTTTTTGCAATTGTTCAATGTTCGGATCGGCAATAAATTTTTCATTTTGCGCTCCTTTATATTTTAAAGCAATATAAGGACCTTCAAGATGAATTCCGAGTAAAGAAGGAATTGCTTTTTTAGCTTTTGCTACAGTTTTACAAACTTTTAATAAGGAGTTTAAATCAGCCGTTAATGTGGTTGCAAGAAAACTTGTTGTACCTTCATCAAGTAAAGATTCAGCAATGATCTTAAGTTGCTCTTCATCAGCGGTCATAAAGTCATAACCAGCTGAACCATGAATATGAAGGTCAATGAAACCCGGCATTAAAATATTTCCTTTTAAATCGATGACTTCTTGATTTTTATTTTCTTCTACATAAGGAACTTGGCTTACTTTGACTATTTTTTTATTTTCAATTTCTAGATAGCCATTTTCAATGACTTTTTTATTTGTAACAATTTTTGCGTTTTTTAAAATCATAATTCTTCACCCAAAAACATTATAACCTTTTTTTTAAAAATAAAAAGCCATTTTAAATACTTTCATGTATAATATAAGCGGTGATATTAAAAATGGAAAAAGTGATCTTTCAATTATATAAGCATTTTATTGATCGCATGAATGAATTTTATCAAGAAAATGAAACGATTCAAGAAAGTGATATTGTTTTTGTTGGCGATTCAATTATAGAAATGCTCGATGTTAAGCAACTTCAATTACCATCTTATCGCATTTATAATCGTGGTATCATAAGTGATAAAAGCGCGGGGGTCTTGATGTCTTTTGATGATCGTGTGCTAGCTCTTCGTCCTAAAGTGGTTGTCTTATTAATTGGGTCCAATGATATTTGTGATGGATATTTAATCAAACAAATTAAGCAAAATATCGAAGATATAATTTTAAAATTAAAAAAAGCCAAGATTCAGTTTGTTTTATTGACCTGCCTTCCTCCATGTTATGATTATAGCGCTAAGCATGTGGATCCCATCTATGGAAATTGTAGAAATATTTTGAAAATGCAAGAATTAAATCAAGAGATTATTTCTTTTGAAAAACGATATGATCATGTTCATGTTGTGGATGCATTTCACATTTACGCAAATGAAAAGTTATCTTTAGATAGTAAGGATACTTTAGATGGAGTACATTTAACTCCTATGGCTTATGAAAAATTATTTAAGGTTTTAAAACCTTTATTAATTCAATTAATGAAAGGAGAAAAATAAAATGATTTTTAAGGTCCCTTTATTATGGTTATGGATCGTTTTATTCGTTGTACTGATGGTTGTGTTAGGTGTTTTCATTTTGATGATTGTCCGGCACATGAAAACGAAAAAACAATATCAACAAGAGCAAGAAGTGATTGATAATTATTATGTTAACATTATAGAAAGTGTTGGTGGAATCAATAATATTTTAAAAGTTGAAGCTTTACAATCAAGACTCAGTTTTTATTTAAAAGACCAAAGTTTATTACAAAGTGAAAAATTAAAAGAAATTCATATTCATGGAATTGTTAAAACTTCCAAAAAAATAACATTAGTGGTGGGAGAAATGGCAGTAAAATATGCCACGAATATACAAAAAGAAATGGAGCAAGGAGGAAACAAATAATGGAAAAAGTCGCTCAATTTTTAAAAGTTAGTTTTGAACAATTTTTTATGGATTGTTCCAATGCCTTTCCTGAATTAGATAAAAATGAAATTGTCCAATTGTATAATGCCATTCAATTACCGAAAAGAGCTACCAAAGGCTCAGCAGGTTATGATTTTTTCTTACCAATGAATATTACGTTACAACCGAAAGGAAGTTTACAAATTCCTACGGGTATTCGGGTAAAAATGATGGCCGGTTGGGTTTTGCAATTATTTCCTAAAAGTAGTCAAGGATTTAAGTTTCGACTACAATTGGATAACACGGTAGGAATTATTGATAGTGATTACTTTGATGCTAAAAATGAAGGTCATATTATGATTCAAATGACCAATGATACTTATGAAGAAAAAACAATGAAAATAATGAAAGGAAAGGCTTTTGTGCAAGGCATTTTTGTACCTTTTGGTATTACCTTTGATGATGAAGCAGAAGGTGCACGCGTTGGTGGCTTTGGAAGCACTAAAAAATAGGATCGTTTATGAAGTTTTATTATGAATTGAAACATATTTGCAAGCAAAGCAACGCTCGATATGGTGTTTTACATACACCGCATGGCGATGTAGAAACTCCTATTTTTATGCCTGTTGGCACTTTAGCAACGGTTAAAACCGTTTCTCCTGAAGAACTTTATGCCATGAATGCACAAATTATTTTAAGTAATACTTATCATTGTTGGTTAAGACCAGGAGAAAAGGTTATTGCCAATGCCGGTGGGCTTCACGGATTTATGCATTATCAAAGACCCATGCTTACGGATTCAGGTGGCTTTCAAGTTTTTTCACTAGCCAAAAATAGAAAGATTAGTGAAGAAGGGGTAACATTTAAAAGTCATTTGGATGGCAGCACTTTATTTTTAAGTCCTGAAAAATCGATTGAAATACAAAACAAATTAGGAGCGGATATCATTATGAGTTTTGATGAATGTCCTCCTTATCCATGCGATTATGAATACATGAAAAATAGCATTGAACGAACTTTAAGATGGGCAAAACGGGGAAAAGAAGCACATCATAATGACAATCAAGCCTTATTTGGCATTATTCAAGGTGGGGAATTTAAGGATTTAAGAGAATATTCTGCTATTGAAACAGTTAAATTAGATTTTGATGGGTACGCTATTGGGGGTACGAGTGTAGGGGAATCTAAACCGGTAATGTATAAAATGATTGAAGACGCTATTCCTTATATTCCTAAAAATAAACCACGCTATTTAATGGGAGTAGGGACGCCTGAAGATATTCTTGAAGGTGTTTTAAGAGGAATAGATATGTTTGATTGTGTCCTTCCTACAAGAATTGCAAGACATGGAGCGATTATGACTTCTACGGGTAAAATCAATATTCGGGATAAAAAATATGAATATGATTTATCTAGTTTAGATAGTCAATGCCATTGCTATACTTGTCAAAATTATACAAAATCTTATTTAAGACATTTATATAAATGTGATGAAGCGTTTGGAAAACGATTGCTTTCGATACATAATTTACATTTTTTATTAGATTTAACTGCTCAAATTAGAAAAGCGATTCAAGAAGATCGGTTTCTAGATTTTAAAAAGGAGTTTTTAGAAAAATATGGAAAAGGAAAACCAACCACTCTTGTTAAGTGATTTTGATTTTGATTTACCTCATGAATTGATTGCACAAACACCATTAAAACAAAGGGATCAATCGCGTTTATTAGTGTTAGATCGAAATCAACATACTTTACAAGATGATTATTTTTATCATCTTATCAAATATTTAAAAAAAGGTGATGTACTCGTAAGAAATAATTCTAAAGTGATTCCCGCTCGACTTTTTGGATATAAAGCAGATACGAAAGCCCATATTGAAATATTACTTTTAAAACAAAAAGAAAATGATTTATGGGAATGTTTAATTAAAGGTGCTAAAAAAGTTAAAAAAGGAACCCAATTAATTTTTGATAAAGCGTTATTACGTGCTGAAATTATCGAAAAAAAAGAAAATGGTCTTTGTGATCTTAAGATGATTTATCAAGGAATTTTTAATGAAATATTAGATCAATTAGGTACAATGCCTCTTCCTCCTTATATTAAAGAAAAATTAAAAGATAAACAACGTTATCAAACGATTTATGCAAAAGTAGAAGGAAGCGCTGCAGCACCTACGGCTGGACTTCATTTTACCAATGAATTATTTGATAGAATAAAGGACTTAGGAGTAGAAATTTTAGATGTTACTTTGCATGTAGGGTTAGGTACGTTTCGTCCTGTAGATGTAGAAGAAATTACGCAACATGAAATGCATGAAGAATATTATGAAATTTCTAATGAAGTAGCCAATAAATTAAATCAAGCCAAAAAAGAACATCGAAGAATTATTGCTGTTGGTACGACAAGTTGTCGCGTACTTGAGGCAAATTATCGTAAATATCAACAATTTAAAGAGGAAACAAGTACAACCAACATCTTTATCTATCCGGGACAAAAAATATTGTCTATCGATGGTTTGATCACCAATTTTCATTTACCTAAATCAACATTAATTATGTTGGTTTCCACTTTTGCTGATAAGGATTTTATTTTTGAAGCATATCATCATGCAATTCAAAATCATTATCGCTTTTTTTCCTTTGGAGATGCAATGTTAATCTTATGAAAAATAATTATGAAGAATTCATGGATAAAATAAATGAAATTAAAAAATTAAAAGAAAAGCCAACCCTTTTATTGCATACATGTTGTGCTTTATGTTTTAGTAGTGCATATTTGCAATTAAAGGATTATTTTAAAATAACTGTCTTTTTTTATAATCCAAATATTTATCCATTAGAAGAATATGAAAAACGTAAGCAAGAAGTTTTAAGGATGATCCAAATTTTTAATAATGAATATCATACCGAAGTACAATTTATTGAAAAAATCGATACCTTTGATGATTATAAAAGCAAAAAAATTCATTCAAAAGGCTGCTTAGACTGTTTTCATTTAAGATTATTAAAATCTTTTATGTATGCCAATGAAAATCATTTTGATTATATGACAACGACACTTACGGTAGGTAGACTTAAAAATTCAAAGTTATTAAATCAAATAGGTCAATCCCTACAATCCATGTTTGATCCTACCCAATATTTAATCAGTGATTTTAAGAAAAATGGGGGCATTGATTTGAGTTTGCAGTGTAAAGAAAAATATCATATCTATGCCCAATGTTATTGTGGTTGTGAACCTTATTATCAAGAAAAATCTCAATAAATGGACATTCTTTATAAAATTTTTAGGCAAGTAAAGAAATTTATTTGCTTTTTTTTTAAAAGTCTTTGTTTTCTCATTGATTTCATCTTTTTTGATAAAATGTGTTTCTTTTTTTGAAAAAGTGAATAGTATAGTAATAAAATGGCACAAAAAAAAGGAAAATATAGGAATTTTTAAGCAGGAAAGTAGCTTGCAATTGACAAAGTCGGGGGGGGTATGGTATCATAGAAATGTTATTTTTTATGGAAAAAAAGATATTTTTAGGATACCATTTGATGATTTTCGGTCGATTTTTTGAAAAAACTCATTTTTTAAAGATTCTATCGAAAAAATAGGCTTATTTTTATAAAATGATATAAGAAAAACTATCGATTTTTTCAATAAAAATAATCAAAAGATATTTTTTTTGATGTAATTTGCTATTTTTGTAGAGAAATACATATTTTTCCAAAAAGATTGCATTTGATTGCAAAAATAGGTATAATCTAAATGTCATTAAAATTAATATATATATGCTTATATATATTAGATGGGGAGCATGAAATTTATGATAATACCGATCAACAGGCGGAATGCGTTGATTTTACGGAAAAATTTGAAGCGAAGAAACGCATTCTTTGTTTTTTGTTTTGACCTGTTTATGATTAATGATAAAATTTTAAGTATCCAAGATGACAGCATCATGAATCTATAAATTTACTGCGAGATTCATGAAAAACGAATCATTGTCAAGTTATTTTAAAATGTAAAAAAATGACAAAAATCTCATAAATTCGATTAAATTGGAAATTTTTATTGGAATAATTCAAAAATAATACAAAAATTTTAAGCGAATTTCACTTTTATATCATGAAATCATTGACATTTTGCTAGTTATATAGCAATAATAGCAAAGGTCATATCGTTTGACTTCTTTTTGTTTTCTATATATATGTGCTTTTTTATTTTTAGGGGAGAGGGGAATTATGGTTTTACCAGATAATTTAAAAAATATTATTACAGAATATTTTGATCCAAATAAAATCGTGGATATTAAAACAATCAACCAAGGACATATCAATTCTACGTATCTTGTAGAATTACCAGAATGTACTTATATTTTGCAAAAAATTAACGATTTTGTTTTTAATAATCCGTATGGAGTAATGCATAATATCGAAACGATTACAAAATACATTAAAAAGAAAGTCATTTATTTAGGAAAAGATCCGAATCGTTCTTTATTAAATATTGTATTGTCTTCAAGTGATCAAAGCATCGTTTTTATGGATGATGCTTATTGGCGTTGTTTCCAATATATTAAAAATGCTACTACCTATGATATCGTACCTTCAAAAGAAGTGTTTGAAGAAGTCGGTAGAGCCGTTGGAGAATTTCAAACGCTTCTTTGTCATTTCCCCATACAAATTTTAGATGAAACAATTAAACATTTTCATGATACTCCTTTTCGTTATGCTCATTTTTTAGAAACTATACGAAGAAATAAATATCATAGAGCAGAAGAATGTCAAGAAGAAATCCAATTTTTCCAAAAAAATGAGGGGATTTATGACCTCATTAGTAACAAACTCAAAAATAATATTATTCCTTATCGTGTAAATCATAATGACACCAAAATTAATAATGTCATGATTGATAATAAGACACAAAAAGCTTTGTGTTTGATTGATTTAGATACGGTGATGAAAGGAACATTACTCTATGATTATGGTGATGCATTAAGATTAGGGGCATCCACAGCAAGAGAAGATGAAGTTGATCTTTCTAAAGTTGCTATCGACTTAGAGTTATTTGAATATTTTACAAGAGGATTTTTAAAAGAAGTAAAGTCGATTATTACCCCGAATGAAATAAAAGGCTTGTATGAGGGCTATTTGTTAATGACAATTGAAGTCGCTATGAGATTTCTTGATGACTTTATTGGTGGGGATAAATATTTTAAAACAGAATATGAAAAGCATAATTTAGATAGATGCAGAAATCAAATCAAACTCGTTGAAGAAATCATGTATCATAAGGAACAACTTTTACAAATCATTGTCAATGTGTTAAAAGAATTAGAATATCCAGATGAATATTGTGTTGCATAAAAAGAGGGGTAATTCGTATATGTACAAAGTTTTAAAAAGAATAATCGATTTTTGTACAGCATTAATTATGGGAATTATCTTATTCATTCCTTTATTAATCGTTGCAATATGTATTAAGATTGATAGTAAGGGTCCTGTTTTTTTTAAGCAAGAAAGAGTGGGAAAAAACGGGGAAATATTTAAGATATATAAATTTAGAACAATGGTTGCTAATAATGGTGAAAATCAAAAAGATACAACCACAAAATTTGGAAATTTTTTAAGAAAAACGAGTATTGATGAATTGGGTCAAATTATTAATATTTTAAAAGGCGAAATGTCATTTGTTGGTCCAAGAGCATGGATGCCAGAATATTATGATTATATGACAGAAGAACAAAAACATCGATATGATGTTGTTCCAGGAATCACGGGACTTGCACAAGTCCATGGTAGAAATGATATTAGTGTCGTTGATCGAATTAATTACGATTTAAGTTATATTCAACATTTATCTTTAATTCAAGATATTAAGATTTGTTTTTTGACTCTCAAAGTTCTTTTTACCAAATGTTCTGAAAATGAAGGAAAAAGAAGAATGCAAAATGAAATTGATGATTTAAAACAATATAAAGAAAGTCATGAATTGAGTTTATCTGAAGCAACAGCAGCAAATGAAAATTATGAAGAAAATGAAACGATTGCAGTTGAAGCACAGTATGAAGAGGCTCAGGAATTTGTTTCATTAGAAGAAATAGAAGAAAATGATCATAGTATAGACGATGATGCACATGAAGATGATGTTGAAACAGAAAAAGAAGAAAGCACGGAAGAACAAAATGAAAAAGAAACGGTAGGAAGTAAATAAAATCGATCAAAGCAAAGGAGGGAAAAAGCAAAATGAAAATATTACTTTTAGGTTTGTACAAAATCGCAGATAGTAATAGTGGCTATATTTATGCTGATTTAATCAAAGAATTTGCGAAAGAAGGCCATGAAGTTTATGCTGTAACTCCAACTCCTTTCAAAACGGAATGTTTGATCGATAGCAATCATGCAACCGTTATCAAAGTTAAAAATGGTTCTACGGAAAAAGTAGGAAAAATAAAAAAAGTAATCAATTTATTTTTACTCGATAGAAGAACCATTAAGGCCATAAAAAAATATGCCAAAGGAATGGTTTTTGATTATATCATTACAATGTCTTCCAATTTATCTTTTTATAAAACAATGAAATATTTTAAGAAAAAGCATTGCGCTTTTTCTTATTTGCTTTTAAAAGATATTTTTCCACAAAATGCACTCGATATGGGAATGTTAAAAACGACAGGAATTAAAGGCATTATTTATAAATATTTTAGAAAGAAAGAACAAAAATTTTATCAAAACGCTGATAAAATTGGCTGCATTAGTGAGGCAAATATAACATTTCTATTAAAGCATAATCCAGAAATGAATCCAAATAAAGTAGAAGTATGCCCTAATAGTGTAATTCCAGAAGAAATCATCGTATCTAACGCAGAAAAACAACAGTTAAAAGAAAAATATCATCTGCCTTTGGACAAAATGATTTTTGTCTATGGTGGAAATTTTGGTGTTCCTCAAGGAGTCCCTTTTATTATTGAATGTTTAAAAAAGTTACAAAATAGGGAAGATCTCCATTTTGTATTCTTAGGTGATGGCACTGAATTTCATTATTTAGAAGAATTTGTAAATCAAGTAAAACCTAAAAATATTACTGTATTCAAACGATTACCAAGAGAAGATTTTGATAAAATGCTCTATAGTTGTGATGTAGGTCTAATCTTTTTAGATTATCGGTTTACGATGCCCAATTATCCTTCGAGAGCACTTTCATATATGCAGGCCTCATTACCTATTTTAGCAGCAACGGATACGGCTACAGATATTGGTAGGAATATTATTGAAGGTGGTTTTGGTTGGTGGTGTCCTAGCAATGATGTGAATCAATTTTGTAAGTTAGTGGAACAAATATCTCACGAAGATTTAACAGTCAAAAAGCAACTTTCTAAAGAATATTTAATACATCATTTTTCCGTTAAAAAAAGTGTGGAAATCATCTTAAAAAGTAAAAAGGAGCAAGAATGAAATGAAGATATTACTGATTAATTCTGTTTGTGGGCTAGGCAGCACTGGAAGAATTTGTACAGATCTTGCTCAAATGTTGGAAAAAGAGGAACATGATTGTAAAATTGCTTATGGTAGAGGGACTGTTTCGCCAGAAAATCAAAAATATGCAATAAAAATCGGCAGTAAAAAAGATTTTTACATTCATGCGGGATTATCTCGCGTTTTTGATAATACAGGTTTTTATTCAAAACATGCAACAAAAAAATTAATTGCATGGATTGAAAATTATAATCCAGATGTTATCCATTTACATAATATTCATGGATACTATATTAATATAAAATTGCTTTTTAATTATTTAAAAACATGTAAGAAAAAAATTATTTGGACTTTGCACGATTGTTGGAGTTTTACGGGACATTGTTCACATTTTGATTCTATCCAATGTAACAAGTGGAAAGATCGTTGCTTTTCTTGCCCTTTAAAAAAGGAATATCCAAAATCTAATTTTCGTGATAATTCCAAGAAAAATTATCAATTGAAAAAAGAATTATTTACTGGAATTGAGGATTTGACTATCGTCACTCCATCACAATGGCTGGCTGATGTAGTTAAACAATCCTTTTTAAAAGAATATGAGGTTAAAGTTATCCATAATGGGATTGATTTAAATGTTTTTAAACCAATTTCAAATAACTTTAAAAAATTGCATCATATAGAAAATAAATTCATGATTCTAGGAGTTGCAAGTGTTTGGTCTGAAAAAAAAGGATTAAATGATTTTATTGAATTGTCAAAAATCCTAGATGAAAGATTTCAAATTGTTTTAGTGGGATTAAATCAAAAGCAAATGCAAAAAATACCTAAAAATATTATAGGAATTGAAAGAACTAATAGTGCTAATGAACTAGCGCAAATATATACTGCAGCGGATGTGTTTGTTAATCCTAGTATCGAAGAAACAATGGGGCTTACAACTGTTGAAGCAATTGCTTGTACTACTCCGGTTATTGTTTACAATAGAACAGCTGTACCAGAAGTAGTTACTCCAGAAGTCGGCAAAATAGTTTCAAATTATTTTGAAATTAAAAACATATTAGATGAATCGATTGAAAATAAGAAAAAATTAGATGATATTTCGTCTTATATTCATGAATTTGATAAAAAAGAAATGTTGAAAAAATATATGCAATTATATTTAAATAATCATAATTAGGAAAGGAAGGAATAAACTATGTCTATTTTTAAAGAAAAAACTTTAATGATTACCGGTGGAACTGGGTCTTTTGGCAATGCAGTTTTAAAGCATTTTCTTCAATCCGATATTAAAGAAATTAGAATTTTTTCACGCGATGAAAAAAAACAAGATGATATGCGCCATGATTTACAAATCAAGTATCCAGAATGTGCCAATAAAGTAAAGTTTTATATTGGCGATGTGAGAAGATATGAAACCATTAGAGATGCAATGTCAGGAGTAGATTATATTTTTCATGCGGCTGCATTAAAGCAAGTTCCCTCTTGTGAATTTTTTCCAATGGAAGCGGTAAGAACCAACATTATCGGAACAGATAATGTCTTGCATGCGGCTATCGATGCTAAAGTAAAAAGAGTAGTTTGTCTTTCAACCGATAAAGCGGCTTATCCAATTAATGCTATGGGAATTTCCAAAGCTATGATGGAAAGAGTCATTTATGCAAATGCAAGAGTCGCACAAGAACAAAATGGTCCAGTTATTTGTTGCACAAGATATGGGAATGTCATGTGTAGTAGAGGTAGCGTTATTCCTTTATTTATTGATCAAATTAAAGCAAAAAATCCTATAACCATAACCAATCCAGAAATGACAAGATTTCTAATGAATTTAGATGAAGCAGTTAATTTAGTTATGTTTGCGTTTGAACATGCAAATCCAGGCGATTTATTTATCCAAAAAGCAGATGCAAGTACGATAGGTGATTTAGCAGATGCAGTTCAAGAACTTTTTGGTAAAACAGGTACAAGAATTATTGGAACGCGTCATGGAGAAAAACTTTATGAAACTTTAATGACTTGTGAAGAACGTCTTAGAAGTGAAGATATGGGCAATTATTTTAGAGTAGCTGCAGATAGTAGAGATTTGAATTATGATAAATTTTTTGTTCAAGGACATGTAAAAACTATGGCTGATGAAGCATATACAAGCCATAATACTAGACGTTTAGATAAAGAAGAAATAATTCAAAAATTAAAAACAGCTGATTATGTTAATGAAAAATTGAAAGAATTAGGGATCAACAAATGAATATTTTAGTAACGGGCGCTAACGGATTTGTAGGAAAAAATTTAGTGACTAATTTATTTAACTTGAAATATAAAAAAAATAAAACTAGACCTGCGATTGAAATTGATGAAATTTTTTGCTATGATGTTGATTCTTCTATGGCACAATTAGAAACATATTGTCAAAAAGCTGATTTCGTATTTCACTTTGCAGGCATTAATCGTCCATTAAAAGAAGAAGAATTTAAAAAAGGAAATGTGGATTTTACAACATTGTTATTAAATACTTTAAAAAAATATCATAATCATGCACCTATTATGGTATCAAGTTCCATCCAAGCGACTTTAATTGGAAGATATAATAGTGAATATGGTAAAAGCAAAAAAGAAGCAGAAGAAATTTTATTTCAATATGCGGAACAAACGAAGACAAAAGTCTATATTTATCGTTTTCCCAATTTGTTTGGGAAGTGGTGCAAGCCTAATTATAATTCGGTGATTGCAACATTTTGTTATAATATAGCAAATAATTTGCCGGTTACAGTCAACGATCCTAATGTTGAGTTAGAATTATTATATATCGATGATTTAGTCGAAGGAATGTTTGATTTATTAGAAAATAAAGAATGTCATTGTGATTTTGAACAATTAGTTCCAGTCATTCATAAAAAGGGTAAATATTGCATCATTCCAAATACCTATAAAATTAAATTAGGTGAAATTTTATCTTATTTAGAGGAATTCAAAGACTATCCAATTACGCAAGTAATGCCGGAAATACCGGAAAGATCTTTTAAGAAAAAATTATTTAGTACTTATTTATCCTATTTACCCGAAAAGGAAATCATGATTCCATGCAAAATGAATAGTGATTATCGTGGGAGTTTTACTGAATTATTAAAAACCGATAATCATGGACAAATTTCAGTCAATACGATTAAACCGAAACTAACCAAAGGAAATCATTATCATAATAGTAAATGGGAATTATTTATTGTTGTCGCTGGTCATGGTATAATAAAACAAAGAAAAATAGGAACTGAAAGAATTATTATGCATGAAGTAAGTGGAGATAAAATCGAAGTCATTACGATTTTACCAGGCTATACACATAGTATAACCAATTTATCCGATACTGAAAATTTAGTTACACTGATGTGGGCAAACGAAATCTTTAATCCAGATCATCCAGATACATTTGCAGAGGAGGTATAATATGCACAAAACTTTTAAAAACAATGGAAAGTTAAAGTTATTAATTATTGTAGGAACTAGGCCCGAAATTATACGTCTTGCTGCAGTAATAACAAAATGTAGAAAATATTTTGATTGTTTACTTTGTCATACAGGACAAAATTATGATTATAATTTAAATGAAATTTTCTTTAAAGATTTAAAATTGGATGCACCTGAAATTTATTTAAATGCTGTGGGAAATGATTTAGGCGAAACAGTCGGAAATATTATTGCTAAAAGTTATCAATTAATGCAAGAAATTCATCCTGATGCTTTATTGATCTTAGGAGATACCAATAGTTGTTTATCAGCTATATCAGCAAAAAGATTGCACATTCCAATTTTTCATATGGAAGCGGGTAATCGATGCAAGGATGAATGTTTACCAGAAGAAACGAATCGAAGAATTGTAGATGTGATTTCGGATGTTAATTTGTGTTATTCAGAAAACGCTCGAAGATATATCTTAGATTCTGGCGTAAGACCAGAATATACTTTTGTAGTTGGTTCTCCAATGGCTGAAGTGATTCGTCAACATTTCAATGATATTCAACAAAGTGATGTATTAGAAAGACTTCATTTAAAACCAAATCAATATATTTTACTTTCTGCGCATCGCGAAGAAAATATTGATATGGAAGATAATTTCTTTAGTTTAATGAATGCAATCAATGCTTTAGCTGAAAAATATGATATGCCAATTTTGTATTCATGTCATCCTAGAGCTAAAAAATTTATTGAACAAAGAAATTTTCGATTTGACCGAAGAATTATTCAAAGTCAACCCTTAGGTTTTTTAGATTATAATAAATTGCAAGAAAACGCTTTTTGTGTTGTTTCTGATAGCGGAACATTACCGGAAGAAAGCGCATATTTCAAATTTCCTGCGGTGTCTATAAGAACAAGTTCTGAACGTCCAGAAGCTTTAGATCAAGGCGTTTTTATTCTTGGCAGCATTACTACCAACGGAGTGTTACAGGCTGTTGAATTAGCCGTTCAAATGCACCAAAATGGGCATGATGGAAGTGATGTTTTAGCTTATATAGATACCAATGTCAGTACAAAGGTTGTAAAACTTATACAAAGTTATACAACAGTCATCAATAAAATGATTTGGAGACGATAGATAAATTTTAAAAAAATATATACAAATTTGTTTTTTGCGATATTTCTATACTCGCAAAAGCTAGCGATTTTAAATTTGTAAAATAAATTAAAGAATGATGTCTTAAACATTTTATAAAAATATTTCTTAAATATATGTTAGAAAACAATAGTCAGTAAAATAATCTTTTTCGTTTTATAATTGCTTAAGAAAGCAATATTAAAAAGTAATAAGTCTAATTTAATTATTAAATGTAAAAAAAATACGTTAAATTCATTAATTTTTAAAGCAAAAATAAGGAGTAAATAGGATGAAAGAAAATAAGGCTGTTTCAATAGTAATCACATTGTTTCCTATTCTTAGTGTATATGGATTATATGGAGTTGATTTTGGTACAATGGCCGTTATATGTGTATCACTTTTTATTTTGCTTAAAAAAGAAAAAATAACTTTATATAAGTCACCATTACAAATATTATTTATCTATATTGCTATTTTAACGCCCATTCTTTTATTATCCTCACATATCTGTGGGCTAGATAAATTACCTACTGTTTTCCGCGTCTTTTTGCGATATGGGAAATTATTAATTCTATTATTTTTGGTTTTTAATTTAGGAATAAATAAATATTTTAAATTGGATTATGCGTTTAAGGTTATGAAATATGCTGTATACATAAATACAATATTTATTGTAATACAATGGATTTCTTATAAATTTTTGAATTATCCATTGATCAATCCTTTACTACCATTTGGTATAAATTCTGATGGAAGTTCTTTCATTGTAACTTTTAGAACATTGTATCGACCATCTGCATTTTTTGGAGAGCCCGCATATTTAGCCCAATATTTTTTCATCTTTTTATGCTATACACTTTTTGCTCCAAATTTGAAAGTGAACAATAGAATCATAGATACTAGTGTTGCGGGAGTAGGTATAATTTTATCCACTTCTGGAATGGGCATCGTTGGCTTAGTGATGTTATTAATAGTTTTCTTATTTTTTGGTATAAAGGGCAGAATAAAATTAAAAATGATCATATGTATTATTTTGACAGGATTAGTAATATCGTTATACAATACAAATTTTATGCAACTGATTTTAAGTAGAATCACTGATGGAGGAGCAATTGAAAGTCGGGTTGGAACTGGTTATAAGATATTTGGTGCATTACCCCTACAATTTATGTTATTTGGATGTGGGTTTGGAAATGTTCCTGTAGGAGTATATTTAGATGGAATAGAATATTCCTTAATTTGTATAGGTATTTTTGGAACAATCATTTTATTCTTTTTACTATTGAAAAATCTTAAAAAAAGTGTTTTTTGGATAAAAATGTTAACATTAACATTTTTAGGCCTTCTGTTAATTTCACAATCATTTACTGCGACCAATTTAATTGTGTATTTTACTATTTTTAATTGTGTAGAACAGCATATAGTAAAAGAAAAATTAATAAATAACTAGGATATTTTTATGTATCATGTTAGTTTGAAGGAGGCTCCTTATGCTATCAGAAAAAAAAGATGAAATTAGAAATGAAAAAGGCTTAAATATTGTTTTTGCTTCAAATTATATGAGCATTCACCAACTATATTTTAGTCTATCCATGTACAATATAAAAAATGTGAAGTATACATTTGTAGCTACTTCAGAAATTCCTAAGTTCCGTTTGAAAAGTGGATATATTGATTTAAATCATTCATATGATTTTATTATATGTGCATATGAAAATGAGGAAAATAGAAATAAAGCTATCGATCTTTGCACAAATTGTGACGTTTTAATTACAGGTAGTGCACCTGAAATGTATATATCTAATCGGATGAAATTGAAAAAGTTAACATTTAGATATTCCGAGCGAATCTATCGAAAGAAATCGCAATTTTTTCAAATTCCACTTAGAGCTATTAAATATCATTTAAGAGATAAATTGAATCCAAATGTTTATATGTTGTGTAATAGTGCGTATGCCGCATCAGATTATAACAAAACATTGAATTATATAGGAAAAACATATAAATGGGGATATTTTCCAGAAGTAAAAGAATATGAAAATATTGATACAATAATGGAAAACAAAAAGAAAAATTCAATTTTATGGGTGGCACGACTGATTGAACTTAAACACCCTGAAATGGTTATTGAATTAGCCAAAAGATTAAAAGAAGAAAAATATGAATTTGTAATGAACTTAATTGGTGGTGGAGAATTAGAAAATAAGATTAAAGAAAATATAAAGGAAAACCATTTAGAAGAATATGTTAATGTACTTGGTGCTGTGAATTCTAAAGAAGTAAGAAAATATATGGAAGAAAGTGAAATATTTTTATTTACTTCTGATCGAAGGGAGGGCTGGGGGGCTGTATTGAATGAGTCAATGAATTCATTATGTGCAGTGGTTGCTAGTCATGAAATAGGATCAGTTCCATTTCTAATCAAAGACAAGGAAAATGGCTTAATTTTTAAAGATAAAAATATAAATGATTTATATGAAAAAGTAAAATACCTTTTAAATAATCCGATAGAAAGGGAAAAAATATCGAGAAATGCTTATCAAACTATGGTTAAGGATTGGAGTCCTCAAGTTGCTAGTGAAAGGATTATTGTTTTATCAAATTTTTTACTAAATAAAGATAAAAACAATAAAGCAGAACCATTTAGTGATGGAATATGCAGTAAAGCTAAAAAATTAAAAGATAATTGGTATTTGAAAGCAAGCAAAAATTGTAAAAAAAGTGAAAATTAGATTATAAATATCGATTAAGATGTGTTGTTTTTTATTGAGTGACGTAAGTCTACAATATGTAAAACATGATTTACTATGATATATAACGTTTTTAGTGCAAGGGAGATGATTCATAAATGTTTGCGACCGAATGGGGAAAAAAGAGAAAAAGTAAAGAAAAGTTTACAAAATACAATTTTAAAAATGTTAAGAAAAAATCATTACTTGTTTGGAGCGAGCATTGTACTGAATGTGCAGTTCCGGTTTGTTATCAAAAATGTGAAAAATATCGTAGACGTAAAGATGGTAAATGTAGATTATTTGAAGATGGCATTAATAAGACTTATCTCAAAGGAAGCCTTGATAAATATAGTTATACGATTTCTTTTCAAGGATGGTCAAAATTAGAAAGCGATTATCACATTCGGCAACATGGTAAATTTTTAAATAAGTTTATTGGTGGAATAAGTAATTTTTGTTTTCTAATGGCAAAAGTTTTTTCTAATGTTTTTGAAAGAAAAAAAACAAAAAAGCACTTTCCGGGTGCCGCATATGTGTTAAGAGAAAAATTTGCCAATTTATTCGATAAATTTGGAAAAATTCCTAATGTGTTTTTTATAAGTGTTGATTGTCCGATGGATGATATTAATTTGATTTTAGAACTAAAAAATTCTGAGAAGTTTATTTATAGAAAATCCTTTCACCTAAATAAGGGATATAATCAATTTATTATTGACTATGATGAACTTAAAATGAATGAAGAAGAATTAAAAAAGGATAATCATATCTTTATTTATCCCGATAAAGAAGTAAAACTTCAATTTTATGCTTTAGATTTTGTAACATTAAAAAAACAAGAATTAAAAAGAATTAATCAAGAATTTAGAATAGAAGTAAAGCCAGAACAAAAAAAGATAAAATGTGTTGCGTGGGATTTAGATAATACACTATGGAATGGAGTATTAATTGAAGGGAAAGTTACATTAAATCAAGATATTGTTCATCTTATAAAAGATTTAGATGCTAAAGGAATCGTCAATAGTATTGTAAGTAAAAACGATTTCGATGAAGCATACCGAAAAATAAAAGAATATCAATTAGATGAATATTTTGTTATGCCACATATTAATTGGACACCGAAAAGTGTAAATCTAAAAGACTTAGTAAAGAGAATGAATATTGGAATCGACACCATCGCATTTGTCGATGATTCACCTTTTGAGTTAAAAGAAGTACAAGAAAATTGTCCTGAAGTATTATGTATTAATACACTAAACGTAAACGAAATTCAGCAATTAGAATGTTTTAATGTGATTGTTACAGAAGACTCCAAAAAACGTAGAAGTACATATAAAATGATGGAACAAGAACAAAAAGAATTAGAAAATTGGAATGGAAATATTGATGATTTTCTTAAATCTTGTAATATGATATTAACGATTTCTTCTCCACAAACAAATGAAATTCAAAGGTGTTATGAATTATTGCAAAGAACAAATCAATTAAATTCATCTGGTCGAAGATTGAGTTTGGAAGAAGTAAATAGTATTATTAATAATCATCAAAATTATGCAACTTATGTTTTAAAATGTAGAGATAAATTTGGTGATTATGGTATTGTAGGTTTTTCTATTATTGAAAAAAATGAAAACATTACGATTACTGATTTTGTGATTTCTTGTAGAGTTGCAAATAAAAAAGTTGAACATACTTTTATCCAAAGCATTTTTGAAGAATATGCAATGTTGGGCAAGAAAGCAATTTATATGAATTATAAAAAAACGATTAAAAATGGGCCCATATTTAAGGTTGTAAAAGATTTAAATATGAAACAAATAAGCGTTCAAGATGAGCTTGAAACGTATGAATACAATGATTCATATGCTGAGCACATTGATATTATAACAGTTGAAAGGAATCTTAATTAAATCTATTGTGTGTATATCTATTTTGAAAAATAATATACATTATTTGTGAAACTAATTTAAGAAAAGGATGGCCAATATGACAGATATTAAACAACAGAGTTTGAAAAAAAATTTTATATTTCAAGGACTTTATCAAATTATTATCTTTATAATACCTTTGATTATATCTCCTTATTTAACTAGAGCTTTAGGAGATACTTCTTTAGGCATCTATTCATATACAAACTCAATTGTAAACTATTTCATGATGTTTGCAATGTTAGGTATATCGAATTATGGTCAAAGAGTCATTGCTTCAAGAAGAAATGATAAAACGCAATTAAGAAAGACTTTTTGGAGTTTATATGTTGCGCATGTTATTTTTTCACTTTTGTCGATATTTATCTATATTATATTTATATTTTGCTTTAATAAGGAAGATAGAGTGATCTATCTGATTCAAACGTTGTATCTTGTATCTGTTATATTTGATATTACATGGCTGTTTCAAGGATTAGAAAATTTCAAAACAGTAGTGATTCGAAATACCATTGTGAAAATATTAGAATGTTGTTGTATATTTATATTTGTAAAACACCCCAATGATTTACCTATATATACTTTAATTATGTCTATATCCGTTTGTCTTGGACAAATAATAATGATTCCACAAGCGATTCATTATATTAAACCAATTAAGTTTAATAAAAATGATATGAAAGAGCATTTTAAGCCTTTGTTTATTTTATTTTTATCTGTCATTGCTTCTAGTTTATACAATATGTTTGATAAGACTTTATTAGGTCTATTATCCAGCAAAGAAAATGTCGCTTATTATGAATATTCAAATAAAATTATTTTAATACCTATCACTATGCTAGGTGTAATTAGTACAGTTATGTTACCTAGAGCATGTCAATTTATAGCAAATAATGATATCAATAGTTCTCGAAAATATATGAAATACTCGCTAGAAGTGATATCGTTCATAGGATGTGGTTCAATCTTTGGATTATTAGGAATTGGTAATTTATTTGCATTATTATACTATGGTAAAAGTTTTGCCGTATGTGGAAATATTATTATTAGTCTTACGCCATTAGTATTACTTATTCCAATTGGTCGTATTCTAAGAGCACAATATATTGTTCCTAAAGCAATGGATAAATGGTTAGTAATCAGCTATGCTATAAATTCAGTGGTTAATTTAACATTAACATTAATCTTAATACCAAAATTAGGAATATATGGTGCAGTGATTGGAACAATTGTTGCTGAAATCGCAGGATTGATTGTTCAAATGATTATAAGTAAAGAACTTATGAATATAAAGGATATATTAAAAGCAATAACACCTTATGTCATTTTTGGAATAGTGATGTTTGTCATAATATTTATTATAAAGAAATTTATTAACAATGGATGGATTGCTTTACTTGTTCAAGTCGGTGTTGGAGGAATCGTATATTGCTTGTTGAGTGGAATATATGTATTATGCTTTTCACCTATGAAAAAGGAAGTAAAAGAATTATTGTTTCATAAGAAAAAATAAATTTTAATAATATGTAAAATAATTTGTAAAAAAAGGGGAAAATAAAAAATGAAAATAATAATTAATGCAGATGATTATGGTAAAAACAGTATGATCAATCAAGCAATTGTCGAAGCGTTCAATAAAAAATACATTACCAATACCACCATCATGGCCAATATGGAAGGTTATGATGAAGCCGTATTATTAGCAAAAGAAAATAATTTTTTTGACAAAGTAGGTTTACATTTAAATTTCTTTTATGGAAATCCATTGTCAAATGAAATGAAAAATAATTCATATTTTACACAAAATGGAGTGATGACAGATAAGAATATCGTTAAATCAGTAAAAGCAAAATTTATATTGCCCAAAAAACAGAAACTGGCCATTCAAATGGAAGCAAAAAAGCAAATGGAAAAATATATTGAAAGTGGCTTTTCAGAAATGCATATTGATTCTCATTATCATTGTCATACAATTTTTTCTTTGTATCGAGGAGGAATACTTGTCGAAGCAAAACAAAAGAATTTTAGAACAATAAGACTAAGTTTAAATTTAACGGTGTTAAAAAAAAGAACACTTATAAAAATTTATAAAAAATTTTTTAATGCTTCGTTAAGAAAGAATTTTAAAACGACGACTTATTTTACATCTGCAAAAGACTTTGTTGAAATCGCAAAAAGACGATATGATCCTGTATCTAAACAAATACAATGGAAAGAATTAGAAAATTGCATTTGTGAAATTATGGTCCATCCAGCATACGATGAGAATGGAAAATTAGTCAATTTATATGATGGTACTGATTTTGAAGAATTGTTTAAATATATTGATGAATCGCAACTTATTTCTTATAAGGATTTATAATATAAATAGGATAGTTTTTAAAACAAAGTTTATGTATAATAAAAATATATAAAAATATTTTTTAAAGAATATAAAATCTTGAATAATTAAAAAATTATTTTAGTGATCTTTATATTCTTTTTTTATTCAAATAATTTTGCAAAGTTTTAATATTAACCATAAATAAATATTTATCGGTAAATTCAGAGAATATTAAAAAAATAAGTTTTTAAGATAATTTTTGAAAAAGATCTTGAGGTTACGATCCTATCTTTGTATTTGAGTTCAATGATATTTTTTATATGATGTTTAGCCAATCTGCATTTTAGGATTTTAGAATAAAATTACTAATAAAAAACATTTTTTTATTAAACAAATATTAGATTCTATTTCATTCTTAAGATAACTTGTAAAATATTGTTTTGGAGTAAATGCAACAAAAAAATCATCATTTTGTCGATATTTTTTATTGATATTAATTCTATAAGTATTTTTCTTGTTCTTTCATTCTCAATTTTACCTTTCTCATGTTGTCATCTCTGTGACTACAAAGTATCTTAGTTTTGAGACATTTTCAAATACTAACACTTAAGACATTATCATAGGCTAATCATAAAAATTATATACAAGCAATAAATTAACTTGACAAAAATCGGGGGGGGGTATAATTAAATAAGATTTTAATAAATGAATAATATACTTTATAAATAAAAACTGTTGTGCGAAAGGGAGATATACATGAATGAAGGTCGAAAAATCAATCTAGATATATTAAGAATTCTTTCGATGATATTTGTCGTGAGTTTACATTATCTTGGGAATGGTGGAGCATACTATAATATCACTAATGGTGATGTTAGTTTAATTAAGTTTAATTATGTATTATCTTCATTTTTTCAAGCTTTATCTATAGTAGGTGTTAATTGTTTTGTTTTAATTACAGGGTATTTTTTAGTTAATGGTAAATTTAAAATAAAAAAGATTTTTAATTTATTTTTAATAACTATATTTTATTCAGTCTTATTATTTATACCCTATGCTATAATTTATGGATTTTCTTTAAAAAATTTTATTAAGTCATGTTTGCCTTTATTAATGGGGACTTATTGGTTTATTACAGCTTATATCATTTTGTATATTTTAAGTCCATTTTTAAATATATTATGCAAACAAATGTCGAAGAAGCAATTTTTAATTTTCATTTGCATATTAATAGGAATTTTTTCACTTTGGAGAAGTATTATGCCATTTGCGGATAATGTTGAAAAAATACTTGGAACCAGTAGCGGTTATGGGATTGTTTGGTTTATAGTCTTATATTTTATTGGGGCTTATATTCATTTGCATGGTATCAATCTATTCAAAAAAAATATATTTAATTTAATGGGATATTTTATCGTGGCGATTGGAATGGTTGTTTCCAAATTATTAATGATTTTCCTTTCACAAAAATATATTGTCTTTGCAACAGGACAAAATTATTATTTTCATTATGATGCAATCAGTGTTTTATTAGAATCTGTTTTCTTATTTGTTTTCTTTAAGAGATTAAATGTAAAATCTCAAATTATCTCTAAGATTGTTACATTTTTAGTTCCATCCATATTTAGTGTTTATTTAATTCACCAAAATTTTCAATGGACGAATCTATTATGGAATGATTGGTTAAAAGCAAATCAATTTGTAAATAGCAATTATTTCCTATTACACTATATGGGGTGTGTTTTATTAGTATTTGTATCTTGTATTATGATCGATCAAATTAGAAGAGGATTATTTTATTTGTTTAATAAAATGATAATGAGTTTAAAATCAAAACATCACAATAACGATTGTATAAGTTAATTAAAAAAGCCATTTTATCGGCAATTTTTATGAGAAATATTGGAATTTATAAATGGTTTATAGAAGTATAGTCTATTCGTACATCATTTAGCTTAAGAATAGTTATGCTTCTATTATTTTTGTCTACGAAAGGTTTAAAGAAAAAACTTTAAAGGCACATGAAAATTAGAAGGTGAATATTATACAAAATATAACATTTTAAATTGTACTATGTTGTTTAACAACTTATATTATGAGAACAAAATTAAGCGATTATAGAACAATAAGAAAATCATTTATCAATAGTATAAAAATGATGTATCTATCGTTAAAAAATGATTAGTAACATATTTTTTTAGAAATAAATGTACAGCAAAAATGAGAACTTGTTAGTTTGAATTGAAAGCCCAATTTCTTTTAGAAAGATATGTTGCAATTTAAAATTTAACTTAATGTTAATTGTCAAAATTAGGAATTCTTGACAAAGAAATTACTTTATATTATATTTAGTCATATGAATTTAGAAAAACACAATGTAAAATAAGGATGCGATTTTTATATGCGAGATAAACACTATTTAACTTTAAGAGAAATTCAGCTAAAAGAATTAAGTTTACTAATAAAAACTACTAAGTTTTTGGATGAAAATAATATTCGATATTTTTTAGATGGGGGTACTTTACTTGGAGCTGTAAGGCATAAAGGATTTATTC
Source organism: uncultured Bacilli bacterium (assembly GCA_947599835.1). GTDB lineage: Bacteria > Bacillota_I > Bacilli_A > RFN20 > CAG-631 > Caccosoma. The sequence goes on from CANQFQ010000004.1 coordinate 36,348, forward strand.
CTTGGGATGATGATATTGATATTGGTGTTCCGCGGCCAGATTTTGAAAAATTTATTAATTTAGTAAAAAATAATCAAAATATTGATTTAAATGTAACATATTCAGAATTGAAAAATTCACATTTTCCTTTTGCAAAGGTTATAGATAAAAATGTTGTTTTGGAAAATTTAAACGATGCAGAAAGTGAGCATCTTTGGATAGATATTTTTCCTTTTGATGGAATTGAGGGATCACCTAAAAAAATAGAAAAAAGAATCAAAAAGATGATGTTTATTTCTAGAATGGTAGCTATACGATATTCAAAATTAAGTTTTGCTAAAGGAAAATTTTTTAAGCATTTAGTTAAGTTGTTTTTAAAACCAATTAGTTTATTTTATAGTCCTAAAAGGGTAATTAAATTATCTAAAAAAGATAATTTTGAAACTTCAAAATTTGCTGGTGATATTGTTTGGGGTACGGGCTTAAAAAATATAATTGAAAAAGTGAATTTTGATGATTATTGTTATCTTGAATTTGAGCATGAAAAATTTAAAGCGATTAAAAACTATGATATTTATTTAAAAACATTTTATGGCGATTATATGACATTGCCACCAATAGAACAAAGAAAAACGCATAATTTTAAAGCGTATTGCATAGATGAAAAAGTTAATAATGAATAAATACTATGGTTCATTTTATTCATTATGCTACATAAAATATATTAACTATCTTCATCGGTAGATTTCATATAGTGTTACAATCTTACAAAATTAAAAATATTGTCAAAAGTTTGTTTTAAAATTTCAAATAAAAAGTATTTGATTATAAGTAATGAAACTCTATTATAAATTATAGGAGGTTGTATTGTGTCTTTTTCCTTTACGATAAAAAAAATATTAACAAAAATATATGATTTATTTGGAATAAGTATGCATAAATTTAGAAAACTAAATAAAGAATTAAATAATAATTATATTCGTATAATTAATTATCATAGTGTAAGTGAAGGTTCAACAAACAATTTTGAAAAACAAGTCAAGTGGTTGCTTTCTAATTTTGAAAATTGTGATTTTGAAAAACTCCAACTTTTTTTAAATGGCAATTATCAATTTAAAGATAAACCAGGTATTATTTTTTCTTTTGATGATGGATTTCTTGACAACTATACAGTAGCTTATCCTATTTTAAAAAAATACAATGCGACAGGTTGGTTTATGATTTCTACAGGACTTATCGGCACTTACAATAATGTAAAAAAGTTGAATTATATGGATAAAGATCAATTACTTGATTTGATAAAAAATAATCAAGTAATTGGGTGTCATACTTATTCTCATCATAGAATGAATGTTAATGATACAAACGAAATATTACAAAAAGAAATAATAGATGCAAAAATAACATTGGAGCAAATACTAAACCAAGAAATAAAAATATTTTGTTGGGTTGGTGGTGAAGAAGAAACTTATACAAAAGAAGCCAGCGATATAATTAAAAAAGCAGGATATACTTATTCTTTTTTGACTTCGTCATATCCTATTCTTCCTACCACAAATCATTTACAATTAGATAGAGTAAATGTCGAAAGTTTTTGGAGTTTGAGTTTAGTAAAATTTTGCATTTCTGGAAGTATGGATAAAAGATTAAGAAAAAAAAGAATAAGAGTACATAATATATTAGAATAGTAATATTTAGATTAGCATCTACCCGTTTTGAGTGGATTTTTTTCTTATAGGTGTTTTTTTTCATCGGATACCTGACAGCTATTATTTTTAAGAATTATTTTAGTTAAGTCGATATTTCATCATTTTTTGCTAATTTTGATAGTAATGTATTTTAGGATTAATTTTACATAAAAAGTCTTGTTTAGATGCATCATTCTTATTATTTCCAATTTTTAATAATATTGTTAAATTAACGAATAAAATGTCAAAATTGAAAATTTTGGCGACATTTTTATAAAAAATAATTCTTTAAAAATTATTACTTATTTGTTATTATTTTAGTAGTTTTAAAAAAATCTAATTTTTATACTACAAAATATGTAAAAAAGATTTATAAAAACTTGTAGTGAACATGAATTGGTTGGAAAATGCATTATAAATAGATTTAAAAAAGCCATTAGCCAGACATGAAAAAACTAAGAAAGGATAAATGAATTTATTATCGTTAAATTCATTCAAAAATTTAAATGATGGAGACAAATGAAAGATTATTACAATTATCAGAATTAGATTTGCTCATTGAATTTGATCGAATATGTAAAAAATATTCCATTCGATATTTTTTAGTTGGTGGAACACTTCTAGGAGCCATTCGGCACAAAGGATTTATTCCTTGGGATGATGATATTGATGTGGGAATCATGAGAGAAGATTATGAATTGTTTTTAAAAGTGTGTCCTAAAGAGCTTCATAAAGATTACCAATTGTGCAATTGGGATAATGACAATTTTCCACTTCCTTTTTCTAAATTGAGAATTAAAGGAACACAGCTAATAGAAGAAAGTTCAATGGATACTGACATTAATAAAGGAATTTATATAGATGTTTTCGTTTTTGATAAAGTTTCCAATAGTAAATTCAAACGTTCGTGGCAAAAAATAAGAACACTTATGTTAAGGAAAATACTTTTGGTTCGCTGTCATTATAAAGTACTGATTCATCAAAAGGGGTTAAAAAAATTTTTAGGAAAAATTTTATATTTAATGTTAAGAATCATTTATTTTCCATTTTCTACAGAAAGAATAAAAAAGAAACTGATCAAGGTCATGTGCAAATATAATCACTTAGAAAATTGCAAGTATTGTGTGAATCATGGCGGGGCCTATTCTTATGAAAAAGAATTAAGGGAAATTCGTGATTATTCGGAAATGATATCTGCCGAATTTGAAGGAGTAAATTTTCCTATTCCGAAACAATATGATAAAATTTTGCGTGAAATGTATGGAGATTATATGACTTTACCGCCATTATCGCAAAGAAGAAAACACAATATTTCCTTTGATCTTGGAAATTATCAAATTCATCGTCAGCAAGGAGAAATAGATTCATAAGTAGTAAATAATATTATATATATAGGTTATTATTTTGATTTTTGTAATTTATAAGTTATAATGATTTTGTGAAATAAAAAGAAAGTGAGAGAAAAAAAGATGGAAGAAAATAATAATTCATTTAAATTTATATTTAGAGCTTTTAAAAGACATATCATCATCTTTTTATGTATTGTTTTTGTTTGTATTTTATTTGGTGGTTGTTATGCTAAAGCTACGATAAAACCGAATTATCAATCCGAAAGTTTAGTGAGCATCAATGGTGGCGATACGAAAATAACTCCTGCAATTAAAAGTACGATTACAAGTAAATCCTTAGTGGTAGAAGTGGTTTATGATCATCTTAAAAATAAAAAAGTTACCCATAGTGATAAAAGTTTGATTACCCTAGATGAGATTGTACAAGGACTTCGTGTTGCCGATACGAACACAATGCTACAAGTCAAAATTACTTTTGCAAACAAAGACAAAAAAATTGTCAAAGCGGTTTTAGAAGAAATTTGTGCTGTAAGTATCGAAGCAGTCAAAGAAAAATATGCTAGTAATGAAATTGATGTCATTGCTGCAGCAAGTGAACCGGTTAGTATTGCTCGGTCAGCGAAACTTTATGTATTGCTTGCAGGAATGATAGGCATTGTAGTGGGTGCTGTATTTGTGTTATTTTATGAATCTCAAAGAAATTTACTTTATGAAACCAAAGATATTTCAAAATCTGCAGGTCATGTTTTTGAAATAAAATATAGTAAAGTTAAGGAGGATAATCATGAAACTTCTAAATAAAGACGATGCATTGAAAAGGGCATTCCATAATGTATTCAATAATGAACTTTTAAAAGAATCTATCATTAAGTTCCAAAATGAAATTGTTTCTATCATGCATCAACAACCGAAAACCATTGCATTAGTAGCTCCTAAAAATCGTTTACAAAGTGCCTTAATGGCTAAAGCGATGGCTGAAGTTTATGCAGCCAATAATGAAAAAACATTGTTATTAGAATTAGATTTATATTCTCCAACAATGGCTACGTTATATGATTTACAAAAATCCTGTTCACTTCTAGATATTTCTTTAGATGCATCGAAAAAAGGTATTTTTAAAATCAATCAACAATTGGATATAATTGCTTCCAAGCAAGATATATATCCAGCAAAGTTTTTATTATCTGATGAAGTTCAAAATGTTTTAAAAACATTAAAAGAAGCATATACACATATTGTGGTAACCTTACCACCTGTGTTGGAAAATTCAGATATTTTATTATTTAAAGATTTCTTCGATGCCATTCTTCTTGTCGCACATAAAAATCAAACCAAACTCAAAGATATTTATGCAGCCCTTGATTTTATAAAAAAACAAGATCTTCCTTATGTGGGAACTATGATGTTAAGTAAAAAAGGTTTATTTTAATTCAGATTGTTTTGCATTCATTTTTTCGCAACTTTAGTGAGACTAGGTTGCGATTTTTTTATTTCCATTCGACGATAAAAAAATCACTGAGTTATTTAAACTTCAGTGATTTTTAGACAATGAAAAAATTTATTCATCTGCATTTTTGATTGTAATTTGTTGAATGGCTTTTGCTAAAGAAATATTTTCTTTATTTTCGTGGTTTCTTTCAAGAAAGGCCATGTTGACACCTTCCCAAACAAATAAAGTCCCACTAATATTAATTAAATCAAACCATAGATTATAATTATGTAAAAGATAACTAACCAATAAAATCGCAGCACCTACACCAATTAAAGACCATCCACCCACCATTTTCTTTTGATTGCTTTTAATGGTTTCATAAACGACTAAATAAATGTTTTGCTTCACGATTTCTTCACATTCTTTTATCGTATAATCCCCCAAATCTTTGATGATGATTTGCAAATTTAATTTATATTTTTTAGGTAAAAGCGTTACCGCTTCTTTGATATCTAAAAACAATTTTTCGTTGAGTTTTTCAATTTTATCATCACCGAAATTAGGATTTATAAGTTCTGCAAAAGTATCATAAACTAATTTTAACGTCGCAATGTTATTTTGAATGGAAAAATAATGTTGGAGTAATTTGAGTTGTAGGCTTTTATTTTTTTTCATACATTTTACTTCTTTCTTTTAAAATTATTATAAGTTTAAAAACATAAAATTGCAATTTTAAAAAGGTTTTTTATTGTCTTTAAAAAAAGGATCTTTTTAGGCAAAGGAAATTTGACTTTGGTGGGTGGAGGTGATGTTTCATAATTGTCACGAAAAGGGAATTTTTAATAGATCAGCAACATAAGATTGATTACCTATGCTAAAAATGTTAGAAACATTTTTAATCAAAAGCATTGGCCTTGTTGCGTCTTTACAAAAAGTGGCGATAAAGGTATAATAAACAAAGAAAACATGTGATTTTAGGAAAGCTAAAAAACCTAACACATAGGACATAAAAGGGAGGAAAAAAGATGTCTAATAATAAGTCCAATCAAGAATGGGAAATTGAAAAAGTTTTAATAGATAATCCCATGTATAGTTCATTAGCAGCTTATTTTAATACCAAAGCACCCCAAGGAAGACTAGGAAGAGTGAAATTCACGGATACAGATTCTGTCGTCATTTGTGTCATGGGATATGGAAAAGCACGTTTATATCTTGATGTACATGTAGAAAAAAATGGGGCAATTAATACGATGGTGTTTGATTTTAGAGATATATTTGATAAATATATTACGAAAACCAAAGAAATTGTGAAAGAACATGGAGAAGATTACGAAGAATTTGTTTTTAAAGTTCTTAGACAAGCTAATTTTGACCCAAAAAATGTGTGTCTTTTTAGTAATTACAAGGGTGGCATAGAAGATGATGAAGAAAAATATCCAGCTTTTGGAATATCGCTAGTTGGTTATACAAATCCGAAGTTCAATACATTTACTCCTTGGGCAGGAGTCCTCGATGAAGTACTAAATGCCTTAGATGCAGTGAATGGCTTTGTAGATAAAGATAAAAAGAATCGGCTAACAAAGAAAGATGTGGATGCAGCCGCTATAAAATTCCCAGTTAAAGGTTGGATTATGATTGGGTTAGGTTATGCCGCAATCGTAGGTGGGTTGGCTTTAGTTATTTTTAATCGAAGTTGGCCTGCATTTTTAAGATGGATCGTGGCTATTATTTTAATATTACTTGGAAGCTTTTTTGGACCAATGATCCATTTATCTGTGCATTCAGATAAAAAGAATTATTATAACAATTCTGGCGATTTATTGAAAAAATTTCATCGTGCTGAGCATAAAATGTTTCCTACAGTGAAGGAATAGTTTAAAATATGGAAGCTCTCAAAACTTTTCTTTTTTCCCCGTGGGGAATGTTGATTTGTGCCGCTTTATTTATTTTAATTTTTAGATTTATTTATGCAATTACATCTTCATTTGGTATTGTTCGTCAAATCTGTATGATTGCAGGTATTGTGATCTTTTGTTATTTTGGCTTTAGAAATGCTAAAATTAATCCAAATGCAGATATGCGCCCCTTTATTGGGACGGATTGGTGGAAAAGTGCCGGAATTATTTGGCTAGGGGCTAGTTTGTTTTATATGTTTTTATTTGCTGATTGTGCATGGGAAAAACATTACTATGATGAATATCGATATAGTTTTGTCAAACATTTTCTTGGTGCTCCTGAATTACAAGTGGTTAAAGAAGTAAAAGAAGAAACACATCCATTTCGTTGGGTATTATTTTCTGTCTTTTTGGGATTTGGAACCATGGGATTGTGTGAATTTCTTCGATCGATCATCACAAATAATTTCTTTGCAGAAGGTTATTCAGGTTGTGGCGTTTTTGGTTTAATCTTTTTAGTCATTTATGTTTTAAGAATTATTTTAAAAATTGTGAAAACAGTCAAAGATCGTTAAACCACAAAATAGATATTGTCAAGTATTTAAGCAAAAAACTTAAATACTTTTTTTATAGAAATGATTTCATAATGAAATTCAATAGGAGAGTTTTTTAGTCCCCTTTGATTGCGAGTATCCTTTTTATAAAAAAATGGTACGGATCTATGTTTCATGGTGGGAGTTGCTTTTTTCCAAAAATGCGTTATAATAAAAGCGGAAAAATTCTTTTGAGGGGAGGAAATATCAATGTCAGAAAAAACAAAAAAATTTTTACCATGGATTTTAAAAGGAGTCGCTGCATTATTTGCAATTTTAGCTTTAGTTTTCATGTTTGTTCTTCCAGGTGTTAGCTATTCGGCGAAAGAACAAGGTGTAAGCGGTAAAATGTGGATTGTAATGTCTAGTCTTGTTTTTGGCGGCGGAGTAGTTAAAGTTGATACTTTAGGTGTGAAGTTAGATATGTTTAAATTTAAAGGTGGATTATCTATTTTTGGATTAATCGCATTCGTTCTTTTAGTTGTAGGTTTAATTGCTCTAGTTTTGAGTTTTGTTCTTAAAGACAAATCTAAATTATTTGTTTTAATTGCTGGCGGAGCATTTCTTTTAGCAGGCGTTTGCGCATTATTAATTACAGTTGCAGGAACATCTGTAACTACTACTGAACTTTTGTCATCAATTGCAGCAGAAACTAAAGTATCTTTTAAAGAATTTTTAGAAAACATGAATTTAGGAACAGGTGCGATTTTATTTGCTGTTTTCGGTATTCTTTCTGGCGCAACTTTATTAGTTGATCAATTTGTTATTGAAAAATAATTGATGATCTAAGATTGAATACTTATTAAAAAAAGTCATCTTTAAATCTACCCGGTGAGGTCAACACATAGTGTTCATTTCACTGGGTATTTTTTTACCCATTGCTTTGGATTGAATTCGTTAATGGATGTTATTTTAAGAACGTTTTTAAAAACAAACTCGTTCAATTTCGAATATAGACACTAAAGTGATTTTTACAATTCTTTTTTAGCCCACATTTGTTTTTAAATTAAGTTTGAATACTTTGTTGCGGTCAATTTATCTTTTAATTGTGGAAATAGAACAATGTAAATATTTTGCTGTGTCTGTTAAATTTAATTGCCTTTTTAAACATTTTTGTAAATCAAAACTTTCATCACTAGTTCATTGTTTGTTTCTTTTGTGTATCTTTTGTTTTACAATCTTTGCCATATTTTTTTCCTTTTCGACGGCAACAAATACACTTACATTTGAACTTTTTTTGAAGTTTAAATTTTAATTAAACTAGAATTGAAAATCAATAGGATGCTTGATAAGAAAAAATTCATATATTGCATTTTTAAAAAAAATTGCATATACTAGATGTAACAAGGACTTTTATAGTTAGTCCTTGTGAGAACTAATTATGATTATCACAATAGTGGTCATGTGATAATCATTTTTTTTGATTATTTTCTTTATTAAATAAACGAAAAGTAATCTAAAAATTAGTTTCATCATAAGAACCTCCCTTCTAGTGGGGCAACAATAAGTTACTACACCCTAGATTAGAGTCCTTGCTACAAATAGGGTGGGACAACAGACTGCATTATGCCCCACTACTATTTTTATAGGGAGCATTTTTGCAAAGTTACCTAATTTTTTTCATTTGGTTCAAACGTGATAAAATAATGAAAAAATATTGTGAAGACCTTTAAATCATGCTTTTATGTTGTAATTTCTTAACCATTTAAAATTTACTGATTGTATTTTTTAAAAGACTGCATATACTAAATGTAACAAGGACTTTTATAGTTAGTCCTTGAGAACTAATTATGATTATCACAGTGGTCATGTGATAATCATTTTTTAATAAGCTTATTCAATAACAATCAAAAATTAGTTTTATCAAAAGCTCTATTAAATCAAGGTTTAGGAGATTTTTTGATTTTTAAGCGGTTCATTATAATAGCAACATTCCATTGACAAATTTTATTAAGGTGGTTACTATTATCTTGAACAAAATAAAGGGGGAAATATTTGTGAAAAAAAGTTATTTATTAATGACGTTTTTAGCACTTTTATTAGTTTCATGCACAGATAATAAGACAAGTGAGAGTAGTCGTGTGAAGGGGTCAAATTCATCTAGTACCACAACACAAAGCAGTTCATCCACTGGAACTCCTATCAATGACAAAGTGGTTGACAGTGAATGGGAGCAAGCCTTTGATGAACTCAATACGACCAATGTTACATGTTCAAGAACATTTGGAACGCAAAAAATGACTTTAGAAATGGAATCCGCAACTAAAGTTCATGTGATCACTAATGATACAGCTGAAGAAAATTCGTTTGTTGAAACTTATATGGCTGTCGTTGGTACAAACAAAATAAGATATACGAGATCTAATCCGACGAGTATCTTTACGAAGGCATATCCATATGAAGATGATTTCAATCAACAATTGAGTCAACTAACTGAACCTGCTTTGATGATGAGTTCAATGGTTGCGACCTTGGATTTAAAGAATAATTATGCTGAGTTTAGTTATGATACAGAAAAGCAAGGTTATGTTGGTGATATAACTATGGAACCTGTTCCAGGTCAATCAACAACCATGAATGTTGTTCTTAAATTTGATGATAAGGAAATTACTTATATTTCTTTAAAAACGGATAAAGCATCTTCTACTGGTGTTAGTGGTGATATGGAATATAGTCAGTTTGGTACAACAGTATTTGAACTTCCTGCGCTTATGAATGAAACAGAATTTAAACAAGCAATTAACGCTTATAAAGAAGAAGATAACTATATCACTTCTATCGTTGTAACTAAAAATAGTGTATTCAAAGCTCAATTATCTATTCAATTTGAAAACGTGAACCGTTTCAAAGTATTAAAAGATGGTGATTCTAGATTTGATATTGATGATTCTGGTGAAGAATATCAAGAATATATCTATGATTATGATGGAACAAACTATTATCAATATTATAGACGTTCTAGAGAGGGCGAATATACGAAAGAAGAAATCACTAAGTCAATCTTTGATAAACAATATAATGATTATATGGAAAAATCTAGATTCTTAGATAAGACTTTTGATACCGAAAGAAATCCATTAGTTGATTGTTTTAGTCTATTAACACTGAATGAAGAAAATCAAGAATACAATGGTGCATTAAGAATGCAATTAGATGAAAATCTTTTTGAATCATTTGATTACACTTTTGAATTTTCTATCAAACAATTAATTAATGTTGCTGCTCGTGGTTCTGTTGATGGTGAAATCTATAGTTGTCGTATTGGTTCAATCAATGCAGTTCAATTAATCATGCCTGAAGCACAATAAGAAAAAGCATCCTATGGTTTAGAAATCCTAGATCATAGGATTTTTTTATGGTGTGTTAGGTATCGTATTAATCTAGTTGTCAACTATCGTCAAGTGTAGTGATTTACAAGTTGTTCATCGTAATGCTATGAGAAAACGCATTGGTTATAGAGCAAAAGATAGGAATGTCAAATATGATTCAAGTGGATTTTTAATGGCCTATTTTGTGTTTTTATTAAAAAGGATATAATATAGTTAAACATTGAAGGGGGAATATCAAATGTCAGCAAAAGTTAAAGGAATTTTATCATGGGTTTTTAAAGGCGTTGCCGCATTATTTATTGTGTTAGCATTCATTTTTATGTTTACCTTGCCAGGGGCTTCTATTTCAGTCACTCAAGAAGGCGTAACGGCGGAAGGTTATATTAAAATGTCTGCGTTTGTGTTTGGTGGCGGAAATATCACTATTTCATTGTTAGGAATGAAATTAGATATTATGAGTTTTAAAGGTGGTCTGTCAATCTTTGGTTTAGTTGCGTTTATTTTATTGGTTTTTGGTTTTGTATTAACGATATTCAGTTTAGCATTAAGAAAACACGCTAAGGGATTTGCTTTATTCGCTGTTTTTGTACTTTTGCTTGCGGGTATTAGTTCGTTTTTACTAACTACTGCAGGAACTTCTACAATGCTCACTATGATGGGAGAAACAGAAGCATCGAAAGTGTCTTGGATTGAATTTGTTGATGGATTACATTTGGGATCAGGAACGATTGTGTGTGGAATCTTTAGTATCCTTGCAAGTGTTCTTTTATTCGTGGATGCTATAATGTTTGAAAAGCATAAGCAAGTAGAAGAAAACCATAAACAAAATAGTTTAACAAGGAGGGTTCGTTTTTATTAAGGTTTAGATAATATTAAGTATTTTATTAAGGATTAAATTTTATAAGCATATATCTGATTTTAAAAAAAAGAGAGTACGTGCGAAATACTCTCTAAAGAAATGCAAAAACACTTTTTCAAATATTATATTCAAAAGAATTTTTGCATTTCTATTATATGATATTTTTGCTTTAAAAAGCAAGAAAAAGTCGTTTTTTAAATGAAACATTGTTAATCTCAATCGACAAGGCAACACATGACGAAAAAGGGTGTTGCAATATGAATTGTAATAAAAAGTGTTAAAATTGCCGGTACTAGCATTGATTTAAGCGGTGTGCTTGGTTCAATATCATTTAAAGATTATTTTGGTGTTTATAAAATTACTTCGGGTTTAATTTTGTTTGCTTGTTTTGCTATTATTGCTGGAGCAATCATTTTAGTTGAAAAACTAGTATTAGAAAAGAAGTTAGAAAAAGATATAACAAAAACCAAAGAAGATACAAAGGACATCATAAAAAATCATCGATCAGCATTTTTAAAAACCGTCGTTGTCGTGTTATTGGTGTTTGTCCTTATATTTGTATATAGATTTCCAATTCTTAATGGAGGCGGTGATTATCCTTTGTCGATTCAATCGCTCATTATGAATTTAGGTCAAGGTGGCGTGTCTGTCTTTGCCTTGGCATCAATTATTATATTTGCAATAGGTGTTATTATGCTAATTGTAAGCTTTGCATCAAAAGAAAAATCAAGAAAGTTAATAATAACAGCAGCATCAATGTTATTGATTGCTGGTATATTTATTTTCTTAACAAAGGTTTTAGGAACATCATTCGAATCCGGTGAAATTTTTTCTGAAACAACAACCTTCAAAGAATATCTAAATGGATATAAAATGGGTTCGGGAATTATCTTGTTTGGTATCTTTACTATCTTTAGTTCAATACGATTATTTGTTGCTAGTGGAATTCGTAAAAAACAATAAAAACTATAAGAGTAAATGGTTAGTAAATTAACTGTTTACTCTTTTTGTTATAATCAAAAAACATTAAAACGTCGTAGAACCGCATAAATACTGAAAAAAATGAATATAACAATCATAGAATTGCAACTTTTTGGAAGGTTTTTTCATACATGTTGCAACTTTTTGGAAGGTTTTAAGAAGCCATATTGCAATTTTTTGGAAGTTTTGGTATATTAAAAACGGAAAGAAAGTGAATGCTATGGAAAGAAAAGCAAAGGAAGACTTACTTAATTGGAAAAACACTCATGATGGAAAGCCATTAATCATTTATGGACCAAGACAAGTAGGAAAGACTTATTTAGTAAGAGAATTCGCTAAACGATATTATGAAAATCTTTATGAAATCAACTTCGAATTAAATCAAGAACTAGTGAAGTTTTTTAATGGTGATTTAACAGTTGATAATATTTTGTTACAATTATCAGCTTATCAAATTAACAATAAAATAAAACCTCAAAAAACCCTGATATTCTTTGATGAAATTCAACGTTGTCCAAATGCTATAACCTTACTAAAAGCCTTTGCTATGGATAAAAGATATGATGTTATTGCTTCAGGATCATTACTTGGTGTTAGTATGAGTAGTGTATCTTCATATCCTGTAGGATATGTAAGAACATTATATATGAAACCTTTTTCATTTGAAGAATTCTTATGGGCTAATAATTATTCAAAAGAAGATATTAGTAAATACCAAGAATTCTTTGATAATGAACAAGAAGTACTTCCTTTGATTCATAGTACATTAAACAAACTATTTCTTGAATATATCATTGTTGGTGGAATGCCAGAAGCCGTTAAAACATTTGTAGAAACAAAAGATTTTGGCAATGTTTATCAAGTACAAAAAGATATCTTAGATTTATATCTAAAAGATGTTACTAAATACGCTTCAAATAACCTAAAAGAAAAAATTAAAGATTGTTTTAATTCAATTCCAGCTCAACTTGCTATGGATAATAAAAAGTTTCAATTTAAATATGTAAAGCCTAATGGTAGTGGACGTTATTATTATTCAAGTATTGCTTGGCTTGAAGATGCTGGTTTAGTTTATAAAGTACATCGATTAAAAACATTTGATAGGCCATTAAAGGCTTATAAAGACTTAGCTAGTTTCAAATTATATTTTGTAGATACAGGTTTATTACTAGCAATGTATGAAGAACCTGGAATTCAATCAGAAATATTAAATGGCAACTTAGGTATATTTAAAGGGGCTTTATTTGAAAATGTTATTGTAGAAAATTTAATTGCTAATGATATGCCGGTTTATTATTATCGTAAAGATAATAAATTAGAAATAGATTTTGTTACCTTTTATGATAATAAGATTGTTCCTATTGAAGTAAAATCTGGAAGGAATACTCAATCTATAAGTTTTAATCATGTTATAAGGAATCACAATTTAGATTATGGCATTAAATTATCTTTGAACAATGTGAATTGTTCAAACAAACAATTTAAATGTTTTCCATTATATATGGTAATGTTTATTAAATAAGAAACAAATATGAGAAAGATTTAGTACAAAACTAAATCTTTTTTGATACAAATATAAAATAATAATGGCTTATTAATGTAAAAAAAGTTATAATTTTGTCGGAGTGGTATTATGGAAAAAACAACAGGTTATATTTATATTTTGACAAACCCATCATTTAAAGAATATGTAAAAATAGGTTATGCTGATGATGTTAATAAAAGATTAGCACAACTTAATCGAAGCGAATGTGTTCCATTTGCTTTTAGAGTCTATGCAACATATGAAGTAAGTTCTAGACTATCAGATAAAAAGATTCATGAAATTATTGATAAACTTAATCCAGATTTAAGAGCAATTGAAAATTTTGATGGCAAGAAAAGAGTAAGAGAATTCTATGCTATGTCAAAAGAAGATGCTTATGCATTGTTAAAATCCATTGCTGAAATCAATGGCATGGAAGATAAACTAAAATTAATAAAACCAAATGAAGATGAACAACATGCAGAAGCTTTAGCAGAAGAAATAAGAGAAAGAGGAGAACTTTTTTCGTTTACAAAATGTAAGATTCCTGTTGGATCAGAACTAGAATATATCTATGATAAAACCATTAAATGTTATGTTGTAGATGATAGAAAGATCAAATATAACAACGAAGTTATGTATATGACAACACTTGCCAAGATATTAACAGGAAAACACACTGTTGCAGGTCCTACTTATTTTTCTTACAAGGGTAAGAATCTAGATGAATATTATGATATGTATCAAAGAAAGAAATAAAAAAACCGATAGAAAGGCAATATCCATGAAAATATATAACAAATTAGTGAGAGATAGGATTCCTGAAATTATTGCGTCGGATAATGGTAAGACATGTTCTATTAGAACAATGCAACCCGTGGAATATCTAAAAGCATTAAATAAAAAACTACAAGAAGAACTTCAAGAATATTTAGAAAGTGGTGAAGTGGAAGAACTAGCTGACTTAGAAGAAGTGTTACGTGCGATTCTTGATGTTAAAAATGTATCTTATGATGATTTTGAATCGATTAGAATTAAAAAAGCAAATGAAAGAGGAGCATTCAAAAAAAGAATATTTCTTGAATATGTAAAAGAACAAAATGATAAATAATCAAAGATTAAAACAACTTGGATTAACACGGATAGATGAATATTATTTTGATGATACGCATCATTCTTTTGTATACCTTGATAAGAAAAATAATTGTGTTATCATTGATGACAATATTTGTAATAATGATAAGCCAATTATTTTTGATTATTCCAAATATTGCGAAATGCAAAATAACTACATGTTAAAATATGATAAGTTATATCGTTTTAATTATGTAGATGATTCATTGTATGCAAAGATAGCTCATTGGTTAAATAAATCTGCCTTAGATATTGATATTAGCGATTTAGGTGGCTCATTTGATTTGATTCATACGGATAATACATTACTTGAAAAATCATTTGAAGATTTATTTGTTGAAGCTTATGGCGATGATGCAACTAAATATCTAAAAAAAGAATATTCTATATCTTTAAGTAATGGTAAGAATGCTTTTATCGATTATGTTATAGAGACTAAAATCCAAAACTATGCTATTGAAGAAAATGGTGTGCATTACCACCATCCTTGCTTAATTGGAAATGAATCATATGAAAAACAATTGGAAAAGCAAAATACCTTAAGTTTATATAACTTTAAGACTTTTAGATTTTCGACTCAAAATTTATGTTTTAAGGAACAAACAATCGACAGAATCAAACATTTTTTAGGAAATAAAGATGAATTCATCGATGCTATGTTAGTTAAAGAAAATCGTAAATTCAAACTATATGAACATCAAGAAAAAATCTTAGAAGAGATACATAAATCAAGGCTAGATGGAATTAATACATCTTTAATTGTAATTCCAACAGGTACCGGTAAATCACAAATAGTTATCGAAGATTTAAAATATTTAGTAAAGCAAAAAGAAATTCAAAAAGTTTTAATTATGGTGCCATCTATACCACTTAAAAATGATTGGTTAGAACGAATCAAAATATTTAACAAGAAACTTCTTATTGATGTTAAGTTTTATAATACCGTTTTTGTTGAAAAGAATCGCTATCCTAAAGACTATTATGATTATATTGTTTTCGATGAAGCGCATCACGCTCAAGCGGCAAATTGTAAAAAGACTTTACAATATTTTAATCCAAAATATTTAATAGGTTTAACAGCTACTCCTGATAGATTAGATAAAAAGAATTTAGATGAAATATTCGGTCAATACGAAACAAAGTTATCATTAAAAGAAGCAATAGAAAGAAAAGTAATAGCTAATATTAGATGCTATCGATTAATTAGCAATATTGATTTAAGTTTGGTTCGTTATAATGGTAAAGATTATAACTATGCTGATCTTGAAAAAACACTCGTTATTGATTCACGCAATGAATTGATAGCAAATACGATAAAGAAATATTTTCTACCTAAACCTAATTTTTATAAACAAGGTATAGTTTTTTGTGTTAACATTAAGCATTGTCAAAGATTAGAAAAACAGTTAAATGAAGTGGGAATCAAAGCTAAAGCAGTTTATGGTTCTAATAAAGATAACGATAAAATAATGGAGCAATATAAAAATAAAAAAATTCAATTCTTATTAAGTTGTCAAATCATTAATGAAGGCTGGGATTCACCACAAACTGAAGTGATTGTTATGGCACGTCCTACCTTATCCAAAGTATTATATTTACAGCAAATAGGCAGGGGTGTTAGAAATTATCCTAACAAGGAATGTTTATATGTCATTGATGTAGTTGATAACTATGAAGGGAAATTAATACCTTGGAATTTCAATGCTTTGTTTAAAATGGCTTCATATAGTGATTTTAAGGGTGTTATCAATAATGATGTTGATTATCTAAATATCTTAGGCCTATCCGAAAAAGAAATTTCCATGCAAGAAATAGATATTTATACTTTTGAAGAAAAATACCATGATTATTTATCACTTGAACAAGCAGCTAGAGAATTATTTATAGGTACAGGTACCCTAAATAAATGGGTAAAGGCAAATCCTAGTTTTTCTAGTTTATCTTTACCTATTGGAAATAAGATGATGCCTTATTTTTCATATGATGATTTAGCAAATATCAAAACGATTAAAAAATTAAAAGATCATAATAACGATACCATATTACAAGATTTTATTGATTTTATCGACGAAAATACGCTTACTTATTCTTTTAAACTTATCTTCATGCTTAGTATGTTTAAATTAGCTGATAAGGAAGGAGAAGTAAATATAGATGATTTAATAAAGGAATATCGTTCATTCTATCAAGATCGATTGTTAAGAAAACTACCGGTCGATAGAAAGAATTGTATTTATGATAAAGAATATTTGGATGATAAAATTAAGATGAAGAAATCAATATTAGATAATCCATTTGAAAAGTTTGAAAGGAAAAGATTTGTTTATTATAGTAAGGATTTAAATCTCTTATCATTTAATCCAAATCTATGGTCAAAGTTAGATGAAAATATTAAAATAGAGATAGTTAATAAAGAAAAGAAATTTTTAAAAGAATATTATAAGAATTTAGGAGGCCTCTAGAATGAAATTTAATGATTATTGGGAAAAGACTCATAAGAAATATTATGATGATAAAGTTATCTATGATCATTGGCTTGATTCATATAAAGTAACATTAGATAGTTGTAGGACAAAGATTCTTGATTTAGGATGTGGAACCGGTAATGATTCTTTATATCTATTTGAAAGAGGTTATCAAGTGTTAGCTTGTGATTATTCTTTAACTGCTTTAAAAAAGGTAAAGTGTATACTTCCTGAAGTGGAAACTAAATTAGTTGATATAGCGAGTAAATTACCATTTGAAGATCATTCATTTGATGTCATTATTGCGGATTTATCTTTACATTATTTTGATGATAAAACAACGATAAGTATTATGAATGAATTAAAAAGAATATTAACTAATAAGGGTCATTTACTAGCCAGGGTAAATTCCGTTTTAGATTATAATTATGGTGCTGGTAGTGGTAAGCAATTAGAAAAGAATTATTATTTTGTAGATGGTTATAATAAAAGATTCTTTGACTTAGAAGATGCAAATAAATATTTTTCTATTATTGGTGAAGTAAATGTTAAAGAAAGTGAAATGTTAAGATATTCTAAACCTAAGAAAGTTATAGAAATTGATGTCAAAAAAGTTTCAAAATAGCATCAATATAATTTAAAAAAATATTGACAAGAACGTTTATTTTTTATTAATTTAGCCTCTTTTAATAGAGGCTTTTTTTCTTAAAAATGTATCAAGATTGTGTCATAATGTTTATTTGTCTCAATTTTGTATCAAAAAAGTCTCATAATTGTTTTGCATAAATTTTTAAAACGTATCGCGTTTGTTTCATTAAAATGGTTTTTTATCGGCAAAAATTAAACATTTTAATGAATTATATTTCAAAAACGGAGGAATATGTTGCGTGCTTTATTGCAGTTTTGCTTGTAAAAAAAGTTTAAAAACAATATTTAATTACAAAACAAATTAATGCTATTCTAATAATAAAGTAGTCAAATATTGACAAAGATGGTATAATTTTGTTGTAAAAGTTTGATTTTAAAAATTTTAACTTTAATCTTTTTGTTGTGTTTTATAGTTTATATTACGCAAAAATTTTTATTGGGGGAGAATTATGGCACGAAGTATTGAAAACACACCTGCTCCAGAAGTTTTAATGAATTCGATGAGAGCTATCGGATACAATTTTAAAACTGCATTAGCTGATATTGTTGATAATTCTATTTCCGCTTCAGCAAAAAACATTTATATATATTCGCCGATTAATGATGAATCATTATTTGTAGCTATTTTAGACGATGGCGAAGGAATGAATCGTGATGTTTTAGTTAACGCAATGAAATACGGAAGTAGCAGAGATAATAGTTCAATCACGGACTTAGGAAGATTTGGCTTGGGATTGAAGTCTGCTTCTTTATCTCAATGTAGAACATTAATTGTTGCATCAAAATCAAACGGACAAATTGTTGCTATGAAGTGGGATTTGGATTTTGTTCAAAAACAACAAAAATGGAGTTGTTTAGAACTTGATAACGACGAAATTAAGCAAATTCCTAAAATTGATAAGCTAAAAGAACTGACACATGGTACTTTGGTGGTTTGGCAAAACTTTGATATTGCATACAAAAAAAGTAATGGCCATATTCTTGAATGCCTCATGGAAGAAATGGATGAAGCAATAAGGCATTTGCGCTTAGTTTTCCACCGTTTTTTAAATAAAAAAATTAATACCATAAACATGTATGTTAATAATGACAAACTCATCGGATATGACCCTTTTTTAGAAGATAACCCAAAAACAGACACAAAAAAAGTTAGTGATCTTACCGTTGAAAATTCAATTATTAAAATTCAACCATTTATTTTGCCACATCAAACGGATTTAACTTCAAAAGATCTTGAAAAATTAGGAGGAATTGAATCATTTAGAAGTGGGCAAGGATTTTATATTTATAGAAATGAAAGACTAATAATCTATGGTACATGGTTTAAATTATCATCTTCCAATATAAATCAAGAGCTATATAAATATGGACGTATTAAAGTTGATATTCCAAACACGTTAGATGAAATGTGGGAAATTGATATTAAAAAACAAAATGCCGTTGTTCCTAAGGCAATTTTAAACAATTTAAAGCGTGTTGTTTCGCAAGTGTGCAATAAATCGCAAAGCAAAATAGCTAAAAGGACAAGATTAACATTAGAAAAAGATGATTCTAAAATATGGAACAAAGGACGAAGCAAAAACAATAAAGATGTATATTTTGTTAATTTTGACAATCCATTTATTAAAAATTTTGTTGATGAATTTGATGATGTTGGTCAAAAAAAGGTTTTAAGATTAATTGAAATTATTTCGAGGACACTACCATTTGATGATATATATAACACAATTTGTAATAAGCAACAAGAAGATGAATTAGATAATGACATCCAAAGCGATATAGTTGATGAAGGAATAGCACAAGTAAAAAGGCTCGTTAAAATCACGCAAAAATCAGTTGAAGATTGCTTTGAAAGTTTAAAAAAATATGAGCCATTTAATGATGAAAAAATATATCAAAAAATTTGGGAGAAAATTAAAAATGAATAAAAAATATGACATTATAGATTTTGTTATAAGCCAATTTGATGCATCTGTGAAATGGGAAAAATTATTAGATCCTATGTTTTGCCCAACACAAGACTTTATAAAAGAAATTATTAATCAATCAAAAGAGCAATTAGGCCCGCAAAATGAAATAAATGAAAAAATAGAATCGGATATTATTAGAGAAATAGAAGCAAAATATAGTATTTTTCAAGAAGAAGGAGTCGCTCTTTTAGATGATTATGAGCATAGTGATTTGTGGTATAAAGAGCTGATAAGTAACGAAGAATTTGACAAATATTATTGGGAAAGATATAAAAGATATTTAGGTAATAAACTTCAGCCAAAGGTCATAGAAACGTTAGATAAAGATACTTATAACATTATGTCATATCTAGGAAATCCGAACGAAAATGCTTCATTTTCTTTTAGAGGGTTAGTAGTAGGTGACGTTCAATCCGGAAAAACATCAAATTATATTGGGCTAATTTGTAGAGCTGCAGATGCTGGATACAAAGTTATTTTTGTATTAACTGGAACAGTAGAAAATTTGAGAAAACAAACACAAATAAGGGTAGAAGAGGGTTTTGTTGGTTTTGATTCTGTCGATGGTAAAGATGTTGGTGTTGGAAGAGGAGATATAGTTCCAAAAATATTTACTAGTAGATCAAAAGATTTTACAGCAGGTGATGACTTTAACACCGCAAGCAAAATAAGCGATTATTCTTTAGAACCAATGATTTATGTTGTTAAGAAAAATGTCCCTGTATTGAAAAAAATATATTCAACTTTAAAGAAAATAAATACAAAACACGACAACCAAAAAATAAATTATCCTATGCTAATGATTGATGATGAAGCAGATAATGCTAGCATTAATACAAACAAGGAAGACGATAATCCAACAAAAATTAACGAATTTATTAGAAAAATTCTTTCTTTATTTACTAGAACTAGTTATGTTGGCTATACGGCAACTCCATTTGCTAATGTTTTCATCAATTATTCGAGCGAAAAAGAAATGTTGGGTAGTGATTTATTTCCTAAAAATTTCATATATGCTTTAAGTGCTCCATCAAATTATTGTGGATCTGAAAAATATTTTTCAAATAATGGTCCTCAAGTAAAATATATAACCGATGAAGACAGCGAAATCTTTTCGATGAATCATAAAAAGGATTGGTATGGCAGAAGACTGTTTGATTCTTTTTATTACGCTATAAATTCATTTTTTTTAGCAAACGCAATTATGGATATAAGGAATCCAGAAAAAAACAAAAATAGATCAATGCTAATAAATATGTCTCGATTTGTTAATGTACAACACGAAATAAAAAAAATTGTTGAAGAATATTATGAAAGTATAAAAATTTCAATTTCTCAAACCCATAGACTTAGCGCAGAAGAGGCATTATCAAACAAGTTTGTTGCATCATTAAAAGATACATTCGATAAAGAATATTCATCTAGCTTAAACGAAACGGAAACACCAAGTTGGGAAGAGGTGTTCGGTTGTTTGTACGAAGCAATAAAAAATATAAAAATAATTGTTGTTAACTCTTCTCGCAATTCAGAAAAACTAGATTATAATAAAGCCGGTGACGAAGGTATAAGAGTAATCGCTGTTGGTGGATTAGCACTATCTAGAGGATTAACATTAGAAGGATTGATAGTGTCATATTTTTATAGAAATACAACAACTTTTGATGTATTAATGCAAATGGGAAGATGGTTTGGCTATCGTGATGGTTACTTTGATATATGTAGAATTTTTATCACTAAACAATCGGCTAGTTATTATAACGAAATACAAGAAGATATAGATTGTTTAAAAAAAGATATAAAAGAGATGTGTGATCAACATAAAAAGCCGAAAGATTACGGAATTAGAGTAAGAAATATTTCCGAAGATTTAAATATTACAGCTGCAAATAAAATGAGAACAGCAGAAAGTAAAATAGAAAGAAAATCTTATTATGGAAGTGTGTTTGAAACACCTTATATGTCTTGTGATACTGAAATAATTAAATCTAATATTCAAGTGTCTTTTGATTTTTTAAGCAAAATAAAGAAAGAACAAAGAGATATAAGCGTTTCTCACCCATATTTTAGAAATATAAAAAAAGAATATGTAATTGATTTGCTTGCAGCCTTAAAAATTCATAAGGCAAACTCAAATTTTGATACTAAACAAATACTTGAATTTTTAAATAAATGTGACAGCGAATTAGAAACATTTGATGTTCTTGTTATGGGTGGTTCATCAAAAAATAAATTTGAATTTGATCCGCTAGGCATTAATATTAACTTGATTGAAAGAAAGTTTGATATTCACGAAAATGCTGAAGAAAAAATATTAAGAATGAGTGGCGCAAGGACAAGACTTGGTGGTCGTACAGATACACAATATGGATTAACTGATGAACTAAGAAAACAAATTAGTGAAGAACCTAAAACAACACAATCAGATTTTCTTGTAAAAGGAAGAAACCCTTTGATTATAATTTATTATGTTGCTCTTAAAATTGATGAAGATGATGAAAGTCGATTTGGTAGTGAAGTAAAACCTACAGTTTATGGCGTTCTTTTAGAAAAATTAAGATTAGAAAATATTAATTATGTTGTAGGGTTTTCAATTGGTTTCCCACGAATTGATGGAGAAATTGAGCCTTCTACAACATATATGGTAAATAAAACATTAAATTATTTTGATTTTGACCACGATGATAATTATAATGGAGATGATGGCAATGAATAGACAAGAAGTTGAAGAAAAAATCAATGAAGTAAATGCAAATTCTCAATATGTTAGAGTTTCTGCAGAGCATCCATTAGAATTGTATTTAGGAAGAAATGAAGCTGGATATCCTACTTTAAGATACAATGGAAATTTTCAACCAACCAAGCTTGTCGGAAGCGATTTGTTAGAAATTAAACAAGTCAAAACAGCTAATTACGATTCATTGCTATTTTGTTATATTTCAAACGAAAATTATTCGTTGTTTTATAACTTTTGCGAAGATATAATTAATCAAACAAGCCAATATCAAGGTAGTGATGGATATACCGAAATAATTAATAGATATAATCAATGGAAAAAAATGTTTTACCGTTCTAACAAAATCCTTTCGGAAGGGGAAATAATAGGACTTATAGGAGAGTTACTTTTCTTGAAGGAATTTGTTTTTATTAAATATGGAATAAGTGAGGGAATAAATGGCTGGAGCGGTCCAGAAACGGCACATAAAGATTTTTCTTATAAAAACGAATGGTATGAAATAAAAGCGATCCACAGTGGGAAAAATTCTGTATCTATTTCTTCAATTGAACAATTAGATAGCGATATAAATGGAAAACTTGTTGTTTATGTTTTTGAAAAAATGTCGGAATCTTTTTTAGGAATAACATTAAATCAATTAATTGATGAAATATCAAACTGCATTAAACTTGATATAGATCGGGAAAAATTTTATGAAAAACTAAAACAAGTCGGGTATAGTTATAACGAAGTTTATGATTCTTTCGTTTATAAAGCAACTAATAAAAAAATGTATTTAGTTAATGATAGTTTTCCAAAAATAAGACGAAAAAACATGCCAATAGAAATCGGCAAAATTGAATATGAGTTAATGTTGTCTCTTATAGAAAAATACAAGGAGGAATAACAAAAATGGCTATTAGTTTTGAAGAATATAAAAAAGAATATATGGATGATATACATGTTAATGCCCAAATAGAGGGTTCTTTGCCAGAAGAATATTTTTTATCAAACACTATTGAAAAATTGGTGTCTATGGGTTATCTAGTAGATCCAAGGATTATCCCAATGCAAAAAAAATGTAGAAATAATAAAATAATGGCGTTTGATGGATATTGTTTCGATGAATCCGATAAATCTGTAGTTTTATTTTATTCTGATTATAAAGATGAAACTGGTATTAATTTAACTAATAGCGATATAGATACAATAAAGAAAAGGATGCTTAATTTTTTACAAGAAGCATATGATGGAACATTAGATAATTACTTTGATATTACCGACGAATTACTTACAGTTGGTCGAGATATTGGAAGAAGATTAAAAATTGATTATGTGGATTTAGAAAACGATAATTCTATCGATAAAATCAAATTATTTATTGTAACTAATAAAACATTAAGCGAAAGAGTTACTTCCTTGGGAACAGATGATGATCTTTTTTTAGGAAAAAAAGTTGATTTACAAGTGTGGGGATTACAAAGATTTTATGACTTATACCAATCGGGGAGAGAAAGAGAGCCGATTATAATTGAAACAAAAAAATATGGAATAGAGGGAATTCCATGCATTAAAGCAGAAATGACCGGAAATTTGGATTATGATGCTTATTTAGCAATTGTTCCCGGAAAGTTTTTAAATGATATATATTATGACCACGGTTCTAGTTTATTAGAAGGAAACGTAAGAGCTTTTTTAAGCAATAGAGGAAAGATAAATAAAGGAATTAGAGAAACAATAAAAAATGAACCAACGAAATTCTTTGCATATAATAATGGAATAGCATGTACAGCAGCAAATATTGCATTCTCAACTGATAATCGAATGATTACATCTATTGAGGATTTGCAAATAATAAATGGCGGGCAAACGACCGCGTCGTTAACATCGGCGGCTAGAAAGGATAAAATGTCGCTCGATAATATTTTTGTGCCTATGAAATTAACTGTCGTTAAAAACGAAGATTATGACATGATGATTCAAAATATTTCTAAATATGCAAATAGCCAAAACAAGGTAAAAGATTCAGATTTATTTTCAAATCATCCGTTTCATAGATTATTTGAAACTCTATCTAAAAAAATCCAAGCGCCTGTATATGGAAATAACGTTAACAATACTTTTTGGTATTATGAACGTTCTAGAGGGAAATACGAACAAGAACAATTTAAACTTGAAAGAAAAAGCGAAAAAGATGCATTTTATCGGAAATATCCTAAAAATCAAGTTATTAAAAAAGAAGAACTTTCAAAATATTTTACTGCTGCAGAATTATTGCGCCCAGATATGGTAAGCAAGGGCTCTGAAAAATGTATGTCTTTTTTTGCAGAGTATATTGATAATAAATATCAAAGTAATGACACGTATTTTAACGATGAGTTTTTCAAGCAATGTATTTGTGACACAATTTTATATAGAACTACAGATAGAATAGTTAATAAAGCATATTGGTATAATGTTGGTGGTTATAAACTTAATATTGTTCCATATACTATTTCAAAACTTATTAGTTCTTTGCCAGAAGGATATTGTTTAAACTATGATTTAATTTGGAAAAAACAAGAATTATATCCGTCGTTAGTTGCTGAAATAGAAAAGATTGCAAAGCAAACAAACGAATTTATTCAACAATCTAATGGGGTCATCGTTACTGAATACTGCAAAAAAGAAGATACATGGAAAAAATATAAAGAAATAAAAATAAATTTTTCAAAACAATTTTATGATGATTTAATGAGTAAAGAATTACAAGAAACAAAACTTAAAGCAAGTCAAAAAGATGAAAAAATGAAAAAAGATGTAGATATTGAAGTTGAAATTATTAACTTGGGCGCACCATATTGGAGAAGACTAATTGATGAAGGGACTAAAAGAGGAATTTTATCTTCTACAGAAATTGATCTGCTTAAACTTCCAGCGTCTTTGGATACATCAAATCCAAAAGTCCCATCACAAAAACAAGCTCAATGGATTTGGAAAATTAGAGAAAAACTAGAAAATGCCGGAGTACTAATTTAAAGAAAAGGTAGAGGATAAAAATGTTTAAAATAGTTGAACTGTTTAGCGGAATAGGAAGTCAAGCCAAAGCATTTGAACGTTTATCTAAGAAAAGAAAAGTTAAATTTGAAATTTTAAATACATGCGAATGGGATGTACACGCTATTGTTGCATACGATTATATTCATAATGGGGCAGAAATTGAAAAATCTATTAGTAATATGTCAAAACAAGACATTGAGTCTAGATTAGTAAATTTAGGTTTAAGTAATGATGGAAAAGTTCCAATGAAAGAAAAAACTCTTAATATGTATTCAATTGAAGTATTAAGAAGAATATATTCATCAATTGTAAAAACAAAAAATTTAATAAATGTTGAAAAGGTAAAAGGAAACGAACTTCCTAAAGAAATAGATTTGATGACATATTCATTTCCGTGCCAAGACTTATCAAATGTTGGAGCATTGCATGGCTATAACAAAGGCATAGATAGGGATGCCCACACTAGAAGCGGTCTTCTATGGGAAGTAGAAAGAATACTTGTTGAAAGACAAAAAGAAAATCTTGAGTTGCCAAGATTTTTATTGCTTGAAAACGTTACATCACTTGAAGCAAAAAGACATGTTAAAAACTTTGAAGAATGGAAAAAGAAATTAGAAGAGTTAGGGTATATAAATTGTGTTAATAAATTGTATGCTCCTGATTTTGGCATACCTCAAAATAGAAGAAGATTATTAATGCTCAGTGTATATGTTGGTAATGATAAGGAAATGAAAAAGATAGTAACAAAATATTTGAAAAATCACAATTTAAATGACCAAGAATATATTAAATCGCTGAATATTAATAAACCCAAATTAGCAAACTATTTAAGATTAGACTATACTAACAAAGAATTATATGATGAAGCTTTGTTATCACAACCAAAAAATACTAAATCTAGAAAAACCATATGGGAAAAGAATAGCCAAATAATAAATAGTGATGGTACGATGAAAAAGATTGTTCAAACAATAACAACAAAACAAGATCGACATCCAAATTCTGGGAACATTTATTTTAATCCAAAAAATAAAAGCGCGAGATATAGATTTCTTACGCCTAGAGAATGTTTTTTATTGATGGGGTTTGATGAAAAGAACTTTGAAGTTTTGAAACATAATAATTTTCATTCAAGAAAAGAGTCTATGTTTTTTTCAAGAGATAAATTATATAAACTAGCGGGAAATAGTATTGTTGTAAATATGTTAGAAGCAATTTTTAATCAAGTGCTAGATATCGATGATTTAATAAAAAAAACAAATAATAAACGATTGAATTTTGAAAATAAATCGATAAAATAGAAGTAGAAAATCACGTGAAAGAAAGGGGCGATGATTGATATCAACAATTCGCAAAAAATTTAATGATTTTTTAGATGAGCACCAAACAAACATTTTATTTTTTCTTGCTTTGATTGCTTGTATCAGTATGGGTGTTTTTTCGCACATAACTTCTTGTTCAAAAACAAAAGATCCAATAGATTTAAATGTTTATTTAAAAGAAGAAATTTGCTTTGCAGATAATATATTTATTAAGGTTGATATGATGAATGTTACAGTCGCCGAAGAAACGGAACCGAAAATCGATTCCGATGGCGATTTTTTGTCGTCTTATAAACTTAATTTAGGGTTATCTATACAAAGACGTAGCGAGAAACAAAAAAATAAACCAGTAAAAATAAATTCCAAAATGTTTAAATTAAAACAAATTAATTTAAAGTCAAAAAATATAATGGAAATATTTTTTTCAAGCTTAGTAATGACAACCATGTCTGCAATGATTTCCGGTACTGTTGAAGGGGAAATTAATATTATTGATTTAATTGGAGATTTTGTAGAAGAATATGGAAATGAATCAATAGAAAATGCTAGGCTTTTAGAAGGCTCAAAATTTAAATCGATTTCTGCTGATAAAAATAGTTTTGAAGAATTTGAACTAGATAATCAAAGTGAAATGGTACGTGTTATGATACATTTTCCAATAAAACAAGAATATTTAGAATCCGAAAATATTATTGTTTTGGCAGTAGATACGTGGCATAACATAGAAAAAAGAATTTTCTTAATTCCTAGGCCATAGCGAAAGGAGAATTAATATGCTTAATGTGATAATTTATATTTTGTCAATTTCGTTGCAAATATCAGGTGCTTTACTATTAGTTTCAACCGCTTGTTCAACAAAGCGTAGCGATGTAATAAAAGAATATGTAAGCAAAAATATTGTCGAAAAACACGGTGGTAATAATGGGGAATTAAATTATAACAAAGAGGCTTTATGAACACTTATAAAAAAATGTATTTAAATAGGATTTCATTTTGTTATATTGCTCTTGGTTATTTTTTAGGGGTTTTTGGCAATATTGATCATTACAACAAATTATTAATTGCTGTTTTTGTTGTGGTTTTAGCTCTTTTAATTATTATTTTATCTCGTTGCATTGTTGCGTTAGTTGTAAAACACTCAAAAATTGCAAACATTGAGATAACGCCAAAAGAACTTGAAAGATTAGGAATAAAACCAAGCATTGAATCTATACCGGATGAAGAGCTTAATGAAATATTAGATTAATTTTTTAAAAATTAATGAAAGACGATACTTATTATTGATTTTAATACTTGATATTAAGGTAATTTAATTTTTATTTAAAAGAGCTCATTTTTATGAATTTAATGCTATATAATTTCATAAAATATTCAAAAATGTAGATAGAAACGTTTATTTTTGTTTCATATTATTATTAATTTAGTCTCTTTTAATAGAGGCTTTTTTCTTAAAAAGGCATCAAAATAGTACTATAATGCTTATTTGTATCAGTTTTGTATCAAAAAAGTTTCGAGATGTTATCAAAAAAATTATAAAATTATCGCTTTTATTGGCAAATTTGTTAAATTTTGTTTTATGAAACTTTTTTAAAATAAACATAAAATTTAAATGATTTATTATTGATATATTTTTATACTTTTATCAGAAAAAATTTTTATTTTTGAATAAGACATTTTAAATAAATATCCACTATATAGGTGTAGTAGGAAAAATAAATGCATACTCGAGAAGAGTTAATACAAGAATTACTAAATCAATATAATAAAGTATTCTTTTATTGCATTAAGCACTGTGATAACAAACTATTAGATATAGTCACTGTGTTACAGGTAATAATATACTTTTTGAAGGTATTGAATATGTTATTCTAAGATAAGTAAGGGAAATGAATATAAAATACACGAATTAATAAACCCAAGATATGCTTATCTAGAAAATAATAGGGTTATGTTTAGTTTTCTATTGATAGATAATGATAAGGTAAAACAAATCGATAAATATTTCCTCCTATATAATGAGAAACTAAACATAGTTAAACAAGAAAAAGAAAGAATCATAGAAAAACTAAATAAGGTACTTATAGATTCTATACTTACTTATTGAAGTCATAAGATTCCTTCTATTGCTTGTTATTATTTCATATCACTGATTAGAAAATGTGTTGTTGATCTAAAGCTAATCAAGGAAGATAATAGCGATAAAAGATTTAACTTTAATATGTATGCTTGGAGATATTAATAACCTTGTTTTAAATGTGAAATTAGATTCTTTGGTGCCATTAGTTTCCAATTAGAATTGTATTCTATATCATCAAATTCATTTTTTAAGAAATACTTTACTTGATTTGTTAAATGTTTCTTACACTCATCAAAGAATGCATCACTAAGTCCTAATTGTTCTTGATAATATTGTAAGATATATCCTGTCTTTTGATATAGAAGAACACAATTATAAGCATTAAGTGTTTCAAGTAATTTATTTTCATCTAGGAGTTTTATTTGTTCAAGTGCTTCTAGTAGTTCATCAATACCACCACACTCATCAAGGTCATTAATGCAATCTATGATGGTTCTTTCTAGACTGGTAACACGAACACCAAAATGGTTTTCAATACCACAATCAATCTTTGATGGTTTTCTAATATAATCGATATCTTGGAAAGTAAAGTCATTGAAACGACTTGTACTTGCAACTGTAAGGGTATGATATACTTGATTTGCTTTGCCATAATATTCTATGGCAGCATGATAACAAAGATAAGAATCGTTAGATATCTTACTAGCAATTTCAAACTTTGATACTAGAGGAAAACCAGTAACATCTAAAAGGACATAAAGTCCTTTTCTTACTTTAGCAATTTTGTTTGATCTTATTTTGTTTGCTATCCAGTTATCATATTGAATATCATTATCAAAACTATTGATAATCTCTTGTTTAGTAAATATATATGGAATATTTTTAATCATATCTTATCACCTTTTTAACTATTTTAACTCGTAACAATGTAAAAAAATGGTTATGAGTTAATTTAGTTAAAATTTTTTATATATTATATGAAAACAGGGATGCTTTTGACATCCCTATTTTCATTGTTCTATTTTAATATTTAACATTTGTGAAATATAAATCAACAAAGGTTTATCTTCACAATAAATATAGCAACCCTTTTGCCCTCTAGATAATAAAGTACGATAAGTGTTTTTGATGATTCTATCGGCTAATTCATAGTTTTTAGAAGATTTGATACCTTTTAAAGATGAATCTGTTTTAGCTCTTTTAGTAAAATCGCTTATAACTTTACCATCACGATAGATTAAATCTTTACCAATGATAACACCACAATAATCAAACTCTAATCCTTGAGAAGTATGAATACAACCAATTTGATCAAATGATTCTTTATCAATAGCCCAAGTATTCGTGTTAGAAAAATTCCATTTAGCTTTGAAATCGTTTTCTAAACAAATATCATAGATATCATCATATCTATTATTTTTGCTAATCCAGTTATAACAATAACCAGCAAGCATTCTAGATTTGTTATTTATCTGATTCTTTTTAGCTAATTCTTGCTTCATCAATACTGGATTAGAAAATAGTCTTATATCATAATCCATATCGAATGTGAGATTTGCGGTTTCCCTTATTCCTAATAAGTTATCTAGAAAAGCTAAATAACCATCACTGCCATTACATCTAAATTGTGATACTAGATTGATTTCATTACCATAATAAACGATACTATTTTCTTCTTTTGCATATTTTTTTATTAGGTCAATTGAACCAATATCCATTGTAGTTACTTTTTGATCTTCATCAATTAAAAATACAGACACTTTAGAAGCATGAATAATTTCTTTTATTTGATTTTCACCTAATTGATGAAATTGTCCTGATTTATCAGTTAATCGATGCGCTTCATCTGCAATCAAACAATCAAAATAATTATTAGGAACACCAATAAAAGAACCAGAACCTTTGAATAAGTTTTTAATATAATTCCATTTATAATTGTTTTGTCTTAGTTTTTCAAAATAGACATTTCTAGGCGCTGCATTTTTAGTAACATAATTTACAGCATAACCTTTTTGAGTTAAATCACATAATAATTGAATTGCTACAACCGATTTACCAGTTCCAGGTCCACCTTCAATAATAATGGTGTATTTAGTATTTTCACTATTTATTTTATTAACATTAGATAATGATTTTTCAACAAGTTTCTTAACAGTTTCATAGGCCACTTTTTGTTCATCTATTAGATAGAATTCTTTGTTTCCATCTAGCATTGATGCTAAAGCATCTTGTAATGCTTTGGCGGGTTTAAGTTTTCCGTTTTCTATTTTCATTAAGAGATCGGTATTCCCTTTTTTCTTAATATATGTTTTTATAAAGTTTCTAAGCTTCACTAAATCATTTTCAAGAAAAATGGGCGCTAATTGAATAGCATTATGATATAAATCGTTATCAATATTTTTACGATTTTCTTCACGATAATTATGAAGATAGGCACATGGCTTCAATGTGATGTGTTCTTTATAAACATCTTCGTTGAAGTTTTCTACAATCTTTGCATAACTATAAGCTTGATAAGAAGGATGACAAACTGCTCTATTAGCACCAGCCACAAAAGTTTTAACCACATCTTCTCTTTGAGTTGGTTCAGAGTTTTCCCATTGCTTCAATTCAATAACAACGATATTGTTATTGTCTTTTTCATCCATTCCAGCAATAAGAAAATCAATTCTTTTAGCTGTTAATGGAATTTGATATTCAATAGCTAATCTACATTCATCTGAAATATCATTATCATCTAAGACGTTACGCATATATTGAAGTGAATTAGCCCACGCCCGATATTCAGCATCATTAGAATGATTGAGGTGGTGTAGTTCAAATTCTTTTTGTATCTTAGTTGCAATGATGCCATCTCTAACATCATTTACAAAGCCACCTTTGGTATTTTGATATATTAGCATTTTTTCACTCCTTAAGTTATGTACTTACTTAAAAAGTATAACATTTTTAAAACAAAATAAATACTATTTGGATAAAAATGTTCAAATAAATACACAAAAAACGAGAAAAAACAGCTATCACTTATTTTGCTTATAAACTATTAAAATTTTTTTAATTGTTCTTTTTGTTAGTAATAATTCATTTGAAATAGTTTCGCAATAGAATTTTGATTTTCTAATAATATTTTTACTACATTTTCTTCTGAATATGTTAAATTTAAACCGACATAAAACATAGCATTTATTTGTAAAGTTTATTTAAAAATTAAACTGCAAAAACTAAATAAAATTAAAAGAGTATCTTTTCATCTCCACCCTAATTTAATATATCAAAAAGTCATAGAAAATTGCAACTCATGCACTTCCTAAGGCATGATTTTCCTTAAAAACACTTAGGATGTAAAAGAAATAGACAATTCAATTGTAAATTTTCTTGAAGAGAAATATTTAAATTAGTAAATTCAAGACTTGATTGGGATAGAAAAAGTGAAATAAATATCGTTAATTCCGTTTTCTCATCGAAAGTTCTAACTAAAAAAGGGATTGACCCTGATGAGTCAATCCCCATGAGCACTACTTATCTCAGTAGGTAGATGTAAAACCGTATACAAGAAACGTATGTGGGCTCAATGTAATAGATAAAAGTTTAAAACATTTCCTCTATTTCATGATTAATTTTACAGTCAAAGCAGTTTCAAACATTCTTTGCCATGGTTGATAATTGTCGATAATTTCAATATGATGTTGATCATCTTCAAATAAATATTTAATTTCATTTAAGGCTTTAGTAATCCGTTTTGATACATTACCACGATAACCATCAATGTTTTTCCAACCCATGCCTTCTTTTAAAATTTCTTCATGGATTTTTTTACGAACAATACTCATATAGCCAACATCTTCTAAATAACGAAGCGCCATGAAATCGTAATGCGTTTGACTTGTACCATAAATGGTTTCAATCATACCATGTGGAATACAGGTGCCTAAGGTGTTAGAACTTGTATTCCAACCGGCATAGGCATTCACTTTGTACAATAATCCTTTATGATTTAATAAAGAAATTAATTCTTTATCACCACCATTAGCATAAGCAATGTCCGCTACAATAACAGGCTTTTTTTGCATCACTAAATATTCGATATATTCGACAAATTCAATTAAATTACGATTAATTTGATATTGCATTAAGTGGCGATCTTGTTGACTAGCTTCTTGCATATCTTCAAAAGGTAAATTCACCATACAAACTAAATCACAATTTTGAATGTCATAACTTACATATCCACCCGCAGCTAGAATATGATATTTGATCGTTTCACTTACATTTCGATCTTCATATAAAGGAATAAGATTTCCTTCATTGCAACTTGCATAGCGAATAAAGATGCCTGATTTTTTATGGTTTATTTCATTAATTGCTCTTGCAATTAACGTATTAGAAACCGCATCTGCATCAGGATACATATAGGCTTTTAACTCAATATGAAGATTTTCAATTTCTTTTCGAATACGATCTTGATCTTTTGCTGTATAGCCATAAGGTGCACTATCATCTTGAGGAACAATTAAAAAGTCAATCGTACCATCTTTAACTAAAGATAAAGTTTGAATATTTAATGTGGTATTTAAATAACGACGATTTAAATAATCATCCACATAAGCTTGATAATTATTTTTAGCAATAAAATCCTTTACTTCTTTTTCTTGTTGTTGCTCTTCTTTGGTTAATTCACGAATTTCTTTTAAATGTTGATATCTACCAAGTAAATGAATTTGAGCTCCACATAAAGCATAATAATTTGGTTCTTCGTCATCACTTGATGTGGTAGGGCATCGCATAATTAAATGGTAGGCAAAAATTTTAAGATGAGGATTGTCTTTTTTTAATTCTTTTAAAGTTAAAAGCCGTTGTTTTAATTCCTCTTCCTTAAGATCATGTAATCTTGAAGGTACAATTCCTCCATAAAGCAAAGTATCAATAGCAATCACTAAATAATTTGCATCTTTACAATTGTCTTTTAAAAAGGAATATACATTTTCAAATTTGGCAGGAATTTTTTTGTTGCCTAATTGATCTTGCGGAATGGTTACAAAATCAATATCTTGACTTGCAAGACTCGCTAATGTTTTAGGAAATAAATATGTGCAAGGCCTTTCATCTAAAGGTAATAAGACTAACTTTTTTTTCATTTTAACACCTCGTTAACCTTTATTATTGTAGCATAAATTTTCCGTTTAAAATAGCCTAAAATGACAAATAATAAAAAAGAAAGTAATGGTGATTCGATGCATTATGATAAAACCGATTTTGCAGATGAAACATTAAGTTCGTTTAAAAATCATGATAACTATACAATAAAAACAAAAAATTATGGTAAAGTAACTTTAACGCATGTTGAAATTTTAAAAAAGAATCGTTTCATTCAAAAAGATGTTGGTAATTATATTTCCATTGATTTTGAAACTTTAAATGATGAAAAAGATCGGATACATATCAGCGATGTTTTACTGAAAGCTTTACATAGTATGTATAAAATTTCTAAAAAAGATCGTGTTTTAATTGTCGGTTTAGGGAATTCTGAAATTGTTGCCGATTCTTTAGGCCCTAGTGTTGCTGAAAAAATTATTGTCACCAATCATTTATTTAAACTATTTCCATCACAAGTCGATAAGGATTTAAGAAGGGTCAGTGTGTTTACTCCGAAAGTGATGGGACAAACAGGTCTTGAAAGTAGTGATTTGATTAAAGCAATTGCTAAATTATATAACCCAACATTGATTATTGCTATCGATAGTCTTGCATCTAGTAGTGTCAAAAGAATTAACAAGGTGATTCAAATTAATGATAGTGGTATTCGTCCTGGAAGTGGGATAGGAAATCATCGAAAACCTTTAAACCAACAAGTGTTAAAAGTTCCCATTATTGCGATTGGAGTAGCGACGGTAGTTAGTGCACAAAAAATTGTTGAAGAGGCCCTTTTTCAGTATAGTAAAAAAACCAATGCTTTTCTTCCAAAAGAAAAAGAAAATCAAATTTTAAATCAAATTTTAACTAACCAATCCTTAAATATGGTCGTTACACCCAAAGAAATCGATGAGGATGTTCATTATTTATCGACAATAATCGCTACTTCTTTAAATAAATTTATTCATCACGATTGTAGTCGAGTTTAATCGACAAAATCGGATAAATCTTTGCAATAAAATAAAACCACCGGAGAAAAAAGATATGAAAAAGAAACCTTATTTTTATATTATTCTAGTTCTGCTCAGCGTTTTATTTTTTTGCTTAATGTTTTCACCAGATCCAACCATAGAAAAAATTGATAATGAAATCAGTAATTTTGATCAAACCGTCGCTGGCGGAAATGTTATTCCAGATGGCAATATTAATTATGAAGTAAAAAATGATTTTGATGGAAATAAATTAAGTAATTTTAATGCTGCCGTTTCGAATAAAATAACGAATGTTTTTAAAAAGTTTTTTAATTTTATTAAAAAAATTATTAAAAAAATAGTTTCATGATGTATTTTAATGTATAATAAATACAATAAAGCAGGTGATCGTATGAAATCCACTCGTATTGTATTTTTAGGAACTCCTCAATTTGCAGCGACCATTTTAAAAGGACTCATTGAACAGGGTTATGCTGTGGTAGGTGTTATTTCACAACCTGATAAAATTGTCGGCAAAAACAAAGAAAAAAAGCCAACACCAGTTAAGGAAGTTGCTACTTTTTATCATCTTCCAGTATTTCAGCCTTTACAGTTAAAAGAGGATTATCAGTTCTTAATCGATTTAGCTCCTGATTTATTAATTACTTGTGCTTATGGCCAAATTTTGCCTCAAGCAGTATTAGATATTGCTAAAATTAATAATATTAATGTTCATGCTTCTTTGCTTCCTAAGTTGAGAGGAGGAGCACCAATTCATAGAGCCATCATGAATGGGGAAACCAAAACCGGTGTCACGATTATGCAAATGGTGAAAAAAATGGATGCCGGTAAAATGTATGCAAAAAAAGAAATTTTGCTTGATGATGACATCAATACGACTGAATTGTTCGAAAAATTACAAGTTTTAGGTCGCGATTTGTTGTTAGCAACTTTACCTTCAATTATCGATCAAAGTAATAAAGGAATAGAACAAGAAGAAAGCGAAGCGACCTATGCTTATAATATTGGCCGTGAGGAAGAAAAAATTGACTTTCATCAATCTTGTAAGGATGTGCATAATCACATTCGTGGGCTTAGCTTCGTTCCTGGGGCTTATGCATATTTCAATGGCAAAAGTTTAAAAATCTTTCAAACAAAATATACGACAATGGCTATCGACACAGCTGAATGTGGTACACTCAAAAATGAAAATAAAAAATTATATGTGCGGTGTTTAGATGGTTACCTTGAAATTTGTCTTGTTCAATTAGAAGGCAAAAAAATGATGTCGGCGGTTGATTTTATGAATGGACAACAATGGAATGCGGTTAAAGTTCTTAAATAAAACATAAATTGCATTCTAATAGTGATTATTTTATAATGATAATAAATAATTAAAGGAAGGATTAAAATGAAAAAAAGATTTTTATTTTTGGCGGTTGCTTTAACTTTTATGTCTGGATGCGCTAAAAGCGAAGAAAATTATAAAGGCGAAAAGTTTCTACTTGAAGGAGAAGTTAACATTAATTCGCCAGTGAATTTAACTGCTGAAGAATTTGATGCTAAAATGGAAAATAAAGATAGTTTTGTCCTTTTACTTCATTCTACTACTTGCAGTTCTTGTAGGTCATTTAAGACGAATGTTCTCAATCCTTTTATAGAAAATACGCAAGCAAAAATTTATCAACTAGAACAAAGAGATGCGAGTTCTTCTCAATATCAAAAAAAATTAAATGTCAGAGTGACGCCAACTTTATATGTCATTATTGATGGTAGCATTAAATCTAAACAAGAATATGATTCTAAACAAGATGCGTTTAAATCTAAAGAAGGGTTAGAAAAATTTTTAAAAAAATATAGTTATATGCCAACAAAACTGACCATTTCTGAAACCGATTTAGATCAAAAAATCGTTGCAAAAGAAAAAATGCTAGTCTATTTTGGATGGTATTTATGTGGGGATTGTGCAAAATTAAATACACGTGTGTTAAGCAAATATTTAATTGAAAAAATGAAAGGAAAAATCCTTTATTATGTAGAAGTCAATGATTATATTAATATTGGATCTCCAGATTCTGAAGGCTATGAGGAACGACGCGCAGCTTGGAATGCTTTTTGTGAAAAATATCATTTTAATGAAAATTGGCATAACGTTCCAATGCTTCAATATTATGATGAAAATGGAGCCGTTGCAGATTGGTTTTGTTATTATAATGATAGCAAAGATGAAAATGGTGTGATTACAAAATCTTATTTAGAAGAATTAATCGGTCAAACCTTAACTGAAGAAGAACATTTACAAGCCTATGACACTGCGGTAACTTCTTGGTTAGATCAACAATTGGCTAAATTATAATTCGTTCAGTTTGATACGTATAATAAAAAAGTTTGCTGAATCGTAAACTTTTTTATTTTTTTCAGCGAACCATTTGAAAAAAATTTCCACTTTATAAGTGTAAGGGGTAAAAAAATGAAAACACAAGAACAATTCATCCAAGAATTACTTAAACAAAGTGATAAAGTATTCTTTTATTGTATCAAACGCTGCGATAATCGTATAGATGCTGAAGATTTATCACAAGAAATACTTCTAGAAGTGTTAATGAATATTCATAAAGGAATTTTGATTCAAAATTTTGATTTTTATCTTTGGAAAATTTGTAAGAATCATTATCAACAATATGTTACGCGTAAAATAAAAGAAAAAAACACTATTCAATATCGGGATGAAATTTATGAAAGTTATGATGCTATCGATGATTTTGATATGCAAGAACAAATGCGTAAGTTAAACACGGCAATCAAATGTTTGTCCAGTGATTATGCTGAAATTCTTTATTCTTACTATATTGAAGATAGAACATTGGCTTCGATTGCAAATCATTTAAATTTACCTCTTGGAACAGTAAAAAGAAGATTGTTCGAAATTAGAAAAAAACTAAAGGAGTATTTAAAAATGGAACGATTAAATGGAAAAAAAGCCTTTGTACCGAAAAATTTTTATGGTTTAAGATCGGGATATGGAGAAATTAATCCTCATGATTACACGCGATTTCTAATTCAAAAGAATTTATTATTTCATTCTTATGATCATCCCTGTACATTACAAGATTATTCATTAGAATTAGGTATTTCTATTGTCTATATTGAAGAAATGGTTTTAGATTTACTTAAAGCAACATTGCTTAAAAAAGAAAATAATAAATATTTAACAGCCTTTCCAATTATAGAAAAAGCAACCGATATCAAGTTAACTAAGATTTTAGAAGATGAAGGAATGTCCTATGCGACGCAATTAGCTATGTTTGCTAAAAATCATTTCCAACAATTTAAAGAAATTATTCAAAATCATCATTTTACTGATCATCAACTGATGTGGGTATTGATGTTTATGCTTAATCGATTTGTTGAAAGCAATAATGGTATCCTGATTG
This sequence comes from uncultured Bacilli bacterium, assembly GCA_947599835.1. Classification (GTDB taxonomy): domain Bacteria; phylum Bacillota_I; class Bacilli_A; order RFN20; family CAG-631; genus Caccosoma. The sequence goes on from CANQFQ010000004.1 coordinate 74,881, forward strand.
ATAACTATAAGCCTCAAGCAAGAAATCATGTTGATAAATTAGGCTCTTGGGATTTCATGATGATCGAAGATTATCCTAATACAAATAAATATTTTATTAGTGAAAATTGGTTTGGAAATGAAAAGAATCAATTGCAAGGTGTCGCTCATCCGGGTAGTTTTGATCATAGCGATAACAAACTACTCAATACGCTCAGTTATCCTCATTGTGTGACAGGAGATAATATCCCACTGGATAGTATCGAATATGTTATTTCAAATCCTCATGTGAATTATTCAAAAATCAGTGGGGATTCAAAATATAGAATCGATGAATTTATAAACCAAGGATATGCTTATCTAGAAGGGGATCGAGTTCAATTGAACTTTCTATTGCTTGACAAGAGTCAAGTTAAGCAAATCGATGCCTATTTTCCAAATCACAAAGAATTAAAACTAGTAAAACAAGAAAAAGAAAGAATCATTGACCAATTAACAAGGGTTTTAAACGATGCCATCCCCACTTATTTAAGTCATGAGATTCCTTCAATTGCCCATTATTATTTCATCTCATTAATTAGAAAATATGTTGTCTTAGCTTTTGGTGATTTAAAATTAATTAAAGAAGAGAATACGGATCAAAGATTTAACTTTAATATGTATGCTTGGAAAGTTTAAAAAGATTTCTTAGGATTAGAAAAATAAAAAAACCGATTGAATCGATGAATCAAATCGGTTTTTTTAGATATTATTTTTTTGGAAAATATTTCTTAATTTTTCAGAAAAATTAGCTACGGGAACAGGAATTAATTCACCTTGAATTGCAAAGGAAACTTTTCCTGTTTCTTCCGATACCACAATCGTCACTGCATCGCATACTTCACTAATGCCAATTGCAGCACGATGTCTTGAACCATATTTACCCGTCAAAGGTTGTTGCGTTGGTTGATAAAATACGGAAGCGGCAACAATATAATTTCCATGAATAATCACAGCGCCATCGTGTAAAGGCGTTTTATTTACGAAAATGGTTTCTAGTAATTCAGCGCTTACTGGAGCATCAACTCTAACTCCAGAAGTTTTTAAATAAGGTGTTAAATCATTTTCCATTTGGATGGTAATTAGCGCACCCGTTTTTGAAGCAGATAAATCAAAGACAGCTTTAGAAAGTTTTGCGATTAAGGATTCGGTATAATCATTTTCAGATTTAGAAATTGTTTTTTTAATGTCCTTTTTATGCTGATGAACAAAATTATCCCTTGCGGATTTATCCAAACTGATCAATAAAATAATCGCATAAACAAAACCGATAGCACCTAAAATAATCCTTATAAAAGGTAAATTAAAAATATAACTTAAGGTTAAAACAATTAAAATTCCGACGGCAATGAATAAAACTTTAAAAGAATATTTAAAATATTTAAAGCCTAGAATGATAGCTGTAATTGCTAAAATAGCTCCAAATGTATAATCAAGTATTGATGTCATATTAACCTTTAAGAATGGAAATATGCTAAAAAAAGTCTTGAGCATGTCATCCCTCCTAACTTATCATAAATATCATAATTGATAAAATTCAATTACCCTTAAATATAATAATACAAAACGATAGAGAAAATAAATACTTTTTTTATAAATATTATAAAAAAATGTCATTTTAGTTTAGATAATCGTTCATAATTTTCCATTTTTCAATTAAATCTTCTAATCGATATTGTGCATTAGCACTAGATGTGGAAGGTAAATATTGGCATTGATTTTTTAATTCTGGATATTTTTTTAAAAACAAATCATAAGCCGTTTTTCCATTTAAAAAGATTTGACGAATAGGGGCTTCATTTAAAATAGGATAAATATCGGCAAAAACAATTTTTTTAAGGTCCTTATCACTAGATCCAGTAATTTGACACGTCATAACAACATCAAATAAAGCAATGCCATATTGTTTTAAAAGTAAAGTTTTTTGATGACTATCAGAATCATAAAAAGATTCATTAAAGAGAAAATCTAAAACTTTCCAAAACCGATTTTGTGGATTTGTATAATAAAATTTATTTTTGCGGGAAATGACCGAAGGAAAACTGCCTAAAATTAAAATTTTACTATTTTGATCATAAATCGGTAAAAAAGGTTGTTTGATGGTTCTATTTTTCATAAAAACGCTCCCGTTGTTCTATTCTTATTATATATTTATGATATTCTTTAAAACAAGTATAAATGATTGTAAATCTGCCTCAATCATGGTATCATGGTACAAGAAAAGAATGAAAGGTGAGAACAAAATGATTCATGAAGTTGTGAATTTAAAAGAATTTTTTCCATTAAAGTATGATGTTACATTAGAATGCTATTGTCCAAGCAATTTTAGCGAAATTGATGCCAATCGTAAAAGAACAAGCATTTTGGTTTGTCCTGGTGGTGGCTATGAATTTACTAGTGAACGGGAAGGTGAACCTGTTGCTTTACAATTTTTACAAAACGATATCAATACTTTTGTTTTAAAATATTCTTGTGGCAAAGAAAAAGCATTATATCCAACACCTTTATTAGAAGCCTTAGCGGCCATTGCTTATTTAAGAAAATGGAAAGACAAATATCATGTGGATGAAAATAAAATTTTGATTATGGGCTTTTCAGCAGGAGGCCATTTAGCAGCGCTTACCGCGGCTTCATGGCATCAAAAAGAATATGCCGATATCTTGAAAGTGAGTAATGAACAATTAAAAATTAATGGCTGTATTTTAGGCTATCCAGTCATTTCGATGAAACCTATCGGCCATTGGTTAACCACAGAAAATTTTACGCATAAAGATGAAAACTTGATTGCAAAGTGTTCTGTTGAAGATCATGTTACAAAAAACTTTCCAAAGACATTTGTTTGGCATACTTGTTTTGATGATACGGTGCCTGTTGCCAATACATTACTTTTAGTCAATGCTTTAACAAGAGAAAAAATTCCATATGAACTTCATATTTTTCCTAATGGACCTCATGGCATTTCATTGGCAAATCATATGACAGAACCAGTTAATTATCATGCTTGTGTAGTAAAACAAACACAAATATGGATGCAACTTTGCTTAAAATTTGTGAATGAAGAATTTTAAACAAACAATATTGACTTAGATTTCATAGAAAAATGATAAATATAAAAAAGTATGACATAGGAAATATCCAAAATATCATACTTTTTTTATTATTGTACCAGCCACTTAATCTAATTCGGTAACACCTGTATATAATTGATAATATTTACCTTTTTGAGCAATTAATGATTCATGATTTCCTCTTTCGATGATGACACCATTTTCAAGTACCATAATCGCATCCGCATTTCTAACAGTTGATAATCGGTGGGCGATTACAAAGACCGTTCGACCGTGCATTAATTTATCCATGCCTTGCTCAATTAAGGCTTCAGTGCGTGTATCAATGCTGGAAGTTGCTTCATCTAGAATTAAAACCGGAGGGTTTGCTACTGCGGCTCTGGCAATTGATAACAATTGCCGTTGTCCTTGACTTAAATTCGCACCATCAGAAGTCAAAACGGTATCATATCCTTGCGGTAGTTTCATGATAAAATCATGGGCATTGGCAATTTTTGCGGCTTCTTCCACTTCACTATCTGTCGCATCAAGTTTACCATAACGAATGTTTTCTCTTACGGTTCCAGTAAAGAGGTGAGTATCTTGTAAAACCATCGCCAATGATTTTCTTAAATCATCTTTTTTAATTTTAGAAACATTAATGCCATCATAGCGAATTTTACCGCTTTGAATTTCATAAAATCGATTAATTAAATTAGTAATGGTTGTTTTACCTGCACCCGTTGAACCAACAAAGGCAATTTTTTGACCAGGACGAGCATATAAATTTAAATCTTTTAAGATGATTTTTTCAGGGACATAACCAAATGTTACATCTTCAAAAACTACATCTCCTTTTAATTCAACATAGTCCACACGACCATCTTCTTTGTGGGTATGTTTCCAAGCCCACATTCCAGTTCTAGTGTCAGATTCAATAAGTTGACCATTAGCATCTTTTTTAGCATTGACGAGCATGACATAACCTTCATCTATTTCTTTTTGTTCATCAATGATAGCAAACACTCGTTCTGCTCCGGCAAGGGCCATGAAGATAGAGTTGAATTGTTGCGATAATTGATTGATGGGTTGACCAAAAGAACGGGTAAATTGTAAAAAGCTTGCGAGTGTACCAATATGTTCTGGTGTTAATCCACCTAAGTGATGAATCGCCATATAGGCACCGATAATCGCAGTAATTACATAAAGTAAATAGGATAAATTTCCCATAATTGGAAATAGCATAATAGCATAAGAATTGGCTAAATAGGAAGAATGTCTTAAGTGATCATTATAGGATTCAAAATCAGTTAAAATTCTTTCTTCCCGACAAAATACTTTGACCACTTTTTGTCCTTCAATCATTTCCTCAATATAGCCATTGGTTTTACTAATTGCAGCTTGTTGTTTTTGGAAATATTTTCTTGACCGAGATCCAATAATTTTTACGAGTGTAATCATAATTGCTAGCATTACGATAACAAAGAGAGTTAAAATCCAACTTAAGATCATCATTGCAGTGAAAACCGCAACAATAGTGATCAGTGAATTAATTATTTGTGGAATACCTTGGCTTAACATTTCACGGATGGCGTCGACATCATTATTGAAGGTAGACATGATTTCACCATGCGGATTCTTATCAAAGAAAGAAATTGGCAAATCTTGCATGTTGACAAACATATCTTTACGAATATTATTTAAAACATTCAAAGAGACACTCATCATTAAACGATTATACATATAAGTGGAAATAATACCTATGGCATAAATGGTTGCCATGCTAATCATTGCATTAATAAAAGGTGCCCAAGTTTTTTGTCCATCCGTAATCGGTTTGATAAAATCATCAATTAAGATTTTTAAAAAATAAACTCCAGCAACATTTGCAAGACAAGATAATAAGACAAATAATACAACCAAAGCTAGCCGAAATTTATATGCTTTTAAATAATGCCATAAACGAGCAATGGTATAGCGAATATTTTGAGGCCGATTTCTTTTAAACTTGCCTTGATTGGCTTTCATATTTGAATTCGATTTCATTGTTCCATCACTCCTTTTTGTTGTGATGTATAAACTTCTTGATAAATGGAACAACGTTTTAATAAAGTTTCATGATTACCAATATCGATAATATTTCCTTTATCCATCACAATGATACGATCAGCATCATAAACGGAGGTAATCCGTTGCGCAATAATTAAAGTCGTTGTATGTGCTAAATTTTTTCTAAAAGCGGCTCTAATTTTACTATCGGTTGCAGTATCTACCGCACTTGTTGAGTCATCAAGAATAATAATTTGTGGTTTTTTGATCAAAGCTCTGGCAATACATAGCCGTTGTTTTTGTCCTCCAGAAACATTGACACCACCTTGTCCTAATTCCGTTTCATATTGATTTGGAAAAGCCATGATAAAATCATGTGCTTGAGCATCTTTGCACGCTTGAATAATTTCTTCATCGGTTGCATTTTCATTTCCCCATTTAAGATTTTCTTTAATGGTGCCACTAAATAAAACGTTTTTTTGCAAGACCATTGAAACCGCATTTCTTAATGTTTCCAATGGATAATCTTTGACATTATGCTTTCCGACGATAACTTCACCGGTGGTTGTATCATACAAACGAGCAATCAATTGTACTAAAGAAGATTTAGAAGATCCTGTTCCACCGATAATTCCAATGGTTTCACCGGGTTGAATTTTTAAATTAATGTTGTTTAAGACAGATTTTTCTAAATTGTTTGAGTAACTAAAATTAACATTTTTAAATTCAATGGAAGCATCTTCTAATTGCAGTGTTGAATCTAAATTATCACGAATTGCAGGTGTTTCGTTTAAAACTTCATTGATTCGTTTAAATGAAGAAGAAGACATCACAATCATAACTCCTGCCATAGAAACCATCATCAGTGAAAATAAGATTTGTTGAATGTAATTAATAAAGCCCATCAATTCTCCTGTTTCCATGGTTTTACTAACAATTAAGTGGGCTCCAAAATAAGCGGCAAGTAACATACATAGATACGTTACAAATTGCATAATAGGATTATTGAATAGAAGAATCTTTTCCGCTCTTAATGAAGCTTGATTCACTTGATCTGAAGATTGATTAAATTTTTTACATTCAAAATCTTTACGAACAAAAGCTTTAACAGTTCGAATAGAAATTAAGTTGCTTTGAATTGTTTCTTCCATTTCATCGTATTCTTTTAACATTAAATTAAATCTTGGATAAGCTGTTCTTGCGATAATGAAAAGTGAGGTTCCTAAAATAGGAATCGCAATTAAAAACATCAAAGCTAATTTAGAATTTAAGGTAAAAGCCATAATGGTTGAAAAAATCATCATTAGAGGGGCTCTTACGCACATTCTTATAATGGATTGGAATGCCATTTGAATGTTGGTTACATCTTTGGTTAAACGTGTAATTAATGAGGCGGTTGAAAATTTATCCATGTTTGCTGCTGAAAAACTTTGAATTTTTTCCATTTGTTTGGTACGAATTCCCGCAGCAAAACCGGTTGAAGCTTTGACTGCAAATTTTCCGGATAAAATACCAAAAATTAATGAAAGAATCGCGATAATCGCCATTAAAATGCCAGTGTTTACAACAATTGACATATTTGAAGGTACTTTACCATCTCCAATTCCATCATCAACAATGATTTCCATTAAATATGGAATGGCCACTTCCCCTACCACTTCTAAAGCTACAAAAAGGGGAGCTAATATCGCATAGATTTTATATTTGCCAAGACAAGATAAAAGTTTTTTCATATTTTCCCTCCCTTTTATGAATATAAAAAAGGCATCACTTTGCCCTTTGGATTACAAATTTATGTATCTACAATATTTTAATATTTATATTTATAAAAGTCAATTTATTTTCTTTTATCTTTTATGTGTTGAAAGAAGAAAATATGTCTGTTAAAATCAGCGTTCAAATTTTTAAGAACAACACTTTTTTTCGATACATTAAAGTAGATCTAATTCAAAAGAAAAAGAAAATTTCAATTTTAAATTGTATAAAAATCACAAAACATTTTTTCCCTTTTTGCTGATTTTTGGTTTAAAGCAAATAATCATTAATGATAATTATTAATCTTTTTCGCTTGATTATACTATCACTAGAGGTGATAATGTTGATTATTTTAGCGGCTGATAGAATTAAAAAACTCCGTGAATTGAAGGGCATCACGCAGACACAACTTGCAAAAACATTGGGGATTACGCGATCGAGTGTGAACGCTTGGGAAATGGGAATCTCTATTCCTTCAACGCAAAAGATTATTGAATTAGCCATATTATTTCATGCATCAACGGATTATATTTTAGGTTTAGATGACAAAATAACATTAGATTTGAATAGCTACAATGACCACGAAATTGCTTTGATTTATCAATTAACGAATTATATGGATGAAATCAAAGATAAAGAACAAGAGTAAAATATTAAAAAGCAGTTATTGGATAAAAGTGTATATAAAAATATGCACTTTTTTTATAACTTAAAGTGAATCAAATAAAGGTTTTAAGAAAATTCTAAAATTTTACACATTATCTTAATGAAAAATCATTTCATTTGAATGCAAGATAGAAAGAAATTCGTCTTAAAATAGCATGCTGTTTTCCTCTTCAAAAGCATAGTTTTTTTTCATCAAAATGGTATAATAGTAATGATAAAGAAAAGAGGAGTAAATTATGTTAAAAAAAATTAATGGTACTTGGTTAGAAATTCATCATTATGGTTTACCAGAAGGAAAATATTTTAATCCTATGGTTCATGAATTTTCAACTCGTCAATGGAAAGCGAAAATTAAAGAAATTGCTTCGTTAAAAATGGAGTATATTGTTTTAATTGGAATTGCTTTAACAGAACCTAATAGAGAAGAAAGTTTCTTTCCATCAAAAATCTATAAGAAATCAAAAATGATTAAAGCCAAAGAACCTATTAAAGCAATTTTAGAAGAAGCGGAAAAACAAAAGATTAAAGTTTTTGTAGGTACGGGTTGTTATGGTTATTGGATGGATCCGTGGACAAATATGACTTTAGATAAGATTCATCAAAAAACTTTTCAAGCCATGGAAGAAATTTATGAACGGTATGGCCATTATCAAAGCTTTTATGGATGGTATTTTCCAGATGAAACAGGAATTAATCAATATTTTGAACCTGAATATATTGCATATGTGAATAAATTTTCAAATGAATCAAGAAAAATCAATCCGAAATTAAAAACTTTAATTGCTCCTTATGGTACAAATCATGTGGTTTGTGATGATTTTTATGTTGAACAATTAAAACAATTAGATGTTGATTTTGTGGCATATCAAGATGAAGTCGGTGTCAAAAAATCAAAACCCGAAGAAACCCGAAAATTTTATCAAGCATTAAAAGCCGCCCATGATAAGGCAAATCGTAGTCGGATGTGGGCTGATGTTGAAACGTTTGATTTTGAAGGAGAAGTTTATAAAAGTGCACTTCTTCCAGCACCCATTCAACGTTTAGAAAAACAATTAGCATCGGTTTCTGAATATGTCGATGAAATCTTAGTTTTTGAATATCAAGGTATGATGAGTCAACCTGGCAGCATTGCTTTTTGTGGACATCCAGATTCAATCCAATATTATCGTGATTATAAAAAATTATTAAAGAAAATAGAAAAGCAAACAAAGGAATAATCCAATGGTTTGGCAAGATTTTTTAAAGGATGAAATCCAACAAGTTTATTATAAAAAATTGATGGCTTTTGTACGTCATGAGTATCAATCTTATACATGCCATCCAGATTTTGATAAAATATGGAATGCATTTATTACCACACCCTTAGAAGCAGTAAAAGTGGTCATTTTAGGACAAGATCCCTATCATAATTACAATCAAGCACATGGTTTGTCTTTTTCTGTATTGTGTAAAGAATTACCGCCAAGTCTAAAAAATATTTATTTGGAAATGTCCAATGATTTAGGTGTAGAAATTCATCAAGATGGAGATTTAACCTATCTTGCTAAACAAGGTGTATTACTTTTGAATACCATCTTAACCGTTCGACATGGGATGCCTTTGAGTCATCAAAATAAAGGATGGGAAATTTTAACGGATCGGGTAATCGAATTATTAGATAAGCAAGATCGACCTATGGTTTTTATATTGTGGGGAAATAATGCTAAAAGTAAAATGAAAATGCTGACAAATCCAAAGCATTTAGTGTTATCTAGTGCTCATCCTTCACCACTTTCAGCATACAATGGATTCTTTGGCTCTTGCCCATTTTCAAAAACAAATGCTTTTTTAATTAATCAAGGCCTTGAGCCGATTCAATGGTATAAGAAAAATTAAAAAATAGGCACATGTCTTAACTTCTTACATACAATGTATTAGTAAGGAGAATGATAAATATGGAATTTAATAATCAAAGATTTAATCCCGGATTCATGCATCAAGTGCCACCTTATCCAACGCCAGATGGTACTTCTATGAATCCTAATTTAGCTAACGAAAGGGCTACCTCAATCAGTCCTGAAGAGGCAAAACAAGCGAAAGTAGAGGAAAATGGTGGTGCGGACACTTTCGTTAATACAGTTTTAAGAAACACGATTGGACGCCGTGCACAACTCTATTTCAGTTATCCAGACAGCGATAAATGGCGGGATATTGTTTATGATGGCATTATTGAGTTGATTGGTGAAGATTATATTATCATCACGGATTATGAAACAAGAAAGATTCAAGTTTTATTAATGCTTTATTTGGAATGGGTTGAATATGAAGTGGTTCCAAGTGATATCTTACCTATTTGGTCAACAAAAACACAAAATAAATAGAAAAATTTAAATGTTATCATTGCCCCTTAAAGTATAAGTAGGAAATCCTAGTTATGTTTTAAGGGGTTTTAAAATGCAAAAAAAAGAATTAAATAAGAAAACAATACTAAATAAAAAAATCGGTAAAATCGATAAAATTAAAAAGGATTGCATCTATGCAAGATAGATTACAATCCTAAATCATTTGTTTAATTGACGAAATATGCCATTTACGAATTTTTTCCTTTTTTCTTTTCGGTGTAATGTTGATGGCAGCAAGCACAACAAGATGAACAATCACTGCAACATGATTTTCCTTTTTTACGTTTGATTATTTGGCTGATAATCACAGAAATAACGATGGCTACAGCAAGTATAATGACTATGATTTCAATCGGTTGAATCGAAAAAATGAGTTCTTTCATTGATATGCACGCGCCTTTTCTTTTTTGTTATTTATCACGATGAATGTTATTACGATAGCAATGATTGCCACAAAGATGAAAGCAGTCCACCACCATGATCCAATTAGATAAATGGTCGTTGCTACAATGTAAGAAGTTGCAATCCAAAACAACAATGTCCAGTTAAATTTTTTCTTTGAGGAGAGTTCTGCACGCGCTGTGGCAACAGCAGCAAAACATGGAATTGTGGTCATATTGAAAGCAATAAAGGAAATTAAAGCGGGGATAGTAATACCTGTAGCAGCAATCATTGCTTGAACATAAGTGATACCTGTGTCATCTTGTGTAAGAGCAAATCCACCAATACATGCGGCCAGCGTACCAAAACAACTAATCACGTTTTCTTTAGCAATTAAACCAATGATTGCAGCAACACCAAATACCCAGCCCCATTGCTTTAATTGTGAACCGAAGCCTAATGGGGTAAAGATAGGTTGTAGTAATTGACCAATGCTAGCTAAAATACTTTGATCCATTTCTTCATCTGCCAAGAATTTCCATGACCAAGTGAAATGAGACAAAAACCAAATGACAATCGTAGAGGCTAAAATAATTGTAAAGGCTTTTTTAATAAAATGTTTTGCTTTATCCCATAAATGTAACATTAAATTTTTAAATTGTGGTGCATGATAAGCAGGAAGTTCCATAATAAATGGTGGAACTTCCCCTTTCATGGTTGTATTTCTCATAAGTAAAATAGAAATCACGGCAACAACCATGCCTAAGACATACATTGAATAAGTAATAATATCGGCATTGCCAATTTTAGCATTCGCAACGATTGCACCAGCAACAGCTGTCAAAATTGGTAACTTAGCACCACAACTAAAATAAGGAATGACGCGAACGGTTGCTGTTCTTTCATTATCATCAGCAAGGGTTCTTGTATTAATCATTGCAGGTACTGAGCAACCAAAACCCATAATCATTGGCATAAATGCACGGCCAGATAAACCAAATTTTCGAAATGCACGATCGAGAATAAAAGCAACCCGTGCCATATAACCACTATCTTCAAGAATAGAAAAGAATAAGAATAATACTAAAATTTGCGGTAGAAACGATAAAACAGCAAATAAACCACTCAATATACCATCACAAATAAATCCATGAACCCACTCAGGACATCCTTTTATAGAATCCAGGCCATTGCCTACCCATTGAGTTAAGGTATCTGTAAGTAAGGTTAATAAATTTTGTAAAACGACTCCGGGTGAGTTTATGGCTCCTTCACCAAATACGCCTTCAAAAGGAGTACCCGCAAATGAAACCCAATCATCTTTAATAAAAGCTCCTAAAAATAAGAAATTGGAAGAAAAAGTTAAATGGAAAATGAAAAATAAGATGACTAAGAAAATTGGAATTCCCCATATTTTGTGAGTTAATACTCGGTCGATTTTATCAGATTTGGACATATTCATTGAAGTCATATTGACATTTTTTTGTTTTTTGTTCGGCTTATTTTCCCGATTACTTTCATTTTTAATATATACATTTTTAAATTCTTTGGATAAATATTTATATCTTTCATCCGCCACAATGGCTTCAAAATCGGTGCCAAAGGTATCATCTTTGAAAGTCTTTTTGAAATCTTCCACCATTTGACTTGCTTTGACATGATCTTTGACTTCTAATTCATCGTTTTCAGCTAATTTGACTGCATGGAATAATGGATTTTCCACATTTTCATATTCTAAAGCTATTTTTACATCGCCGATTAAATGCGCCAAACTTGAATTGTTCAATACGGTTGTTCCTTTGCGAACTGCCTTTGAAGCTTCAAAGGCACGCTTCATTAATTCATCTCCACCCGTACCTTTTAAAGCAGAAATGGAAACAACAGGGACACCTAATTTCTTTTCAATTTGTGCAACATCGATTTTGTCGCCTTTTTTTGTGATGACATCCATCATATTTAACGCCACTACAAGGGGAACATCAATTTCTAATAATTGTGTCGTTAAATAAAGATTTCTTTCTAGGTTTGTGGCATCTACAATATTGATGACACAATCCGGTTTTTCTTCAAGAATATAATTTCGTGAAATGACCTCTTCTGGTGTATAAGGAGATAAAGAATAAATGCCGGGTAAATCAATGATATGAATTGGTTCGGCTAATTTTTTATATGTGCCCTCTTTTTTATCAACGGTGACACCGGGCCAGTTTCCTACATGTGCAGTACTTCCAGTTAATAAATTAAAAAGAGAAGTTTTACCACAATTAGGATTTCCTGCTAATGCGAATCTTTTCATTCTATTCTTTTACCTCCATCAATACAAGTTCAGCTTCAACTTTTCTTAATGAAAGTTCATAACCACGAATGGTGATTTCCATAGGATCCCCAAGAGGCGCTTTTTTTCTTAAAATGACTTCAGCACCCGGAGTAACTCCCATATCAAATAATCTACGGCGTACTCTCCCTTCTCCAGAAATAGATTTAATGACTCCTTTCTCATTTAAAGAAAATTGACTTAATTTCTTTTGCATATAAATCCTCCTTTACTACATAACAAAGATTTTTAAGGCTGTATTTTTATCTAGAGCTAATCTTCCTTCTTTAACGAGGCAAATTAGATTTCCACCATTTTGACTTAAAATGGTAATTTTAGAATTAATGGTAATTCCCAAATTTTCTAAATGTTTTTTTAATTTTTCTTCTACGACGATTTTTCTAATTGTCAATTCTTGACCGATAGGCGCTAGCGTTAATGGCATAATACATCCCTCCAAGTTAGATTTAACTAACTAAGCATCTTTTAAATAGTTAGATTAATCTAACCGACACTATTGTAGCACTATCATTTTATGCTGTCAACAAAAAAGTTAGAATAGTCTAACTAAAGATTGCAATCAAAAAATATTTCCTTTATAATAGAATTAACGAGATCAAATAGGTAGGGGAACTTATATGAATCAAAATGAAACAATTGAAAATTATTTAGAAACGATTTATATTTTAATCCAAAAAAAAGGAAATATTCATGCGATTGATGTCAGTAATGAACTACAATATTCTAAAGCCACCATTAGTATCATGTTAAAAAAATATGCCGCAGAAGGATATTTAGTTGTTGATGAAAATGGAAACATTATTCTTACAGAAGAAGGAAATAAAATTGCTGAAAAAATGTATGAAAGGCATAATATGATTGCAAAATTGTTTATGGAGTTAGGTGTTGATGAAGAAACAGCCTATAAAGATTCTTGTAAAATAGAACATGATTTAAGTGAAAAAACGTTTGAGTGCATCAAAAAATTTTATCTTTTAAAGCATAAAAAATAGTTAATTAAATAATATAATTTTGTCAAAAAAGGGTGCAAAAAGGGAAAAATTTGCCAAAAGATGAATAACATGCTATAATAACAATACAAAACAAAGGGAGGAACAAAGTTTTATGAAAAAAGAAGAATTAGTTAGTGCTGTTGCAAGTAAAGTTGAAATGTCTAAAGCTTGCGTTCAAAAAGTTTATGATGAAATTTTTTGCTTATTTGCTGAAGAATTAGTAAAGGGCGAACAAGTAGTTGTTAATGGTTTTGGAACATTTAAAGTTGCTGAAAGAAAAGCAAGAGTTGGAAAAAATCCTCGTACAGGAGAAAGCATTAAAATTCCTGCTTCAAAAGCAGTTACATTTAAAGTTTCATCTAACTTAAAAAATCGCGTAAATAAGTAATAACAAAAAAATAACGAGAATGGTTTTGATTGATTCAAAGCCATTCTTTTTTTGTGTCGAAGATGATATGGATTTGGTTAAGATTAAAACTACACTAAATGTGCTATATTCCCATGTTTTTTGTCCAATGTATAGTTTTATTTCCTTGAAAAATTTCAAAAAATACACTAGTATTCGTTTGTTTTTTTCTTTTTTGATACACGGATTGTCTAGGTCGAGTAATTCGAAAAGTAGTGCAAAATGCCAAAGGATTGATTGGCTCATTTGGACAATGGATAGACACACAAAAGAAAGATTAGAATGCAAAAAAATCTTGAAAATAGTAATAGAAAAATTAAAGGGGTAAATTTTAAAACTTTTTCTCTACCCAATTTATGGCATACGATTATCTTATTTTACTATTTTCCAAAATAATACTTGAAAAAATTGACGATTAAAAGGAAGGTTATTTACATATAATACAGCTGAGGTCGGTATCATGAAAATACAATTAAGTATTTATTTAGGACTTTTTTTCTTTGTTCTTTTACCACTTTATGTCATCCTTAGAGTCATCCTCTTAAAACATTGCCATAAAATCAAAACAACATTCATTCATGAAACGACCTCTTTTTGTTTATTTATTTCTATTTTGATGATATTATATTTAACCATTTTACCGACATTTATGATGATTGATCATCAAATCTATTTATCATTTCAACAAGAACATCAATCGATGAATTATATTCCCTTTAAGACAATTCAGCATTTAATTTACTTAATCCATCAAAAAATTTATTTGAAATATGCTTATAGTAATTTGCTTGGAAATATATTCCTATTTTTGCCTTTTGGCTTTTTTTTAAGTTTTTTTCTAAAAAAGAAAGTTTTATTAAAAGTGATCGCCCTTTCTTTTTTATTTTCAACAGGAATTGAAATCATCCAATTATTTCAAAAAAGAATTGCCGATGTGGATGATATTATTTTGAATGTAAACGGCGCTTTACTCGGCTGTTTTTTATTTTTACTCATCCATCGTTTAAACCACATCGTATCGCATAAAAATTATGATTGTATTCAATCATAAATTGATTTATAATGCTTTCATTATGAAAGAAGGCATGAATATGGAAAATTTTAATTTACATGATCAACATGTACATAGTCATTACTCCAAAGACTCTGAACAACCCTTGATTCCTTATATTGAAAATGCCATTGCGAAGAAGTGTCGATATTTTATAACTACCGATCATTTGGATTTGGATTCCCCCTTTTCTTTAGAAGGTGACTGGGATATTGATTTTGAACAATATATTCGGGAAATTACTGATTTGCAACGGCAATATCCGCAAATTAAAATTTTAAAAGGAATAGAATTAGGATATCGGAATTGTAATTATCAAACGATTGCCAAACGATTTGAAAACATTGCCATGGATTTAATTAATCTTTCCGTACATTATAATGATTTTATCGACTATTATCAGCCTTATTATTTTGAAAAATATGGACTAGACAAGACTTTAAAAATTTATTTTGATAATATTTTAGAGGCCATTACCAATTATAATGATTTTCAAGTGTTGTCTCATATCGATTATGGATTTAAAACTGCATATTTGTACGACAAAACCACAAAAATTGAAAATTACCAGGAACAATTACAAAAAATTTTTGAAGTTTTGATTCATAAAAATAAAGCGTTAGAAATTAATACCAAAGTACAAAGCATCTTTCCTATCGAACATACCGATTATCTTTTAAAATTGTATTTTCAAATGGGTGGTAGAAAATTAACGCTCTCTAGTGATGCGCATCAATTAAAATTTTATCAAAATTTATTTGACAAATATCAATTGTTAATTAAAAATAATGGCTTTCACTATCTTTGTTATTTTATACAACAAAAAGAATATCATTATTCGTTAGATGACTGAACTTATCCCCCCACTGACCTTTTATTAAAAAAAATATTGAAATTTTTAATGAGTAGTGGTAAAATTTTCTACATATATTCTCAGAAATCAAAATAATTAAGGGAAGTGATAGTTTAATGTCTAGAAAAAGTAGATATTTGATTACGGGTATATTGTTGGCAAGTGCATTAGTCGCTTGTTCAGGAAAGGGAAATACTGAAGAATCTAAATTTAGTTCTTCTAATTCGAGCATTAGTTCTTCTACTTTAAGTAATTCTAGCGATTCTTCTAGCAGTTCATCTAGTAGTTCTTCTAGCAGTTTTTCTAGTTCATCTTCTAGTAGTTCTAGTATCGATTCCGTTGAAAAATATAGTTTAACTGTACAAGCCGATGCAGGAATCGACTATGAACCGATAGAAGGAAATTATCCTGCGGGTGAGGCATTAGAATTATATTTGAATACGCCACTAACTCCCGGAATAGAAGAATACGATGTACGTTTAAATGGTGAATATCTTTTAGAAACTAGATTATTAACTTATGCATTTTCAATGCCAGCTCAACCTTCTGTTCTTCGAGTGAAAAAAATATCACTTATTGATCCGGAATTTGATATCGCATATTCTAATGGAAGTGATTATTCCATTCAAATCGATGATGATGTGACGAGTGCAACGGCTGGAAGTGAAATTCAATTCAAGGTCATTCTTAGCAATAATTTAGCTTCGATTAAAGAAGTTACTGTAACTAATCTTACAAAACAGCAACCGCTTTTAGTCACTAAAGTCAGTGATAAATATCAATTTACGATGCCCGATAGTAATGTGGAAATTAAAGTCGTTACAGGTTATACAAGTACCATTACAATTGATTGTTTGGGCTCTGATTATATCACTTATGAAATCTTAAACGCTAAAGATTCTTATAATTCTGGTGAAAAGATTCAAGTTAAGTTTACGGTTGAAGAAGGCCACGGTATTGATAGTGTGAGAATTTATGATGCGAATAGTGAAAGTGTTTCTTATACTGTCGATGGGGATATCTATTCATTTACCATGCCAACCAGCAATGTTTTAATTCGTGTGCAAGTGACGACGCGGTATAAACTTAATATTCAAAATGATCCTTATACTATCGTTCATTTACAAAAAGAAGGCCCATGGTTTAGTTTAGATGAAAATATATCTTTTACGGTATCGACAACGACTAAAAATTATGAAGTTGATAAAGTCGAATTGGTATTAGAAAACACACAAGATACCGATGAAGATAATGAAGTTACATTACAAAAAAATGGGGATATATATTCATTCAAAATGCCGGCAACCAATGTTACCATCGTTTGCACAAGTAAAATTAATTACTCTTCTGAAGATCCATTTAAAGAACCGGCTTCTTATCGAGCTAATTGGTATTATGGTGGCGATCGATGGGTTCAAATTGATTTTAATGGAGATGGAACATTGTCTTGGTATGTATCTTATCAAGATGACGATTGGGATTATTATAGTGTGAATAATCCATCTCGTGCGGCAACACAATTTGAAAAAATTCCAGGTACAATTGCTCTTGAAGAAAAGAATATCAAATATGAATATTTAAAAGAACAAGAACAAATTTCGTTTAGTTATAACACTAGAACTTTATATGTAAGTTTAAGTTTTGATAGTAGTGGTTCTGTCGTATCCTTACAATTTACAACGAATGTTAAGGAAGATGCAGACAAATATTTCGAAACGAAAGATAAGACAATGACAAAGATTTAAAAAGGAGGCATAATTTATATGAAAAAAGCAAAATTGTTGTTAAAAGTTTTATTTTGTGCGACAGTTTTTTCTGTAGGAATTTCCTCTTGTAGTGAGGCGCAAAATGAACCAACGACTTTTGAATCCCAAGGTATCCCTTCGAATAACATGGGGAAAAATGGCGATCGTTGTGTTGATTCCTTGACCCAAGATGTTTATGAAAAACAAAATGGGAAATGGGTCTTAATTCAACATGGTACTCCTGCACAACTTTCAGGAAGAGGTCAACCTAGTAACGATTTAGGTGTAAATGGTGACTTCTACACCGATACAGAAACCAATATTCTTTATCGTAAAGAAAATGGAAAATGGGTTGTTTATGGAAATGCTGTGGAACAATTTGAAGTTCGTTTTGATTTAAATGGAGGTTCATTATCAAGCGGTAATACAGAAATCCCACCTCAAATTGTAGCCAAAGGTGGTTGGGCGAAGGAACCCGAACAACCTACTATGAAAAATGCTACTTTTGATGGTTGGTATCCAAATGGCAATTTGTCCCAAAGTAAATGGAGTTTTACAAATGCAGTCATGGGCGACTTGAATTTAGTAGCAGAATATGCGATAGATGCAGATTCAAAGGTAACCATTACTGTAGATCCAGGTAATGGAGGAAGTACTTATACTTATGAAGGAATGGCTGGTACGATTGCTCGTTTACAAATTCCTACTAAAGAAGGAGGATATAACTTTGTTGGTTGGTTCTTTGTCGATCCAACAACGGGTGAAATTACAGATGAACAATTCAATGGCACAATCCAATCTACTTACAATAATAGAATGATTCGTGCTAAGTATGAAAAATCTAAATTCCAAGTTACTTATAGAATTGAAGCTAATGACGAAGTAACAATCACAGGTTTAGTTAATATTGATGAAGTCAATGTTGTGATTCCTAGAGTGGTTGAAGGAAGAAGAGTTACAGCGATTGATGATCGTGCATTTAACAATCGTGTAAATTTAACTTCTATTACAATTCCTGATACAGTTAAAACATTCTCTGCTAAATCAGTTACAGGAACAGCTAGACTTCAAAATGTAACAGTCGATCCTACAAACCCTTATTTTGAAAGTGTCGATGGTGTTGTATTTACTAAAGGTGCTGCTGTGAAAGAATTAGTATTACATCCTATTAAACATGGTGATTCTTACACTGTACCAGCAGGCGTCAAGAAAATTGGCGATTATGCTTTCTATGGTGGCTCTTATAGTATTCTTGAAAAAATTTATTTCAATGATGACTTAGTAGAAATTGGAAATAATGCATTCTATATGAATCCATTAATTTCAAATCTTACTTTCCCAAGTTCATTGAGAAAAATTGGCAATGGTGCTTTCAATTGTATCTCTGGAACTTATAATAGTGTATTGACAAACGTAACCTTTAATGATGGTCTAGAAGAAATTGGTGATAGTGCTTTTGTGGGTGCTTACTTCAAAGATGCTTTCAAATTACCTTCAACGG
This sequence comes from uncultured Bacilli bacterium, assembly GCA_947599835.1. Lineage (GTDB taxonomy): Bacteria > Bacillota_I > Bacilli_A > RFN20 > CAG-631 > Caccosoma. The sequence goes on from CANQFQ010000004.1 coordinate 94,060, forward strand.
TAAAGAGCATTGGTTCTTATGCATTTACAAATTGTACGGCAATTACTAAATTTACTTTCCCTAGAGATCTTGAAACACTCGGATTTAATGCATTCAGTGGTGCAACAGGTATTCGAGAACTTGATATCGAAGCTGGAAATACGCATTTCAAAGTTGAAGATAATATTTTATATGATTATGAAATGAAGAAAGTTGTAATGTGTCCATCCGGTAGAACAGATGCAGTTAATATTCCTAATAGTGTAACTGAAATTGGTGATGGTGCTTTCTACATGGTAGATGAATGTCAAGAATATAACTTCCCAACAACGTTAAAACGTATTGGAAAACAAGCATTTGCTCATTGTTATCACTTAAGATCATTTACAATTCCTGATAGTGTAACTGAAATTGGTGCAGAAGCTTTTGATACTTGTGAAGATTTAACAACTCTTGTGATTGGTACAGGTATTGATACAATTCCTGAATATGCATTTGCAGATTGTTCTAAATTGACTTCGATCACAATTCCAGGCAATGTTAAAACAATTGAAAATGATGCTTTCGTTGGTTGTTCAAGTGTTACATCTTTAACCTTTAATGAAGGTTTAACAACGATTGGTAATGCAGCATTTATGTGGACTACAGCCTTTGATGATGGTGAAGTTTATCAAACACAAAAACCTGCTTTAACAGCAATTGAATTACCAAATTCATTAGTAAGCATTGGTTCAAGTGCATTTGCAAATCAAGGTGCATTAACCACGGTTCAATTCGGTAATAGTTTACAAACTGTTGGACAATTTGCATTTGGTTCTACAGGACTTCAAACGATTACTTTATCCGCAGGAAATAACAATTTAGCTGTTGAAAATGATAAGATTCTTTATAATAAAGCAAAAACAGAATTAATCTTTGCAGCTCCTACTTTAACAGGTAGTGTGACACTTCCAAGCACACTTAGAAAGATTGATGATTTTGCTTTCTATGATACAAGAAATATTTCATCCATCAATTTCCAAAATACACAATTGGAAGAAATTGGTGAAGGTGCATTCTATTTCTCACGCATTACTACAGTAAGTTTCGGTTCAAGCTTAAGAACGATTAAAGATGGTGCATTCTCATCTAGTTATATTGAAAACTTAACCTTTGAAGAAGGTGTGGAAACGATAGGTGAAAGTGCATTCTCTGGAATTGAAATTTCTACTTTAGTATTACCTAACAGTTTACAAACAATTGGTACGACAGCCTTTGCACATTGTACTTCATTGACTTCTGTTCAATTCGGTAATGGTTTAGTTACTTTAGGTGAAAGAGCCTTCCAAGATTGTTTTGCTCTTACAGGTACAATTACATTACCTGCAAGCTTACAAAATGTAGGTATTAATCCATTCGTTGTAACGAGATCAGTGGCTAGTATGGGTGCTGGTATTACGAATTTTGCAATTAGTGGAACAAGTGATTACTTATCTGTTGAAAATGGTTTATTAATGGATAAAGAACAAAAAGTGGTTTACTCTTATGCAATTGGTAACGCACAAACAGAATTAGTATTACCTGAAACGGTTGAAGAAATTGGCGATTATGCCTTCACTTATGCTTCTCATATCCAAAGATTTACGTTATCTCCTAACTTGAAGAAAATTGGTGCAGATGCCTTTGCATATATGACTTCTGTTTCAAGCATCGATATTCCAGCATCAGTAACGTATATCGGTAAAGAAGCTTTCGGTGGATGGGGACTTAACTCACATGCTCCTAAGATGAACTTTAATTGTACCGAAGATTATGCTATAATGCATTTCGATCAATACTATATGTCAGGAGTTGGTAGTAATGCAAAAATTACCTACAAAGAAGATGAAGAATAAACAAACTTTTAAGATTGCAGCATGCTTTGCTGCAATCTTAATGTGTTCATCGCTTGCTTCGTGTAGTTCTAGCGATGCCAATAAAGATTATTATATTGTGACTTATCATTATAACTTTGAAGGTGCTCCTAAAGATGTTTATTTAAAACAATATGTGATGAAAGATCAAGATTTAATGAAACCTGCTGAACCTAATCGTGTAGATTATGCTTTTTCAGGTTGGTGCACGGATAAGGAAGGCAAAAGACAATATCGGTATTTTGATGAATATGTTGAAAAAGATTTAGATTTATATGCTTCTTGGAAAACTTATGATTCTTTATCTGATGTAGAAAAAATCAATCGTTTCATTGAACGGGTAGAATCTTTATCTGGTAATGTAATGACGACAAGTGAACAATATAATGAAACGATTATTTATGGTTTTATGGGAACCGGTTTTTCTTCTAAAGAAGATCGATTATATCAACGATATGCTGACATTACAACGGCCGATTACACAGCTTATAGTAAGAATGCGAGTGGAGAAGAAGTAGGTACTTTAATAGGAAAAGAACAATATTTCTATGATGATTCTAAATTTTATAGAATTTACAATGATGAAGACACCACTTCTTCAACAAATGATTCAACGTATGCTGAAGCTAATTTTAATGAAAATAATGTAGAAAATTTTCTAAATATTAATTATGCAAATCGTAATTTCTCTATTCTAAAAGAATTAGCCGATAGTCTTGCATATCCAGTAGATGGTGTTGAAATTGATTATGGAACCGATGTTACAGAAGATCAACAAAATTATAATAAGGAATTTAATTTTAATTATACTTATGTAACTTCTGAAACGGTAAATTATTCATTTTCACTCATCTATTATAGGGGTAGATATTCTGATGAAATGGGCGCTTATGTTGAAGAAATTTATGAATTAGAATATGGCTTTGGTTTAACAAATGGCTTTATTGACCGTTCTAAAACGGTAGAACAATATGTTTTTGCAATTGGTGGAGAAATTTATCAATTACAAGAAATCACAAAAGAAGCTTCTTATACTCAAGGCCCAACGGATCGTCCATTTACAGGAGAAAAATATAATCCTGAAGATTATAAAAAATTTCAATCAAATTAAAGTATTGGAAATAAGGTAGTCTACGATAAGACTACCTTATTTTTAGCCAATAAAAAGTTAGAAAGGAAGGTGAGATTAGATGAAAATAGCTCTTATTGCACATGATAAGAAAAAAGAAGATATGATTCATATTGCAAATTTATATAAAAACACTTTAAAACATCATGAAATTTATGCCACTGGGACAACCGGAGCTTTAGTTATTAAACATACCAATTTAGCGATAACTTGTTTAAAAAGTGGACCTTTAGGTGGAGATCAACAAATTGGATCCATGATTGCTGATAGCCAATTGGATTTAGTGATTTTTTTGAGAGATCCTTTAACGAGTCAACCGCATGAACCGGATGTTAGTGCTTTGCTTCGTTTGTGTGATGTGACCAATACGCCGTTAGCAACGAATATTGCAAGTGCACATATCATGCTTACAGCGTTATCTCGAAAGGAAATTAAATGTAAAAAAATATCGAAAAAGAAAGAGTAACTGAATCGTTTTTGAACGGAAAAGAAACTCTTTTTTTTATTGAATAATCTTTTATAATTCGATATACTTTAGTTACAAAAATGAGTCTTTGGAGATGATTTTATGAAACAAAAGAAATATGTTTTTGGATTATTATTGATGATTGTTGCATTATCCTCATGCGATTTGTTTTCCAATTCCAAAAAAACTGCCAATGATCTATCCAGTACTTCGAGCTTTAAGAATTCATCTTCAAAAGTTCAAAATTCAGGCGATTTTTTATATGGTACAGTTGAACCAGAGTTGAAGATTCATTATATTGATTTAGGTGTTTCTGGTGATAGTATTCTCATTGATTATGGAAATTATGAAATATTGATTGATGCGGGTGGAAATAAATCTGCCGGGACAGAAGTGATAGTTCCTTATCTAAAAAAATATGTTGAAGATCAAATCATTGAATTAACAATAGCTACCCATGGGCATGAAGATCATATTGCAGGGTATGTTGGATTGTCCAATAAGCTGGGTGTTTTTGAAGCATTTCAATTTAAGACTATTGTGGATTCGGGTAAAGGATATGAAAATTTAACGGCATTACAAGATGAATATAATACTAAACGAGATGCAAAAATTGCTGAAGGAAGCACATATTATACGATTCGAGATATCTTTGATCAACATTTAGAACAATGGAAAATCTCGCCGGATTTAACGTTAACTTTTTTAAATCAAAAATTTTATAATATTCCTTATACGAAAACATCTCAAAATTTAAATGATTATTCTATTTGTAATTTAGTAGACTATCAAGGGTTAAAATTTTTATTTACTGGAGATTTAGAAGAAAATGGGGAAGCCTCATTGATAACGATGAATCAATTACCTACTGTGGATGTTTTTAAAGCGGGGCATCATGGTTCAAAAACAGCAAGTAATGCAGAATTGTTGGAAGTGATCCAACCTAAAATGGCAATTTTTACGGCAGATTCGGCAAAAGAAGCAACCTATAAATTCCCACATCCTGAAACGATAACGCGGTTAACCTCCTATACACAAACATTTTATACGTCGTATTATAATGGGCATATTGTTTTAAATATGAAAAAAGATACTCATGACATCGAGGTTCAATGTTCAGAAAAACAAGAATCATTTCAAGTTGCGCCTTATCTTGCTTGCTATCCAACGATTGAAGCGATTGCAAATATTGGTTCAAAAATAACGACAAATTCTTTAGAAAAAATTGTTTTAGCAGAAAATTTATATACTGCTTTAAGTGAAGAAGAAAAAAGCTATGTCTATAATTATCCTACGTTAGTCGATGCAAGAGCAAAGTATGATAAATTAGGATAGAAACACATTGCTATTCAAAGATTCAATAGTAAAATAAAATAAGGATTCAACGTTTGATTTTTCAATCAAAATCATCCTTATTTTTTTTGTTATATTAGATATTGACAAATCAAAAAAATAGTATACTATTTTTATTGAAAGAATGGTGAATGTATTATGAGTGATCAACCATTTCGTGGATTATTAGTAGATACGCTTGCAGAATGTGATGTAGTTTTAACAGGAATTCCTTATGATGAAGGAGCTTCTTGTGGCAGTGGTGCTCGGTTAGCACCCCAAAGAATGCGTGAATTATCTGCATTTTTACCTCCTTTATCCAAAGATGGAAAGGATTTTTCTACATTAAAAGTCTTTGATTCTGGCGATATAATTCAATGTTCGAATTACTTTCAATCTATTGAAAAAGAAGCAATGTTACGTTATAGAAGCCATAAATTTCCTATTTTTTTAGGTGGCGATCATTCGGTTTCTATTCCTTTACAAAGAGCTTTTTTATCTTATTGTAAAGAAAATCATAAAATTCCTGCCATTGTTCATTTGGATGCTCATCCGGATATTTGTGACGTCTATGATGGCTCTAAATTTTCTCATGCTTGTACGAATCAAAGAAGTATTGAAGCAGGCTATTTACCTCAAAATATTACCTTATTAGGTCTTCGTGGCTTTGAAAAACAAGAAATCGATTATTTTCAAAAACATCCTGAAATAGAGGTATATACAACCTCAAAAATCCAATCTTTAGGTGTTGAAAAAGTTATTGATGCGGTTTTAAAAAAATACGATGATCGGTATGCGATTTATTTGTCTTATGATATTGATATCAACGATCCAGCTTATGCACCCGGAACAGGAACACCTGAAGCTTTTGGATTGACGAGTTTAGAAGTGTTAAAAATCATTGAAAATCTATTTCAAAAGGCCCCCATTTGTGCTTTTGATATCGTTGAGGTATCTCCTTTATTAGATATTAATAACGTTACTTCGTGGTTAGCTTTAAAAACTTTATATGAAGTATTTCAAATTCTAAATCAAAAGAAGCAAAAGGAGTGAGTAAAATGAAACATGTGATGTTAGATTGTTATGGGGCAAATGAACGGCAATTAGATGATATGAAATTAATTAATGAAGTGTTGAACCGTTTGGTCTTTCAATTTCAATTAAAACCAATTGAACCACCGCAACTCTTACCTTATTATTATGGCAGTGTGAAAGAAGATATTGGGATTAGTGCAAGAGTTCTTCTAGAAGGCGGTCATGTGACGATTCATACCTTTCCAATTCGTGCTTGTTATTTTGTTGATGTTTTTTCATGGCAAGATTTTGATGTAAATGTATTAAAAAATTTTTTTATGGAAGAATTTCCATTTAATGATCAAACTTCTTTTATGGCCGTTAGAGATCGTCAAATTCCATGTTTCAATATGGTTCCTTATGATAGTAAAAAAGATTTTGGTCCACATATTTTATTAGAATTAGAAGCCTACAAAGAACCCAAAATGGAAGATTTCTTCGATTTTCTTGAAAGATTAGTTGAAAAAATTAACATGGATCCAATCACGAGGGCTTGTGTGTTAAAAAGTACAATGAATCATCCTAAATATCTTTCTGCAATTATTATTATTGCACAAAGCCATATTGCGTTGCACTACAATTATAAAAAACATACCATTTACGCGGATATTTTTTCTTGTGCACCTTTTGATTATTCCTCCATCGGAAATGAATTTGAAATTTTAGGAAAAGTGGTTTCTAATGAACTTGTTGTACGAGGAAGTAAACATATTGATAAAGTAAAATCGGTGCATACCGCCCATTTAAAACGTTGTTGTTTATATTGGCAAAATATGATCACCAAGAAAAAATAGAGCATATGATAAAATAAAAAATAAGATTTGACTCTATAGTCTAATTATGGTAAAATTAAACATAATCTAAAAAAATAGGAGGTTAGTATTATGAAAAGAAAAGGATGGTTATTTTTAGGATTATTAGCATTGATTCCTTTTACAACAGGTTGCAATAAAAATGCTAAAAAAAGTGAAGCATTAGGAACAACTGAAATCAGAGAAATTGTGAATAATTTAAAATTGGCTTCGCAAAAAGTAAAAAATGTACAAAGTGTAGAACAATCTTTTGTCTATATTGAAGGCTATGGTTCGATTGAAGAAAGTTATACCTTAGATAAGAAAATCTATGATGATAACTATTCGATAGCTTCTGGAATTGGAACTTATGTTCAAGGATTTTCTTTCAATTTGGAATATGATGTTTTTGAACAAGTATTTAGATCAGGAAATAATGCTTTGTTAATCCATGATGGTTCTGATAGTGGACAACAAACCTTATCTTATAAGAAAACACAAGCTTTAACAGCTTTACCTAATTTAATCTATTCAGGAGTTGATACGGAAGATATTACTGCATTAAGAGAAGCATTAAATGATGAAGAAGAAGTTTCCAAAATTTCTGGTCTTAGAGATGGTAACAATTATAGCTTTAGATACACAACTTCTGCTCCAATCGGTGGTGGATATTCTTATGAATTACTTGTTGAAGTTAAATGTCGTAAATCTGGATTAGATTATTCTTTACTTTCTTACCATCATTTAGAAAAACAATTAGACCGTTTTGATGAAGAAGTGATGAGTTATGATTTTTCAGCAACGTATACGAATTCATCAAATGGAAAATTTACCGATGTTGAAAATTATCAAGATCAATTGTTAAATCCTAATGATTATGCAGAAGCTTATCCAAATATGGATGTAGAAGATGTGGGTGTAGAAGGCAATGTACCTGATGAAGAATTAACATTTGTAACGAGTACCGAAGCTTTAACAGCCACTGCAACCGCTGCAAAAGTTCGTACGGAAATGACTTATTATGAAGGAACATATGCAGGTATTTTAATTGTTAATGAAGAAGATTTGAAACTTTATAAAGATATTGCAGATAAACCTTATGGTGTTATTTATGGTACAGGAACAGAAACCTACTATGCTGCTTCTAGACCTGGGACAGCAATTTTAAATTATCCTTATACGGTACAAGAAACTGTGGATAACTTTGAAATGCAAGATAGTAGTAGACAAAATTATCGTTATAAACTTAGAGATTATAATGAATTAGGTCTTGATGAAAGTGCTAGTGAAGAAGATGATCCTGGATATACTTTACAACTTGTAGGCAAGGCGATTTCTGATTCTGCATTAGCAAATACAGTCGTTGACTTTAGAGATACTTCTTTAACTTATTATTCTGATTGTATTGGTATGGGTTATAATAACGTTAGTTATGCAGCAGTCAAAGATGAATCTGCTGGAACCTATACTTTCTATATGAATTTAGCTTTCCAACAAACGGATGAAAGTCCAGCAGTAGTTCAAAAATTTGTAGCTGTTTATTCTTTAACAGGTCAACCTATTTCTATTGAATACTACGAAGCTGCTTATTACGAAACCAATATTGATCCTGAAGCTGCTTATTATACTTATAAAGAAAAGACAGAATTCTCTTACGATGATGAAGTAACAGATACCATCACACCATTAAATCCACATGTTTATTTAGGTGTTGATTAATTGAAATGAATTTAAGGTTCTAGTTTCGGCTAGAATCTTTTTTTGTATATAAAAAAATCAATGGAGAAATGGTAAATTAAATCATTTTCCATTGATGAATCAATCAATTTAAATTATTCTATTTTATCTTGTTTTGGAGTGTTAGACTCCGTTGCATTAGTATCACTTGTTTGTTGAGGATTCGTTATCGTTGTTTGCGGTTGTGCTGGATGAATAGGTTGTTGATAAGCATTTGGAAGATCGAAGTAATTATAATGATCTAAATTTTTTTCAAAAACCATTTTTGATTTTTCTTTACCACGATGAATTCGAGCCACATAACTTAAAGCATCCAATGAGATTTTAAAAAACAATACAATCAAAATAATATAAAAAATTGTGGAAATATATAAATTGATATCTTGAGGATTGATTTTTTTCCAATAGACTTGAGGGATTAACGAAACTGGCATCCAAGAAATGCCCACGACTCGAGAAGGACTCCCTGCAGCCTTTAATTCTTCATTCACCGTTTTCACGGTTTGCCATTTGAATCTTGGAAATAAATCAAAGAAATCACTAAACACTTTTTTGGTTGTTCCTGCTGTTGAAAAAATACAATAGAACAATAATCCGACAGCGATCAATAAAATAATTCGCATTGGCCATTTAATGGCATGATGCAGTTTCCGTCTTTCGTAGTACTTTACGGCTTTATAAAATTGATCCGGATTTGTAATAATTCGATATTGACATAACTCGACCATGTACGTATCAATTTCTTTAGCATTTTTTCTCATATGACGAGCAATCAAAGCATAGATACTACCAAATATTAATAAAATAATAATAAATAATGCAAAAAAAACTAAAAAGGCTTTTTTTGTTTTTTCATTGATTTGGACAAAGGATATCATGGAATTCATGCAATTAATTCTGTTCATTTGCTTTTTTATTTAACTCCTTTAAAACATCAAAAGTCATATTTTTTTCCTTACATAATTTTAAACGACGTTCATAAATATAGGTTTCCTTTTTGTCATATCCTTTTTTATTAAATAAACCAATGAAAGATTTATACTCTCCATAAAAAAATAAAGCGATGGCCTTTAATAAGAACCACAAGAAGAGCACCAAATAGAAGGGACTAAAAAATAAGGCTTTCGTAGCATTTTTAAAAAACTTAAATATTTCACCCATTAATCATCCCTCTTTTCTGCATTATTTTTATCTATTTTTAAATTATTATACATGATTTGACATAAATATACAATTTGCAAAATCAAAATGAATCCTAAAATAATGAGGGGTAAATCGACATAAAGTTTATAATAAATAAAGGGAATAGAACTCAACATTATCCATAAAATTGAAATCAAAAAGAAAATGGTTTTGTATTTGATTTTTTTGATAAATTCGATTATCGAAAAACTTGAAATGGCACAAACCAAAACAAATAAACACAAATAAAGATTAATCCAAATCCAACGGCAACCTATCGATAACAAAATCAACAAAAAGTTGAAAATAAAATAATAAATAGGAATTTTGGTTTCTATTGGAGAACTGAGTTGAAATTTTTTTAATTCTTGAACGACCAATTTTTGGCAAATAAAAGATTCTAACATACTAAAAATTAAAAGAAACGATAGCGAAAAATCTTTTATGAATCCTTTGTTATTAAAGATTTCCTTAAGTAAATCAATATCATAGATGACTTTCGTAAAATAAAAACTAAACAAATTGGTGAAAGCAAAAGTGAGCGCTAAAATAAAAAAAGACGTATAATAAGGCACTTTCTTTTTATATAAAAGCCCAAAAATATCGCCAACAAATAAGGTGGGAACGATATATAAGATTGAAAAAAAAGGATCGGAAAGGGTTACTAAAAAACAAAGAACAAGCGTGGTGATATTAAATAACACAATTTCTTTGAATGCATAACGGGCACTATAATAAGTCGCAAAAATAGGCATAATGACCAATATTATGGTATCTAAAAATGGGAATGCTAAACTCAAAGCACTCATGATGATATAAATGGCTGCAAAAATGGCAGCTAAAGTCATTGCTTTAATCTTCTTTTGATACATAAAAATCCTTAACTTTCTACTCATTATTGTACTATATCTTCTAAAAAATAACAAAATATTTCAAAAAAAATAGAAAAAAAACATATTTTTTAAATTTTTTTGTTGATAATGCGATAAAAAGTGCTACAATAATATTAGCAGTGAAAATTGCAATTATATGAAAGGTTTAAGGTTTAGTTAAATGACAGGTAAAGTTAAAACATTCAACAAACAAAAAGGCTATGGTTTTATTAAACCTGAAAGTGGCGAAGATATTTTCTTCCACTATTCTTCTTTAGTTATGGAAGGATTTAAAACAATCGATCCTGATACTGAAGTAAGCTTTGATGTTGAAGACACTGAAAAAGGTCCAAGAGCTATTAATATTCAAAAGATCTAACTTAAGTGTTGGTAAAGTCGCATATGCGACTTTTTTTTATTACATTTTTTTTACAAAAACGGTTCATACTAAGATTGTATGAAAGGGTGTGTTTTTGTATGGCAAAGATGATACATTTTATGACGGGAATGGTCACAGGTATGGTGATTGCAACTTATTCTCGCAAAATCCGTTCAAAATTATGTGCAATGAAAGAAAATGCGAGTCAAATGGTAGAGGATTGGAAAGATAGTCTAATGGAGGGTGAAGAAATCGGTGAAGAATCGTATGATTATCCTTCTCAAAGGATTAAAACAAGCCAGTCCAATTCAAGAAAAAATAAACGTTCGAAAATGAATTAATATAAAAAACTAGATTTCTATTTATTTTTATTGTAGTATAATGTAAATAGAAAGGTGGATGGAGTTCAAATGTCAAAAACATTAAAAAAGGCAACGATTTATGATGTTGCACGTTTAGCGCACACTTCATTAGCCACTGCATCTAGGGTTATCAATGGAAAAAATAATGTTTCTGAGATAACAAAACAAAGAGTTTTAGAAGCAATCAAAGAATTAAATTATAAGCCAAATGCTATTGCGAAAGATTTGGCAATGAATTCCACAACGAATGTTGCCATTATCGTACCTGAAATTAATTATACTTATATTTCTCACGTTGTTGCAGGGTTAATGGATTGTGCCAAAAAGTTTGGTTATGATTGTCTTATTTTTACCACAGAAGATCGGGCGGATGTGGATCGTGTTTTAAATAAAGTTTTATCGAAACGAGTTAATGGAGTTATTGTTTTTAATGATTTTTTGGATGAAAAAGATGTCGGTGTTTTAACCGATTATGCAGTCCCTGTGGTTACTATTGGTTTGGATTTGAAGACAAAATCTTCGGTCACTTGGCATTATAAAAATCAAATTAAAGACTTGGTTAGTGAATGCTTAGTATTAAAAAAAGAAGAAGTTTATTTTTTAAAGGTTCATAATGGAAGTAAAACCGAACAAAGAGTGCAATCAGCGATTATGGAGGCCTATCAGTTACAAAACAAAGAATTTTCTAATGTGATTAAAGTACCTGATTCTTATAAAAAAACTTATTCCTTAATGAAGCAACACTTTGCTAAGCATCCTCAGGGGTATTATATTGCTTTAAGAGATTCCATTGCGATTGCGGCTTTAAATGCCGCTATGGATATGCAATTAAATGTACCTAATCAAGTTGAAATTATGGCCATCATTGGAACTAAATATAGTGAACTGACAAGACCAAAATTATCTTCTTTTGACATCAATATGCGGGAATTAGGTTTTAAAAGCATGGAAACCTTAGCAAAATTGATTCAACATCCTGATTTAATTATTCATGAAAAGTTACCATTTAATTTTGTTGCCCGTGGCACAACGAAATAAGGATTGATAAAATTATAAAAATTAGTATAATAATATTTGTAAAGTAAAGAAAGAAATAAATAGTTTTGTTTAGAGAGCTCTTTGATGGTGAAATAGAGTCAAAAGTATTTATGGATACACCTTTAAAAAAAACTTTATCGTGGCTTAGCGTTAATAAGCAAAGAGGGTATTTGTAACATTACAAATAAACTAAGGTGGTACCGCGCAAATAGTTAGCGTCCTTAGATTGAATAAGGATGCTTTTTTATTAAAGGGGGAAATTTGTATGACATTATTAGAAGAACTAAAATTTAGAGGATTTATTAAAGATTTTACCGATGAAAAAGGATTAACCGATTTGTTAGAAAAACAATCCATTCGTTTTTATTGTGGTTTCGATCCAACGGCAGATTCTTTACATGTAGGCCATTTGATTCCGATTTTAATTATGAAACATTTTCAAAAACATCATCATCGCCCCATTGCTGTCATTGGTGGAGGAACTGGATTAATTGGTGATCCTAGCGGAAGAAAAAATGAAAGAGAACTATTAACCCTTGAAAAATCGATTGAAAATAGTCAAGGAATTTATCACCAATTAACTAAATTTTTATCTTTTGAAGGTGAAGATGCTGCTATTTTAGTTAACAATTATGATTGGTTAAAAGATATTTCTGTGGTAGAATTTTTACGCGATTATGGTAAGAATTTTACAGTTAATTATATGCTAAGTAAAGATGTTGTTGCTAGCCGAATGGAACAAGGAATCTCTTTTACGGAATTTTCTTATATGATTATTCAATCGATTGATTTTTTGCATCTATATCAAACCTATCATACGCAATTACAAATTGGTGGTAGTGAACAATGGGGAAATATTACTGCGGGCTTAGATTTAATTAAAAAAATAGAAGGCGCTGAAACCCCTGTCTATGGTATGACATTACAATTATTAACCAAATCGGATGGAACAAAATTTGGCAAGTCTGCTTCAGGAGCTTTATGGTTAGATGAAAAGAAAACACACCCTTATCATATTTATCAATATTTTTACAATATTGCCGATACCGATGTGATGAAATTGTTAAAAATTTATACCTTTTTAACCCCTGAAGAATTGATGAAAATTGAAAAAGATTTTATTGCTGATCCCGGAACTAGAAATGCACAAAAAATTCTAGCTTATGAAATTGTCAAGTTGATTCATGGCAAAGAAATGGCCGATCATGTCGTTAAAATGAGTGAAGTTTTATTTAAACAAGAATTTATCTCGTTATCGGCTGTTGAACTTGAAACGGTGCTTGAAGGGGTAAATAAAGTGGATATTCATGCACCTACTTCGATTATGGATGCTTTAATGTTGACCGCTTTAGCAACCAGCAAGCGTGAAGCTAGAGAATTCTTAAAGAATGGGGCTATTGCTTTAAATGGTGCAAAGATTACTGATGAAACAAGAATGATTGGTAAAGAAGATTGTATTGATCATACCTATGTTGTGTTAAAACGGGGTAAAAAGTTGTACGCTTTACTACGTTATGTTGATTAAAAATAGTTGTAATTTATCATTTGTTATGCTAAAATACTTACAAGAAGTGAGGGAAACCTCACTCTTTGTTTTGAAAAGGAGCGAAAATGTGAATCAAATTATTGAAAAAGTAAAAATTCCAATTCAAAAAATTGTCGAAGAAAACGATCTATGTTTATATAATTTGGAATATTTAAAAGAAGATGGTGTTTATTTTTTACGCGTCAGTATTGAAAGAAAAGATAAAACAATGGATTTTGATACTTGTTCAAAAATTTCCGAAAAAATCAGTTCTTTTTTAGACGAAGTAGATCCCATTGAGCATGCGTATATTTTAGAAGTTTGCTCTCCAGGAGCAGAAAGACCTTTAAAAACAAAACAGGATTTCGATGAAGCCTTAAATCAATATGTGGAAGTTCATCTAAAGCAACCCATCGAAAAAAAGGATGCCTTTAAAGGCTATTTGATTGCAGTTGAAGCAGCATCCATTACGATAGCTTATAAAGATAAAACAAGAGATAAAACGATTCAAATTAATTTTGAAAATATTGCTGAGGCAAACTTAGCAGTAAAAATATAATGAGGAAAGGAAACGTAGTATGAAACAAGCAAGTAAAAAACTAGCCAGTCATCCACAAGAAATTAATACGCAAGAATTGTTGAATGCGATTCAAGATTTAGCCACCACAAAAGGACTTTCTAAACAAGTCATTATGGATGCTATGGCAGAAGCCTTAAAAAAAGCTTATTTAAAATATAGTGGGGATGATCCAACAGATACGCTTTTGGATGTTCGTTTTAATGACCAAACCGGCGAAATTCAAATGGTAAAAGAAAAAAATGTGGTTGCAGAAATCACGGATGATGTATACGAAACAGATCCAGAAGAAGCAAAGGAACAAACGGGAAAAGATTATAAAGTTGGCGATGTCATGGAAATTCCAATTGATATTACTCAATTTCAACGTGCTGCGGCTATGCAAGCCAAAAATGTTTTCAAGCAAAAATTAAGAGAAGCAGAAAAACAAGCAATTTATGCACAATATAAAGATAATATCAATGATATCATGATAGGAACGATTGAACGAGTAGAACCTAATTATTGTATTGTTAATTTAGGCAGTGCGAATGCTTATCTTGCAAAATCAAAATGCTTGCCTAATGAAGCTTTAATTGCTAATCGGAAAATTAAAGTTTATGTCGAAGATGTGGATCATCGTTCACAAGGAACTCAAATTATTGTTTCAAGAACAGCTCCTGGATTTGTAAAGCGATTAATGGAACAAGAAATCAGCGAAATTTATGATGGCACAGTTGAAATTAAGGCAATTGCTCGAAATGCAGGCGTGAGAACAAAGGTTGCTGTTTATTCTAAAGATATTAATGTGGATCCAAGTGGGGCATGTATTGGTCCTAAGGGAAATCGTATTAATAAAGTAATCGAACAAATTGGTAGAGAAAATATTGATGTGGTAAACTATAGTGACAATCCAATTCTTTTCATTGCCGATGCTTTAAAACCTGCAACGATTATCGGAGTGAAACTCAATGAAGAAGAAAAGAGTTGTATTGCTGTGGTTCCTAGTGATGATGCTGAAGGAAGTGCTTCGGAATTTTCTAAAGCAATTGGAAAAGGCGCTCAAAATGTAAACTTAGCCGTTAAATTAACTGGCTGGAAAATTGATATTAAATTACAAGATGAAGCCGATCAAAACGGAATTGATTATGCCTTAGTTGAAGATGTAAAACTGATTGAAGATGCAAAAAGACGTGCACCTAAAACATTAGTTCAAACCACAGCACCAAAAGTTGAAGAACAAGAAGTAGTCAAAGAAGAAATCGTGGATAAGGACACAACTCCAGTCATGGAAGAAAATGTTTCTGAACAAGAAATTCAAGTTCAAGAAGCCACAACTGCCAATGTGGAATCCTTTACTCCAACGAAAACAAGTTCTAGTACAGTCAGTGCATTTAATGAATACGAAGAAGCTTTATCAAATAAATCCAATACGGCACAAACAGAAAGAAAAACGAAAAAGTATAAAAAAGATAAAGAAGAACCACAAGCAGAAAAAGAATCAGAAAAAGTGGTTACAAAACCTGCAAAGCCTGCGATTACTTTACCAGTTTATACTGAAGAAGAATTAGCCGATATTGAAGCAGAAGAAGCAGAAGAAGAAAATAAATACGATGAAGAAATCGATTACGATGAATTCGATGATTATTATGATAAATAATTCATAAAAACGAGGTGGTAGGATGGTTAAAAAAATTCCATTAAGAAAATGTGTGGTGACACAAGAAAGATTGCCTAAGAAAGAATTATTAAGAATTGTCAAAAATAATGAAGGAAATATTTTTGTTGATTTAAGTTCTAAAGCCAATGGGCGAGGTGCTTATATTCAAAAATCCTTGGAAGTTTTGCAATTAGCAAAGCAAAAAAAGTGTTTAGAAAGAGCCCTTGAATGTACGATACCTGAAAGTGTTTATCAACAAATTGAAAAAATTATTTTAAATGAACAATAAAAGTATCCAGACGATTCATTTTGCAATCAAATCCCACCATTTAACTTATGGTGAATCATTAATTATGTCTATTTGCCAAAAAAAAGTTTATGTTGTTTTACTGGCTCAAGATGCGGGTAAAGCAAACGCTAAAAAAATTAAAGATAAATGTTTATCTTATCAAATTCCGCTTTATGAAAATACGACCAAAGATGAACTTTCTCAAATCCTTGGTAAAACGGTAGTTGCATTAGGAATACAAGATAAAAATTTGTCGAATAAATTGATAAAAAATCTGCAAGAAGGAAGTGAATCACATGAAGAAAAAAATAAAATCCAATAAGAAGGAACATTTAATTTCTAATGTTAGTTCTGCAAATCATTTATCAAACAAAAGAGAAGTTAAAGAAAAATTAAACGATGGTATTTTAGTTTATACTGGAGCATTAACTGTAAGTGAATTGGCTGAAAAATTAGGTTTAACACCAACAGAGGTTGTCAAATGTTTGTTTTTAGAAAAAATTATGGTAACAGTGAATACCACTTTGAATGATGATTTAATTGAAATTGTTTGTTTAAAATATGGATATGAAGTAAAAAAAGAAAAAGTGGTTGAACTTGAAAAATTTGAAAACATAGAAATTCAAGATGATCCAAATTCACTCGTTGAACGACCTCCAGTAGTCACGATTATGGGACATGTTGATCATGGAAAAACAACTTTGCTAGATGCGATTCGAAAATCCCGCATTGTTGCAGGTGAATTTGGAGGAATTACCCAACATATTGGTGCTTATCAAACTGTTGTCAATGGAAAAAAGATTACTTTTATTGATACTCCAGGTCATGCTGCTTTTACAGAAATGCGTTCCCGTGGTGCACAAATTACGGACATTGTTGTCATTGTAGTGGCTGCAGATGATGGAGTTATGCCACAAACGCGTGAAGCCATTGACCATGCTAAAGCAGCAAATGTACCGATTGTTGTAGCTATTAATAAAATTGATAAACCAAATATCAACACGGAAAGAATTAAATCTCAATTAACAGATTTAGGTTTAGTTCCTGAAGAATGGGGTGGAGATACTATTTTTCAAGAAATTTCCGCTAAAAGTGGTTTAAATTTAGATAAGTTACTAGAAAATATTTTATTAATTGCTGAAATGAAAGAACTCAAAGCAAATCCAAAACGTTATGCTTTAGGTACTGTAATAGAAGCAAAATTAGATAAAGGACGTGGCCCTATTGCTACGTTGTTAGTGCAAAACGGAACTTTAAGATTAGGAGATTGTCTTGTTTGCGGTGTGGCTTTTGGTCGAGTAAGACAATTAAAAGATGATATGGGTAGAAATTTACAAGAAGCAGGGCCTTCCATGCCTATAGAAGTATCTGGATTGCAAGAGGTTCCTATTGCCGGTGATAAATTTATGGCTTTTGAAAATGAAAAAATGGCCAGAGAAATCGCTTTAAAAAGAAAAATTGCAAAAGAAGCACAAGATCGTGTAGGAAGTTCAGCTAGAAAACTTGAAGATTTAATTAAAGAATCTCAAGAGGGCGAAAAACAAATTATCAATGTGATTATCAAAACGGATGTGCAAGGATCTGCTGAAGCCATTAGAAATGCTTTGGAAAAATTAAAAATTGAAAACGTTGAAGTCAATGTTATTTCAGCACAAGCCGGAGCCATTACTGAATCTGATGTATTATTAGCCAATGCTTCTAATGCAATTATTTATGGCTTTAATGTTCGTCCGGATGCGATGATTCGCAAAAAGGCTGCTGAAGTCAATGTAGATATTCGTTTACATAACGTTATTTATGCTTTGACTGAAGAAATGGAATTAGCCATGAAAGGAAAATTAAAGCCAATTTTAAAAGAAGTAGTGACAGGACAAGCAGAAGTTCGACAACTTTTCAAAGTGGGAAAGGTCGGTACGATTGCTGGTTCTTATGTGACAATGGGCGTAATTAAAAGAGATTCAAATGTTCGTTTGATTCGTTCTGGAATTGTCGTTTATACCGGTAAATTAGCTTCTTTAAAACGTTTTAATGATGATGCAAAAGAAGTGAAAGAAGGCTTCGAGTGTGGTATGATGATTGAAAACTACAATGATATCAAAGAAAATGATATTATTGAAGGCTATGTCATGGAAGAAGTACAACGCACTTAAGGAGGAAAAGTATGAACGAAAAAAGGACAGAGCGCTTATCTAGCGCTGTTCAAAAGGCTGTTTCAGATATTATTCAATTTAAAGTTAAAGCACAACATGATATTGGCTTTGTAACCGTGACAGGTGCACGTGTGACGAATGATTTATCATATGCTTATATTTACGTGAGTATATTTAATGATCCAAATCATGAAAAATTTGCTGCTTTAGATAAATTAAAAGGCTTTATACGAACCGAGTTAGCAAGAGAAGTAAAAATGCGTAAAACACCTCAAATCATTTTTCAATTAGATGAATCTATCGATAATTATCTCTTTATCGATAAGTTAATTAAAGAATCAAAATAAATGAAAAAATTGATTAAAAATTTCTTTTCTGGAATCGGCATGGGAATTGCTAATGTGATTCCAGGATTAAGTGGCGGAACAATTTTAGTACTTACCGGTGCTTTTGAACCTTTAACAGAAGCGGTAGCTTCAGTATTAAAGCCCCATAATGAAAAAAGAAAAAGTCATTTGTTGCTCATTTTAGAAATTGTTTTAGGTTTAATGATTGGATTGACCGCTTTTACATTTTTAATTCCATGGTTATCTAAATTTATTTACGCACAATTAGTTATCTTCTTTTTAGGAATTGTATTAGCAAGTAGCCTACTCTATTATAAAAAAGAAATTAAAAATTTTAAAAATATTCATTGGATTTGTTTTATTTGTGGTTTTTTGGTTTGTTTAGCAATGGTTATTTTTATCCATTCAACCGAAAGTATTAATCCCACTTTTTCCAAACATCCGAGTGTTGGTTTATTATTTGCGTTATTAGGATTAGGAATTCTTGCTGGTGCTGCAATGATTTTCCCGGGAATTAGTGGATCTTTATTATTATTTTTGTTTGGCATGTATTATAAAGTTTGGGGATATATCAAAGAAACCATTCGTCAATTGTTACATTTTCAATTTTTATGGTACATGATTGTTCCATGCTTCTTGATTGGAATCGGAATTTTGATAGGTATCATCGCAAGTTCATGGTTATCTAAATGGGTACTTAAAAAGTTTCGTTTTCCAACGTTAAGTTTAATTTTAGGTTTAATTTTAGGAGGAGCTATGGCTTTAATTCCAGTGGGCAATAATCTTCCAACTGGAATTACTCTTACATGGAATATATGGACGATTTTATCGACCATTATGGCATTTATTTTAGGTGTGTTGGTTATCTTTTTAATACAATTTTTCATTGCTAAAAAGAAAGCCAATGAGAGAGAAAAAAATAACTAGTAATTATATCTTTATTATGATATAATTATGAATAACTTATTTAAGGAGGAAAAAATATGGCAAAAAAATGGTTTTTAATGTTGGCTGCAATTCTTAGTTTATGCGCTTGTAGTAATAATGGTAAAAATAGTAGCACGAGCGTAAAAACTAAAAATTATGATTTTGATAGCTATAAAGATTTACAAGCAACGTATACTTTTGCTTCAGACTCTCCAATTTCTTATAGACAAGTTAAAAAATCAGAAGGTTGGCAAGCAATGCGTTCAGTAGGAGAAGCAAGAATTCTTGTCATTCCTGTTGATTTTCCTGATGCTAGATGTGATATTTTACCAGGTGGTTGTGAACAAGTACGTTCAGATTTAGAAAAAACTTATTTTGGAACATCGGAAGATACAAAACTTCCTGGTCAAGATCCAAATGGTTGGGAATCTTTGAGTAGTTTCTATCGTAAATCTAGTTTTAATAAATTAAACATTACTGGCGTCGTTGCTCCTTGGCAAACTTCTACTTATCGCGTTGCCGATTTAAGTTCTACTGCAAGTTCTCCAGCGATTGTTCGCGATGCAGTCAATGCTTATAAAGAATATTGTGTTGAAAATGAATTACCTTTTGACTTTGATGCGGATCAAGATGGTTATATTGATTGTGTTCAAGTCATTTATTCAGTAAGAAGTCAATTTGCTGGCAAGGATATTTGGTGGGCATACACTTCAATGATTCGAGGTGCACGGGCCGATTTTACATCACCAACACCAAAACAATATGTTTTTGCAAGTTATGATTTTATGTATTCAGATACGCATTATCTTGATGCCCATACTTATATTCATGAAACCGGACATGTTTTAGGACTCGAAGATTATTATAATACTTCTGATAATCCTAGATTGAAAGTTCGTCGCCCAACAGGTGGTCTTGCAATGATGGATATGAATATTGGAGATCATGATGGTTATTCTAAGTTTGCTTTAAATTGGACAGAACCTAAAGTCGTAACTAGTGAAGGTAGTATTTCCATTCGTCCTGCAGTAACTACGGGTGATTCCATTATCGTTTCTCCTGATTGGAAAGGAACGGCTTTTGATGAATATCTTTTAATTGAATATTCTCGTCCAATCGGACTCAATGAAACCGATGCAACACGCCCATATTCAAGTTCAGGATATCCATTAATTTTTTCTGAAAATGGTGTAAAAGTTTATCATATTGATTCTCGTTTAGCTTATGTTGATTATCCAGGTTTCGGTTTTGTGGATTACACGGATCGAATTATCGAAGATGCAACGCATGTGACCATGCTTGCACACTCAAATACGCCAAACAATGATGAATCACCATCCTTAATTCATTTGCTAGAATCTAGTGGAAAGAATTTATTATACCAAGGAAAATATGCTACCAATGATGACCTCTTTAAAGAAGGAGATACCTTTGGTGCTGAAAAAGGTAAATTTGATACGTTCAAATTTAATTCGGGTTTAGATTTACCTTATGTATTCAAAATCACTTCAATGACCGATGATGAAGTTGTAATTACCTTTGTGAAGAAATAAAAATGAATATTGTAGTAGAAATTAAAAAAAGAAAATGGATTTCTTTTTGTAGCTTGATTTGTTGTTGCATTTTGAATGTGGGATGTCGTTTAAAAAATCCTAACAAAGAAGTGTATCATGATGCAAAAGGAAATAAAGATACGTACATGAGCAGAGAGGCAGATAAGGAAATTTCGGATTATACACCGAATGAAATTTTGTTTATTGTAAATTCTGAATTTCGTGATTATGATTCATTTTATACACGTTCATCCGGAACGGTGCATGCTAAAAAAGGAATTATTTCGTATAATCAAGAAGTTCATGCACAACGATGGAAATTTCAAAATGAAGTTCTCTTAGAAAATCTTTCTACGAGTAGTTTGGTCAATGTTGGAGAACAAGCCTTTTTTGCCAATGATCATATTTTATTAAGAAAAGCGAAAAAAGTTCAAAGTGAATCTGCTACTTGGGAAAATACGGTTCGAAATGTAACGCATGACAAATATATTGAAATGTATGGCGAAGTCCCTATGAGCTTTATGCATTATGTTTTAAATGAAAACACCATTTTAAGTTCTAAACTTTTAAGTTTTAATAGTGAACAATTGATTTATGAATATGTCTTAGATAATGTAAAATCTGTACCAAAATATCAAATTAAAATGAAAACAAATGGGGATTTGGCAGATTATCCGAAATTTCAAAAAATTGTTTTAACCTTAATGATGAATACACAATTCCAACCGATACAAATTTCTTTTCATGAAGAATATACCATTAATAAAACGGTTGCAGGAAGTAATTTAAATTTAAATTGTAAAAGTGAATTGACTGAAAAATTTACTTTAATTAATGAAAATGTAGAGATTCCTCAACTTGATTTCTTTCATTCTCATATCGAAGGAGCATCTGCTTAATATTTGCTCCTTTTTTTGTATTTATTTATATAAAAAAATAAGATTCATGGCTAGGATTTAAACTAGGAAAATGGTAGAATAAAAAAAGATGATGGATTGAAGGGAGGGGTAGGATGCATAATATTTATCACATATCAGATCAAATTTTAAAAATGATACCTCAAGTGGATGTCTCATCGATTGATTTATATCTATGTTCAGACATGGATTTGGATAAAAAATATCATGCGATACATTTTATTGTCAGCAAAAAGCAATTATTTGTTCTAAATGAAAAGACCAAAGAAATCCAAACCTTCAATCAAAAAGATATTGATAAAGTGCAAATTGAATATTGTTTGACGATTGGAGCCCTTTATTTTATCAAAAATAATCAACGCCGGTTGATGGCTTATTTTAGCAAAGAAAAAAGTAAAGATTTTGCTATTTTAGAAATGAATTTAATTTCTTTATTCAACGATGATGCAAAATTAAGTGAAATAGATGTAAAAAGACTAGAAACTTCGAATCAAAAGGTGTGTCCAAAATGTCATACGCCTTATTTGCCGGGGACGCGAATTTGCAAAAAGTGTAACAATAATAGAAATATGTTAAAACGATTGTTAAGCTATGATTTAAAGTATAAAAAACAATTTTTCTTTGTTTTTCTTCTTTTAGCCATAACTTCAATGATTGTGATGATCACTCCAATTTTAACCGGTCAAATCTTATATAATGAAGTTTTAGATAGAAATGGACGTTTTTATAATCAAATTTTATTATTTATCATTGTCTATTTGTTAATTAAGATTGGGGGTACCTTAACGGATATTCTATTTGGAAGACTGTTAGCTAAATTATCGACAAGTGTTTGTTATGATATTAAAGTGGATGTGTTTCAATCCATGCAAAATTTATCTTTGAAATATTTTCAAGATAAAGAGACGGGAGAATTACTTTCTACCTTGGTCAATGATGTCGATAATGTTTATAATTATCTCGTCAGTGATATGCCCTATTTTGTTAAAAATATAATTCAAATGATCTCTTTGATAGGATATTTGTTGGTCATTCAACCTTTATTGACAGCTTTTATTTTATTGCCAATTCCGATCATTGTGATCATATTTATTCGATTTAGACCTAGAATACGGCAATTATGGGAACAAAATCGAATTAAAGAAAATCGAATGGTTTCTATGGTAAGTGATACCTTAGAAGGATTTCGGGTGGTCAAGGTTTTTTCTGGATCTAAAAAAGAAGTAAAGAAATTTGAACATTTAAGTCAAGATGTAAGTCAAACCTTTATTCGGCAACGTCGTTATAATGTGCGCATATATCCCATCACACAAATGATTATTAGTTTATCCGTCATTATTGCTTGGGGAATCGGTGGATATTTTGTCATTCAAAGTAAAATGCAATATGGTATTTTAATGACATTTATTTCTGGATTAGGACTCATTTATAGTCCTATCGAATTTATTGTTAATTTTCTATTTGATTATACGAATCGAGCGATGAATTGTGCGCGTCGTATTTTTGAAATTATGGATAGTCAGCCAGAGATTGTTGAAAAAGAACAGGCCATCGAATTGAATACGATCAATGGAACGATTGAATTCCGACATGTAAATTTTGCCTATGAGCCAAATAATCCCATTCTATCGAATATTAGTTTTACGGTTCCAGCAAATACAAGTTTAGGAATTGTAGGTAAAACAGGGGTTGGAAAGACCACAATTGTAAACTTATTAACCCGTTTATATGATGTTGATAGTGGTGAAATTTTGATTGATGGCGTGAATATCAAAGAGATGAGTCTCAAATCATTACACAAACATGTTTCGATGATTAGTCAAGATACTTACTTATTTAAAGGATCGATTTTAGATAATATTCGTTTTGCTCGACCCGAAGCCACTTTTGAAGAAGTGATACATGCCGCCATTCTTGCAAATGCGCATGAGTTTATCATGAAATTACCGCAAGGATATGACACTTTAATTGGCGAAGGTGAGATCAATCTTAGTGGTGGCGAAAGACAAAGAATTTCGATTGCGAGAGCTGTTTTATTAAATTCTAAAATTATTATTTTTGACGAAGCTACTGCAGCAATGGATACGCAAACAGAACGATTAATTCAAGAATCTATCTATCAATTACAAAAAGATAAAACGGTAATTATGATCGCCCATCGTCTATCGACTTTAAAAGATGCCGATCGATTAATCATCATTGAAAATAAAAAGATTGTAGAAGAAGGTACGATGAAAGAATTAATTCAAAATAAAAAACAATTTTATGAATTATATCGAGTGCAAAAAGAAGCACTGAAACATATTGGGGTGAGTGATGCATGAACTTTTTAAATGTGAATGAATTACAATTTATACAAAAAGAAAATGAATGTTTAAATTTAGTGTATCAACAAAAAGAATATACAGCAGTCAAACTTTATTATTGCTTTCCTTTAAAAGAACCGAATCGGTATATTAGTGTGCGTTATGGCGAAGAAGAAAAAGAATTAGGAATCATTGAAAACCTTACGGCATTGAGTAAAGAAAATCAAAGAATTGTGATGGCTAGTTTAAGTTTTCGATATTTTATTCCTGAAATCATCAAAATTTATCATCATCGTTATCAAAGACCTGCCCATCATTTTGATGTTGAAACCACCTCTGGAAGGAAAAAAATCATGGTTACCGATATTGTGTGGAATATTTTTAAAACACCTGATCATTGTATTATGATTCAAGATACCGATGGTAATTATTATTTATTAAAAGAGTATTTAAAACATCCCGATAAATATATCAAATTAATCAAAAATTATTTGTAAAAATGTAAAAAAAAAGAAAGGAGCGAGGGCAATGGAATTAAAATTGAACATTCCTCAAAATATTCTAAATCATTCTCCTATTGCAGAATATGATTATGCTGCTCCTTTTGATATTTATCAAGAAAAATATGTGGATGGTTTTTTAATTGTAGATCATCAAAAGATTCAAACATATCATGCAGGCTTCTTATTTTGCGAATGGAAGATTGAAAATTTTACTTCCTTTAATAGTAAATCGACATTAAATGGAGGATATATTTATGGAATCAATCAAAATAAAGAAGAAATTGTGATTTGTTCTTGTGGTAAAAAATATTTTTCGAGATTGGCGAATATTGCTTTAGGCTTAAACATTTTTTTAAAGGAACATTTTTTTCCAACAAGTGATGAAAATGAGCCTTTTTGTCCAAAATGTGGTAGGGTTTATCCTTATGGATTAAATCATTGCATGTATTGCCGTTCTAAAACAGAAAACATCAAAAAATTATGGGGATTTACGCAAGGCTATCGATGGTTATTACTTTTACAATACTTGATTATGCTTTTTCCGATTGCTATTGATGCCATCAATCCAATGATTTATGAAAAATTAGCCAATCAATATTTAATTCCTAAAAACACTTATTGGAAAGGTTTTGTTGTATTAATCTTGATGATTGCTTTAGTTTATTTTATAAAATCAATCATCAAAATTATCGAAGGCATCTTAAACCCATATGTATCTTTTAATATTGCCCATAACATACGTCTTCAAGTTTATGATAAAATTCAAAAATTATCGCTTGCATCGGCAAATAAAAAGACAACAGGAAGTTTGATTTCTCGAGTAAGTCGCGACACACAACAAGTGCAATGGTTTTTATCTTATGGATTACCTAGTGTCATTACACCCATTTTAACTTGTATTGTTGTATTATTGATTATGTTATTCATGGATTATCAACTCGCATTATGGATTATTTTACCTTTACCTGTGATTTATTTTTCTAGAATGCTTTATAAGCAAATTTTATGGCCAAAATGGGATAAAAATTGGAAACAATTTTCTAAAGCTAATACCACATTACATGATTTATTAAATGGAATCAAAGTGATTAAAACGTATTCTAAAGAAGAAAAAGAAATCCAACATTTTCAAAAGGTGAATTGGCAGTTAAAAGAATATGAATACGATGCTGAAAAAACTTGGAGGACGATGAATCCTATCATTTGGTTTGTGGTTGGCATTGGCGAAGTATTCTTAATTTTTGTTTTAGGAAAACGCTTGATTCATGATCCTTCGCAATATGGAAATATGTTAAAGTGGATGAGTTATTCTGGAATGCTTTATAGTTCTACGAGTAGTTTATCGAATAGTTTAGGAACGTTTTTAGAATTTCGTATTCATTTAGAAAAAATTAATGAAATCTTAGAAGAAGATACAACCACGCATAATGGAAAATTATCCGTTGAAATCGAAGGAAATGTAGAATTTAAGAATACCCGCTTTGGTTATTTAAGTTATAATCCAGTGCTAAAAAATTTAAATGTTTCCATTAAAAAAGGAGAAATGATTGGCATTGTCGGTCATTCTGGAAGTGGAAAGACGACGATGGTCAACTTATTAATGAAATTATATTCACCTGATAGTGGAAAAATCTATATTGATGGATATGATTTAGAAGAATTAAATTCCTTTGAATATCGCAAACAATTAGGCGTCGTTATTCAAGAAACTTTTTTGTTTAGTGGAACGATATTAGAAAATATTCGTTATGGCAATACGAATGCAACCTTAGAAGAAGTGATGGAAGCCGCAAAAGCAGCGAAAGCTCACGATTTTATTATTAAAAAACCTTTTGGTTATGATACTAAATTAGGAAATAAAGGGTTTGGATTATCTGGTGGAGAAAAGCAACGCATTGCTATTGCTAGAGCAATTTTAAATCAACCTAAAATTTTTATTTTAGATGAAGCCACTTCATCTTTAGATACCTTGACGGAAAAAGAAATCCAAGATGCCTTAGCGCGTATTATTAAAGGAAAAACAACTTTTGTGATTGCCCATCGCTTAGCAACTTTGAAAAATGCCGATAAATTAATTGTTTTAGATAAAGGAGAAATGGTTGAGTTTGGTACGCACAAAGAATTACTCGCCAAAAAGGGTTATTACTATCAGTTAGTCAATGCCCAAAAAATGACCTATGAAAAGAAAAATTAAAATCACTTATTTGATTGAGGATACCATCGATATAGATTCGTTTTTAGGTAATCAATCGATCTCCTCTAGCAATATCGAGCATCTTTATCAAAGCAAGGGAATCTATGTAAATGGTCAATTGGTCTTAACGAATCAACTTCTTTTGGCATCTGATCTTTTAGAAATTGCCTTATATGAAGAAAAACAAACCTTTAAAGCAATCCAACATCCGATTGAAATCATTTATGAGGATGATTATCTTTTAATTGTAAATAAACCGGCCAATTTGAATGTCATGAGTAATCGAAGATATTATGAAAATAATCTATCTTCGTATGTTTTAAATTATTTACAAAAGCAAGATACATTTTTTGCCGTTCATTTAGTCAATCGATTAGACCGCATAACGCAAGGTTTAGTACTCATTGCAAAGCATGGAATCCTTCATCACATGCTTGAAAAAACAAAGATCATCAAAAAGTATCAATTAAGAATAAAAGGTCATTTAGAAAATAAAAAAGGCACGATTGCAGTGCCAATATTAAAATCAGATGAAGGACAAAAACGAATGGTTGCACCCCATGGGAAAATGGCTATAACGGAATATGAGGTCATTCAAGAAAATTCTGATTCGAGTGACATTATTGCTACTTTAATGACCGGAAAAACCCATCAATTAAGAGTGACTTTTGCTTCCTTAGGTCATCCCATTATCGGCGATTCGCTTTATGGTTCAACAAGCGTTCAAGATTTATGTTTGTGTAGTTATTATTTAGAATTTATACATCCCATTACCAAGCAAAAAATGATTTTTAAAATTCAACCTAGTTTTTAAACCGTTTTTTAAAAAGCAGATAGCTTGCAAGGTATAAAAGAAAAAGAAATAAATAGATAATCAATAGAAATAAACCTAAAGTTAAAATTTCATTCATGATGGAATTAAAATGAAATTTTTGAATTAAAAATACATGTAATAAAAATAGCAAAAATAGAAAAGTCGGAAGAATCACCCATTCCCATCCTTTGGTTTTTAAATAAGTGGAAAATTTTACCCAACGGCTATTTCTTTTAAATAGGGCCATACAATGAATAAATAATAAATCTTCCTTGCAATATTGAAGATCTCTAGAATTCATTTTAAGGGCAAGGGAAAAGATTTCATTTTCCACTTTTTTCTTGACTAAACGAAAGACTTGTCCATCATAATCAAATTTTCTTGTGGAGGGTTCAATAGCCTTCACTTTATCGAGAGAATCATATAAGATTTGATTGTTAATCGTCAATTTCATCGAAGAAGTAAAGTCATTATATAAAACATGAATATGATAATTTGCTTTTTTGGTGCTGACATCCCAAGTTTTACTTTTGAATTTTTGTTTTTTAAAAGCAACGCCATTTTCTTTTAAGATAAATCGATCTTTTTTAAAAAACAAAAAATGATGCGTATTGACTTCTAATTCGTATTGATCCAAGGCAAATTGAAAAGTAAAAAATTCATGTGTTTTGCATTTTTTTAATTGGGTTGAAAAAATTTTTTCACGGTTATAATAAATAGTGACCGATGCATTATAAAAATCATGCATTAGGGTAATATAATCATGGTTTTCTTTATAGTAAACAAGATAATTATATGCCGCCATACAATGCATCCCCTTTCAAAAAAATATTTTAGCATATAATAAAATGGATTGCTATAAATTACCAATTTTAATTTTTTGTATATTTTAAATATACAATTATGGTATAATACTGAGGACAAAGCAATGATGGGAGGATTGATGTATGAGTCCACAAATTGTAATGTACATTTTATATGGTGTACTCGCATTTATTATTTTAATCGCTACACTTACTGGTATTCGAAGAGGTTTGAATAAATCATTGTATTGGTTAGTTGTCTGTGTTTTATTCTTTGTGTTAGCTTTTTCGACCATGGGAGTCGCAAGCAAAGGAATTTATAATATGGCATTGAAAGATCGAATGCCATCGCTTTTAATTAATGTTGCTCACTTGGATGAAGAAGTAGCAAATTCGCCTGCAATCTTAAATCAAGCATTTATACTAGCACAAATTGTGATTAAAATTGTGTATTTCTTTGTTTTATGGTTATTGTTTTATTTGATTGCTTGGATTTTATGGCTATCCGTTTTCAAAAAGTTACTTATGAAGCCTAAAAAAGGTACGAAAGTATCTTCTGCGGAATTAAAAAAGGAAAAACAAGAAGCTAAAGAACGGGCAAAGCAAGAAAAATTAGCTTATAAAAAATTAAGTCCTGCGGAACGGGAAAAAGCTCAATTAGCAGCTAAAAATAAAGAAAAGGCAGCAAAATTAGAAGCTAAAAAACAAAAAATTGCTGAAAAGCAACAAATGAAAAATCAACCTAAACGAAAAGAAACCAAACAAGAAAAAGAAATTCGGTTAGCTAAAGAAGAAACAATGGCGCCTAAACGGAAAAAAAGGAGATTATTAGGTGGCTGTGTCGGTCTAGTTAGAGGAATTTTTAGTTGTTTTATTGTCTTATGTTTAATTAATGGTATCGCTGCGATTTTTCCTGACTTTAATCGTGAAAAAGTCAGTGCTAGTACAGAAGCCAATACGGAAACAACGATAGATAATTATTTTTATGAATTTATAAAAAAAGAAGTTCCTTTTTTAGATACTGTTTTAGATTATGTGGAAGTCTATAAAGACTCACCTTTAAATAAAGTAACCAAATTAAAAATTAACGGAGTTTCCTTAGACATTCGTTTTGACGATGCTTTTTTAAGCGGCAGTTATAAAATGAATGGAAAAGTCGTGAAATTAAATTTAGTCAATGAAATGAAACAATTAGTTTCCATTGCCCAAAAAGCTTGTGAATTCTCTCAAGGTTTTGATTTTAAGAACATCAATTTTATGGCTTTAAATGAAACACAACAAAAATTATTATCAGATATTTTAAAAGCTTTAGGTAATGATGGCTTTTTAATCGGTTCTATTCCGGCAGTCATTGCCTTTGGTATGATTCATAAAGATTTATCAAAGACGTTTGCCGAATTAGGTATTGATGATAAGACTTTTGCATCCGTTAATTGGAAAAAGGATTTAGTTTCTTTATCCACGATTGTGAGTGAAGTTTATTCTTTAGGAGAAAATAATAATTTAAAAGCAATTGACTTTTACAATTTAGATACGGATAAAGTGGATCATATTTTACATACATTAGCTGATTTAACAGTCATCAAACCTTCTTTAAAAATTGCTGGAACGTCATTATTGAAAAAAGAAAGTTTTAAAGAAATCATTGGTGAAATTAGTAGTGATTTTTGGGATAAGATTACCCTTAAAGATGAAATTGTCAATATTCAAGAAATTTATGATAATTTTGTGGAATCAGGAATGGGCACGATTATCAAAGATGAAAAAGAGAATGGCGGAAAAATAAATATTCTCAAAGTATTAACTTCCTTAAGTGAATCTGGCAATGAAAGTGCAAAATTATTAATTTCTAATTTATTTGAATCGGTTTTTGTTCAAGAAATTATCGAAAATGTTTTAAACTATTATATCGGTAAAATTGAAAATGAAACCGTTCGTGAAATGATTAACTTAGATGTTTTATATGGACCTGATGGCACAAATGATTGGAAAGTTTGGGTCAATGAATTACAAACCGTATTAGAATTAGTCAAAGAAGTTTCGGATAGCGGAGAAATTCCATTAGATAAATTTGATATTCAAACCATCAAAAATATCTCAGTGGACACTTTATTAAAATCAAGATTGTTAAATTATGCCGCTAAATATTATTTGGTTAGTGTGGCTAAAGGAGAAAATACTTTAGGTGGCGATATTGTAAAATATATTGATTTACCTGAAAATTTAAAAGATGTGAATGCTCCTGCCTGGGAAGAACAAGAAGAACTTAAAAAGACTTTAACAGCGATAAAGGCAATTGTTGATGAAATCGAAGATTTTAATGACATTTTAAAATCACTTCCAGAAATGATTCATGCCTTAGATCAAAGTGATTTATTAGATTCCAATATTATTTATTATTCCTTAAATAAAGCCCTTCCATCCATCAATACCAATGTTCTTGCTATTCCAAATACACCATCGGTTTATGCCAATGGTATGATTACCAAAGAAGCCTTAAAAAGTGTGATCAGTGCTTTAAATGCTTTTGATGTAAAACAACTTTTAACCACGGATGGAACGAAAACAAAATTTAATTCCAGTATTGATAAAATTATGGGCGTGTTAACGCAATTAGATGATGAACAATTGAATCGTGTGGCAAATTCAGAAATTCTAAGAGCTACGGTCTCTTATAATGTTGATATTTATGCCAATGAATTTATTCGTGTTCCAAATGATTGTGCTTCAGAACCGATTGAATTATTACGTTTAAATGGAAGCACAGAAGAAAATCAAACGATTCGCATTATCAATAAAAATGAAATGGTTAATCTTTTAAAAGCGTTAAATGAATTAAAAGATGAAGAAGGCAATTTAATTGATTTTACTTCGATCGATCAAGAGCCTGAAAAAGTTTTAAATTACATTAGTAAAGAAAGCGCACAAAAGATTTTAGTCAGCTCAAGTTCACAATATAGCAAAATTTTACATGCTTCGATTTCAAAATTTATTATCGATAAATCCACAGAAGGTGCGATAATAGTTCCAAATAAGGCTTATCAAGATGCAGAAAAAACCTTAATTAAGAGTAATGAACTCGTATCCATTATCGATACCATCAAAACAGCTAATATTGATTTCACACAATTAGAAACGAATCCAATGTCTTTAATTGATCAGTTAGATCTTCAATTGGCTGAAAATTTATTATTAACTAAAAATACAACGACTTATTCTTGCATTATGCACGCCACAGTTTCGCATTATTTGCTTGTTCCAGATGGGGATCAAGTGTTTGTTATTCCAAGTCAAATTCAAAGCAAGGAAGATGGAATAGACTATATTTTAGATACTGAAATTGTTAATTTAATTAAAATTGTGAAATACGATACATTTAAAGATTTAAATTTAGATAAATTTACTTTTAATGATTTAACCATTCGGGGTGTCAATGAAGCCAAAGATGCTATCTCAGATAGTGTGATTTTAAGAGCAACCATTACAAATTATATTACTGCCGATGCCCAAATCAGCATTCCTAAGGCCGCTTTAGAAGAAAACGAAGAAAACTCTTATATCAAAAAAAGTGAATTAAATCATTTAATCGAATCATTATATGCTTTGTTTGTAGATGATAACGATCCTTCAAGTAATCCAAAATTAGAAGAATTAACGCATTTATCAATCTCACAATTTGAATTAGATCAAATTGATTCTGCGAAAGAAACATTAGTTACTTCTATTGTCATTCGTCATTTGTTTAGTGAACAAGCAATTAAAAATTTGGGCAATTTACCGGAAGATTGTCTAGATCAAACCATCTTTACAGAATATAATGAAAAGATTATCAGTGAAGGTGAAACTTTAGCTATCATTAATGCCTTAGTTGATTTACAACTCGATAATTTTTCAAATATTACCATTGAGGATATTTCACTTGAAACGATATATTCAAATATTGATAGCATTTTAGCTTCGAATTTCATTTATCATACAATTTCTACGGAAATCACTCAACAAGATGTTTTAGTTGTTCCTATGGATGCAATGGATTTAGAAAATCAAAGAGTGAAAAAGATTCAAATTAAAAACTTATTCCAAATTTTAAATGATTTAAAAATAGAAAATATGAATTCCGTTCAAGACGATAACTTTAGTACCATTCTTAATCGAATTGATGATGCTATCGCAACTAAAGCATTTAATTCGTTAGAAGAAAATGGATATTCAAGCATTTTACACGCAACCATTTCTAGTAAATTAAATGCATCTAAAGATCTTATTGTTGTCCCTTCAGTAACTTCTTCCACTTCATGTTACTTAAAAGAGAATGTGGAATTAATTCAAGGTAGTGAATTAGTATCCTTAATCCATCTTGCAAAAGAATTAGGAATTGACAATTTAGAAAATCTTTCTTTAGATACTATTTCTATCGATAAAATTAGTGAAAATAGACAATCGATTACGCAAAGTAAAATTCTTTTAGCGACCATCACGAATGCTTTAGAAAAAGCGCATTTGACCGAACTTCCTGTTTCTATTTATGATATGTCAGTCTTAGAAGATCATCAATTGCGAAATGAAGGCGAAACGATTTCATATTATATGAAAGACACGGAATTCAATGCTTTACTGGATTCGTTAATTGCTTTAAAGATTACGGATTTTAATGCGGCGACAAATTTAAGCATCGCTTCATTCGAAATCCAAACAATTATTGATGAGAAGGTTACTTTATCGAAATCTACGATCATTCGAAAAATTGTAACTGAAGCAACCACTTCTGCTTTTGGTGATAGTCAGATTGAATTACCAAAGGATGCTTTAGATGCCGAACAAATTTTAACGGCGGATGAATTTTCTAATGTATTGCAAAGCATTAAAATATTAGGAATTGAAAGATTAGAAGACAATATTCGTATAGATCAATTAACGATTGCCCAATTAAAAGGTACTAATCCTGAACATCCTTATGAAATTTTAGATTCAATTATTATATGGAATGAAATTTCTAACCAAATTAAAAAAGTGGATACAACAGTAACTGTTCCAGATGATTGTAAAGATGCTTCTAATCAAAGGATTTCAAAAGAAGAAATTAAAGCTTTACTCGATGGTATGGT
The DNA here is from genome assembly GCA_947599835.1 of uncultured Bacilli bacterium. Lineage (GTDB taxonomy): Bacteria > Bacillota_I > Bacilli_A > RFN20 > CAG-631 > Caccosoma. The sequence continues at coordinate 127,942 of CANQFQ010000004.1, forward strand.
AGAATTAGGTTTTAACGAAATAGGTAATCTTCAATTTGATTTAGAAAATAACGATCATTTAACGGTAGATTCTTTCAATCAAAAGTTGGATCTTTTGTTAAAATCCAAAATTTTACATGCAACGCTTTCACATCAAATCACAAACTTGAATAACGAAAATATTATTATTCCTGATAGCATTTATGATGATCCTAAAAAAGTATATATTACTCAAGATGAATTGAAATCGTTATTTAATAGTTTAAAGATTTTTGGGGTAGAAAAATTAACAAGTACAGCATTTGACACATTAAATCAGTTAAATGTAGCAACGCTCGATACAAATATTAACAGTTTATTAAAATCTCAAATTATTCATTACACGATTTCGAATAATGTCCTTGCCCTTGAAGGTACAATCCATATTCCTGATGATGTTAAAGTTAATGAACAATT
>CANQFQ010000005.1 GCA_947599835.1 uncultured Bacilli bacterium
AGTTTTATCGTTCTAACTCGTAGACTTTTTTGACTCCATCTAGATAAAGATTGCAATTCAACATTAAAACCAACTATCTTTTTCATAAGTAATTTTCAAAGCTTTACAAAGATTATAAAACTTTTGATCACTAAAATTTTTGCCTAATTCATGGATAAGACCTTCTTTCAGATCCAAAAACCCCATTTCCTTAAAATAAGTTCTCAATTTTTGCGTATCCATTGCATTTATGTTATAAAAACATTCATAATCATTTCCACCAAAAGCACTAACATTATAATCAACATAGCCTAAACGAATGCTACCATCCTGATTTTCTTCTAATAATAATCCCGATGTTTCTAACATATGAACCTCCGTTTTTATATTCTTCATTATTGTATCGTATTTTAGATATGAATGCAATCTTTCACAACGATTAAAAACGCTTTCGTTTGGATTCAAAAAAAAGAAAACATTTTCCATTGATATCGATGTATTTTTTTGTCAACAATTCAACTTTTTTTTCATATAGTGAATTGATGTAGGTGGTGGCCCATAATGAAAATTTATAAATATGGTGGCAATATTTTAAAAGATCAATCAACTAGAAATAGTATCTATAAACAATTAAAAAAAGAACAAGAACCCATTCTTTTAGTGGTTTCAGCATTTAAAGAAACACCTTATTCTACCGACAGTTTAACCCATTTATTAGCCAATCAAGAGGATTTTTATTTAACCCAAAGAATGCAAACTACGGGCGAACTGATTAGTGCAATAATCATTTGTAGCGAACTTAAAAATTTATATTTTAATTGTGATATTTTATATCCAGAGGAATTAGGAATACAAATTAATAAAACCCAAGATAAAATTGAAATAGAAAATTTAGATGCCACTCAATTAAATGCAAAATTAAAAGGCCGTGATATTCTCGTTTGTCCTGGTTTTACCGGAAAAGATAAAAGTCAACAAATCGTCTCTTTGAATCGTGGTGGGAGCGATTTAACTGCCATTTTATTGGCTCAAATGACACAAACAAAAGAAGTTACTTTTTTTAAAGATGTTCCGGGCGTTGGACTATGCGATCCTAAATATTATACCCATCATAAAATTCTAGAAAATGTAAGCTACGATAAAATGATTTTATTTGCAAAACATGGTTCCAATTTGATTCAATTAGAGGCTCTTAAAATGGCCAAAGAATATCAAATAGAACTAAGAATAAAGCATTTTGCTATACAAAATACAGGAACTTTAATTAACGATAAAAAGGGAGATAGTTCTTTAGGAATTCATATCAAAGATCAAAAAATCTATATTGATGGATTCAATAATGCAACCTATATCAAAAAAATTCTTTTTGAAAATGAATTGCCTTATGATTTATTAATTACAATTCAAGATAGTATAGAAATTACCACTCCCTACCATAACGAAAAAGAAATTCTTACTCTCATCTGTAAAAATTTATTAAGGAGCTAATCATATGAAAAAATATGCAATCGCAATTGTAGGTGCTACTGGTGCCGTCGGACAGCAAGTTTTAAAATGGCTTCATGAATTACATTTCCCGTTTTCATCGATAGAAACATTTGCATCTAAACGAAGTTCCGGAAGATTCATTCACTATAATCGACATTCATATCTCGTTCAAGAATTAAACGAAAATAGTTTTAAAAATAAAAATATTTGTTTCTTTTGCACTGATGAATCGATTTCTAAAAAATATATTCCTTATGCATTAAAAGAAAAATGTTTTGTCATTGATAATAGTTCTTTTTTCCGATTATATCATGATGTTCCTTTAATTATTCCATCGATCAATGGACACTTGTTTCATCCAAAACATCATTTGATTGCAAATCCAAATTGTGCGACAAGTATTTTATGTAGTGTTTTAAAACCATTAAGCGATTTATATTCCATTCAAACGGTCATCGTAAGTACTTATCAATCCATGTCAGGTATGGGTTTAAATGCTATGGAAGAGTTAAAATATCAATCTTTAGCTGAATTCAATGGAAAATATAAACGAGAAAGGAAAAATCATTTTCATCTTTCAAAGGATACATTCAAATATAAAATTGCTTTTAATTGTTTACCTCTCGTTGGTACTTTATTAGATGATAGTTGGACAACTGAAGAACATAAAATCATTAATGAAACGAAAAAAATTTTAAACCAAGATTTTAAAATAATTCCTAACTGTGTGCGTGTTCCTACCTTTCACTGTCATGGTGAAACGGTAGTTGTAAAATTTCATCAGAAAATTGATTTAAACGTGATTATCAAACATCTAAAAAAACAAAAAGAATTAAAAATATGTCATAAAATTTTACCGATAAATTCAAATTGTGCTCAACGATTAGAAGTCTTTGTAAGTCGAATAAGAAAGGTAGATAACGATACCTTAACTTTTTATATCGTCAGTGATAATTTACTGAAAGGCGCGGCGACAAATGCGATTGATATCGCTTTTCTTGCCATTGGAGGTTGTAAGGAATGAAATTTTATAAATATGAAGCAACACAAAATGATTTTATTTTAACATTAAATCAAACCTTTACTAGCGAAGAAATTCAAAAATTATGTGATGTTCATCAAAAAATTGGTGCGGATGGTGTAATTAATATTACCCATCTAAGAGAAATTACAATTTATAACCAAGATGGCAGTCCTGCCCATATGTGTGGCAATGGATTGCGTTGCGTCAGTCATTTACTTTACGAATTAACTGCTCAAAAAAAACATATCGTGACGATTAACAATCATGAATACGCCTTAAATTACTTAAGTCCAGATACAGCGGAAGTCATCCTTCCTATTCCATCAATGGTAAAAAAGAAAAGTTCCTTGCTCAATGGATATTTTATTGATGTAAAAAACTTGCATTATGTTATCCTTGTTGATGACATTAAAAATTTCATTTTTGACGATCAAATCAAAAACTTTTCTACGGAAAATCATTGTAACATAGAAATTGTTTCTATCCAAGATGCCAATACTTTAAACATGCGTGTATATGAATATGGTGTTGGTGAAACGCGATCTTGTGGTAGCGGAGCCATTGCCGCATTTTATTTGCTTAGACAATTTCACATGCTCGATGCTATCGCAAACATCCATTTGCCCGGTGGAACTTTAAAAATTGCCGATAAAAACGATTTTTATGTTTTAACTGGACCCGTTCATTACCTTTATACAGGAGAATTACAACATGAAGCTTGATGAAATCATTTCAACCCGTTTAGGGGGAAAAAACTTTTTTAAAACAAGTTATTATAAATTTGAAAAATGTAACCAATTGAAACAAAAGTACCTTAAAGAAAAAAAATTACCTTTAATCAATTTTGGCATTGGTGAAAGTGATCAAATGCCAGATTTAACGATTTTGGATGAACTTACAAAACAATCTTATGTTTATGAAAATAGAATCTATGCAGATAATGGCATCGATGCTTTTAAAATAGCGGCTAAAAAACATTTAAAAGCAATTTATAATGTCGATTGCGAAAAAAAGCATTTAAAAATTAATCATGTAATGGGAGCAAAAAGTGGATTAGTCATCATTCCTTTTTCTTTTATTAGTCCGGGGGATTACGTTATTTATACCACTCCAGGATATCAAGTTTTACCCACGATAGCTCAATGGTTACAAGCCAAATTATACGAAGTACCTTTGTTAGAAGAAAATAATTATTTGCCAGATTTAGAAGCTATTCCTGAAGAAATTTATAAAAAAGCAAAAATTTTCTTAGTAAACTACCCTAATTCACCTACAGGAGCTATCGCAAATGTTGCTTTTTATCGAAAGTTAATAAAAAAAGCTTTAACTTATCATTTTTTGATTGTGAACGATTGTGTTTATGGCCCTTTAACTTATCATCAAAAGCCATTAAGTATTTTCAATTTAGCAAAAAGTGAAAAATGTTGCATTGAAATCCATAGTTTATCTAAAGCTTTCCATATGACAGGATTTAGAATTGGTTTTGTCGTAGCTAATGCAGCGCTGATGCATATACTCAAAGAAATTAAAGATAATATGGATTCTGGTCAATATATTCCCATCCAATATGCAGCCATTAAAGCCTATGAAAACGAAAAAAATATCATTGAAAAAAACAAAGCCTTTTTTTATGATCGATTGCTAAAAGTAAGTCAAATTTTAAATCGATATCATTTAACCTGTAAAGTCCCAGAAGCCACTTTTTATCTTTATGTAAAGGCTCCCAAAAATTTTAAAACCGGAGAAGAATTTTTTCTTTATTTATTGAATGAAGGTGGAATTTATACCATTCCGTGGGATGAAGTCGGCCCTTATGTGCGATTTGCGATGACTTATCATATCGAAGAAAATGAAGAAATATTTTATCAAACATTAGAAAATCGTTTAAAATTATTAACAAAAATAAAGGATAATGACAATAATTAATATTGTCATTTTTTTTGAAAAATGGTACAATCAAAACGCAATGAAACGAAGAAGTACTATCTAAATTCTTTATAGAGAGTCATCGCTTGCTGGAAGATGATAAGAATATTTAGGAAATTAATCGTGGAGCAACAAGTTTTAATATAAAGGGCATGCTAAATGCATGAACTAAGGTGGTACCGCGCAATTTAGCGTCCTTAGATAAAGGGCGCTTTTTATTTAATAAGAGGTGAAATAGAATGCAATATAATCATTTAAAAATTGAAAAAAAATGGCAAGAAAGATGGGAAAAAGAAAAAATCTTCAAAACCGATGTGTATGATTTTTCTAAACCAAAATATTATATTTTAGATATGTTTCCTTATCCATCAGGTGCCGGTTTACATGTCGGTCATCCTGAAGGCTATACTGCTACGGATATCCTTGCACGAATGAAACGCATGCAAGGTTTTAATGTTCTTCATCCAATGGGATGGGATGCCTTTGGTTTACCTGCTGAACAATATGCAATTAAAACAAATCATCATCCTGGAGATTTTACTTATAAAAATATTGCGACTTTCAAAAAACAAATTCAATCTTTAGGATTAAGTTATGATTGGGATAGAGAAATTGCTACCACCGATCCTAGTTATTATAAATGGACCCAATGGATTTTTACTAAACTTTATGAAAAAGGATTAGCCTATATTGAAGAAAAACCGGTCAATTGGTGTGAAGAATTAGGTACTGTCTTAGCCAACGAAGAGGTAATTAATGGGGTTTCTGAACGGGGTGGATATCCTGTCGTTCGTAAACCTATGAAACAATGGGTTTTAAAAATTACCGATTATGCTGAACGTTTATTAAATGATTTAGATGAATTAGATTGGCCTGCTGCCACCATTGAAATGCAAAAAAACTGGATTGGTAAAAGTGAAGGTGCCATTGTGACTTTTAAAGTAGATCAAACCAATGACTCCTTCGATATCTTTACAACTCGAGTAGATACCTTATTTGGTGCTAGTTATTGTGTATTAGCACCCGAACATCCCTTAGTACAAAAAATCACAACAAAAGATTACCAAGAAAAAGTAGATGCTTATCTTCAATTCTGTTCTAGCAAATCGGATATGGAAAGAACTGAATTAAATAAAGATAAAACTGGTGTTTTTATTGGAGCTTATGCCATCAATCCAGTGAATAATAAAAAAATCCCAATTTACATTGGAGATTATGTTTTAGCCTCCTATGGCTGTGGAGCGGTTATGGCGGTTCCTTGTCATGATCAAAGAGATTATGAATTTGCTAAAAAATATAACTTAGAAATGATTCAAGTTTTAGAAGGAGATGTAAGTACTCAAGCTTATGTGGATGATGGTGTTCATATCCATTCTTCTTTTATCAACGGCATGCATATTAAAGAAGCCAAAGAAGCTATGATTCAATATCTAGAAAAAAATAAACTAGGTTATCGCAAAGTCAATTATAAATTGCGAGATTGGTTATTTTCTAGACAACGTTATTGGGGAGAACCTATTCCTGTAGTACATATGGAAGATGGAACGATTCATTGCTTAAGTGAAGATGAATTACCACTTGAATTACCGGTGCTGGATGCATACAAACCTTCTGGAAATGGCGAATCACCTTTGGCTAATGCTACAGAGTGGTTAAAAGTTGAAATCAATGGTAAAGTCGGACGTAGAGAAACAAATACGATGCCACAATGGGCCGGTTCATGCTGGTATTACTTACGTTATATAGATCCACATAACGATAAAATGATTGCGGATCCAGCGCTATTAAAACATTGGCTCCCTGTCGATTTGTATGTTGGAGGAGCCGAACATGCAGTTCTTCATTTACTCTATGCACGTTTCTGGCATAAAGTTTTATTTGATTTAGGCATTGTCGATACAAAAGAACCTTTTAAAAAGTTATTCCATCAAGGAATGATTTTAGGTGAAAATAATGAGAAAATGTCTAAATCTAGAGGAAATGTGATTAATCCAGATGATATCGTGAATGAATATGGTGCGGACACTTTGAGAATGTATGAAATGTTTATGGGACCATTAGAAGCTTCTTTGCCATGGTCAACGAAAAATCTAGAAGGAAGTCGAAGATTTATAGAACGGGTTTATCGATTATTCACAGATCCTGAATATAGTTGTAAAATTACCGATGAAAACGATGGTTCTTTAGACAAAATCTATCATCGAACAGTAAAAAAAGTCACAACAGACTTTGAACATTTACAATTCAATACTGCCATTGCTCAAATGATGATTTTTATTAATGAAGCTTATAAAGCAAAAACGATTTATAAAGAATATGTTCTAGGCTTTATTAAATTAATGTATCCTGTTACCCCTCACATCTGTGAAGAAATGTGGGAATATTATGGTCATACAACTTCCATAACTTATGCCGCATGGCCAACTTATGATGAAGATAAAACGGTCGACAATTTGGTCACAATCGCGGTTCAAGTTAACGGAAAATTAAGAACAACTTTACAAGTAGAAAAAGATACTCCATCCAATACTTTACAAAACTTAGCTTTGCATTGTGACGAAATTCAACGACATATTGATGGAAAACAAATCATCAAAGTCATTGCTATAGTGAATAAAATTGTCAATATTGTGGTGAAATAACAATGGAACATTTACCTTTTCAAGCCAGTCCTTATTGGGTTGAGCATTTAATGGAATTTTATAAAGAAAACTTAGGACAAGTGGATGTTGTTTTTTTGGGAGATTCTAATACACAATTATTTCCGATTCATGAATACTTTAAAGATTTTACTTGTGCAAATCGTGGAATTCAAGGAGATTTATCTGTAGGTATCAATATCACCATGGAAGAGCGTGTATGTAAATTGCAACCTAAAGTGTTATATTTAATGATTGGTGGAAATGATATTGCTTATTGGGGATACAATGATGACATTACCATTCAAAATATACATGACGGCTTAAATTATGTTAGACAACTCAATAAAGGATGTAAAATTATTTTATGCAGCGTAGCGCCTTGTTGTTATTATCAAGCCAAACATATTGTAAATGACCAAAATATTTATCGACCAAAACATCGTATTTTAGAGTTAAACCAAAAAATTAAACAATATGCTGAGGCACACGACGATATTACGTTTTTTGATTTACACGCTTTGGTTCGTGATGAAAATAATTCATTACCTTTAGATTATACGATAGATGGTTTGCATTTAAGTAAAAAAGCTTATGATATCATTGCAGCAGCATTACATCCAATCATTCTCTCTTTGCTTAAAGAAAATAAATCATAAAAAAAATATGGGTTTCACAATCCATATTTTTTTATCTTATTTGAATTTATTCGTCATCCTCTTCTGCATCCACTAAATCATCGAATTCATCATATGTTTTAGGTTTTTCATCTTCTGTATCATCTTCAAGATTATACATCATATCACGATCATTTTCTTTTTCTTCAATTGAATCATCCGATAAATCATATTCATCATCGGTTTCTTCATCATCTTGATAAATTTCATTCATATCGATGTGGACTCTTTCATAAGGAACACGTTCACGTAAATCCCACTTATTTTCACCTACATTGACAAAACGACCATCAATCGTTATATTTGTATAGAAAAATGAAATTAACGTATCTATTTCTTCTTGTGATGCCACTTGTAATTGTTCTAATACTCGATCCCATAAATCATAAAATAACATTTCTTTTCCATTTGCTTTCATAATTTCATAAGCGATGTCTGTCATTGATTCTTTTCCTATCATAATTTTCCCTCTTTTTCTTTACATTTGATTTAAGGCTTCTACGCCTATTAATTCTAAACCATTTTTGATCACAATTCTAGTAATTTTTACAAGCATTAACCGTTGCTTGCTAGTTTCCATATCTTCTTCATCTATTACCTTACATTCATTATAGAATGCATGGAAATATTGTGCAAGTGTATATAAATAATTTGTCAGCTTATATGGAGACATCGTTAAAGCCGCATCTAAAACAACTTTTTCATACAAACTAATGTGCTTTAAGAGTTGTATTTCTTTTCCATGAGTTAATTTTGAACTTTCACAAAGAAATTCAATCTTTCTATCTGCGGCAGTATTTAATATGGATACACATCGAGCATGCGCATATTCAATATAATATAATGGATTTTCATTACTTTTCTTTACCGCATCATCAATATTTAAATCCATATGCGTTGCTATACTTTTACTTGCAAAGGAATACCGCGTAGCATCGACACCAATTTCATCACAAAGATCTTTTAAAGTATACGCTTTTCCAGTACGTTTGGACATTTTTACTTCTTTTCCATCCTTCATTAAACGAACCATTTGATGAATGATGACTTGGATTTGTTCTTTATGATATCCTAAGGCTTCAATAGCGGCTTCTAATCTTTTAATATAACCATGATGATCGGCACCTAAAATATCGACTAAATAATCAAATCCGCGTTCTAATTTATATCGATGATAGGCAATATCGGGTAAGAGGTAAGTATAACTACCATCTGATTTTTGAAGCACCCGATCTTTATCATCTTCAAAGGCAGTGGTTTTAAACCATGTTGCTCCATCTTTTTGATAAATGTATCCTTTTTTATCAAGATAAGGAATGATTTCATCTACCCAGCCTTTTTGATAAAGCATTCTTTCACTGGTAAACACATCAAATTTAACCCTAAATTGTTCGAGAACTTTAATGATTTTATCTAATTCTGTTTGAATACCAATTTCTTTAAAATCATCCAATGGTCGATTCAATAAACGATCTTGATATTTTTCTTTTAATGTATTGGCAATGGCAATAATATCTTGTCCATGATATCCATCATCTGGAAAATCAACATGAATTCCAAGTGCTTGTTGATATCGAACATAGATAGATTTAGCTAAATTATGAATTTGATTTCCTGCATCATTTACATAATATTCACGTGTTACTTGAAATCCGACCGCAGTAAGTAAACGACAAATACAATCTCCCACAGCGGCTTGACGGGCATGGCCTAAATGCAAATCTCCGGTTGGATTTGCCGAAACAAATTCAACATCATATTTTTGATTTTGCCCATAATTGCATGTCCCAAATCGATCGTTTTCTTGTTCAATTTTGCGCATTAAATCTTTAAATGAATTTTGAGATACAAAAAAGTTTAAAAAACCTGGTGCTGCAATTTCAATTTTATTAATTTCCGTATTTTTTTTTTCAAATTGTTCCAAAATCAATTTTGCAATTTCCATTGGGTTTCTTTTTACCATACGAGCAAGTTGCATTGCAATATTACTTGCATAATCACCTTTTGAAGTATCTTTTGGAATTTCTACCACAAAATCCACATCAGTAGGTAAATTGGCCCTAACTAATGCTTTTTGTAATTCGCTTTTTATAACTTCATTGATGTTCATTTTATCACCATACCTATAAAATCTTTATTATTATAACAAAATAATAATAAAATTTGTATTATTTTTTTACATAGGGGAAAACTTTTTTTAGGTGAGCATATGAAAAAAGGAATAAAAATCATATTAATACTTGTTTTTATCGACATTTTTATTGGTTTATACTATTCAATTTGCTTTATTTTACCCAAAATTTCGCTTTATAGAAATAATGATATTACCGTTTATGATAGTCAAAATGAAATCATCTTTGAAACACATCACGATATCCCCGGACATTATGTTGGATTAAATGAGATGAGTCCTTATCTTCCGGTTGCTTTTATTGCGGCTGAAGATCAAAATTTTTATCACCATTACGGTTATGATTTGAAAGGCATGTTAAGAGCAACTTGGAATACGCTTTTCAAAGGAAAGCCACAAGGAGGCTCAACCATTACGCAACAACTAGCAAGAAGTTTATTTTTAACGAATGAAAAAAGTTTTTCTAGAAAAATACATGAAGCCATCCTTACTGCTCGTATCGAGACTAATTATTCAAAAAAGCAAATATTAGAACAATATTTAAATACGATTTATTTGGGCCATGATTTATATGGAGTCAGTGTGGGTGCGCAATATTATTTCAATAAGGATTGTAAAAATTTAACATTAGATGAAGCGGCATTATTAGCGGGTATTGCAAATGCTCCAGCTTATAATGATCCAAATCTTCATTATGATAATGCCATTTATCGACGCAATTATGTTTTAAAAAATTTATATCATTCTAAAATCATTACCACAAGGGAATATAACGAAAATATCCATAAAACAACACAAATTCATCTTTGTGAACCCGCATTTACGGATGCCAATTTATTTTATCATCGTGCCATTGTAAAAGAATTAGAAGAATTAAACTTATATAATAAAAAAAATCTTGCCATAGGTTTAGATGTTTATGTTTCATTACAACAAAATATTTCTCAACAATTATATCAAATTTTGAAAAAACATCAGCCCAATACAAACACACAAGTGGCTGTGCTGATTCTCAAGCCCTACACGAATCAAATTCTTGCCATGGCGGGAAGCTTTGATGTTCATGATGAATTTAATCGTTCGATGATGGCCCTTCGTCCCATTGGTTCAACGATAAAGCCTATGATCTATTATATGGCCTTGGACTATGGCTTAACCCCGGTAAGTAAATTTATGAGTGAAGAAACTCTTTTTTATATCGATGGGATTGGGGAATATGCACCAAAAAATAGTCATCATCAATATCCAAATAAAAAAATAACGATGATTGAAGCTTTAGCGGTCAGTGATAATATTTATGCTACGAAAACTTTATTGTTTATTGGCAGTAAAAATTTAAATCAATTTTTAAATTTATTTGGCATAAACTACGATAAATCCGTTCCTTCTATGGCATTAGGGGTCAGCGAGATGTCCTTGTTAGATCTAGCTAGTATTTACAACACTTTTGCCTCAGAAGGAAAATATTATCAACCCCATTTCATTCAAAAAGTTGTCGATAAAAAAGGAAAAGTTTTATATAAGGCCCCTACCAAAGGAAAACAAATACTCAATCCAACATCGACGCTGATTTTAAATCAATTATTGCGAGCTCCTTTTGATGAAAAAGCTTATGGTTATGCAAAACCGACCTTACTAAATTATCAACCAAAAGCGATCTTTGCGGCAAAAACCGGGACAACGAATTCAGATGCCTATACCATTGGATATAATCCAAATTACACGATTGCGATTTGGGTGGGTAAAGATGACAATTCACCCCTCTATGAAACGCAGTTATCTAAAACGATTTTTGTGGATTTGGCAAATCAAATTACTTCAGATAATCAATTACAAACATGGTATGATCATGGATATTTTATCTATTCTGCCAAAATCAATCCTTTAACGGGAAATAAAGACGCAAATGGCTCTTTTTATTGGTTTAAAAGTTAATATTCATATTGACTTTTAGTTTAAGAATAATCATAATTATTTTGTAATTTATAAAGGTAGTGAGTTCATGTCTAAAGATACAATTGTAAATAGCAAATTTTATCATCGAATGATGATGATACGTCATAATAAAGTTTTTGATTGGATTTTTTCAATTGTTTGCGTTGCCATTTGTGCAGCTTTTTATGCCCTTGCTGTCAAAGTTTTTGTATCTCCAAAACGATTACTTGCTGGAGGCGTTTCTGGGATTTCTTTACTTTTAGGTCGATTTATTGAAGCCACGGGTTGGTTAAAATTTAGTGAAACCAATATTGCAGGGGTTTTAACTTTAATATTTAATATTCCATTGTTAATTCTTGCTTGGAAAAAATTAAATTTAAAATTTGCAATTCTATCTTCTGTGCATGTTCTTACCGTTTCTACTTTAGTTGCTTTTTTACCTAATAATATCAGTGAAATCATCTTTCAAAAAGCTTGGAATGATATCGGCATTCTAGATGCAGCATTATTTGCTGGAGCTATTGTTGGCATTTCAACTGGTATTTGTTTTCATCTTGGTGGAAGTAGTGGGGGCATGGATATCGTAGCTTACTATTTTAGTAGTCGAAAGCAAATTACCGTCGGTAAATTAAATTCGATTATCAATGCTTCCATCATTATTTTTAGTATTCTTTTATTCCCTAAAGATGGTATTGATAAAGCATTATATACCTTACTTTATATCTTTACAAATTCTTTAACTTTGGATGCTGTATTTAATAGAAATAAGAAAAACATGATTCATATTATTACCAATAATGGGGAAGCCGTTTCTAAATTTGTTATGGCAAATTTTTATCGAGGAGTGACGCAAATTGATGCCAAGGGGGCTTATACTGGAAACCATAAAGATTTCTTATATGTTGTCGCTACAGCCTTTGAATCCTTAGAAATTGCTAAAGAAGTTAAAAAATTTGATCCCGATTGCTTTATCACAATTATTCCTGTAAGTAAAGTTTATGGTCGTTTTATTAACAAAGATATTCATTAAAGAACTACTATGAATTACTCGAAATTAATGGATTATTATCACACGCTTTCAAGTGGGGAAAAATTTATACAATTTAGTTATAAAATGATACCAACCCATTTAAAAATAATGGGGGTTAAAACGCCTTGGATAAAAAAAACGGCAAAAACCATTGCTAAACTTGATAAAGATTGTATTTTTACTTATCCGTTGAATCAATATTATGAAATTAATTATACTTTTTTATTGGTTTTAATTTATCAAAAACAAGCGATTGAAGAAAAATTGGCCACCTTATGGAAATATTTAGATTATCTAGATAATTGGGCCATTTGTGATGGTTGTGTTTTAGCTTTTCATTTGGATAATAAAGATAAAGATCTTGCTTATCATTGGATTGTTAAATGTTTACAAACAAATAAAGAATTTGTCGTTCGATTTGGATTAGTGATGTTATTGAAGTTTTATGTTAATCATGAATATATGGATAAAATTTTTAATTTACTAAAAAACTTGAATTATAGCGATTATTATGTAAGTATGGGCTGTGCTTGGTTACTCAGTGTTTGCTATTTAAATTTTGCAGATGCGGTCGAAAAATTTCTTTTTATCGATAAAATATTACCTCATAATGTAACGTGTATGACGATTCAAAAATGCCTTGATTCTTATCGAGTACCAAAAGATAGAAAAAATAGCCTTAAAAAGTTAAAAAAATTATACTTGAATCAAGAATTATAAAATGATAATATTATTTTGCTTAAAGCAAAAATAGGGACATAGTTAAATGGCTTAACAATGGTCTCCAAAACCATCAATGTGGGTTCGATTCCTACTGTCCCTGCCATCGACGAATAAAGCCCGATTTTTAGGGCTTTTTTATTTTTCATTATAGTCATTTAAAAACAGATCTTAGGTAATGTAACAAAGCATTTTTCTAAACCCTTTTTGATGCGTTAAATCATGTCCGTTTCCTCGGTGGCTACAAAATATCTTAGTTTTAAGACATTTTCAAATACTAACACTTAAGACATTATCATAGGCTAATCATATGACAAACCATATTTTTTTGTTGTGAATTTGCATTATTCGATATTTTTTAATATAATTTAAATAGACAATGTTTTAAATTAAAATCGGAGGTTACAATTTTATTTTGGTAATCATATCATTGTTTATACTTTCTTTATTAAAAACAAAATATAATTTAGGAGACTTTAGCAATGTATAAAAAAATATCAGTATTTACATTATTTATATCAATGATTTTTCTTTTTTCGGCTTGTACTAGTAATACTAATTCCAAATATTCTAGTAGTATTGGCGATCGTTTGGATGATAAACCAATGTTGGTCGCTTCAATTCCACAAGAATTTATGTGTTTTGGAAAGATTTATATCGATAATAATGAGGAAATTGAAACTTTAGGATCCGGAACAATGATAGGATACTTGGTTAATGAAAATGAATTAGATTTTTGGAAAAGTAAGGATAATAACAATAATCTTGTTTACGCTACAGGTAATGATGTGTTTAGAAAAACGGATGAAGGTCAAGAAAACTTAAAAGACAGGTATGAATTATATTCCTTAGATGAAACGTATGATTGCTTGGCAATAAAAGAATATACAGGTAAGTTTAAGCTGTACTCTAAACAATGAAAAAAACAAAAATTTAATTATGTTATGTATTCTTTTGTTATCAATATTTACTATGAATTTAACGGTTAGTAACTATGATACGAAAAGAAATTCCGCTGATACTATTAACCAATTGGAATTCGTGGCTGAAGAGTTAAGTGATGTACAAGAAAGAATTGATATAACTAATGGTTTTAGCAAATTGGCTGTTAGCCATAGTTATGATGATTTTACATACAAAGCAGCCAATATGATTAATTATAATTTATCTACAAAAAATATTTCTTATGAAAATTTCAATATGGATTCATATCAGAATAGACATAATAGTGTAAATATTTAAGATACAACTTCTACTTATTCGAATGTTAATTTAGATAATTTGGACTATAAAAATATTGAAAAAAGTGAATCTTATATGCCAGAAGATATACAATTTGCGATTTCTCCAACTTCAATAATTGGATCTGTTAATAGAACTCAAGTTTTACAAACTAGAGATTGGCCTTATCGTGGCATAGTGAAAATGTATATGACCTTTAACAATGTGTTAAATCAAATTGATGGAAAATATCATGATCGCATTTTTATTGGGACTGGATTTATAGAAGGACCAAATTTAATGGTCACCACTGAACACTGTGGATATAATGATGTAACTAATGATGAAAATTACGAAGATGGCATATCAAATCCTAGATTTCCCGATAAGATTGAAGTGTATGCAGGAATAAATGGTTATAGCGAACGTTCAACATCCTATATTTATTATGCAGAAGTTTCTGTAATTAATATTCAAAAAGAATATTTTAAAACTACTTCGACAAATTATGATTGGTGTGCTATGCAACTAGACCGTGACTTGGGAGTACAAACTGGTTATTATGGTAAAATCAGTAATTTGTATGAGAGTAAGGCATCTGTCTACTCTTATGGATATCCAGGAGATAAACCAACTAATACAATGTGGGAAACTCATGGGACACTTATTGAAAAAAAATGATTATAAATATAGTTATGATTTTGACACTTATGGCGGTCAAAGTGGTTCACCTGTTTTCATGACCGCTACTGATGGAGCTATTTATGTGTGTGGAATACACACGTCTGGTAGTTCATCTGCTAATTATGCAACTAGAATAAATTCATTTATTTTTCATTATTTAAATAGCTTTGTGTCTTATCATAATTATGAGCATCTTGCTGCAACAATTGTCCCAACTGATTATGGCTTTGCTGATGCTTATCCAACTGATGACTATACAAAAACAAATTATGCCACACATACTTTATCTTCTGGATTCCAATTTCAAACAAGGAGATATCGTACTGGTTATATTCAAAATGAATATATTGTTATGTCGCCATTTAGAAATGGCATTACAGAAGCGTTTATCGAATATAAATTTGATGTACCAGTAACAAAAATTGAGGTTGATTTAGCACATTGGAGATCTTTATCTAATGAGTGGACGTATAGTGATTATCTCAGTGCTGTTCTTAGAATACCTGATGGTAATGGATATAATAATGTATCGATTTATTATCTTCATCAACTAATTTTCCAACAGATAGAACTAATCCGATGACCTACACAATTGAATTTTCAACACCAGTTTATATATTCCAATTCTATATGCAAAGTAAACGTATAAACACAAATGATAATAATCGGGGGAGAATTTGTATTGGCAATCTAAATATTTTTACTAAAGAGGGGTGGTATTGATTCTTAAATTGTTTTAATAAAATATTAGTTCAATTTTTGTTGAAATAGTTAATGAATTTTATAAAAAAGCGTTAAATATAGCATTAATAATTCAAAATATTTACTCACTCATTAAATTGGGTGAGTTTTTTTATTATTTAAAATTTGTTGAATATAATACTAGTCATAAATAACCAATAAACGTCCTTAGAGCGAAGGTAGTTAGAATAATGGTTTTAGAAGAAAAGGCAAAAGAAATTGATTTAAATCAAAAGAACATTAAAGTTAAAAACTTTTTATAATTAAACTATTATAATCTAAAATCGTATTTGAGACGTTTTAGATTATGTATTATCGCGTTTTAGTTTTTTAAAAAAATTTGTATTATTTGCGTTTTCATTAGATATCGACGAATAAAGCCTGATTTTTAGGTTTTTTTATTTTTCATTATAGTCATTTAAAAACAGATTTTAGGTAATGTAACAAGGCATTTTTCTAAACCCTTTTTGATGTATTAATTTAGAGTGGAGACGCAAAGATACACTTTTGATTTTACTTAGTTTTTGAAATTTAAATTTTAATTAAACCTTATAAAATAAATGCTGCGTTCCATTTATTTTCATTTTTATCGATTTTACCGATAAAAATGAACATAAATTAGAGGATCAAAAACATTTTTTACACTCATTTTTAATCGTTTTATTCATATATCATTTTTTAGCTTTTGAAATTTTATTCTTAAAATTTTGAATTTATGATTTTATAAAAATTGTGCAGCCACCAGCTGCACAATTTCAATTTTAAAATATTCTCGATAAAATTTAATCCTGTTTTAAAGATGAAAATTCTTTATGAATTTCAAAAGATAAATTATTAAAAGTACATTAAATAAAATTAAAAGCAACCTTTTTAATTTATTATATTACTTTAACAATAGAACTGCTAACCAAATTACAGCAATTATCGAAATTATAAAATAAATTATATAAAAAATTTTAAATTCAATATTAACTTCGTCAACACCATCTTCAACATTACATCTTACCATGTAATATCCTCTTATAGTATTAGGAATACAACCTACAAAAAAAATCGTAAGAGGTAGAAGAGATTCGTTGTCAATCTTGCATACGAGCCAAACAATCATAACATCTAATGCCAAAGTAAAAATAATATCAAATATCACATTAAAAACATTTATTGTTTTTATTTTGGCTCTTGTTTTTCTATCTTGTACATTTACTACTTTTCCAAATTGATCTTCTAATTCTCTATCGTTACAAAATTCAATCACGTATCTCATTTTGCCATATAAAGAATGCTTATTTACACTTGCAGGCAGTTGACTCACTGTTTTAACTTTGTAATATTCAAATAATTCATTTAAATACATATCAAATAATTTCTTACATAAATTTAATGAATTTTTTTTAATAATTTCTACGCAATTGTCCTTAAATAAAACTGATTTATCAATAAATACATTATCTAATATTTCTTGTTTAATTTGACATTCAGCTAAAAATTCTTTTACTTTTTTCAATTTATCAGGTAAAAATTGAAAAATGTTTTCCGAATTAGGATGTTTTTCAAAATAACAAGTTGTCGCAGAAATGTAATTCTCATCTTCAAAAAGTACACTAGCATCATCTGCTAAAGACAAATAATTACTATATTTTCGATTAATCATGTATCGAACGATATATGCATTATAATTATATTTATCAATTGATAATAACATATTATTATATTTTGTTAATAATTCCCATTTATCTTGACAATTAGAAATTAACAATTTTTTATCTATAAAAGTTTCAATATATTCAATAAATAAATCGTTTTCGTAACTAGGAATTAACCCTAAAATAAAATCAAAAAGAGGAATAGCTTTAGTAATATCATCATTAGGCACACTTACAATTACATTAAATAACAGATTTTCAGCTTCTTCATTGAAACTATATGAAAAAAGTTCATTTTCAATCGTTTTGAAATTATTTTGATTAAAGAAATAAGCAGATTTTTGCTTATGATCAAGCAAATTATGAACATATAAAAAGTTATTTAACAAAGCAATACTGCATGAAGGATCCACTTCTAATATATTTTTATAATATTTGCTGGAAACAGATAATGACGGAAATAAACTAGCAAAGGTTATATTCATATCAATATATTTTTTTGTATCATCTATAGTTTTAATTAATGAATCAAAAAGTTGTGTGTCACAGGTTTCTTTTGCATGAGCGTACATTATATTTGTTAATTCATCTATTTTTTTATCGTCTGATTCAGATAAAGTGATATATTCTTCATAGCATATTCTATCTTGTGTATTGTAAACTCTCATATAGAGCAAATTATAATATTTACTTCTTTCCTCAAAATTAGAAGTGGCAAGTGCTTTTTCAAAATAATCAATGTAGCCAATAGAACTACTGACAAGAGTAAAGGTTTTTTCACTATCAATTGCATTTGATGCTAAGAACAATAGCCAATAAACTTTCCCAACATTTGGATTATTCTTAATGAATTCGTTTGCAAAACGAATGGCTAAATCATATTTTTTAGAAGTTAAAAAATCTTCTATCATTTTTATTTTCGATGTATCAGAAGCGGTTACTTTAGATAATGCATTATTGCTAGTATCAATATTTCTTTTTTTGATAACTTGTTTAATGGTATCTTTTTTACTAACTTTTACTTTTGAATAATCCTTTCTATCAATATGAAAATCAATGTCGTTGACTTTGTATTTTTCAATAAATGATTTAATGATATCAAATGCATATGCATTATTATATTGAACACCTTGAATTTTTCCATTTATTTTTGGCAGCTTTTCAATAATTTGGTTGGTAAACACAATGGTAACGCTATCATTTTCTTTCGATTTATCATTAATCATTTGAATAAATCTAGTATATTCGTTTTGAACCCAAGGAGTTCTTAAATAATTTTCATCAAGACAAACGATTAACATACATTTCGCTGAGTATAAAGCATATAAAATTCTGGCTTCATATTTTGCACCAGCTTGATTTTTAATTTCAACTTCAGAATAGAAAGGCTTATAGCCCTCTTCTTTTAATCGGTAATATAAATCTTGAGCAATGCGACTATCTTCAGTAAATCCTTTGTTTTCATCACGAACTTTAACACAAATAAAACAATCATAAGATAATCCACTTTGTTTTAAATTATAAAATTCATCTTTAATTTCGTCTATTTCCACTGCTTTTTCTTGATAAATTTTTCTTTGTTCAACATTAGCATATTTTAAAGCGAGTTGATAATCCTTATCAGCAATGAATTTTTTGTTATTAATATCGTGACATATAGGTTGAAGATGTTTGTTGGCTACATCTTTTAAATATTGTATTTTATGACTTGCTAAGGCCATCCCAAAATAGGCTTCGGGTTCTGTTTCATCTTCTTCAAGAACATTTTTAAAAGTTTCATAGGCATTATCAAATTCACACAAATCTAAATGATGTTTAGCTAATTGAATATCATTTAGATTTTCTTTTTTTATTGGTAATGTATATGAATTGAAACATCTTTTACATTGAATTACACCATTTTTAGCCGTTGAAATATCTAAGGGTTCCCCACATGTTTCACACGTAAATTTAATTAATCCATCCATATTATTTCTTCCTTTCGCAAGTTATTTTTTAATATTTACTTTACACTCTTCAATAAATTTTTGAATTGTGTTTGATGGGATTGCAAAATTCATACCTTCGGCATCCGTTATTCCTGAAACTACCATGCCAATAACTTTTCCATTAGCATCGAACAATGGACCTCCTGAATTTCCACCATTAATAGCACAATCCGTCATTATTAAAGATTTTCCATTAACATTTCTTAATTTGTCACTAACAATACCTTCAGTGATACATGTTCCATACCCTAATGAATTACCAACAGCAAACACTTTTTGACCATTCTTTATTAAGTTTGAATCTGCAAAAGTTATATGATTTGTTTTCATTGATACATCCATTAATTTTAATAATGCAAGGTCTACACCAGACCCTCTACCCCCTTGATCATCGCCAATCGCAATCACTTTAGTTGTTATTTTTTTATTATTTAAAATAACAACAACTGTTTCTGCAATGTTGCTATTAAATGTGACAACATGGGTATTCGTAATTGCATATCCATCACTTGAAATCAAAAATCCTGAACCAGCAGCAGCTTCGCCATTACTCGATTGTGTAAAGATTTCTAAAATGGCATCACAATTTTTTTCATAAACCATAGCGCCACTATCTAATTTTTCATTTTTAAATGATGGATTTTCATCATAATTATCTTTATCAATGGTGGAACCACAAAAGTTACAAATATATTTATTATTAACTAGTTTCATTGTGCCACCACAAACTTTACAAATTGCCATAACTCTTACTCCTTTAAAAAATTATTTTTCATTTTTATAATCCCAGATTAGTTGTGATTTATGACTCCCATACCACTGTTTATCCCAATTAGATGGAGTCAATCCCAAAAATGGTTTTTTGCGTTCTAATTTAACAATTAAGGAACTAGGGCATAATGAAAATATATCATATCCAATTTTTGAAACACTACTTGGGATAACTATACTTTTTAAAGAATCGCAATTATAAAATGCATGAGAACCTATGCTTGATAATTTACTATTTGATTCAAAATTAATAGTTTGTAATGAGAAGCAATTAGAAAATGCAGATTCTCCGATACTTGTTACACTACTTGGAATAACTATGTTGGCTAATGAACTACAAACATTAAATACAGTTTTTCCGATACTTGTTAATTTACTATTTGATTCAAAATTAACAATTTTTAATGATTTGCAATTAGAAAATGCAGATTCTCCGATACTTGTTACACTACTTGGAATAACTATGTTGGCTAATGAACTACAATCATTAAATACAGTTTTTCCGATACTTGTTAATTTACTATTTGATTCAAAATTAACAATTTTTAATGATTTGCAATTAGAAAATGCAGATTCTCCGATACTTGTTACACTACTTGGGATAACTATACTTTTTAAAGAATCGCAATTATAAAATGCATGAGAACCTATGCTTGATAATTTACTATTTGATTCAAAATTAATAGTTTGTAATGATTCACAATTACAAAATGCATATTCTCCGATACTTGTTACACTACTTGGGATAACTATGTTTGTTATTGAAGTACAATCCCTAAAAGCCTTTTTATCTATAACTGCCACATCATATTGCTTTCCATTAATAGTAATTGTTGATGGAATGACTACATCATTTCCTAACTGACTTGTATATTTACTTATTACTGCTTTCCCTTCTATAATTAAATAATGTATTCCTGCTTGCTCTAAATAATTATTATCATTGATTCCCCAGTAAACAGCTTGATTATCTGGATTCCAATCATTATCCCAACCTTCTGGTTTTGATAAAGCTGCACAATAGATTGTTAAAGAATAGCAATCGTCAAATACCTCGTATCTTATACTTGTTACACTACTTGGTATTACTATGCTTTCTAAACAATAACAATTCACAAAAGCGCGTATTCCT
This sequence comes from uncultured Bacilli bacterium, assembly GCA_947599835.1. Lineage (GTDB taxonomy): Bacteria > Bacillota_I > Bacilli_A > RFN20 > CAG-631 > Caccosoma. The sequence continues at coordinate 21,730 of CANQFQ010000005.1, forward strand.
ATACTAGTAACATCATATTGTTTTCCATTAATAGTAATTTGTGATGGTATTACCACATCATTTTTTAATTTATTTGTATGCCCAGTTACTACTGCTTTGTTATCTATAATTACATAAATTATTCCATTTTGTTCTAAAAAATTATTTTTATTAATTTCAAAATAAACAGGGTTATGACCATAATTACATATTTTATCCCAATCTCTAGGTTTTGATGTTACTTCACAATATATTGTTAATGTACTACAATCACGAAATACAGAATCTCCAATACTTGTTACACTACTTGGTATAACTATACTTGGTAAATATTCACATTTAGAAAAAGCCTCATCACCAATTTCTTTGACGCTACTTGGTATAATTATACTTTCCAATTTGCTTTTTCTAAATGCATTTTCTTCAATATAAATAAGACTCTTAGGTAGTTCAACACTGGTAACATCAGCATTTTCAAATGCAGATTTTTCAATTGTTTCAATAAAATCAGGAATTTTAACTACTGTATCATGACCAATATATTTGATTAATGAAGACCCTTTTATATTGAATTTTCCTTCATCATACATTGGTTTACTAGAATGACTATTAATAATTATTTGCTTTTGAGCATTACTTAATTCACTGATTTGCTCTTGCATTTTTTTAGTTGCATTTTCTTGCTCTTTATTTTTTTCTAATTCTTTTTGCTTTTGTTCTTCTTTTCTTTTTTTACTTTCTGGAGTGTGACTCTCTACATACTGAACTATTTTATCTAAGCAACTTAAAGTATGACTTCTATCAATACCTTGAAGTTTTTGGTTTCTTCCCGGTATTTTTTCGATAACTTCTCTATTATATATAATGACAATACTATCTGTATCTTTAGTATCCTCGTTAATCATTTGCAAAAAACGTGAATATTCATTTTTAACCCATTTCGTCCGTAGATATTCTTCTTTGGAACAGACAATTAACATACATTCACTTTCATATAAAGCATATAAAATTCTTGCTTCATAATCTGCACCTGTCGCATTTCTTAATTCTCTTTCTGATAAAAATGGTCTATAGCCTTTGCCTTTTAATTCATAATACAATTCATCGGCAAATTGATAATCCTCAGTTTTATTTTGTTGATTCTCATCACTAACTTTTACACAAATAAAACAATCATAGGCCAATCCACTTTCTTTTAATTGATAGAATTCTTGTTGAATTGTATCAATTTCAGATGCTTTTTCTAAATATATTTTCTTTTGATTTTCTGTTGCATATAAAGTGGCTTTTAAATAATTGATATCATCACTCATTTTTTTATTATTAATTTCGTGACATATAGGTTGTAAACGATTGTTTACCTCATCTTTTAGATATTGTATTTTATGGGTTGCTAAAGCCATACCAAAATAGGCTTCGGGTTCTGTATTATCTTCTTCTAATACTTTATTAAATGAATCATAGGCTTTATCAAATTCACACAAATCTAATTGATTGTTTGCTATTTGTAGTAATGTTTTTGTATTATTACTAGCATTTTCTTTAGGTAAAGTAAAAATACTATGGCAATATTTACATTCAATTATACCATTATGGGCATTAGTTACATCTAAAGTATTTCCACAATTTTTACATACAAAATCATTTAATTGTGCACTCATCATTTTTCCTCCCCTATGAATTAATTTCCACTGCGATCATTCATTTGCTTCCATTCTAATAACTTTTCGATATCTTCTTTTTGAACAGAGGATGAAAAAGTTTCAAGAATAGAAGTAAAATCATTCATATTGATATATTTTTTAGTTCCACCAATTGCTCTTAAGGCAGAACGTTCTTCCACTTGATCTAAGAAGTTTGAAATATCAGAACCATTAAATCCATTCATTCTTTCAACTAAAGCATCAATATCGATATCATCTATGACTTCAACAATACCTTTTGCCTTCAATTTTTTAAGTCGTAATTCTAACATATATTTTCTAGCATCATTATCCGGCAAACCCACATAAACGCGATTTCCAAAACGACCCGGACGAATAAATGCACTATCCACATCCCATGGTTTATTCGTTGCAGCGATGCAAAATAAGATGTTATTGCTTTTTTTACCATATTCTTCAATGCCTTGAAGTTGTGCTAATAATTCTGATCTTAATTGCTTTGCATATTGGGATTTAGTGTTTTTAGGTGAAATGGCGTCCATTTCATCAAAATAAATCACAGCACATGGAAATTCCCTTGCTTGACTGAATAAAGCTCTAACTGCTTTTTCCGTATTTCCTGCACCTTGATTTAATAAATCGGAAGGTTTAACCGAACAAAACTTAGCATGAATTTCATTAGCAATGGCAGCAGCAATCATTGTTTTTCCTGTTCCTGGAGGACCATATAAAAATAAACCTCCTCCACTTTTACGAACATAACCTTCAAAGGCCTTCGGCTCTTGTAAAGGTAATAACACTTTAACTTTTACAACATTTTTAACCTCTTCAAGCCCAGCAATATCATCAAACTTAATGGTGGGCAATTGATCCCAATTAAATTTAAATAAACTATTGTCAGTATTATAATTTTCATCTAACACTTTATCTTCTGGTTTACTATTTTTATCATTATGATCAACACGTTCCTCACGAGGTATATTATTATCTTTACGAGATATATTAATATTTAAATCTTGAACACGGATAAGGGCGATTTCTTCATTAGATATTTCTTTTAATCTAGCAATGCGTTTGGATTGATTCGTTATTATATTTTCAAACAGATTTCTAACATCTCGGCCATTACCAAAATTTCTATCTCGATTTTGGTACAAATCATCAAAATATTGTTTTAAAACTGCTTTTGCTGCAGGTTCTAAAACATATTGATTTTTATCGCATAAATTGATGAAAATTTGATATAAATCATCGCCATTATAATCTTCAAAATGAATATAATTCTTAAATCTTGAACGTAATCCTGGATTAGATTGAATAAACTTTTCCATCAAGTTTTCATAACCAGCAATAATAACAACGAGATTATCTCTTTTGTCTTCCATGTCTTTTAAAATTGTATCGATGGCTTCATTTCCAAAATCTGTAGCGCCTTTATTGGCTAAAGAATAAGCTTCATCAATAAATAAAACACCCCCATATGCTTTATCTAAAACCGCTTGCGTTTTAAGTGCCGTTTGTCCCACATAACCAGCAACTAATTCTTGGCGGTCTACTTCAACTAATTGACCTTCACTTAAAATTCCAAGTGCTGCATAAATTGAAGCCATTAAACGGGCTACAGTTGTTTTTCCTGTTCCAGGATTTCCAGTAAATACTAGATGATAAGACATATCCGGAATTGACATGTTTCTTTCTTTTCTCATCTTAAAAACTTTGATTTGGTCAATCCAGTCGTGAACTTGATTTTTAACTTTTTCAAGACCTATTAATTCATCTAATTGTTTTAAGGCTTCTTCTAATGAAACCTTTTCGTTTTTGATGACTTTTATATCGTTTGTAACTTCTTTATTTTTTTCTACCGGCTTTGGTTCTTTTTGGATACTATCCGCAAATTGAATGATGCTTTTCGCTCTTTCGTATCTTGCTTTTTGAAGTTCACCTTTCGTTTCTTTTGCCATATTTAACATTTGTTCTGCGGCTAATAAATAATATCTTTTAGCAAGCATCTTATCGCCTTTTTCTAAACATTCTTTGGCTTTTTTATAATATAAATTAAAGGTCTCGTTAAGTATACTAATGTCTTTCATGATGTTATCCCCTTTAAAATTCTTTGTTATATTTCATTATTTTAGGTATAAATAAAACGCAAAAAGAAATTAGTTTCCCATTTTCTTTTTTAGTTCAGCTAATTCCTTTTCAATCATTGTGTCTGTCATATTATCTGAAGTAACTTCATTACCAATAAGGTGCTCTAATTCTTCTTTTTCCTCTGGTGATGAACTAGCATTTGTTTCAAATGCAGATGAAGTTTCTTCCATGAAGTTTTCCATTTGCGTTGCTTGAATTTCAGCACCAATCATGGCTTCAGAGAATTGTTTTTGAACTTTATCAAATTCTTTTTCTTTTGTCAGTTTTAACATATCTTTACTTAAAATACTCATTCCCTTTAGAAATTCTTTCGTCATTTGTGTCATATCTTTCATTTGCGAAGTAATTTCAAAATTTAATTTCATTTCATAAATTCTTCTTTGCTGAGTAATGACCATTTTAAGTCCAGAAATCGCTAAATTATATTGCGCAGTTAAACCTTTTTCTTTTGCTTGTTTTCCAGCATCAATATAGGTTTGCTTTTGCTTTTCTAACTGTTCGATTTGTTTATTCATCGCATTAATGGTTTGTTTTATTTGCATTCTTTTGGCAATTTCTTTTCTATGATTCATAGCTAGCATTACTCCTTCTTCGTTTCAACATTTTTTTGTTTTTCATTAACTTCATATAATTCTTGTTCACTAGCTACTTGGTCTTCTTGTTCAAGCATAGCAAGTAAAGCATTATCTTGTTCATTCATACCATAAATGGTTTCATTCTTTTCATAACTTTCTTCAATAGCGTTAAATAATTCATCAGAATCAGTTAATATATCTTCTGCGGCGATTCTAATATTTAATGCTTGATTTAAAAATTTGGCCAAGCCTTTTTGATCACTTAATAGCTTATTTAAAGGCATTTTCGTGTTATTTTTAAAGAATTGATTATCATCAATTGCATTTTTTAAACGGTTTAATAATTGCGAATTATAAAGTAAATACAAAATTCTTTGTACATCTTGTTCGCGTTCTTTTTTTAAAACATTAATTTTCTTTGCATATAAAAGTTTAATGGCTTTATCGGTTTCTTTACGACCTTTTTCCATTAATTCATTGACTTTATTTTGTTTTTCCAATAATCCATCTTCAAGTTCTTGAGATTGCTTATCTAGTTGACAAATGGCATCGACAACCTCTTCACGTGTTAATTTTTGATATTTGCTTTTAAATGGCCACATATCCATCACCTATAATTTTGAATTTCTTTCTGCTATTAATACATAAAGTTCTTTGATCATTTTAGCTGTTTTTTCAGCATCATCTTTTTCTTTATATAACCATTGCTTGAAGTCATCAATTGCGTTGGCGATTTTTTTATCTCCATCATAAACTTTAGATAAATCAGAAGCCGTTAAATATTGAAGTTTTTCTTGAAGTTTTTTTAATTCTTCTTTGCAAGTTGCATTACTAGTTAAACTAATTAAAACATCAATCATGACCGCATTTTTTGAAATAAGTTGTTGATCTTCACTTCTTTGCGTACTTTTTAATTGTTTCTTTTGAAAATAATTCATTTTTTGTCCTCCTCTGTTAATTTTGCTCCACATTCACTACAAAAAATTGCACCGGCATCATTTTTATGTTTACATTTTGGACATACAATCGGCTCTTTAGATACTCTAAAGCCACATTTAGGACAGAATTTATCACTTGCTTTATAAGTGGCACCGCATTTAGGACAAACGTTATGGTGTGCACTCATTTCTTTTTGATTACCCATGATTTTTAAAACTTCATAATAAGCTTGTTTATCTCTAAGTTCTAATTCTCTTAAATATTTTTGCTTTTCCCATTCTTTATCATTTAAGCGTTCTATTTCTTTTAAATATTCTTTTAATTGTTCTTGTTTTCTTTTTTCAGCCGCTTCTAATTCTTCTTGTTTTTTCTTTTCAGCAGCTGCAGTTTCGATTGCTGCCATTTCATCATCTTGTAAATGAATATCTTCAATAATAAAGTTAACAAGACTAATGCCCCATTCTTGGATAAATTTGTCGCTTAAAAGTTTGCCAATTTCTTCAGCAATTCTTTTCTTATTTAAGGCAAATTTGTCATAAGTCATTTTTTCACTTGTAACTACTTTTAAGAAGCAATCCGCAAATTCATTGATAACTTCACCAGAAAAACGTCTTTGGAAATCTTCAAGATTAAATTCTTTTTTAGATCCAACTACTTTTCTAAAAAATTGTTCATGATTAGAAATACTAATACCAAATTGTCCTCTCGCACCAATGGTGATGACTTTATTCGAAACTTCATCGCGATATCTAAACCGATTAGGCGTTCCCCATAAAATAATCACATTAGTTTCTTTAGGCATATAAACAACTTCCACTGAAATGCCTTTTTTCCAGTTTTTTATTTCGTTTTTACTTTCAAAAATAGCATATGTACCACTTTCATAACTCTTAGCATTGCCACCGCCAAGGATGAGCATTGCCTTATGCGTATAAGGAACTTCTAATAAAGCCTTTTTATCGTTGACAACGCCATTTACACGCACAAATAAAATGTTATTATCATCCACACTAGCCTTACATAAATTTTGTTCAAATTTGATAACTTGGACTTTTTTATTAAATATCATAATGCACTGTACTCCTTTAGATAAATAGTATATTTCGCCTTTATAATAACCCCCCCCGCTTTATGTCAACTTAAAATTACATTTTTCGACATTGGTGTTACAAAAAGCATTCAAAGACCTTATATAGACTACATTTGGAAGCTATTCCATCCTCATTATTTTTAGAAAAAGCAACACAAAAAACGGAACTTTGGATTCAAAAAGTGAATGCTTAGAACTCTATTTAATCATTAAAAAAATGACACTCATTGGCCTAGAATTGAGCGTATCATGGCTAGTGAAAGTATAGGTAATCGCCTATAATCAAACGTAAGATTCTTATCAAAAAGCAAGTTTATTTTGTCTTATGATTTCTATTTAAATATACGATTATATCGGTAATTTTAAAAGTTTTCAAAATAACGTGTGCCTCATTTTTATGCATCAAAGAGGTCTATTCAAAACAATGATGAAATTCCTTCATCATAACCGCTATTTCCTTTTTTTTGAAGCAATTTAATATCATGTTTTCCTTTTTTTTGAAGTTTTTTAGGCGTCTACTTGCCACTTTTTTGAAATTGTGATATTATTTCATTGTAAGGATGGTGCTATTTATGGAACGACAAGCTATGGAAAATCTAATCGATTGGAAACAAAATCATAAAGGAAAACCATTAATTATTTATGGCCCTAGGCAAGTAGGAAAAACTTATTTGGTTAGAGAATTTGCTAAAAAATTTTATGATAATATTTTTGAAATCAATTTTGAAATTGATGATAATGCTAATAAAATATTTGAAGATAATTTAACTATCAAACAACTTCTAAAGCGGTTATCGGCCTACGATGTTGATAATATCATCATTCCTAAAAGAACGCTTATATTTTTAGATGAAGTTCAAAAATGCCCAAGAGCAATAACAGCCTTAAAATCATTTGCACAAGATGGTAATTATGATGTCATTGCCTCTGGTTCCATGCTTGGTGTTACTTTAAATAGTGTATCATCCTATCCAGTAGGTTATGTTGAAACAATCTATTTAAAACCTTTGTCATTTAAAGAATTCTTATGGGCTAATAAATATAGTGATAGTCATGTTCAAGACCTCAAAGAATATTATAAAAACGAACAAAAGGTACCCGAAGGATTACATAATATTTATAATAATTTATTTTTACAATATATTGTTGTTGGCGGTATGCCAGAAGTCGTACAAACCTTTATAGAAACGAATAATATTGGATTAGTAGTTAAAAAACAACAATCTATTATTGATAGCTACAGCAAAGATATTGCTAAATATTCAACAAACTTAATCAAAGAAAGAGTTAGAGAATGTTATCATTCGATTCCTGATCAATTAGCAATGGATAATAAAAAATTCCAATATAAATTGCTTCAATCTGGAGGTAAATCAAGTCGTTTTTATTCTAGTATCCAATGGATTGAAGATGCTGGGCTAATTAATAAAATATATCGTTTGAAAACATTTGATATTCCTTTAAGAGCCTATCAAGATAAGTCTTGTTTCAAATTATATTTCATGGATACAGGTTTATTACTAGCTATGTATGGTGGTAAAAATCTCCAAGGAAAGATATTAGCGGGTGAAATAGGAATCTTTAAAGGAGCTTTGTTTGAAAATGTAATTGCTCAAATTCTTGTTGGTAATGGCTTAGTCCCTTATTATTATCGTCGTGATGATCGGTTAGAAATTGATTTTGTAATTACACTAGATGATAAAATTGTACCAATTGAAGTAAAAGCAGGAACAAATACCAAATCAAAAAGTTTCATAAATATTATCGAGAAACAAAACTTAGAATATGGAATCAAATTATCCATGAACAATGTGAATTGTACTAATCCAAAATATAAATGTTTTCCATTATATATGACCATGTTTATTAAAGATTAAATATTTAAACTAAAGATGTATAATACAATATAAAAACCCATCGATTAAAAATGGGTTAATATCTAATGGTTCTTCTTTAATTAAGCCCAATGGCAATCATCATTTGATGGTTATAATATAAAATTAAAACCAAGAGGTAGATATAGTGACCTCTTGGTTTTAATAAAAAGATTTGTCTAGTTAAATTCTTATTTTTATTGGTAAACTCGCAAATAATCCACTTCCATCGTTTGGATGGAAAAATTCGCATCGATATTAAATCCTGGCCAATTTCCACCCACAGCAACATTAAATATGAAATAAAAATCTCTCGTGAAAATGGGATTTGTATTGTTTTCAGTCATAATGTTTGCAGATACGGTAAGATGATCATCTACATAAAATTCCATTTTTTCACTGGTCCATAACATTCCATAAGTGTGATATTCTTGTCGATTATCCACTATATAATAACTTTCATTCGTTCCTGGATAAAAGGCTTGTCCATCATTACTTTGCCAATGAATCGTGGAATAAACTTTATTTTCTGTATTAATGGCTTCCATAATATCAATTTCACCACAGGTAGGCCAATTCACTTCATCAATATTTGCACCAAGCATCCAAAATGCAGGCCAAATACCTGAAATGGACGGCAATTTTAAACGAGCTTCAACATAACCATAATGAAATTCATATTTATCTTTAGTGATAATTCTTGCCGATGTATAACTGCTATTTTGATAAAATTCTTTCTTGGCATTAATTTTTAAAGTGCCATCACTTACGCAAACATTTTCTTTTCGATAATATTGTTGCTCGTTATTTCCCCAACCCCAGTCGCCTGTTCCAATTTGATAAGACCATTTGCTTTCATCTAAATGATCCCCATCAAATTCATCCTGCCAAACTAATTGTTTTCCATGAGAAGTTAGGATGACATCACTACTTGAACTAGAACGACTCGAATCGTCAACAATACTTGAATCACTCGAAATATTTATACTACTTTCCTGTGTGGAAGATTGTGCTTTTTGAGATGAACTAATATGATTTTCTAAACGATTACAAGAAGATAAAGTTAAGAACATCAAAAGAAAGAATAAAGTTCTATGTTTCATTTGATACTCCTTTAAAAGATAATTTTGCCATCTTCATCATCTGCATCAAAAAGATGGATTTTATTTAAATCAAAAGCAATTTTTATGGATTGTTGATTCGTCGCATCTTTATCAGCATGAACTTTTGCAATGATTTCTTGATTTTCAAAAATTAAATGCAAATAATATTCATTTCCTAATAATTCAGCCACCTTGATTTGGGCTGTGGCAAGATTACTTTTATTTTTTAAAGTATTCGCATCATTGCCACGAACAATATTTTCTGGGCGAATACCAAATAAAATATCATGTGGATTATGAAGATAATGACGATAAGTTTCAATGCGTTCTTCTTGTTCTTTATTTTTATTTTCTAATTTTTTAAGCACTGCGATTTTTTTCTTATAATAGGTATCATGTGCTCGAATAATTTTAGCAGGTAAAGTAATTTTAAAATTATTATTAAATACAAGCATACCATTTAAATAAGTGACTTTCATAATGTTCATCGCAGGGCTTCCAATAAACGTAGCCACAAAAACATTACTAGGATGATTATAAATGTCTTTAGGTGTACCAATTTGTTGGATATAACCCTTTTTCATTACCACAATTCGAGTAGCCATTGTCATCGCTTCGGTTTGGTCGTGTGTCACATAAATTGTCGTGGCTCCTAATTCATTATGAAGATTTACGATTTCACTACGCATTTGCACTCTTAATTTAGCATCAAGATTACTGAGAGGTTCATCCATTAAAAAGACTTTAGCATTTCTAACAATGGCCCTACCTAAAGCAACACGTTGACATTGTCCCCCTGACAAAGCCTTGGGTTTACGATCCAAGTATTCTTCAATTTGTAAGATTTTAGCTGCTTTTTGAATTCGTTGCTTAATTTCGGCCTTCGGTACATGTCGTACTTCAAGACCAAAAGCTAAATTATCATATACCGTCATATGTGGATATAATGCATAACTTTGAAAGACCATTGCGACATCTCGATCTTTGGGCTCTTTATCATTTGCATACATGCCATCAATATAAAGATCCCCTGAAGTAATGTCTTCAAGACCAGCAATCATTCGAAGGGTCGTTGATTTACCACAACCTGAAGGACCAACAAAGACAATAAATTCTTTTTCTTTAATTTCCAAATTAAAATCAAAAACAGCTTGCACATGATTAGAATAAATCTTATTTAAATGTTGTAAAGAAATAAATGAGTCCGTAGGTGCTATTTTTTCTTCTTTTTTATGTTCTTTTTCATAAGCTACAACATTTTTGTAATGTAATTCTCTTTCTTTTTCTTTTCTTTTTTCTTCAATTGCCGCTGCTTTTCTTTTTTCTTTTGTCAATTTCTTTTCTTCTTTTGTTAATTTGTTTTTCATGTTAATCCTCCTCGATTTTATGATAAATGCGTACATATTCAACTTGCATCTTTGCTTCAGTAAAATCATCTGGTGGTAAAATATTACCATCAAAATTACCACCGACTGCCATATTTAGTAAAATATGAAAATCCCAATCAAAAGGTGCAGTTAAAGAATCTTCATCAGCCATAGAAAACCATTTTGGGCCTCGCGTAGTTTCATGATTATCCATGGTAAAAAATAATTCATCATCCACATACCATCGCATTTCAAGTTCTTCCCATTCCAAAGCATAAATATGAAATTTTTCGATAGAATCATTATTATCTCTTATAATATGACTTCGTGTTTGATAGGTTGAAGAACCTATGGCTCCATAATGCAATGCAGCACTAGTCATATCTTTGACTCTGCCTCTAGCTTCCATAATATCAATTTCGCCTGAACTTGCCCAACTACCATAAGGCGTATCGCTTTCAGGTAACATCCAAAAAGCTGGCCACATTCCTTGAATGGCAGGTAGTGCAATCATCGCTTCTATTCTACCATATTTGGTATGCACTTTATTCGCCGTTGAAATTCTAGCTGAGGTGTAATTTTTTCCTTCTACCGTTTCTTTTTTTGCTTGGATAATCAATTTACCATCTTTTAAATAAAGATTTTCTTTTTGATAGTATTGCGCTTCATTATTTCCCCAACCAGGATTATTGTATGAAGACCCATCGCCTAACATATAATTCCAATATTCTTCATTCAGCGTTTCACCATCAAACTCATCTTCAAAAACAATTTCGTATCCTTCAGGAATCGGATGATTTTGATTTGAAGATTGTTTTTTATTTGTACAAGAAACAAGTAATAATCCAATACTTAATAAATAGAAATACTTTTTCATTTGCTAACCATCACATCAATTCTATGAATTTTGCCTTCTCGAATATCACTTGCTATATGAGAAGGAATGACTTCGTACACTTGTTGGTTGATTTGATAAGTTAATTTAATTTTATGATGATAGAAAACATCTAACATCTCTTCATTATGATAAACAATCGTACAAGTATTAAATAATTTAAAGCTCACTGTCTTATTTTCATCAAATAAATTTTTAGCTAAGGTAGGTTCTAAGACAAAACTTAATTGATGATTTATCATCCTAAAAGGTTGCTTACCCACAAATAAATAACATAATATTTGCATAAATTCAGCATTTGCTCCAGTAAGTCTTGCAAAAAATCCTTGACCATGTAATTTTGAATCTGGATTACAAGTAGGAACAATGAAAGAACTATTTTCTAATGGATTACGTCCATAAACTTTAGGATCCATAAAACAAGGTAAATTCGTTTTTATTTCTTGATAAAATTCCTTATCATAACCCGCACTGAGCAAACCTAACAAATATTTAAATGTCATGTGCAAGAAATTACATTCTCTTTCAAGCCAGCCCTTGGTGAAAGCATGGATTCTACCAATTTCAAAATTCGTATTTTCTAAAGATGCACATGTTTTATAAATTTTCAATCTTTTATCGAATAAATCGCTATTTTTAATGGCGATATAATCTTTTTTAGAAAAGTATGCTTTACCTAATTTTAATAATCTAGCTGAAGCTTCTAAAAAAGGTGGAACTTGCTTCAACTGAAAAGCTTTCGGTTGAATGGTATGATGAGAAATATCATAATCGCTCATTTCATAATATAAATAGGTAGGAAGAATGCCATCTACACGATTTTCTTTTAATGTTTGAATTGATTTTTTCAGTAATTGAATAAATCGATGAAGCAACATTTGAATCTCAACGATAGAAATGGCGATTTTAGTTCCTTCAATACCCTCATAAATTTTTTTACGATATTTTTCTTTACTTGTAGCAACAAGATCCCAATAAGTAAAAGCATCGATTTTATTTTTTTCTTTTAAATTTAATGCTTTTTTAATTTCTTCAAGTAATTCAAATTGTTCTTCAAATAAGAAAATACTTTCTTTATCATAATTGCCTAACAATTGTAAAGTAAATTGAATCAATCTAAATAATTCGATAGTTTCAGATATTCCTGAACCAAATAAACCAGGAAGCCCGTTCATAGCATCATTCCAACCCGGTTTATCACATTCCATTTCGATACCTAATTGTAATGAATCTAAACTAGCAAAATTGATTAAAATAAGCCCTATGATTTTACTAATTAAAGGTAATTTTAAAATTTCATTTTGACTATTTCTTTGCCAATCTGTACCTGTTTTGACTTTTGGAAATTTAAGTGCATTATATTGCCTAATGCCATTATTTGCGGTTTTTACATATTTATCTTTTCTTGCTAGGATTTGTACATGACTATTAAAATAAGGATATTCCTTATTTAATAAATCATTGATTTTATCGGGATAAATCGCATAATAATTTTGCAACAAATCCACATTATAAGTCCAATGATCAATCCAATAGCCTTCAGAAAAATCAGCACAGATTTCTTGATAGCAATAGCTTAAAATTTGATTAAAATACGTATTCACTAAATGATTTTCTAAATCTTTAGCATCTTTTAATAAGGTATATAATTCACTTGGTTCAAAGCCCTTATGGAATAAAGAAATAATTTGATCCTTTAAGGAACTATCGATATTTTTTAATACTTCATCAAGATTTACATTGTTTTTTAAGTAAAATTTCGGTGGTCTAACCGTTAGTGGATTTTTTCCATCTAAGCCAATTAATGAAAAGAAAATATCAATATTATATTCCTTTACAAAAGGATAAAAATATAAATCACTTCTACGATTTTGATTGACATCACGAAAGTTTCCACAACCGGATGAATAATATTTGGATGGAATTTCAAAAGAATTGTAATCTCTTTCCATATCCCCATGTTTTCTTGAAAAAACATAGTAAATTTCTTGTTGACTTAATTGAATAGGAAAACCGCCCCTTAAATTATTATCTAAAAAACATTGTTTAGCATATAAATCAAATAAAGGATTACTAGTTTTCACATTTAAGGGTTGTAATAATGCATCTAATAAAGTTTCATTTTCCTTAAATGCAGCAGATAAACGAGCATAAGTGCTTTGCTTTGTTACATCTAAAAAGATATCCAAAGTATCAAACATTCCATACACAGTAATAAAAGAATAACTTTCATTAGGTTTTAATGTTTTCTTAACATAATTAAAAGCACATGGTAGTTTATTTTCATCTTGTTGTGCATAATTTAAAAAATCTGATTCTGCTAAATTTTTGAATCTTAAAGGTTCAAGTAACGATTTGTCATTTCCAAAAATCATTTCTAAATCGACAATCGGATATAACTTATGATTGTCTTTATCTAGACTAATAAAACCGTTTCCAACGATTGTTTTACTTACTTCACTATGATCTGCAGTTGAAGTTTTAAATTTTACAAAGGGTGCCATGTTTGAACGATTAAAAATTTCACAATAAGCACTCATTAATGAAACTAATTCTTTATAACAATAATTAGATAGTCCATGTGGAAAAAAGATAGGTAATCCATCTAAAACGGTAAAAGTTTCAGAATTGATCGATAAATTCTTAATCGTAACTTGACGAATTAATCCTGCATAATTTTGATGAGGAACGGTAGTATAACTCACTTCATAAGAAAACAAAGCATTCTTTTCTTGAATCGTTAGATAAGTATTCGTAAAACGCATTTTTTGCGTTTTATTTTTTTTAAAGAAAGGAGTATAAACTTTATTATTGACTTTAATAAAACTGCGAAAAGATTTGATTGGAATGTTTTGATAAGCTAAATTAGCACTATCAAAAGGAGTTATCGGTGTTTCTTTAGAATTAACCCCAAAGCCACCTAAGCATTGCCCAACATTTGCATAAAATGCCCACAATGGTTTGCCATCGATACCTGCGATTGCAGGTAAAAAACTTGCAAATGTTTTAGCGTTTTGATAATCCTCAATCACAAATTCTTTATTTTGAAAACTATAACTACTCATTTTCGAATACCTTAATTATTCTTTAATTGATGTAGCAATTAATGGATATTTTAAAGTTGGATAAGCATTTGCAGCTACATTCCAAATGGTTGTATCAAATGAAGCATAAGTAGCAACATCCTTTAATTCATCTGCCGTTTTTGTAAAACAATTGGTAACGCTTCCTAAAGGTGTTTCCCCACTTGATTGTTTAAGTTCTGGTAAATGTGTTTGCGTGAAATAAACTTCTCTTGCACTACTTTCATATGGTGTTTGTTCAAATTTAATAGCTAAACTATCTGCAATGGTTCCCCAAGTTTTTCCAGCAAAAGCATAAACACCATTGGTTTGACTTTGATTACTATCGATTTCTTTGCTTGATGTAGCAGATACACTACCATCATCATTATATTGTTGAAGAATACGATCCACATTTGCAAATTTCCACCAAGGTTGATTGTTATCCGGAGCCGTTGCAGGATGATCCCAACCATTTCCACTTTTACCAATATAATTTTCTGAATAATCCGTAAATTCATTAGGTACGAAAAGATTACTTGTTAGAGAAACAACATTTCGAATAACTCCGCTGCCAGCAACGATTCCAGCAACAGCACCCATATTGCAATCATTATCATAGAAATGTGTGCCCATTTGTGCACTACAAGTTTCAGTAACAATACAATTTTCAATCAAACCACTGCAATTACCGGCAATCACGCCAACAATGGTTCTTCCTCTAACTTTAATATTATCAAAACGCACATTACGAACAATGCCACTACTACCAATAATTTGGAATAAACCAATATTATCTCCGTTTTGATGGCATTCTTCCTTAAATAAGCCATTATGATTGTAAACATCTTCAGATGAAATCGTTGAATTACAATAATAAACTTGTGCATTTTTTACGGTATAACCATTTCCTTCTAAAATGCCATGGAAATAATCATTTCTAATATCTGTTTCTTCATAATATTTGCCTAGAGGTTCAAAATTAGAAATAGAGGATAAGTCAATATCATTACCTAACACATAAATTCCTTTAAGATTATTATTAATATCTTGAAATTCTTGTGCCGTTTTGATTACTTTGGTTGCGATAATGGCAGGAATTTGCGTCCTTGAATTATCACTAAAAGTGACTTGAATCGTTTTTTCACCACTACCAATACTGGAAAAGAAATCTTTAGAAATCGTTAAAATTCCATTTTTAAAATTAAAACTATCCTCTTCTGATTTTGCTCTACCACAACTTAATAAAGTAATTTTTTTGGATTTTTGATTTTCTAATTTTACCGAAACATTGCTAGGATTTGAAGTATCAAAAACGAGTTTTTCTTCATAAATGATATCCCCGCTATGAATGGTTGGCTTGTTATCATTTTTACTTTTATTACAACTTGCCATAGTTGTTAATAAAAATAAAGACATTATAATTGTAGATAATCTTTTTTTCATATTAAATATTTCCTCCTTATCCTTATGATTAACCTTTTAATCCGCCCACTGATGTGTTTTCCATAATGGTCTTAGAAAACATACAAAAGAGCAGCATAATTGGCAATAAAGTTAAAATAATCGTTGCAAATAACAAAGTATAGGTTCCTCTTTGTGTCATCGTATCGGTCATATATTTTAATCCGACAGCAATCGTAGGTTGTTCAGGCAAATAAATGGAAGGTGTTAAATAATCGTTCCATAACCCAATTAATTGAATAATCGAAATCGCAATAATGGGTCCTTTTGCCATGGGAACGATGATTCTAAAGAAAATTTTAAAATCACTAGCCCCATCTACTTTAGCTGCTTCAACATAAGTCCACGAAAGATTCTTAAAGAAACTATACAGTAATAAAAAGTTCATGCCAAAGCCACCAGAATACAAAAATATACATCCTATGACTGTATCCGATAAGCCAAGCGCATCCATTAATTGAATTTGACTTGGTAAAGAGCCTACGATAGGTACAATTAAAGAAAAGATGACAACACCAAAAATAATGTTTCTACCGAAAAATTTATATTTCGCAACGACATAAGCCGCAGCAGAACTGGTAAATACAGTCACAATTGTACCCACACCTGCAATAATAATACTCATTCCCATCATTTCGAAAATATTATAGTAACGCGTCGCAGCACTATTATAAGTAAAAGCATTTTCAAAATTTTCTAACGTCCAGGTTTCAGGAAGTCCAATAAAGTTTGTAGAAAATTCTGTTTGACTCTTTAAAGAGTTAATTAATATCCAAACAAATGGGAAAATAAATGAAATCGCAAAAATGACAAAGATGATAAACATAATCAAAAATAGAACTTTTTCTGTCTTATGCCGTTTATATAAAATATCATGTTGCTTTTCATATTTTTCTTGTCTTTTTCTGGCTTTATAATTTATAAATTTCTCTTTGATCAAGTTCATTAGAAGCTCACATCCTCATATTTTTTATTAAGTAAATAACGGACCAAAACAATAATAGGCGCACCAACTAATGAACAAAATAGACCTAAAGTGGCAGGTTCTTGCAAACCACTCCCCCTACTTTGTTGATAAATTTGTAACCCAATGGTCATGGTATTATATCGTCCTTCAATAATAAACATCGGTTGCATAAAGACATTAAATACGGACATCATGCCTAAAACAAATAAAGTCGTAATCGTAGGCCAAGTTAATGGAACGATAATTCTTAAAAATTCTTTCATTGGCTTTACTCCGTCCATTTTACAAGACTCTAAAATATCTCTAGGAATTCTTGCCATTCCGGAAGTAAGTAAAATAACATCGTAACCAATACCAGCCCATATACAAAAGATCCAAACCATCCATTGGGCATTATCCCCTACAAATAAATCCGCCGCATTGACTCCCATTTTTACGAGTAAGTTCCCTAAAAAGCCACTACTAGCATTTAAACTCATTTTATAAACGAAAGTTAAAACAACTAAAGGTAAAATACTTGGAATAAAGAAAATGACCTTAAAGAAACCATTCCATGCAATTTTTTTGAAAATAAAATAGGAAAAAAACATGGCAATAGGTAAAGTAATAAAACACGAAATAATAAAATAAGCGCCACTTGCCATAAACATTCTTTGATAGGATTCTAATTTTAAAGATGAAAGTA
This sequence comes from uncultured Bacilli bacterium, assembly GCA_947599835.1. GTDB lineage: Bacteria > Bacillota_I > Bacilli_A > RFN20 > CAG-631 > Caccosoma. The sequence continues at coordinate 39,545 of CANQFQ010000005.1, forward strand.
ATGTTTGATAATTATAAAATAATTCATTAAATTTTAAAAATTGTAATTGATTTCTCACCGGTGTTTTAAAAGTCAATAAAATGGAATTGATATTCACACCAAACCACATCAATAAAAAATGGGCGACGGGATAAAATAGCATAACGATAATAAAGATCGTAGTCCCCTTGATAATTCTCTTTTTTCGTTTTTCTTTTTTATCAATTGTTTTTTCCATAACAACTACCTGACTCCGGCTGTACGCATCCAAGTACTCCAACTATTTTTAGCTGTATTATAGATTTTTTGACTTAAGATTGCAGAGGTGTTTTCACTAGGTTTAGAACATGCAAGAGCATAATAGTAATTATTTTCAATCCAAGGCATTAATTTGTTTACATTGAAATAACTCATAGGATTTTGACTTGCTAAATGGAAACATGTAGAATTCGATAATTTTTCATGAATGGATTTAACATAAGTATCGCTATTTTCAATGCTAGATAAATCGATATCACTATAATCAAAAGCAAGGAAAGGTCCTTCAGCCTTTTCAACGAAAGTTTTGCAAGCTTCTTCAGTAGCCATATAGGCTAAGAAATCTTTAGCAAGGTCTTTATTTGGTGTGTTTTCTGGAATAATCATAGAATCTCCAAAACCGACCATATAATTGAAAGGTTGACTTTCTGCTGTGGCTTTTGGTGTTGGCATCATTGCTACATCAAAATCTAATTTTCGATTGATTGCATTTTCAATTTCATGTTTGGCCCATTGACCATAAGGAATCATTGCAGCTTCTTTATTTGCAAAGGCAGATTGTGCAATTAATAAATTGTTTCCATAAGCATTTTCAATGGAATAATCTCTATTTTGAGCAATTAAATCATACCACATATCATAAGCTGTCCAGAAATCTTTATAAACTCCATTTGGATTATAAACTTCATAACCTGTAGCAATTTTACCATCATCAGGATTGACAAAAGCTCTGAATTTATCGATGGTTTCTTGACCTGCAAGTTGTGCCCACCATTCAAATACTAAATAATCCCAATAATATTGTCTATCATCACCGGCCCAAGCAAAAGGCACTACCGTTTTTCGATTACCGGCATCTATTTTTGCATTTTTAATGGTTTCACATAAAGTTTTTAATTCATCATAAGTTGTTGGCACTTGCCAACCATTTTCTTCAAACATATCTATATTATAAACGATGCCACCCGCACCTTGCGTATAACATACTTTATAATAATGCATGTCTCCATTTTCATCTTCAGCTTTAGACATTTCTTCTGCTGCAGGAACTAAACGATCTTTGAATTTTACGCCATCAACATCTTTTTCATAAAGATCGTCCAAATTAGCCAATAATCCTTGAGCAGCAAAGTTTTGCCAGTTGATATCTTGTGACATATAGATATCATAATCACTCACATTTGTTAATTGATCTTCGATACGATCTAATAAACTCGTATCTGCCGTCCATTGAACAGATATTCCTGTTTTTTGTTCGTAATCTTCAGCTAAAGTTTTAATCCAATCGGTACCATAGCCACCATCAAAAACACAAATAAGAAGTTCATTTTCGTTTCGTCTAACTTTCTTTTTGCCACAACCTGTTAAGCTTAACGCACTTAAACAAGCTACCGTTGCTAATAAATATTTGTTTAGTTTCATATCTATCCCTCCAATTTTCAAGTTTTAAAAAAGGCTCTTTGATTTGGCAAAGAGCCTTTAACAATTGTCTTAATTATGCAGCTTCGTCGCCATTAATTAATTCTACTTGATCAGCATAAGGAGCAGGGTTGATTGTGCTTCCAGAAGCTGTAGCATTATGATAAGTTACAGTAACATTTTCGATTGTTGCACCCGCACCTGCTTGAACTGCAAAGTAATTTGTACAAGCTTTTCCAGTTACAAATGTAACATCAGCTTCACAATCTCTAATAGTTCCATTTCCTGCTTGAGCAAAAGGAGCATTAGGAGTTCCACCTAAAGCGGTATCAATGCTAATTTTTAATGTTACATCATGAATTAAACCATTATTGCTATAACATAAATAAGCAAAACCTGCGGTACCTGTATAGGTTCCTTCAAGTGTTAAATCAAATACACTTCCACTTGTACCAATAATATTAAATAAAGTGCTTTTAATGGTTAAATTATATAATCTGTGACCAGCGCCATCAAACTTAGCAGAAAATTCACCAGCCATGCAGATATCGTGAACATCCCAACCTGCACAATCGATATCCGCACTTAAATAAGCATCTTTACCTGAATTTGCACCTGTACCATCGAAAAAGGCTTTTAAATCATCAAGATTTTTAATTTCTTGACCGGTATGTTCAGGAGCATCTTCGGATTGAACTGTAATTGCAAATGGAGCAGAGGTATATTCTTGACCTTCATAAGTCATTGTACAAGTAATGTTTGTAGTGCCTTCTTCTGCGCCAGTAACTGTGGCAACGGCACCTTCATTACTAATATTTACTTTTCCTTGTTCACTAGAAGCAAAGGAATAAGTCACTGCTTTACTTGAATCAACAAATGTTGGAACAGCAGTTAAAGTAATTGATTGTCCTACTTTAACAGAAGCTGTTTCACCCGTAATTTCAACGGATGGTGACATGGTAACAAAGTTATCACCATCATGAGCTAATTTAGGTAATTGATGATCTGCTAATGTCCAAACTGTAGAATCTAAAGTATAATCAGAAGCTAATTTTGTTGTATAATCCCATGCATTGTGGAATTCTTCGACTTCAATTGTAGAACACCATGCTTGTCCTGGATCTGGATCAAATGGTTTTGATAAATCGTTTGAACCATCCACAATACCATTGGTGTAAACATTGTACATAAAGCCACGACCTTCTTCTGGATTTTGTTTATTATTTAATCCATAAGGAGCCGTTGTAATTGTACGATCATTTCTATCGCCATCAGGATTTTCCATTAAAACACTATCCATGATAAGACCTTTAGCAAGTGCTGCGATCGTACCATTTCTTTGCCATGTCCAATCTGAAGGAATCGTTGGTGTAATATCTTTCGTAATCACAATAACATCTTGAACTACTGAATGCGCTAATAATTCTTTAGCTAAAACGCCAGAAAAACCAATAGCTGAATCAATATTTCCTTCTAAACGAATATTTCTTAAAATACCATCAAATGTTAAGAAGAAACCACCATCTTGTTCAGAATTTGAAGCAGTTTTAGGTTTTTGCGTAAATCCTTTAATGGTATATCCATTACCATCAATGGTACCTGTAAATGCATCTCCTTCTTTTCCACCTTCATTTACATAACCTGTTAAATCGAGGTTAGCGCCTAATAAATATTTACCACTATCACCCGTATCTTTTTCAACGAGATCGATAAATTGTTTAGGTGTAGTAATGACTGTGTAATCCGCATCTTTTCTAGTGATAGGGAAATTGAAAACTTGAGTGTATTCTTTATCACCAGCCACATTTACTTTGATTTCTAAGCGATCACGGCCAGCACCTACTGGAACATAACCTTTTATAAATTTATTACTTTGTAAAGCTGTAGCAGCATCTACAATGGTATGCATAGCATTATTTAAAGGCCATGTAATTGTAACATCATTTTCTGTTTTTCCACTTGGAAGATTTTCAAGACTTACTTTAATAGAATAAGCACCAGAGCCTTCTTCCAGTGTATTTACAGGAGTTTCAGCTGTTTCAAAATCTAAAATCGCAACATTAATTTCTAAACTTTGATTTGCTACTACTGTAATTGCAATGGTTGCTTTCTTCGTTGCATCTTCTTTAGAAGTTGCAGTGATTGTTGCTTGACCAGCAGCAATTCCTCGAACTGTAGCCGTATTTCCTTCACCAGCAGTAACTGTAGCATATTCTTCATGATCAGAAGACCAATCCACACCTTGAGTTGAATTTTGTACCGTAGCTGTTAAAGTAATTGTACTATTAACATTAACATTTTGTTCACCACTAATTGCTACAGAAATTTCTTCTACTTGTGAACTTGAACTACTAGAAGAACTTGAGTTTGAACCATCAACGATAGAGGATGAACTTGATAATGAAGAACTTCCAACTTTAGAAGAACTATTTTCTTTATTTGTGTCATCACAACTAGCGAGAGTTAAACCTACGAATAACGTAAACGCAAGAATGGAAAAAAACTTATTTTTTTTCATAATTGTATTTCCCCCTTTCAATAATACAAAGCGAAAAAATTTAAGAAATCGGTTTCCTTATTCGCAATTCCATTATATACCCCCCCCGATTTTTTTGTCAACAAGAATGTGAAAGCGGTTACATTTTCTGAATAAATTATTGAAAACTATTAAAAGATATGCTAAATTGATTTTAGGAAAGCGATTTCCTAAAGGAGAAATTAAGATGAAAACGAATAAAATTCTTTTTTCCATGTTAGCTATAAGTGTTTGTTTTGTTAGTGTGGGCTGTGGCAATAAGAAAAATTCTCATTCCTCATCCACCTCATCCAATAAACCCATAGACATAGAACACTATTATGAAACAGTTGAAGATAGAGCATTATATGACAATGAAAACCCAAACAATTTTGTGCAAACGTTTGATAATGGCCTAGATGATAATCTTTTTTATGCTCTGGAAGGTGCATGGCATAACACTACTTTAGGAGCAGAACATGGGGGCATGAAACATCGAAACTTATTTTATGCCCAAGATGATGAAGATACTTATCTTGCAATCAAAGCTCGGGGGTATTATTCTAAAGAAGATCCAACTACCATCGGTCTTCCTGAAGGCGGTTGCATCATCACTAAAAATCATTTGGGTCCAGGTCGATATGAAATTGAAATGGCAGCCATGCCTCGTGAAGGCGGCGTAAGTACCATGTGGACCTATTGTACGTTGACTGGTAGTGAAGAAACAAGTCAAAATGAAATCGATATTGAAATTGGTGGCACTACCAATGGAACGAATTTTGAAAATATATGGTATACTACTTGGACCAAGAAAACGGTCAAAGATACTGACACAGTCGATGTCACTAATGATCTTTACTTAAATGATGGTAGAATTCATAAATATACTTTTGACTGGTATACGGATTATAATTCACAAGGAATTAAAAGAGTTGATTGGTTTATTGATGGTAAATTTTATAAATCTTTAGAAGGCAATGTCGTTCCTGAACATGAAATGCCTTTATGGATCGGTGTTTGGTTTCCACCTTTATGGGCGGGAAATGCTGCATTTGAAGAAGACTATCTTTTAATTAAATCGATTTCTTATAAGGCTTTTGATCCAATAAGTCAATTCTATGAAACATGTAGAACACAACCTGGTTATTCAAAAGTTGCTCCATCTAGTTTAAATATTCAAACCATCGATCTAGCTACCGTTAGAAATGTCAATAAACTTTCTAATGGTGGTATGGAAAGTTTAGATGTTTCCAGCCGCAATGGTTCTTATTTTGGTTGGAGTGTTCATAGTGCATCAAAAGGTAGTATCGAACTTACACAAGGAAATCAAAGTGAACATGGATTTTTATTAAAAGCTGCAACGGATAGTAGTGACCGATATCATGGTGAATATTTAGTTCAAACTTTAACCAATGCCTTTCATGGTTATCACTATAATTTTTCTATCGATGCGAAAAAAATGACTGCAGATACCGATGCAGCCATTGAAATACAATATCTAGATGCGAGTGGACGTTATTTTGATAAAATGGTCATTCCAGTTGATTCACTCGAATATAAGACTTATACTCAAAGTTTAATCTGTCCTGAAAATACCACAAAAATAGAAATCACTTTAGCCGTTGAAGATGGTAGTGCTAGTTATGATAACGCTTCGCTTATTTATGTTCTTTAAGCGGTGCTGTTGATGTTCCAATTACAATCGATCCCGGAACAATAATTTGTTCCTCGATCGATTTTTTATTTTTCATTTCTAATAAAAGTTGTTTTGCAAGTAAGGTACCAATTTTTTTGATATCTTGTTTTGCAGTCGTTAATCTAGGAAAATAAATTTGTCCAACTTCAATACCATCAAATCCAGTAACGGAAATATCTTTAGGACAATCTAAGCCGGCTTTTCTTATTGTATCAATTCCTCGCATAGCACTATAATCATCAGGATACATAATTACCGTTGGCTTATTTTTTCTTTTTAAAAGTTCATTCGTAAGGAGTTCAATGTCTTCTAAATCAACATATCTAGATTGAATAATAGCATTTTCGTAAGCAAGGCCATGTTTTTGTAACGTATCTTTAAATCCTTGAATTCGTTGGGCGGTAATATCACTATTTTCACCTGCAATATACACAATATTTTTATGTCCCAAAGAAATAACATGTTCCGTTAATTGAGCCATTAATTCATAGTTATTTGAAGATACACCACCCATTAATTCGCCAACATAATCGAATCCTACGCCAGGAATTTTACTACGGATGACTTCGACCATTTCTTTGTTTTTCATATCGCCAAGCATTAAGACACCATCAATGTGTCTAGAAATACAATTTTTATAAAAAGTTTCTGTGTTTCCTGCTACCATTCTAGAAACGAATAAAAGTTCATATTTATTTTTATTCATTTCTATTTGAAAAGCATTTAATATTTCCATGAAAAATGGATGTGTAAATGGCGTAATAGAATCTCTAAAATAAGCTAAGATCCCCACATTATTGGATACGCCTTTAGATAAATATTTTGCACTATTATTTGGAATATAATCTAATTCTTTCATTGCATTCATGACTTTTTGTTTCGTATTCACTGAAATCGTTTCATAATTGTTGATAACTTTAGACACCGTTGCAGGAGATACCTTACAATGTTTAGCAATATCGTAGATAGTAATCATAAAACTTCCCCCTTTAGATGTTTATCACCATGGTGGAAATCGAACATGGCTTTAAACAAATTTGAATGTTTTGCGATTCAATCTCTATATTTATATTACGTTTCTTATCAGCCAAATTCAAATAAATTATTACAATCGAATGATCTGGATTTATAAATCCAGAAATTAAAAAATTTTTTCTTCGATGCTGAATTTTAATATTTTTCGCTCCTTTTTTAATAAAATGAGCAAAATGATAAATAATGTAATAAGAAGCATTAAAAATCAGTTGTTGCTTATCTTGGTGATATAAAATGGGGGCTTCACAATAATTTCCTACATGATTAGGGCCTCCATTTTTATCGAGTAAAACGTTCCAATCGATAAATCCATTAGAATAATTATTGCAATCATTTAAGTAGTTAATGGCATAAACGAGTCCATTTTTAAATTTACCAATTTGACGGGTTGGATCTTTGCTATCAAGTACTAATAATTCAATGCAACCCTCACTAAAAAGAAGATTTTTTTCAGCAAATCGATGCTTTACTTTGCTTAATTCCTTAAATTGATCACGATCATAAAAATGATAAGCAATACCCTCCACAATTTTTCTAACTTTTTGATTTTTAAAGCAGGCTATTGCTCTTTTTAAAATCGTATCTCGATTATGATCAAAAAGATATAATTTTACATCATTTATCCGATAATTTTTAAATTCTTCATACACTTTTAAAAGTAATTTATTTTCTTGTTCTGGACTATATAAACAACTTTCCCAAATTTGATTGGCTTCAGGTTCATTTTGCATCGTCAAATATTGAATGAGATAGCCTCGTTTTTTCATCATTAAAACATAATTTACTAAATAGTCAGCATATTTTTGATAACAATCTTCTTTTAAATGACCTCCATGATAGTAGTCATTATTGTCTTTATATTGTTTTGGTGGTGTCCAAGGAGAAGCCATAAGTTTTAATTTTTTATATTGATAAATATCATCCAAAAAAGGAAATAATAGGGTTTCTTCCATGGCATAATTAAAACTACCATCCTCGTTTAGATAATCATAACTTGAAACAGAAAAATCGGAAGAACCAATACATACTCGGCCCAAATTATAATTTAATCCTTGTTTGGAATAGACCGCTTTTAAAAATTTTTGTTTATTTTCTTTACTCATTTGATGGTAAACATAAGCAGAAGCCGGTGTTAAAGCGCCGCCAAAGCCAAACATCATCTGTCTTTGCTCCTTAAGATTAACTTTTAGACTAGTTTTCTTATGTATACCATATTTATAAGTTAAAGGTGCAAGCTTATGATCTTTATCACTATAAATCAATTTAATTTTCATCTTTTTTAAGTCCTTTCTTAATCAGGTCTGGATATTGTCTTGCATTAATCGTATGATCAAATAGTTCATGAGAAATCAAAGTAAAACAGATAACAAACAAACCAAATAAAAGAAAAACAAGAAGGCAAAATGAAAACAAGAAAATGATTTCATTATTAAAAAACTCGATGAGTAAAAAAGGAAATAAAAGCAATAAACAAAGCAATGTTTTAAGTCCGTTTCCTAAGCAAAATTTTAACCCATTGGCCCATAAGTGAAAAAAGCGATCTTCATAAATCATACATTGAGTTAAAACATAAAAAATAGCGCCACTCATTAAAAGAAAGAAAGCATAACTAATGCCTAAAAAAACAAATTCTGTTTGATTAGAAAATACATTTGAAACACTAAAAAAATCGCCTAATAAATGAATCCCACCATAAATAAATCCTAAAATAAAGCCGCTCAAAACGGTCTTTTTTGCATTTTTAAACACACCTTCAAAAAAATCTCGACGAAGATTGCTACCTTCACTCCACACTAATTTCTTAGCAAAAAAGAAAGCGCCCCCTAAGCCAAGGAAAAACAGGATAAATGAAATAATATTTAAAACGTATTTCACAAGTCCATTAAATAAATTGATTTCACTAAAAAAAGTACTTTCTGCAAAAAAAATCAAAACAATACGAATGAGAAAAAACAATCCCATAAGTAAACTCAAAACCACAACATCTAAAAAACGATATTTCAAAATGTCTTTTAATAATTCTTTTCTTGTACTTGGTAGTTTAGTTTCCATAAAAATTACCTCTTAATTTAATAAAGCATTGATAACTTCATAACCAACACTCGTTTTTTTAGAAAAATGAACACTTTTATGATTGATTAAAAGATAATAATCTTCCTGATTTTGACTTGTAAAATTAAGTACTGTTGTTAATGTAATTTTTTGATTGTAGACGTCATCATTTTTTGAAAATACTTTTAAAGCATAATGATGACTCTCATAAGAATAGTATTCATAATTTGCATAGGACGCATCTAATACATCATTTAAAATCATAAAATGATCCATAATTGTATCCTCCATTTCAAGTAAATCTTTTTCTTTTAGGATAACAATATCACTTTCAACACCGAATCGACTATAATAACTAGCAATGTCTTTATCTTCTGGTGAATAGAGATAATATTGAAATGAAGGTACTTTTTTTTCATTTAACATTTGATCGATGGAATCAAAAGTTTCTTGATTTTTTACCCCGTAACACTCGGCAAAAATACTGAATTTTTCCTCTGGTTTATAGGCATTTATTGCATGCAACACCCAATAAAATGAAACAAAAGTGAAAAGAAAAATCAGTAAAATTAGCCACATCCGATATTGTAAAAAAGTTTTTATTTTTTCTGTAGTTTTAGTCATCGCTGATTTCCCCACTCATAACGACTTGATGCACTAATTTTAACTGATAATTTTGCCCCACCTCTAAAGCGTTATTTTCGTCTACTAAAATTTGATATATTTTTTCATTGAGTTGACCTTGATAACCGATAAAACTAACGCCATCATAAGATACAGGTCCTATTTTTTGAACGATTTGATAATTATTTTCTTTCATCGGTAAACTTAATAATTTCGTATATAATTTTATTTTTCTTTGATTAGGCAAATAATCCATTAAAAGATAATAACTAAAGATACATAAAAAAATGCCACCAAAAAAGCCACCAAGCAAGAAGAAAAGTTTTTCATTTTTTCTTGATTGTAATAATAAAACGAAAACAATAAGTGCAACAAATAAAAAAAGTGTCATTAACATTTTAAAAAGAATTGTTTTATTGCATTTTTTTATGATTGTGATACGACTTTCATTAATCATTTATTTTTTCCTCATTTGCAGTAAAGCTTTTATTTGAAAAGCAAAATTATTATAAAAAAAATTATGATTTAAGTCAATGTATCTACTTATTTTAGCAAAAAAATGTAAAACAAAATACTGACCTTGTTTTATTCTATTGATTGAGATAACCTCAAAAGAAGCAAGAGATAAATATTTGTTAAGATGATTGTATTTTATAAATTTAAGGAATATAATATTGTAGGTTTTTTTAAAGGGAGATGTTTTTATGATCGATCATAATGAAATTAATCAATTGGTAATGAATGCCAAGCAAGCATTAACAGAATTCGAAAATTTAAATCAAGAACAAGTAGACTATATCGTAGCTAAATGTTCTGTTGCTGCTTTAGATCAACATGCCTTTCTTGCGATGGAAGCAATCAAAGAAACAAAAAGAGGCGTATTTGAAGATAAAGCTACCAAAAATTTATTTGCTTGCGAGTATGTGGTGAATAATATGAGACATTTAAAAACCGTAGGCATCATTAGTGAAAACCCTATCACAGGAATTACAGAAATTGCTGATCCAATCGGTGTTATTTGTGGCATTACGCCTGTCACCAATCCAACTTCCACTGTCATTTTTAAATCATTAATTTGTTTAAAAACAAGAAATCCAATTATTTTTGCTTTCCATCCTTCAGCACAAGAATGTTCGAAAAAAACGGCTCAAATTCTTTATGAAGCTGCAGTTCATGCTGGTGCACCCAAAAATTGTATTCAATGGATTGAAAATCCTTCCATGGAAAAAACGAATTTACTTATGAATCATCCTGGTGTTGCGACCATTCTTGCAACCGGAGGAAATTCGATGGTAAAAGCGGCATATTCTTGTGGAAAGCCTGCAATGGGTGTGGGGGCTGGAAACGTTCCTGCTTATATTGAAAAAACAGCCGATATTAAACAAACAGTTTATGATATTGTGATGTCTAAAACATTTGATAATGGAATGATTTGTGCTTCTGAACAAGCAGCAATTATCGATGATGAAATTTATAATCAAACAATTGAAGAGTTTAAAAAATATCATGTTTATTTTTTAAATTCTCAAGAAAAAATGAAGCTTCAAGCCTATATGTTTGAAAATAATGGACAAAAATTAAATAGTGCCGTGGTTGGACAATCGGCAAATTGGATTGCAATGCAAGCCGGAATTGAAATTCCAAAAAATACAACCATACTTGCAGTGCCTTGTTCAGTTGTCGGGGAAAATGAGCCTTTTACTCGTGAAAAATTATCTCCAGTCTTAGCCATTATCAAAGTTAAAAATAGTGAAGAAGGTTTAAAAATTGCCGAACAAATGGTTGAATTTAACGGCCTTGGTCACTCAGCTGCCATTCATACAGCAAATAAAAATTTAGTTGAAACCTTTGGCAAAACATTGAAAGCAATTCGAATTATTTGGAACTCTCCAGCTTCTTTTGGCGGCATCGGAAATATATATAATTCTTTTTTGCCTTCTTTAACTTTAGGATGTGGTTCTTATGGAAATAATTCGATAGGGGACAACATCAGTGCAATGAATTTATTAAATATAAAGAAAATTGGAAAAAGGAGAAATAACATGCAATGGTTCAAAGTGCCTTCTAAAATTTATTTTGAACGCAATTCAATAGAATATTTAAAAACGTGTCGTGATATTCAAAAAGCATTTATCGTAACCGATAGAACGATGGTTGATTTAGGTTATGTAAATCGTGTTACCAGTCAATTAAATTTAAGAAGAAATCCTGTGCAAATCCAATTATTTTGTGATGTAGAGGCAGATCCGGATATTGAAACTGTAAAACAAGGGGTAGAATTAATGAATGCTTTTAGACCCGATACGATTATTGCTTTAGGTGGTGGATCTGCGATGGATGCTGCTAAGGGAATGTGGTTATTTTATGAACATCCCGAAGTCGACTTTATAGATTTAAAGCAAAAATTTATGGATATCCGTAAACGGGCCTTTAAATATCCTCAATTAGGTAGAAAATCAAAATTAATTTGCATTCCAACGACAAGTGGTACAGGATCCGAAGTCACGCCTTTTGCTGTGATTTCAAATAAAAAAGAAAACATAAAATATCCTTTAGCAGATTATTCCTTAACACCTACCATTGCAATTATTGATGCTGAATTTACAACAAGTTTACCGGCTAGTGTTACTGCTGATACAGGAATGGATGTTTTAACACATGCCATTGAAGCCTATGTATCTGTTCTTGCAAATGATTATACGGATGGTCTTGCTTTACAAGCGATTAAATTAGTTTTTGAATACCTACCTAGAGCCGTTAAAAATGGGGCAAATGATTTAGAAGCAAGAGAAAAAATGCATAATGCTTCAACGATCGCAGGAATGGCCTTTGCTAATGCTTTTTTAGGTATAAATCATGCGTTGGCACACAAAATAGGTGGTGTATTCCATGTTTCACATGGTAAGGCGAATGCGATTTTACTTCCTCATACTATTCGTTATAATGGCACGATTCCTGAAAGATTATCGACATGGCCAAAATATAATTATTATTGTGCGCATGAAAAATATCAACAAATCGCTAAATTGCTTGGTTTGAAAGCATCAACTTTTGAAGAAGGAGTGGAAAGTTTAGCCAAAGCTTGCAGTGATTTAGCCAAATCCATTGGCATCAAAATGAATTTTAAAGATTGTGGTATTGATCGAAAAACTTATTTTGAACAAATTGATAATATTGCATTATTAGCCTATGAAGACCAATGTGCACCTGCAAATCCACGGGTTCCAGTCATTGAGGATATGAAACAAATTTTAATTGATGCTTACGAAAATAATTAGCAAAAAACTTTTCATAAAAAGTTTCATATGGAATACTAACACTTTACAAAAAGTAAAAATATTGTAAAATATTATCATGATAAAGGTGTAATAGAAATGAAAGAAAATAAGCGTTATTTATTCCATAAATGGAATATTATTTTATTTGTTTTTAGTGCTCTTTTAATTGAGTGCTCCACTTTTTTATTTAATGGATTAGGTTTTTTACCCAAATATTTTTTAATTGATTTCGCTTGCATATTATTTTTTGTAGTTATTTTAATGATTATCCCTAACAATATCGCCGATATTGTCATCGCTTCCATCATTTTGATATTACAAATTGCCATTGCGATTGCGAATTCCAATTTACTTTTAATTACGGGTGAAGTGTTTGCTTGGGATATGCTCAGCGTGATTCATGAAGCAACGCAGGCCGTTGGCGAAGGAATAGGATTTTCTATTGGATATGTGTTGATTTCTATTCCAATTTTAATTACTTATATTTTATTTTCCATTCGGTTACTCATTTATATGACGAAAGGCGAAGCAAAACCAAAAAGAAATTGGACACATTTCAAAAAACATTCTTTACTTACTGTCATTGTATGTTTAGTTAGTTTATTAATGTTCAATGGACAAAAAATATATATAGAAAATATACCTACGAGTGAAGATACGATGATTAACGATAAATATTTATATGATACCTTTTATTCGCATCAAGAAGGCTTTAAAAAATTCGGTACTTTTGGGTATTATTTAATTTCCGGTATTCGTAGTATTAATGAGCATTTGATTTCTAAAAATTCACATCAAAGAAATTTAAGACAAAATTTAGATAAATATTTTCAAAAAAATAGTAACAAAAACAATCAGAATGATTTTACCGGCATATCTAATGGTAATAACTTAATTTATATCTTATGGGAAACTGGAGATTTTTCCGGTATAAACGAGGATTTAACGCCAAATTTATATTATTTATTCACCAATGGTTTAGCATTAAACGAATATTATGGTAAAGACCAAACGAATATTTCAGAAGGAAAATTTTTATTTGGTTCTTATCCTAGTGAAGGATTCTTAAATTATAATTTTTTGAAAAATAGTTATCCATTTACATTACCGAATCGTTTTCGTGATACTTATGGAGATAAATCGCAAATTGTTTCTTTCCATAACAATCGTGGAACTTATTATAAAAGAAATACTTCGCATCTTCATTTTGGATTTGATGATCACGTTTCAATGGAAGATATGAAAATTGAACCTAATCCTGATTTTTGGATTAATCGGGATAGCGAAATGTTTAAAATCGCAACGGAAGAAACGGAAAACAATATTCCTTTAATGGTTCCTATGAATAGTGATGCTCCTTTTTTCACTTATGTTGCAACATTTTCAACTCATGGGCCTTTTGAAGGCAGACTTAACGAAGAAAAAGTAAGTGAAGATTATTATAATCATTATGCGCAATTAAAAGAAAAACTGGATGCTTATTTACTCACTCATCCAAATCCAGTCAATTATCTTGGTTATCCTTTATTACTTGATGAAAATACAGATCCACAAATTGTGGAAATGGTAACAGATATAGATGAGAAATATAATGAACATGCGAAAGAATATCTTTTAGGTGCTATGGATTTAGACCAAGGAATAGGAAGTTTACTTGAAGCCTTAAGAAGAGAAGATCGTTTACATGATACTACAATTGCAATTTTATCCGATCATTACGGCTATTATCATGAATACGCTTTCACTTCGAAAGGATTAAACAAAAAAGAAAATGTGAATAATCCAGAGGCCTATCATATTCCTGGCATTCTTTATGATGAAAAATTAGTGGATGCCATTAAACAACTTCCAAGTGAAAAACTCAGTCAATATCATTTAAGTTATACTACTTATGAATATACTCAAGATACGATTTTGGGCAGTGATAAATTCTTTACGAATATTGATATGGCACCCACATTAATGAATTTATTTGATATACCATATGATAGTGCCCTCTATTTAGGAAATGATTTATTTAATGAAGATTACTCTTTTATCAATTCTAGAAAAGGCGGTATCTTTGATAATCAATTTTATACTGAAGATGGCACTGATATTACTAATCTAGATCCTGACTACTTATTGTATGTAAATGGAGACAAGAAAAACGCGACTCCAGAAGAGTTAGCATATTACAACGAATATGAACAAGAACAAAAAGAATTCATAATGAAATGTAGTGATTTTATCATAAAATCTTATTACTTGAATACATTATATGAATGCGATTATTTTTCCTATCGTTCAATGATTTAATGATTATAGGTTATGTTTAAATAACATGACCTTTTTTTATGTTTGAATGCCTGTTAAATGGAAATAAAATGGGGCTGATGTCGCAAAAAAAACTTGAATATATAAATATATTCATGTATAATTAACTCGCTATGGAAAACACATAGTAAATTACACACACAGCGCATCCACTTAATGCATATGAATTAGCAGCTGTGGCGGAAAAAATTAGGAGGAAAATAAATGGAAGAAGAAAAAGTAGTCGCAAATGAAGAAGCGACTGAAGTTGTACAAGAACAAGTACAAGAAGTAGAACAACCTACAATGGTTGAGGTAGCACTTGATGAATCTGCACCGATTATTACAATGAAAAAATTGCTAGAAGCAGGATCACAATTTGGTCATCAAACAAAAAGATGGAATCCAAAGATGAAACCTTATATCTATGCACCAAGAAATGGAATTTATATCATTGATTTAGCTAAAACTGTAGAATGTATCACAAATGCTTATCTCGCATTAAAAGAAATTACAAAGAATGGCGGAAAAGTGTTATTTGTTGGAACTAAAAAACAAATCAAAGATGTAATGATTGAAGAAGCAACACGTTCTGGATCATTTTATGTAACACAAAGATGGTTGGGTGGTACATTAACAAACTTTAAAACCATTGTAAAAAGAATCAAAAAATTAAAAGATATTGAAAAAATGGAAGAAGATGGCTTGTTTATGAACCTTCCAAAAAAAGAAGTTTTATCTATTAAAAAAGAACAAGCACGTTTGGAAAAATTCTTTGGTGGCATTAAAGAAATGCGGAAATTACCACAAGCTGTATTTGTTGTCGATCCACGCGTTGAACATAACGCTGTCGCAGAAGCTAGAAAATTAGGAATCCCTGTATTTGCAATTGTAGATACAAATTCTGATCCAGATGTTGTAGATTACGTAATCCCTGCAAATGATGATGCCGTTAAATCAGTAAAATTAATTACAACGGTAATCGCCGATGCTGTATGTGAAGCTAAAGGCGGCGTTGTTAGCATCGCACATACGAAAGACGAAGGTGAAGAAGTTTCAATGAATGAAGTTTTAAAGATCGCCGATCGTCAAGCAGAAGCCAAAAAACAAGCTAAATTACAAAAAGAAAAAGAAGAAGCTGAAAAACAAAAAGAACAAAAACGTCCTTATAATAGAACAAAAAAACCAGTTGAAAGAAAAACAAAATCCGAAAAGACTGCTGAAACAACTCCAGTAGAAGAAAAGGAAGAAAGTATTGAAACTGAAGTTGAAACTAAGGAGGAATAAAAATGGCTGTTAATGCAAGTTTAATCAAAGAATTACGTGAAAGAACTAGTGCAGGAATGTTAGATTGCAAAAAAGCACTAGAACAAACAAATAATGATTTAGAAAAAGCAATTGATTGGTTACGTGAAAATGGTATTGTCAAAGCGGCTAAAAAATCTGGTAGAATCGCAGCCGAAGGAATGGCTGATATTGCAGTTTTAGGTAATGTCGCTGCCATTGTAGAAGTCAATTCTGAAACAGATTTTGTTGCAAGAAATAGTACTTTTCAAGCATTAGTTAAAGAAATTGCAAAAACTATTGCTAAAAACGCTCCAAAAACGTTAGATGATGCTTTAGCATTAGATTGTAATGGCGAAACAATTAACGATAAAATCGTGAATGCTACCGCTACGATCGGAGAAAAGATTAGTTTAAGAAGATTTGAAGTTTTGACAAAAAATGAAAATGAAATTTTTGGAACATATCTTCACATGGGTGGAAAAAAAGCCTCTGTTGTTGTTTTAGAAGGAAATAATCCTGATGTTGCTTTTGATATTGCTATGCAAGTAGTTGCTACATTACCTAGTTATATCAATAAAGAAGATGTTCCTGCTGAATATATTGAAAAAGAATTAAAAGTTCGTCTTGATGCAAGTAAAGCTAATGGTAGAGAACTTACAAATCCAAAAGCAATTGAAGGTTTAAAATTAAAAATTGCTGATGAAGTTGCATTGGTACAACAAGAATATATCAAAGAAGAAAAACTTAAAGTCGGACAATTTTTAAAACAAAACAATTCAACTGTAAAACAAATGGTTTACTATATTGTTGGTGAAGGTTTAGAAAAGAAAGAAGAAAATTTCGTAGAAGAAGTTATGAGTCAACTCAAAAAATAAGGACACTATTTTTAGTGTTCTTTTTTTAAAAGGAGGAAGATACCCATGTACAAAAGAGTTTTATTAAAATTAAGTGGTGAGGCTTTAAAAGATGAAAAAAGCAATGCCCCTATTGATGTGAAAAAATTAAATGCCCTAGCCAAAGAAATTAAAGAAATCCATCACTTAGGAGTTCAAATAGCGATCGTGATTGGCGCCGGAAATATTTGGCGTGGTAAATATGGCGAACAAATGGGCATTGAACGTGCTGCAGCAGATTATATGGGTATGCTCGCCACGATTTTAAATGCACTTGCAATTCAAAATGCTTTAGAATCTATCGGGGTAGAAACAAGAGTTCAAACTTCTTTAACCATTAGTCAAGTCGCAGAACCTTATATTCGCAGAAAGGCGATGACTCATTTAGAAAAAAATCGTGTTTTAATTCTTGGAGGCGGCACAGGTAATCCATATTTTTCAACAGATACAGCTGCTGCATTGCGGGCAATTGAATTGGATGTGGATGCAATTTTAATGGCCAAAAATGGAGTGGACGGAATTTACTCCGCTGATCCTTTCAAAGATCAAAAAGCGAAGAAATTTGATAAGATTTCCTATATGGAAATTTTATCCAAAAAATTAGAAGTCATGGACTTAACAGCAGTTTCATTATGTATGGGAAACAAAATGAAATTAGTGGTATTTAATATGAATGAAAGCGGAAATATTTTAAAAGTTTGCCAAGGTGAAAAACTTGGAACCATCGTAGAATAAAAGGAGGACGAGGGTATGGAACAAGAAAATATTATTATACTTGATTGTGAAGAAAGAATGGAAAAATCAATTCAAAATTACAAAGCAGATTTACTTAAAGTAAAAACAGGACGTGCAAATGCTAATTTAGTTCGTGATGTTGAAGTGGATTATTGGGGTGCAATGACGCCGCTCTACCAAATTGCTAATATTTCAATTCCAGAAGCTTCACAAATTATCATTAAGCCTTATGATAAAAATCAATTAAAAGAAGTCGAAAGAGCCTTAATTAATGCCGATCTTGGTTTTACACCTGTAAATGATGGTGCAGTAATCCGTTGTAATATTCCCCAATTAACCGGAGAAACACGGGCAAAACTAGTTAAAGAATGCTATAAAATGGCTGAAGAAACGAAAGTCGCAATTCGTAATATCCGGAGAGATGCCATTTCTGAATTAAAAAAGGAAAAATTACCTGAAGATACAGAAAAAGACCTTGAAGAAGAAGTTCAAAAAATAACGGACAAATCGACAAAAAAGATCGATGAATTGGCAAAAGAAAAAGAAAAAGAATTAATGATTGTTTAATTTAATACTATTAAAAAAATAATAAACAAAAAGTAAACACAAAAATTCATTGAAGTAAAACCAAATTGTTAAACAAGGAGGATTCAGTAAACATTTGTTGTTTACTTTTTTTTAATAAAATCGACGTTCAAAAATGAAGTTTCAAGCTTCATTAAAAAAATAAAAATATTTCTAACTTTAATTGATAAATCTGTTGTTTTTTGCTACACTAATGTGTGTAACACATTAAAATCATTTTAATGTTTATATTTCTATTATCAAGAATACTACATATTGAAAATAGGCTGGAGGTTTTTTGAATGAAGCAAAGATTGATTACAGCTGCAGTGTTACTTGCAATCTGTGTACCTTTATTAATTCTCGGTGGATATTTTTTAGCCATCGCAGTAGCAATTATTGGATGTTATGCTGGATATGAATTGGTATCTTTAAAAACAAAAAGTTTTGAAAAACAACTTTATCCTGTTGGGGTTTATGTCATTGTTTTTATCGGAATTTTCACTTTATTATTTTTAAATTATACTTTTGAAGGAAACACGGTTGTTTTAAATTTTGATTTTAAGCAAGGAATCATGACAAATATTGGCTTTTCCATTGGTAATTTGGCTTTATTTTTTATTTTATTACTTTGTAGTTGTGTGATTTCAAAAGATTGTAAAATTATGGATGCTTGTTATTTATTTACCATGGTTGTTGTACTCACATTAGGATTACAAAGTTTTCTTTATATTAGAAGTTTACCTTTAAATGAAAATTTAATCGGTCTAGTGCAATATCAAGGATATGGTTATGAAAAATTAAATGGCATTTTTATTACAATTTATCTTCTAGTGACGACTATGATGACCGATACAGGCGCAATGCTTGGGGGTATGCTTTTTAGAAAATCAAAAAGACCCGTTCATCCATTAATTGAACGTGTATCCCCTAAAAAAACCGTCGAAGGTGCGATTACTGGAAGTGTTTGTGGCACTTTATTTGGATCGTTAATTTTTGGCCTTTTAGTGCAACGTTTTGAACTTTCTTTGCCTATCTATGTGTATATTCTTTTAACTTTTCTTTTAACTATCATGGCTCAATTTGGTGATTTAATTTTTAGTTGTGTGAAAAGACATTATCAAATCAAAGATTTTAGTAATTTATTACCTGGACATGGTGGTGTTTTAGACCGCATTGATTCCTTAATTTTTAATAGTATTTTTCTAGGTGTCTTTCTATGTGTTTGTATTCAAGGATTTGGATGGTTTTAAAAATATATGAAAAAAATCGCAATTTTAGGAGCAAGTGGCTCCATTGGAACAACAACTTTAGCTATTATAAAAGAAAATCCTAAAAAATTTAAAGTTGTCGCTATTAGTGTTTATTCAAACACGAGTTTGTTAAAACAACTTTTAAATGATTTTCCATCGATTCAACTTGTCGGTGTCAAATCCTTACAAGAAATTTCTTCGTATATTTTAGATTATCCTAACGTAAAATTTTATGAAGGAAATGAAGGATTAAACCAAGTGGCTACTTGTGATTGTGACATCGTTGTCAATGCATTGGTAGGTTTTGTAGGTTTACTTCCTACGATTCAAGCCTTAAATGCCAAAAAAGATGTGGCTTTAGCAAATAAAGAAACATTAGTTGTAGCCGGAAAAATGGTAATGGATTTAGCAAAGCAAAACAACGTGCATATCTATCCTATGGATAGTGAACATTCTGCTATTTTTCAATGCTTAGAAAAAAATAATCCTATTCGAAAAGTGATTTTAACGGCAAGTGGTGGACCTTTTTTTCATTATAGTTTAAAAGAAGTGGAAAACGTTCCTGTAGAAAAGGCACTCGCACATCCAAATTGGAAAATGGGCAAAAAAATAACCATTGATTGTGCAACCATGATGAATAAGGCTTTTGAAATCGTTGAAGCCAAATGGTTATTTAACTTGGAGTTAGATCAAATCGAAGTTGTCATTCATCCGCAAAGCAAAATTCATTCAATGATTGAATTTGAAGATGGATCGATAAAAGCTCAACTTGGAATTTCTAGTATGAGAATTCCAATTAGCTATGCACTTTCTTATCCTAAAAGAATTAAAAATGTTTGTGCTTCTTTATCTTTTTTAGAAAAACAAACATTTGAATTTTATCCTGTAGATAAACATCGTTTTGAGGCTATTGAATTAGCTTACGAAGGTTTAAAAAGACAAGGAACCTATTTTGCGATAATGAATGCAGCAAACGAAGAAGCCGTACAAATGTATTTAAATCATGAAATTCATTTTGGAAGAATTATTGAAATTGTAAAAGAAACTTTAAATGCTTGTCCATTTGAAAATAAACTTACACTTGAAAATGTGATCAAAGCAGATGATTTAGCAAGAACGTATGTAAAGGGGTTGAAAAAATGATTATCTTTGCGTTTGGTTTTTCAACAATATTAAACATTTTAATTTTTTTAATTATTTTATGCTTAACCATTTCGATTCATGAATTAGGTCATCTAACTTTTGCTAAAAATTTTAATGTTTATTGTTATGAATATTCCATTGGTTTTGGTAAAGCAATTTATAAAAATAAAAAAGGCGAAACGCATTTTTGTATTCGTTTAATTCCTCTAGGTGGCTTTGTTAGGATGGCGGGGGAAGAGGGCGTTGAAGACAATGAAGTCCTTTTAGATAACAATGAAAAACCTATCCCAAAAGAAAGAATTTTTGGAAATATTAAAAAAGGCCCTAAAATCATGATTTTAGCGGCTGGTGGATTATTTAATATGATTTTGGCCTATATTTGTTTTTTTGTTGTTTTAGTATTTAATGGGGTTCCCATCACCAATCAACCGATCGTTTCATTAGTTTCTAATCAACCTTTGGTTCAAGAAATTCAAAAAGAAATACAAAATGGAAATCTTGCATTAAAAGAAGTACCGAATCAAATTTACATTCATGAAATGAATATATCTTATACAACCGAACAATCCTTTGATGAAGTAATCATTACCCATAAAGTAAAAAATTGGGAAGATATTAACACCTTATTAAATCAATCTCAAGAAAATGCAAAAAAAGAAAGTATCCGGCATTTAGAAATTATTTTTAGTGCTTCGAAAAAAAGTGAAAAATTTTCTATCGATTTATATTCTAAAACCCATTTAGTAGAAGAAAGTCAAAGTGAATTGTATAATTTTGATACGATTGGCATCACTATGATGAATAAAAAATATAACCTTTTAGAAGCTATTCCACAAACTTATAAATTTATGTTTGACTATTTTATTGAAGTATGCAAGGCTTTTGGCCGATTATTTGTCGGACATACGGAACAATTATCTGGTCTTGTGGGCATATATAAAACGGTCGATGCTTCTGCAAGTTCTGGTGCCGGTCTAATTGGAATGATTTATATTGCAGGGGCGATTTCATTTAGTTTAGGATTTTTTAATTTAATGCCTATTCCTGCATTAGATGGAGGAAGAATCGTATTTGTTTTAATTGAAGCGATCACACATAAAAAAGTAAATCCGAAAGTTGAAGGATGGATTCATAGCATTGGCTTCATTCTTTTATTTGGATTAATGATTGTAATTAATCTTAGAGATATTATTAGATTGTTTTAATTTTTAAGTAAATGATGAGGTGGTAAAATGGAATTAATCGAATTATTAAAAATAGCAAAAATATCGGATACCACTAAGTTTAATGATGGAAAGATTTTAGATGTTTCGTTATATAATGCAAAGTCTAACAAACCCTATTATGAAATTAAATTACACTTAAAAGATTTTATTCCGGTGGAGTTATATATTGCTCTCGTAGAAGGATTAAAAAATGCCTTAAAAGCTTCTATTGCATTATATCTTGAAATTGAAAATCAAACGATGGATTCTAAGAAAATTCAAGAATATATTAATCAATACATCGAATTAAAAGAAAATAATCTTCCCCAACTACAATTTTTAAAAGAACAAACATTAGTTGTTCGAAATAATACTATTCGTTTGTCTTATGATAGTATGCTAAAAGAAAATATTTTAAAAGAAATACAACCAAAGTTACAAAAATTTTTAAATGCGGCTGGGTTTAATCTTAAAATTGAATTTGTGTTTGTTGAACCTGATGGAGTAAAATTCAATTATGAAGAAGATCTACAAGAAATATTTTCTAAACAAATCGTCGTTGAACCCACCTATAATAATTCAAATGAAAAATTTCGTTATAGAGGTTTTAAAAAACGCCGATTAAATATTAATTTTAGAGGAAAAACTTTTATTCCTACGGCGTTAGAGCTTATTGGAGATAATGCAGATATTCTTACTCAAGGGAAAGTTTTTGAAGTGAAACCTGTAGATTCAGAAAAAGTGATTTATCGAATCTATATTACAAATAATAAAGCCTCTTTTATCACTTTAATTGAAAAAAGTCAAAAATATCCTTCCTCATTATTCGAAAGTTTAATTGGAAAATGGATTGAAATTACCGGCACTTATGCCTATGATTCTTATGAAAAAGAAAATGTTATTTATTTAAATACTTTAGATGTTATCGATAACAAAGATGAAGTTATCCTAGATACTGCTCCTGTTAAAAGAGTGGAATTACATGCGCATACAGATATGTCGGCAATGGATGGCATTAGTTCAGTAGAAGAATTAGTGGCTCAAGCCGCTGCTTTTGGACATCCAGCAATTGCCATTACCGACCATAATTCTGTTCAATCTTTTCCTAATGCGCAAAAAATTCAAAAAGAATTAAAGAAACAAGGTAAAGAAATTAAAATTATTTATGGATTAGAAACCAATGTAGTCAATAGTAAATTAGATACAATTAAAAATCCTAGTGATGTTTCTTTATTAGATGCTACCTATGTCGCCTTCGATATTGAAACCACTGGATTATCCTCACAATTTGATACAATTATTGAATTTGGGGCCATTAAATTTAAAAACAATCAAGAAATTGATGCTTTAGATATATTGATTAATCCTGGATTTAAACTATCAGAATTTACAAAATCTTTAACACATATTACAGATGATTTATTGCAAAATCAACCTACTTTAAATCAAGTTTTACCAAAAATTAAAAAATTTATCGATGGTTGTGTTTTGATTGCGCATAATGCCACATTTGATGTAGGGTTTATTGAAGCCGCCTTGGGTTATCCATTAGACAATCCAATTATTGATACACTTTCTTTATCTAGAGCCTTAAATCCAGAAGAAAGCAAACATAATTTGGGTGCCGTGGCAAGACGTAGTTTTGTCGATTATAACGAGGAAAGTGCACATAGAGCAGATTATGATGCGGATGTTTTACGACAAGTTTACGATATCTTATTATCGAAAGCAATGGAAGATGAAAGAATCCGGTGTCATAAAGATTTAGACTTATTACAATCGGATGCTGCCATCAAACGAACAAGATCTTATCATATGAATATTTTAGTAAAAAATCAAAGCGGACTAAAAGACTTATTTAAACTAGTCAGTGTAGCCAACACGGCCTATTTTTCAGAAACTCCTTTAATTCCAAAATCTGTAGTTGATCAATATCGCAAAGATTTTCTCATTGGAAGTAGCTGTGCTCGAGGAGAAATTTTTGAAATTGCTAGCACTAAAACGATTAATGAATTAAAAGAAATTATGAAATTTTATGATTACATTGAAATTCAACCCATTGATCAATACGAACTTTTAGTTGAAACAAATAAAGTTGAATCCATGGAAAAAGTCAACAAGATCTTAAGAAATATCATTACTGCGGCAAATGAATTAAAATTGCCTATTGTAGCTACAGGCGATGTTCACTATACATATAAATATCAAGCAATTGCTCGAGAAATTTTAATTGCAACGCCCGCTAATGGCGGTGGCTTTCATCCTTTATATGATTATCAAAAGCGCGTTCAACAATACCCTATTCAAGATTTAAAAACTACCGATGAAATGATGACTTTATTTCCTTATTTAACCGAGGAAGAAACTTATCAATACATTGTTGAAAATCCTAATAAAATTGCAAGTCAAATTGATATTGTGCTACCTATTCATGATCGTTTATATCCTCCATTTTTGGAAAACTCTGATGAAGAATTAAGACACATTTGTTATGAAAATGCGCACAAAATGTATGGTGAAAATTTACCTGATATCGTTTCCAATCGACTTGAAAAAGAATTAAATTCTATTATTTCTAATGGATATTCTGTTATTTATTTAATTGCCAATAAAACCGTACTTAAATCCATGGAAGATGGATTCTTAGTGGGTTCTAGAGGTTCTGTAGGTTCTTCCTTTGTAGCCACATGTGCTGGCATTACTGAAGTAAATCCATTACGTCCACACTATCGTTGTCCTCATTGTGGATATAGTGATTTTAATATTGATGAAACCAAAGTCAAAAGCGGCTTTGATTTGCCAACTATCGATTGTCCTATTTGTCATCAACCAATGCTAGGTGATGGACATAATATTCCTTTTGAAACATTTTTAGGGTTTAAAGGGGATAAAGTTCCAGATATTGATTTAAATTTCTCAGGTAAAAATCAAGATCAAGCCCATTCATTTATTCGTGAATTGTTCGGAAAAGATAAGGTTTTTAGAGCAGGAACCATTTCCACAGCTGCATCCAAAACGGCTTTTGGATATGCAAAGCGTTATTATGAAAAAAAAGAAATTGAAATTTCTAATGCAGAAGCTTGTAGAATCGCAAAAATGATTGAAGGAACGAAAAAAACCACAGGTCAACATCCTGGTGGACTCATTGTTATACCTGCGGATATGGAAGTTTATGATTTTACACCTATCCAATATCCTGCAGATGATGTTTCATCCGATTGGTTTACAACACACTTCGCTTTTGAATATATTCATGATAATGTCTTAAAATTAGATATGCTAGGCCATGTCGACCCTACAGCACTTAGAATGTTACAAAATTTAACTGGTGTAGATCCTAGAACCATACCGATGAATGATAAAAATGTTTTAAGTCAATTTACTGGTGGAACAGCCCTTGAATTAGATCGATTGGGTGCTGCAGGATTACCTGAATTTGGTACAAAAATAGCGAGACGAATGTTATCCGAAACCAATCCTAAATCATTTTCTGAATTAGTTCAAATTTGTGGTCTTTCTCATGGTACAGATGTGTGGTTTGGTAATGCGAGAGAGTTAATCAAAAATAAAACTTGTGAGCTGATGAATGTCATTGGATGTCGTGATGATGTGATGGTCAATTTGTTAGAATATGGTCTTGAACCGATTGATGCTTTTTCAATCATGGAAAATGTTAGAAAAGCAACAAAGAATTTAACTCCAGATCAAGAAAAAATAATGTTAGATCATCACGTTCCACAATGGTACATTGATTCCTGTAAAAAAATTCATTATATGTTTCCTAAAGCACACGCAGTGGCCTATACGATGATGGCCGTTCGTGTCGCTTGGTATAAATATTATAAACCATTAGAATATTACGCAACATATTTTTCAACCCGTTGTGATACCTATGATATCGTATCTATGATTCAAGGGGAAGATGCCGTTCGAATGAAATACGATGAATTATTACAAGATCAAAATGAAAAAAGCAATAAAGATAATGACTTACTCGTTCTTTATGAAATTGTATTAGAAATGTTTAAAAGAGGTTATAAATTTGCAAATATCGATTTAGAAAAATCTATGGATGAAGATTTT
The DNA here is from genome assembly GCA_947599835.1 of uncultured Bacilli bacterium. GTDB lineage: Bacteria > Bacillota_I > Bacilli_A > RFN20 > CAG-631 > Caccosoma. Next base: position 65,859 of record CANQFQ010000005.1, read on the forward strand.
ATATGCGATTATGAAAACAACCTTTTAATTCCACCATTTAAAACCATCGATGGCCTTGGAATACAAGCTGCAAAATCTGTAGTCAAAGCAAGAAATGAACAACCTTTTATTTCCAAGCAAGATTTAATGAGAAGAACAAAACTCAATTCTACAAATATTCGATTTTTAGAAAAAATTGGCGCTTTAAAATTTTTGGATGAAGTGGATCAATTAACATTATTTTAATGAAAAGGGGAATTTTTATGGACACTTTAGGAATTATTTTAGCAGCAGGTAAAGGTACAAGAATGCGTTCTTTGTACAATGAAACAGCAAAAGTATGTTTTAAAATTTTTGATCATGCCATGATAGAATATGTTTTAGATAGTTTAAAGCAAGCTGGAATTCAATCTTTTATTACCATCGTTGGCTATCAAGCCGAAGAAGTGGTTGCTTTACTTCATGATCAAAGCCAATTTGTGACGCAAAAAGAACAAAAAGGAACAGGACATGCAATAATGCAAACTTTACCTTTATTAAAAGAAAATCAAATAGCTTTAATTGTTTGTGGAGATACACCATTATTAACGACAGATACGTTAAAATCATTACTAGATTATCATAAAAATCATCATTGCGATGCGACGATTTTAGAAGCTCGTGTGGAACAGCCTTTTGGATATGGTAGACTCGTTAAAAAGGGTCAACAATTATTAAAAATTGTCGAAGAAAAGGATGCTTCTGAAAATGAAAAACAAATCACAGTCATTAATACAGGAGTGTATGTCATTAATACAAATGCTTTATTAAAATATATTCCTAATTTATCAAGTCATAATGCCCAAAACGAATATTACTTAACTGAAATTTTTCAATTAATGATTCAAGATCATCAAAAAGTGGAATGTTTTCAATCCAAAATCCAAAATGAATTTTTAGGTGTCAATGATCGTGTGCAACTAGCTAATGCAACAAAAGTTATTCAACAACGAATTAATGAAAAACACATGTTAAATGGTGTTACTATTGTGGATCCAAATACTACTTATATTGGTAAAGATGTTTGTATTGGAAATGATACCATCATTTATCCAAATACGCACCTTTATGGTCATAGTATTATAGGAGCAAATTGCCGACTTGGACCTAATGTTTATATTACTAACTCTATTTTGCAAGATTGTGTTATAATAAAAAATAGAGTTGTTGAAAATCAACAACTCAGCATTGAAACAAAAAACAATGAGAAAGGGTAGTATCAAATCATAATTTGATCAGGTGTAAAAACGATGCTGAATGGAATTAAATTAGTGTGTTTAAGTGCTAATCAAGAGTTAACGACTAAAATCGCAGAAATTTTAGAGGCTCCAATTATGGAATCAGAATTAACTCATTTTGCTGACGGTGAAATTCTTTTTGAAGGTAAACAATCTTTTAGAGGGGATAAGGTTTATATCATTCAATCGACTTGTGCTCCAGTAAGTGAACGATTAATGGAATTATTAGTTTGCTGTGATGCATTAAAAAGAGCTAGTGCTAAAGAGATTACAGCGATTATTCCTTACTTTGGATATGCAAGACAAGATCGTAAGGCGAAAGCAAGACAACCAATTACAGCGCGGTTGGTAGCTGATTTATTACAAGTTGCAGGGGTGAATCGGGTCGTTGCAACCGATTTACATGCACCACAAATTCAAGGCTTTTTTAATTGTCCCGTGGATGATGTTTCGGCGATTCCTGTATTTGTAAAATATTTTGAAAAAGAAAAAATTGATAATATTGTGGTCGTTTCTCCCGATCATGGAGGCGTGGTACGCGCAAGAAAATTAGCAGAAAAATTAGGAGGCGCACCTATCGCCATCATTGATAAACGTCGACCAAAACCAAATGTTGCTCAAGTCGTAAGTGTCGTAGGTGATGTAAAAGGAAAAAATGCCATTATCATTGATGATATTGTTGATACTGCCGGCACTTTATGCCAAGCCGCTCAAGTCTTAAAAGAAATGGGAGCAGTGAAAGTATATGCGGCTATTTCTCATGGCGTTTTGAGTCTTGATGCTGTAGATAAAATAAAAACATCTTGTTTAGAAAAATTAATTATTACAGATTCTATTCCTTTACCAGAAGAAAAAAAATGTGATAAAATCGAAGTAATTTCAATGGCTGCTTTATTTGCCAAAATCATTGATCACATCGAAAAAGGATTATCACTCAGTGATGCACATAAAGAATTTTTAGCCTCTTTAAAATAAAAAACAACATAACTGTTTTATCATTGCAAAAATGCAATGATTTTTTTTCGATTTCAAGAGATTTATAAGATTTAATCTTTAAAAATTTTAAAAAATATTCTATCCATTCATGGATTTGACTTTTAATTGATTTAATTGTAAACTGATAATACTATGAAACCTATAAAAAAACACTTTTTAACTATGACCCTTGTTTTTCTAACTTTTTTTTACTTGCTGAATGCGAGTCTTTTTCCCGTTGAAGTATATCATAGCGTTGATGCTGCTAATTTAACGAAAGAAACGGAAATCATCTCTCAAACTGAACCAGAAATATTAGAAGATCTTCAACATGCAGATGATGCGCAATTGGATTATTGGGCAGAACACCTTGAAAGTTTTGATGGAAGGAAATTTGGATATATAACACCTGCAAGAAATCAATATAACAAAAATACTTGTTGGGCGTTTGCAGCGGTTGGCGCTGTTGAAGCCAACATTTTACGTAAAGGTATCGATGAAAATGCAACCAAAGACAATCTAGATTTAGATGAAACCATCGTAGCATATAATCGCCATACACGGGATGGGAGTCATGATCCACTTTTATTAACTACGAATGATACATACAATTATGGACAATGGAATCAAGGAGATAGTGGTGCTGTTAATGCCTTTTCTATTATGACACAAGGCTACACGCTTTTAGATGAAAATTCCTTTCATTCTTCTGTCTCTGAAGATGAAATTAAAAGCAAATTGAAACAATCCAAATATTATGTTCAAAGTTATCAAAGTATTTCCGTTGAAGAAAATGAAATCAAGCGGGCGATTTTAAAATATGGAGCCGTTGCGTTTAATTATTGCGCACCAACTTCTAATCAATTTTATAGTCTTAAATCAGCAAATCATACCTCTATTATTATCGGATGGGATGACAACGTAAAAAGTTCTGGATTTACGCCACTACAACCTGATATCGATGGTGCGTGGATTATTAAAAATAGTTGGGGAAACTATGCAGGATATAATGAAATTAATGGAACATGGTGTTACTACATCTCATACGCATTGCCGATAGGAGGTTTATATACGATTGATTTGGCAATGAGCAAAGATTATCAAAATATTTATCACTATGATGGTGATGTAACCATTAGTCTAAACAAAAAAGCAGGAGAAGCTCAAGCGGCTGTTTATGAAGCAAAACTTTCAAGTCCAACAAAACAAGAACAATTAAAAGCCGTGATGATCCATGTGCCACAAGATGATTTAAACGTTAATATAAAAATTTATAAGAATTTAAAAGTCAATCCTGGAAATGTGAATGATCCCATGAATGTACCAGACCAAAATACGAATGTTGCAGAGATACAAACACACCTTGAACGAAGCGGAATGCACACCATAGATTTAGAAAAAGCCATCGATCTTGAACAAGGTGAATATTTTTCAATTGTAGTCAATTGTAAAACAAAAGCGAATGTTTCAGTTCCGGTAAATTGTGCAATGGATAGCAGTGCATCAATCAATGATATGACTTATTATTTTCAAGATGGCAAATGGATTAGCTTTAAAAATAGTAATTCTTATGCAGATAGTTCAACAGACAATCGAACGGCTAAAATTAGAGCGATAACCAACACAATAGATCGAGAAACTGTTTTGGACAATGATTTAAAATATGCTAGAGTAGAAATTGAAAATAGACTGGTTTATTATGCAAAAGATCAACAATTAGTTCCTAAACTTAATGTTTATTTAGATGAAAAATTACTTCAACAAGATCAAGATTATAGCGTAGAAGTTCAAGAAATGAATAGACCTGGCAAAACAGCCATCACAATTGTAGGAAAGGGCAGCTATAAAGGATCTAGAACCACTTATTTTGAAATTGCAAAAGCAACGAATCCACCGGTTTTTATCAATGATACAATGAATGTCTATAACGACATCACCTATTTGCGAGATATTGCCATTCCTACGGATTGGAAATGGGTTGAAGAAAATACAAAACTAGAAATTGGAATGAATCTAGTTTCATTGATTTATGTAGGACAAGATAAGGATTTTTATCAAAATTTGATTTGTGAAATTTACGTTAATAAAATGAATCAAAATCCACCTGCAACCATCGATATCTCATCTTCAAAAATAGAAATTAGTGGTGATTATGTTTACACCGGTGAACCCATCCTTCCAAATGTAAAAGTGATTCATGATAACATCGAACTGCGATGTAATATTGACTATACTTTAGCCTTTCAAAACAACATAGATGCAGGAATAGCCACCCTCATTGTCACTGGAAATGGACGTTATTTTAATCAAATAACACAAACCTTTGTGATACAAAAAGCACAATGGCCAAAAGAAATACCTAATGATATCATTCATGTAAATGCTAAAATTAAAAATTTAAATCAAATTTCGTTGGATTGTTCGAATTGGGCATGGAAAACACCTAATCTTGAATTAACTAGTGACTATTTCCAAACGATAGCCGTTTATACTGGACAAGATATAAACAATTATTCGAACACACAAATGCAAATCACAATTATTAGAGAGGCTTTATTGGACATTGCTTCCATATCGGAGTTGAAACTAGATACCACTTCTTTTGTTTATGATGGACAAGAAAAGAAACCTATCGTTATCGCAAAAGATGGTGAAAAAACATTAAGTCTAAACATTGATTTTGATGTAGAATATTTAAATAACAAAGATGCGGGAAATGCCAGTGTGATTGTTAAAGGTAAGAATGATTATACCGGATCAAAAACACTTTATTTCACCATTTCTAAAGCAAAAATGCCCATCGTAGAGACAACCATCCATTGCAATAAAAAAGTCACAAAATTGTCGGACATTTCTCTACCAGAAGGATTTGTTTGGGAAAATGAAAATATGAAAATAACGGAAAATAGAATTACTGCCAAAGCGATTTATATCGGTGAGGATGCCAATAATTATGAAACCATAGAACTTACTTTTGAAATTTTCATCGAACAACAAAATCTATCTAAAAATCCTTTAAAAAAAGAAAACTGGATTTGGATAGGAATAGGAACTGTAGGTGTCGTTTTAGTACTTCTATGGGGAGGACTTTCATTTATTAAACATAAGCGTCATCAAAAATAAGTCCTCTTACATTTGAACTTTTTTGAAGTTAATTTTGGAATTGTTTTATTTTTGAAGTTTAAATTTTAATTAAACTTTCCAAATGATAATTAACGGAGTCAGGATATTATATAATAATATCTTGACTTTTTTTTAAAAGATTGCTATTATAGTAACCGGCACTTTGCTTGCCTTAGTAGCCCCGGTACAGTTACTAAGATTTGTAAGGGAGGAAAATAATATGCAACGTCAAACAACAATGGCGAAGCCAAAAGAAATTACCCGTAAATGGTATGTTGTCGATGCTACCAATGTTCCATTAGGAAGATTAGCATCACAAGTAGCAATGGTATTAACAGGAAAAGATAAGCCAACATATACTCCAAATATCGATACTGGAGATTATGTAATTATTTTAAATTGCAATAAAGTTGCTTTAACGGGAAACAAATTAAAAACAAAAAATTATTACAATCATTCACAATATTTAGGTGGATTAAGAACACGTTCAGCAAAAACGATGATGGAAAAATATCCAGTAGAAATGGTTGAAAGAGCCGTATGGGGAATGTTACCAAAAGGTTCATTAGGTAGACAAATGTATAAAAAATTATTTGTTTATGAAGGAAACACTCATCGTCATGAAGCTCAAAAACCTGAAGTGTTAAAAATTAAGTTATAGGAGGAAATATCAATGGCAGCGAAAAAGAAAACACAAGAAGTCGTACGTTATTGTGGAACTGGTAGAAGAAAAGCTTCAGTTGCAAGAGTTGCTTTAGTTCCTGGAACTGGAAATATTCTAGTTAATGGAAGAAAAGTTGAAGAATATTTACCTTCTGCAACATTTATTATGGATTTAAAACAACCTTTAACTGCAACTGAAAATGCCGCACGCTTTGATGTTATTGTAAACGTTTATGGTGGCGGATTTTCTGGTCAAACAGGTGCAATTCGTTTAGGTATTGCTAGAGCTCTTTTAAAAGCTTCTAACGAATATCGTCCAACATTAAAAGCATTAGGATTATTAACGCGTGATGCAAGAGTGAAAGAACGTAAGAAATATGGTCTTAAAGGCGCACGTAGAGCACCTCAATTCTCAAAACGTTAATTGTTCTTCAAATGTTTATTTAAAGTCCGATTTATTCGGACTTTTTTTTATTTTTTGAATTTTATCTTTTTTCATTTTTTTGATGGTTAACTTTCGATTTTCAAAAACATTTTATGGATGATTTGGCTTTTTTCTTTTTTTCTAGATTTAATATTTTTTATTTTAACATCATACAATTTTACGAGGTGACTTTATGAAAAAATATACTCTTTTTTTTATTCCCGTATTCTTTTTTTGTTTAAGTGTCATGAATCTCACTTTGATTACCGCAGAAAATAAAAAAGCGCAAATCATATCTGCGGTTTCTGGATATACCATTTTTATCGATCCAGGACATGGAGGAAAAGATAACGGAACGAGTTATAATACGGTTGTAGAAGATGAAATTAACCTTTCTATCGCCAATAAAATTTATGAACGATTACTTGAAGATCAAGCTAGAGTTTTAATAAGCCGTGTAGCCGATTATGACCTAAGTGATGTTTATGCTAAAAATCATAAAATTCAAGATTTAAATAAAAGAATAGAATATATGAAAAACTGTCATGCCGATGTATTTGTCAGTATTCATTTAAATGCATATAGGGATGAAAATGTCAGTGGTGCACAAGTGTTTTATAAAAGCAATCTAGACGAAAGTAAAAAATTTGCAAGTATCATGCAAAAAAACTTAAATCAGCTCAATGAAAAAGAAAAAAAACCCAAAACAGGAGATTATTATCTTTTCAAAAATACCGGTAAAATCAATGGAATTATCATTGAGTGTGGTTTTTTATCAAATTCCTTAGAAAGAAAAAAACTCACTTCCGAAAAGTATCAAAAGAAAGTGGCAGAATGCATACACGAAGGAATCATTTCCTATTTTGAAACGAAAGGCCGTATTTAATTCATAAAAATGTAAAAACTATTTTTGAGGTGATTTTTATCAAAAATTTTTTTACAAAATTTTATCATTTTCTAGCCCATTTGGGATATAGTCTAATGCAACTAACACTGATGCTTGTCCTTTCCTTTTTTGTCATTTCTGTCAAACTAGTCAATGAAAAAAGTCCAAATCCGTATTGTATTGTTGCGAATCAAAACATTACATTAGAACTTCATTATGATGCCATTGATTATTATACTTATGAAATCGAATGTAATACTTTAATGGCTGAAATTTATCTTTTAGATCATATTGATAAAAAACAAGCCGTGGCCTTATTAGTCCAAATTAAACAACAATTAGAAGATCATCAAATGAAAATTATGACGCATTTCACTTTAAATGGGGAAAATTTAAAAAATGTAATGTATGCCAATTTAAATTTAGGGCATGAGGGCTTAAGTTATGTGGGCGGGTGAAAAGATTTGAATTTTGTATATTATAATAGTATAATATACATATTGGAGGAAACGGGATGGAAACCAAAAAATATGACCGTGAACAGATAGCTAATTTATGTCAAGATCTTCTAGCTGAAAAGGTGGTTGGATTTCCTACGGATACTGTTTATGGACTAGCGATTTCTAGTTATAGCAGTCAAGCATTTTCGAATTTAGTAGAAATCAAAAAAAGGCCAATTACAAAACCTCTTTCGGTAATGGTTGGCGATATTTGTCAAATTGACTCTTTAGCGCTGGTAGATGAAAGACGTCAACGAATGTTACAAGCTTTTTTACCGGGCCCAGTAACTTTCATTTTAAAAGCAAAAGAAAACCTACCTTATTTTATGACCCTTGGTCAGTCAACCATCGGCATTCGTGTCCCTAATCATCCAATAAGTTTAGCTATTTTGAATCAAGTAAAGATTCCTTTATTGGTTACTAGTGCGAATCTTTCGAATCAAGAAGCACTACTCAAAGCAAAGGATGTTTATCATCTATTTCATTCTCAGCTTGCTTCATTAATAGATGTTGATAGTTTAGGTCATCAAGCTTCAACGATTATTGATTTAACAAATCAAAAGCCAATCATTATTAGAAAAGGTCCCATCACTGAAAAAGAAGTGTTGGCCGTTTGGGAGGAAACAAAATGAAAATCGCTATTGGATCAGATCATGGGGGTTTCGAATTAAAACAAGCCATTATGCAAACTTTAATCAATGAAATCGAGTGGGTGGATTGTGGTACTTATAATTTAAATTCTTGTGATTATCCTGATTTTGCCTTTGCTACAGCTTCGAAAGTTTCAAATCACGAATGCGATTATGGCATTGTGATTTGTAAAAGCGGGATTGGCATGTCCATTGCTGCAAATAAGGTGAAAGGCATTCGCTGTGCGCTCGTTCAAAATGAAACCAATGCCATTTTATCCAAGCAACACAACAATTCAAATATGTTGGCATTGGGAGCCAATGATGTCAATTTAAAACACGCCATTTCAATCATTCATGCTTGGTTAAATGCTTCTTTTTTAAACGATCGACACGCCCATCGAATTCAAAAAATTATGGATTATGAAAATCAAAAGCAATGAAAAAAATCGAATTATTCGAAATAGTTTAATTAGCCTTGGCATTCTTTTTTTAATTCTTTTATGTTGTAGTTTCATTTTTCATTTTTATTATGCCATCGCACTAGCGTTTTTGATTTCTGGAATCGTCGGTATAAGTTTATTTTATTTTTTTTATCAGCAAATCGAAAAAAGTACAGATCGCATGTTAAAACAAACACTTCGTTTCAATTTTTTAATTCGAATGCTGATTTATCTTGTTTGTTTAATTGCTTTATATTTTATATTTAAGCAAAATAAGTGGGTCATTTTAGCTTCCTTAGGAGGTTATTTGATTCCTAAGATGGTAATCATTATTTTATTTAGTCAAAGAAATAGGGGAAAAAGCAAATGAAAAAGATTTGGAATTACATTGTCCATGAAATGCCTGCGGAACTAATGGTTTCTCTTTTTGTCATGCTAATCATCGCCATTATTGCTATCATTTTGGGACATGCAATTAAAAAAGCTGACCCCACGAAAGCACCTAAAGGGCTTGCTTTTGTAGCTGACTTTTTAGTCGATCATAGTTTAAATTCGGTCAATGGTACTTTAGGAACAGCTTATGAAAAATTTGTTCCTTACTATATCTTTTTAATTTTATTTATTCCACTTTGTTTTGTCAGTGGTTTGTTTAGTTTACCTTCTCCTATTATGTATTTTTCAATTCCTTTAACTTTAGCCATTGTTTCATTTTTAGGAATTCAAATTTCTTCCATTTATTATAATAAATGGAGTTATTTAAAAGGATTTACTGATCCTTTGCCTCCATGGCTTCCTATTTTGGCACCGGTCAATTTATTAGGAAAAATTGCACCGATTCTATCTTTATCCATTCGGATGTTTGGTAATGCCATTGCGGGCTATATGTTAATGACGTTAGTTTATTGGGCGACAGGGGCTTTATCTGACACGCTTATTTCGGCTTTACATTTATCTGCTCGAGGAATTAATTTTGTGGGCGTTTTTGTAGCTCCGTTATTACATGCTTATTTAGATGTTTTTTCCGCCTTTATTCAAACTTTAATATTTGTAACATTAACGATGTTATTAATATCGGTTGAAATTCCGGCTCCTGTAGCAAAAAAAGAAAAGAATAAAAAGAAAGTGAGGGTTTAATAATGTTAGAATTTTTAGTTAGTGTAATGCCTATGCTTGCTGATTTAAGTGTTGGCAAAGGTTTAGCTGCCATTGGTGCAGGGATTGCCGTTTTAACGGGTCTAGGATCAGGAATAGGTGAAGGGAATATTGCCGCTCATGCAATGGATGCAATTGGCCGTAATCCTGAAGCTGCTGATGTGATTCGTAAAAACATGATTTTAGGTATTGCTTTAGCCGAAACCACTGGGATTTATGGATTTGCCATTGCCTTTTTAATTATTTTTGTATTGTAGTTAGGAAGTGTTTTTATGATTAAATGGCTGATTTTATCGGGCCTTGATGATCTTAAAACGATTGGCGATAAATTGTTTCCTGATTGGAAAACAATGTTGATTCAATTACTTGCTACCCTTCTTCTTTGTATTATTTTGGCAAAGTTTTTAGTCAAACCTGCAAAAAATTTTATAAGGAAAAGAAAAGAATATATCCAAAACAATCTTGACGATGCCAAGCAAAAACAAGAAGAAGCAACCAAAAAATTATTAGAGGCTGAACAAGAAATCAAAAAGAGTAAGCAAACAAGCAAAGAAATGATTGAAACGGCTAGAATTTCAGCTTTAAATGAAAAAGATAAAATCATTTTTGAAACCAAGCAAGAAATCCAATTACGAAAACAAAAAGCCGAACAAGAAATGGTTCAACAACAAAAGCAAATGCAAGAAGCTTTATCTAAAGAAGTTGTCGATATTGCAATGCAAGCGGCAACAAAAGTCATCAATAGAGAGATTAACCAAGCCGATAATGAAAAATTAATCGAAGAATTTTTAAAGGATGAAGATGAATCATGAATGCTATATTTTTGCGTTATGCGATAGCACTTTTTTCGCTTGCAAAAGAAGAAAATAAAATCGAAATTTATTTAGATGAAGCCAAGCAACTCATAGATATTTGTTCTGAAAATGAATTGCTCATTACTTTTTTAAAAGACTATGGTATTGAAAACACAGAAAAAAAACAAGTGCTTGAAACCATTTTTAAAGGAAAAATCCAAAATCATCTATTGTATTTTTTATATGTTGTAGTCGATAATCAAAGAGCCAAAAATTTAAAAGAAATTTTACAAGAATTCGTGAAATTCACTTATAAACATTTGAACATTCAAACGGGCATTATTTATTCGACGCTCCCATTACAAGAAGAAACTATTATCCAAATTGAAAACAAAGTTGCAAAAATGATGCATTGTAAAATCAAATTGAAAAATCAAATCGATGCACAGTTATTAGGTGGTTTTAAAATTGTTGTCAGTGATACCGTTTTTGATAATTCAATTTTGAATCGAATTCAAACGTTGAAAAAAGATATTTTAGAACAAATCGAAAAGGAGGATTTCAATGAAAATTAATCATAATGAAATTAGTGCCCTAATAAAAGAACAAATCAAACAATATTCTCATAAATTGGAATTATTAGATACTGGAAAAGTTATGTCCATTGGAGATGGCGTAGCTGTAGTTCATGGCCTTAAAAATGCGATGTTAAGTGAACTTGTCGTATTTAAAAATGAGATTTATGGAATGGTATTAAATCTTGAAGAGGATTGTGTGGGTGTTGTTTTATTAGGGGATGATTCACAAATTAAAGAAGATGATCTCGTTCAAAGAACAAATAAAATCATTGAAATTCCTGTCGGCGATGGCTTTTTAGGCCGTGTGGTCAATGCCATTGGTCAACCGATTGATGGATTAGGTCCTATTGAAAGCAAGAAAACTAGACCTATCGAACGCATCGCTTATGGTGTGATTACTCGGAAATCCGTAAGTGTTCCATTACAAACGGGAATTATGGCCATTGATTCGATGATTCCTATTGGCAGAGGTCAAAGAGAATTAATTATTGGGGATCGGCAAACAGGAAAAACCGCCATTGCGATTGATACCATTATCAATCAAAAAAATAAAAATGTAAAATGTGTGTATGTAGCCATTGGTCAAAAAGCTTCTACTGTAGCGCAAGTGGTTGAAAAATTACGGATTCACGGTGCTTTAGAATATACGACCATTGTTTCTTCTACAGCAAGCGAAATGGCTTCTTTACAATATATTGCCCCATATGCTGGCATCACATTAGCTGAAGAATGGATGGAAAAAGGGGAAGATGTTTTAATTGTTTATGATGATTTAAGTAAGCATGCCGTTGCTTATCGTACTTTATCTTTACTTTTACGTCGTCCACCTGGAAGAGAAGCCTATCCAGGAGATGTATTCTATTTACACTCAAGATTATTAGAAAGAGCAGCGAAATTAAATGATGATTATGGGGGAGGCTCAATTACGGCTTTACCGATTATCGAAACCCTAGCTGGGGATATTTCAGCTTATATTCCAACCAATGTCATTTCGATTACCGATGGACAAATCTTTTTACAAACAGAACTCTTTAATTCAGGTCAAAGACCTGCGATTGATACTGGACTTTCGGTATCTAGAGTGGGTTCTAATGCACAAATCAAGGCCATTAAGCAAGTTTCTGGAACATTAAAAATAGAATTAGCAAACTATCGTGAAATGCAAGCCTTTGCTCAATTTGGCAGTGATTTAGATCGCACAACAAAAGAAACCCTCGAACATGGTAGCAAAGTCATGGAATTATTAAAACAACCACAATATGCACCTATGGATGTGTATGATCAAATCTTGATTTTGTTTGCTGTTAAACATCGGTTTATTAAACAAGTGGCATTACAAAGAATGAAAGAATATCAAGCGCGTTTACTAGAAATGATGCATGCAAAACATCAAAACTTGATTGAAAAAATTCAAAAGCAACAAAAAATTGATGATCAAACAGAAGAAAAATTAAAAGCAATTTATCAAACATTTACAGAACAATTTATAGTATAACAGGCAAAAGGAGGTGTCACTATGGCATTAAGTATGCAACAAAGTAAAAATCGAATTAAATCCATTCAATCGACCAAAAAAATAACCCGGGCGATGGAACTTGTTGCCACATCAAAGCTCAAACGTGCAAAAGATATTTATTTTAAGATGACACCTTTTGAAAAAGAATTACAAAATTTAATGAATACAGTCATCACTAATTTAGATCATACCAAAAATATTTATTTTAATAAAAATCAAAATACGCAAAAAAAATTATATATTATTGTGAATTCGAGTTTAGGATTGTGTGGCGGTTATGATGCCAATATTTATCGTTTTATCGAAAAAAAGATAGATAAGCAAAAAGATGATTTAATTGTTTTAGGATTAAAGGGAATTCATTACTTTTTAAATAAAGGTTATTCCATTATTTCAAAATATGAAGAATTACCCCAATTTAATATTAAAGAAAAATTAACCCAAAATATTGCTCAATTCATCCAATCACAATTTGAAAATCAAACATATGAAGCCATCTATATGGTTTATAGTAAATACATTAATTCTTTAACCTTTGAGCCATCTATCGTAACATTGCTTCCGCTAGAAACCACCTTTCAAAAGGTTAAAATGAACAAAGCGTTATTGATAGAACCTAATAAAGAAGAAGTATTCAAAGAATTAATCCCATTTTATTTAAACATGGAAATTAAAAAGTATTTATTTGAAGCGATGCTTTCTGAACAAGCTTCACGAAGAACGGCTATGGAAAATGCTACAGATAATGCTGAGGAATTAGAAAATCAATTATTACTTGCTTACAATAAAGCAAGACAAGCAATGATTACACAAGAAATTAGTGAAATTTCTGGTAGTGCAGACGCACTCAAATAGGGAGGTGTAAGCGATGAATGAAAAAAAACATGTAGGAAACATTTGTCAAGTCATGGGTCCAGTTGTCGATGTTCGTTTTAAAGATGTTTTACCAGCTTTATACACGGCCATAGAAATCAATTTAAATCAACAAAAACTCGTTGTTGAAGTCGCTCAACATATTGGCGATGATACCGTTCGTTGTATTTCTATGGGCGCGACCGATGGGCTTGTTCGAGGTATGGAAGCCATAGCTACAGACCAACCCATTATGGTTCCTGTAGGAAAGGAAACATTAGGTCGTTTATTTAATGTTTTAGGTGAACCTATCGACAATAAAGGCCCTGTGAAAACAACAAAAAAATTACCTATCCATCGACAAGCACCTACATATGAACAACAAAAAACAGAATCTGAAATTTTAGAAACTGGAATTAAAGTCATTGATTTATTATGCCCTTATGCTAAAGGTGGAAAAATTGGCTTATTTGGAGGCGCTGGCGTAGGAAAAACGGTATTAATCCAAGAATTAATTTCAAATATTGCGACCGAACATGGTGGCCTTTCCGTTTTTGCCGGTGTAGGCGAAAGAACACGGGAAGGAAATGATTTATATAATGAAATGTTAGTTTCTGGGGTCATTAATAAAACTTGCTTAGTTTTTGGTCAAATGAATGAACCCCCTGGAGCTAGAATGCGGGTTGCTTTATCTGGTCTTACCATGGCCGAATACTTTAGAGATGTTGAAGGCCAAGATGTATTATTATTTATTGATAATATTTTTCGCTTTACGCAAGCCGGTAGTGAAGTTTCTGCATTACTAGGTAGAATGCCTTCTGCCGTAGGTTATCAACCGACTTTGGCAACCGAAATGGGTCAATTACAAGAAAGAATTACTTCAACAAAAAAAGGATCCATTACTTCTGTTCAAGCCGTATATGTACCTGCAGATGATTTAACCGACCCTGCACCAGCTACAACCTTTTCGCATTTGGATGCAAAAACCGTTCTCGATCGAGGAATTGCTTCTTTAGGTCTTTATCCTGCTGTCGATCCACTAGAATCTTCAAGTCGTATGTTAGATCCTGAAATTGTAGGTAAAGAACATTATGAAGTGGCTTTACAAGTCCAACAAATTCTCCAAAGATATAAAGAACTACAAGATATTATTGCCATTCTTGGTATGGATGAATTAAGTGAAGAAGATAAACTTTTAGTCAATCGTGCACGAAGAATTCGTAATTTCTTATCTCAACCTTTACATGTTGCTGAATCCTTTCAAGATGTCAAAGGAATTTATGTTCCTATCAAAGAAACCATTCGTTCTTTTAAAGCAATTTTAAAAGGCGATTACGATCATCTTCCAGAACAAGCTTTTTTATATGTCGGTACGATTGAAGATGTCATTGCTAAGGCAAAAACAATGGAATCTGACCTATGAAACTTAAAATTGTAAATCTTGAAGGGCTTTATTTAGAAGATGAAGTAGACGCCATTGTAGTCAAAACAACGAATGGAGAACTCACTATTCTAAATAAACATCTTCCTTTAATTGCCAATTGCACGATTGATATTTTAAAAGTGATTAAGAATCAAAGTGAAACTTTATACGCTTTAGCGGGTGGTGTATTATTTGTCGATGAAAACGAAACAAAAATTATTACTATGGCCATTGAAAGTCAAAAAGAAATCAATTTTGAACGTGCTTTAAAAGCAAAAGAAAGAGCTGAAATTCGATTAAAAGATTCACAAAGTGATATAAAAAGAGCTGAAATTGCTTTAAAAAAAGCAATCAATCGTTTATCATTAAAATAGTAAAGGAGTTTTCATTATGATTACATTTGTAACAACGACCTATGCTGTATTAAATCTTGTATGTTATGCTTTAGGGGTTATTATTGGTGCTTATTTTTGTAAATATATCGAGCTACAAAAAAAGATCAATACCTCTAATAAAACGGGATTTTATTTTGTTTATGTGGTGTTAACCTGTATGATCGGTTTTATTATCGGAGAATTCTTATTTAAGTTAATTACATTATTTATGTAGGTATCAACGATGTATTCCAAACACAAAGCATTAGAATATGATATTCAAAACTTTTTAAAAAATCCGAAAAAATTTGAAGAAATCGATCAAAGAAATTTTTTTGATAAATATTTTGTAATTATCTTTTTACCTCTGATTTTATCGATCATTTTGTTCTTGTTTTTACTTGTTATAGGCTTTGGTAAATATATGCCTGCAGTGTATATTTTACCGATGTTATACTTGATATTTTTGTATTTTTGCTTGGTCGAATATCTTTCTTTTATGCAATTATTTAAAAATTATCCTGAATTTGCTTATGTTTATTTTCTTGCTAAAAAAGATAAAGAAAAGAAAAAAGATTTTTCTTACGATAAAGCCGTACAAAAATTATATAATCAATTAACAAAACATCGCATCATTGCTAAAAAAAGATTAAAATATAAATTTTTCATTGGTCTAGCAACCTATGTTACGATTTTGATGATGATTCTACTTGGTTGTCCTGAAGCTTCTTTAGTTCTTGTTGCGGTGACCGTGATTTATTTATTTTATTTTTTAGTCGAAGTGATTATGCGTTTTGGTGGAAAAGGAGAATAAATTCTTCTTTTTTTAGGCAAACGATTGACAACAACAAAAGGGTTTATAATAATAGAAATGAAAAAAAGTTTAAAATGGGCGATTAAATTATGCATTTTTGCCGTTTCGATTGGTGTTTTTGCATTTTTTGGATATCGAATTTATAACCAATATGCAAATAAAAATAATAAAATCAACGAAAAAATTTTAGCCGTTGTTAAAAATCTTTCTTTTGATGAAAGGAAAAATCTTCTTACTTGGGGTAGCGTCAATCATGCTGATTCCTATATAGCAAACATCAATGGTGTAGAATACAATGTTGAATTGAATGAAATGAACTATGTTCCTGTTTCAAACACAACAGAGTTCAAAGTTAAAGCTGTTGACTCTACCGGTGAATATGCAACACCTAGCTGGTCAAAAACTTACTCTTATACTTTAAATAATGAATTTTCTTACTCGAAAGTTAGTGCATATATCAATGATGCTTTGCCAACAAATGACTTAAAGAAAGTTGTTAGTGCATACGTTAAAGACAACAGTTTGTATACAAATTGCTACTTTACAAAAAACGGCATTGGTAAGATGATGGAGTTACAAATTGAGTATGATGATGAAGTTTCTTCTATTGCAGATTGCGTAAATACTGGATATAGAACTATTCATATTAAGAATACTTACGAAACAGCAAACTATGACTCTGCAAGTTATCTTCTTCAATCAAATTCTTTTGTCGGTGAAATGGAACAAAGAAGGCTAGAAGGATACGAATTTTCTGTTGTTTCTAGTCAAGTTGGAAAAGAAGAAAAAAATTCAGGTTATCACATTTTTGCAACATATAAACTTACAAAAGGTGATGACGTTAAATATATTGAGAGTGATATGCTCTGTGGAATATATAACGAATCTTCTAATGAAAAAGCAAATTATACCACAAAACTTCTTGACACTGAAAATGTTTATAAGAGAGAGTGTTCTTACACTGAACTCAAAGGCGATGAAATTACTTTTGCAAAAAGCATGGATCAAGTTATCATTCAAAAATATTAAACCCTAAGATTACCAATTATTTCCATCTAGCATTATTTTGATTTATTTGGGAAAAATGATGTTGAGGTGAGAATAAATGAAAAGATTTTTTAAATGGTGTAAAGAAGCTAAATTTGGATTAATTTTAGGTGCTATAGCATTTGTATTTATATTAAGCATTTCTTTAATTGCTACCAATAATAAGAAAACAAATCAAGTGGCTAAAATTCCCTCTTCTAGTTTAAGCAGTTCTAGTAGTTCTTCTTCGTCAAGCAGTTCTAGCAGTTCATCAACGATAAATCCTATAACCAAAGAAAAACTACTGAAACCTTTTAAAGTTGATGCGACCATTTCCCGTTATTTCTTTGACGATGAAGATCCAATGGAAATCAAAAGCCAAGCGATTGTAACTTACCAAAATAAAGTTTTACCAAGTCAAGGAATTGATTACACCTATAATGATCAATCCTTTGATATTATGGCCGCATTTAGTGGTAAAGTCATTGCCAAGAAAAATGACCCAATGTATGGACTAAGTGTGGCTATCGAACATGAAAGTGGTGTCGTTGCTTATTATTGTGGCTTAACCGAAGTCAATGTTTTACAAGATGAACATATTAGTCAAAATACCATCATCGGAAAAGCCGGAGAAAGTGTCATCAACGCTAAATTAGGAAAACATTTACATTTTGCCCTACAGGTTAATCAAACTTATATTAATCCTTTGAAATCTTATGATAAAATTGTCGAAGAATTATAAAAAATGCACTTGTTGCATTTTTTTATTTAGTCTTTGAAAAAATAAAAACGTTTGACTAGACATTAGTATTAATATATAATACTAAATAGGAAAGTAAATTTTTTAAGCAAAGGAGCATGAAAAATGAATAGCAAATTTAAAAAAATTTTAGCTAGTGTATTTGTTTTAGCTATGGTCGCTGCACCTTTATATGGTTGTGGTGATAGTGGTAAAACTAAAAGTAGTAACAGTAGCACTTCATCTACAGGTGGCACACAAGATGAACACCCTATTAAAGTAACATTAAAAAGAAAAATTTATTTAGTAAATGAATCTTTAGAAGTCGTTAGCATTGAAATGTGGCGTGATGCATTAGGTTTCTATTCACCTGTTCAAAACTATGTTGTTCAATCAGGTTGGAATACAACAGCTGGTCACAAAGAAGTATTAATTAATGTAGGTAGTGAAAAAGTTACTGTTGAAGTTGATGTTTACGATACAGCAGAAGATGCTGTAGAAGCTAATTTAATTTATGATGAAAACAAAGATATGTCACAATATTTTGATGAAAGCAAGTTCATCAATACAGATAAGTTGACATTAAAGAAAGAAACCATTTTAGGCGAAGATAGAAATGAAAAAGCATTTTTAAGATCATTTGTAGGTAGCAAAAACATTAATGCCTTTAATACACAAGGTGCTGGTAAAATTGATGTTTGGACATCGACACCTGAAAATCCTGAAGTTTCTTTAATTGATAAGGAAAATAAAGTTCCCGTTGCTGAACGTGCTTATTCCATTCCTCATATGAGAAAAGCACCTGATATTGTTTCAGAAAAGAAAGATGAAAATGGTGATCCAATTCCTGATCCAGACAATCCTGGAAAGAATTTAACAGAAGTAACTCATGTTGGCCAAACTTATTTATTTGGTGCTTATGATGCTGTACAATGGAGAACTGAATTTATCTTTGATGCTGAAGGTCGTATTGCTTATATGGCTTATTGTATGCCTGATAACTCATGGACAGCAGCTGCTGGACATCTTCATACAACGAAATGGTATTCCCATTCAATCTATGCAAATGACCAAGATAATCCTGCTCTTAAGATTGTAACAGATCCTGCTCAAGTAGATGCATTAGCTTCTAAATTTGAAATCGTAACATTAGACGATAGTGAAGTAAATAGTGATACGCTTAATCCTAATGGATATCCTCAAAAATACACTTATGAAAAAATCATTCCTGAAGGTGGTTTCTATGTATTTGCAACGAACCCTGAAGCTACAACGATTTGGCAATGGTGGAGAGGAAACGATGAACAAACAATCGATGATACTGGTGCTTCAGCCGTGATGACACAAGCCAATAGAAATACAGAAGTTGATGAATTTAGAGCAAAACTTGATATCGATAAGAAAAGAATTAATTTCTATGCACCTTCTACATTACCTCAACAATATGCTTATTGGTATCTTGAAGTTTTGAAAGGTTCACAAACGCATCCTACAGAATATGCTGAAGTTTTAGCAATGAGAGATGAAATTTATAAATTATTAGTTGAATCTGCAAACCCTGTTGTAGAACAAGAAAAAATCCTAAAAGATTATTATGACTCAACTGTTGGTTTCAAAATTGGAAAATGGTCAGAAGCCGTTTTAAATGTTCAAAAATCTTTAGCAGAATAGAAATCAATTGATAGAAAGAAAAAAGCCATGATTCATGGCTTTTTTAATGGTTACAATATGAAAACAATTAAAGAAACAGTGACAAATACAATAATAATTGAAAAATCAAAATTTATAACTTATTTAATTCCTATTTCAAATAAGCAAGAATTAGAAAATCATCTTTTCCATCTAAAAAACCAATATGCAGATGCCACACATCTTTGTTATGCAGCAATCTATGAAGAAAATGGAATGCCCTGCTATAAATCTTCAGATGATGGAGAACCCGTAAATACAGCCAAAGCACCGATACTTAATGCCTTACAAAAACAATCATTAAGTCATATTTTGTGTGCCGTCATTCGTTATTTTGGCGGAATCAAATTAGGAGCTGGGGGATTATGTCGGGCTTATGGAAAATCTTGCTTAGAGGCCATTAAATTAGCTACTATCGTTGAAGCTCATCTTTGTGATGTTTTTCAATTTCATATCGGTTATGAAAATGAAAGATTAATAACTTATACTTTAAATCATTTAGATGGTCTTATTTTGAGTAAAAAGTATGAATTAGATGTTATTTATGAAGTGGCGTTTAAAACCGAAAGCGCATTCCAGCAATTTAAATCTAATTTTAAAGATTTGCAATTCATCAAAATAAAAACGATGATGGTGACTGAAAAATAATAAAAAAGAGAAAGAGGCTATGAAAACCTAAATTAGAGTTTTTTCATAGCCTCTGTTTTTTCGTTTTGATGTTTTTTCTTCCAACGTAAATAACGTTTAAATTCAACTTTTTTATCATTATCGCGGAAAGCTTTTGAAATTTTTTCTCGATTCTTTTTATTGGCGGATAAAGCAATTTTAGTCGGTGTATAACTAAAATGCATATTTTCTAATACAGGATAATGCCTTTCTAACCGATTTAAAAAATCTTTAAAATTTAAATTTTTTTGTTTTGTCCACCCTTTTTCTGCTAGGGCTTCTAATCTAGGAAGAATTAACGTTTCTAATAATTCACAACTATCAATCCACTCCGTCCAAATACATCCTTCAATGCCGATAATATGAGAAAGTCCGGTTCGATTTAATCCTTCAAAACGAATTTTTTTGCAATACGTTGTTTTGAGTGGAAGTTCTGCATAAGGATCATTAAAATAAAATTGAGAACAAGGAGAATAAATTGTGCTTCTACCTTGATTTATCAACTGAATTTTCGGTTGATCCATTTGCCATGTCCAATATTGCATGATTACCTCTGGATGAGAAGATGCATAAATGCCATCATGCCAACAAATAACTTTTTTATTTAAAGATTGCACATAAGCCACCATTTCTTGCATAAAGTATTGTTGTAATTCCTTTGCTTCATGTAAATGCAAGTCTTGCATTTTCTTTTGACAATCTGGACATTGAGCCCATGTTTTAGCATCCACTTCATCCCCACCAATATGAATATAATGACTCGATTTGAATAAGCGACACAAAGCTTTTAATAATTTTTTAAAGAAATCATAAGTGGTGGACTTGGAAGGACAAACAATTTCACTAAATACGCCAAATCCAGTTTCGACTTCGACGGGATGATGCAAACAATGTAATTCATTATAAGCGGCAACTAAGGCTGTGGTATGTCCTGGCATATCAATTTCAGGGATGATTTCAATATATTTGGCTTTTGCATACGCGATAATTTCTTTAATATCACTTTCTTCATACCAATAATGATATTCTTTTTCTTCATAATCATTTCCAGTAATAGCGTTGATTTTTGTTCTTGCTCGTTTTGCAGCAATGGGTTGCAAACGATCAAATTCTTTAAAATTAATGCGAAATCCTTGATCATCGCTCAAATGCCAGTGAAAATAATTAAATTTTAAATCTGCCATTAAATCAATGATTTTTTTGATTTCTTCTTTGCCAAAAAAATGGCGGACTTCATCAATCATAAAACTTCTAAATTTAAATCGAGGTCGATCATTGATTGTCATACAAGGTAAAGTAAGTGTATCCACTTTTTCTCCAATTTTTACATTTAGTAATTGAGCTAACGTTCTCGTGGCATAGTAGAAGCCCACTTTACTTTTTGCATAAACTTTACAACATTCCTTCGTAATTTCAATTTTATATTGTTGTTTAGCAAATTTTGTTTCCAAAATAAATTGAAATACATAGCAGAATGCACGTTGATTTACATTTAATTTTTCTTTTAATTCAGCCTGGAATTGTTGCACTGCCTGCATTATATTCGTATCATATTCGAATGTATAATTCGAAAAAGTCGTTTGTTGATTTTCCATCTTTATATCATTTACCATAGGTATTAGTGGTAACATAAATATCCCTACTTTCTATTTTTAAGATGCATCCATCGTTCTTTTTATGAACTTTTGTTGCCTTCTAAGCTCTATTTTTTCTAATAAAATAATAGTCAAAAAACAACCAAAAGTAAATAAAAAAATCATGAGTTGCACTTTCAAAACAACAAGTATAAAATGAGTGTCAGTGGTGATTAAAATGAAAAAAATAGGACTTTATGCTTGGTTTGGTGGAAATGTGAGTATAAGAGAACGATTTCAAGCCATTCAAGAGGTTGGTTTTGATAGTGTAGCACTTTATTGGGGAAATGATTATCCAGAAATTACAGGGAATAATGAGGCCACCCTTCAAATGATACAAAATGAATTTCATTTAGAAGTTGAAAATCTTCATGCGCCATATCAACATGCTGATGATTTATTTTCAGATGATGAAAAAAAAGCAAAATACGTCATGCAACTTTAT
Organism: uncultured Bacilli bacterium; assembly: GCA_947599835.1. Taxonomy (GTDB): domain Bacteria; phylum Bacillota_I; class Bacilli_A; order RFN20; family CAG-631; genus Caccosoma. Next base: position 88,460 of record CANQFQ010000005.1, read on the forward strand.
TTTTCTTGCTTAGAGGCGGCTTCACGCTATCATGTTCCTGTCATTGTAATCCATTTAACCGGAGACTTTTGCAATCCAAATCAAATCAATCCTAAGGGAATAGAACGCCTACAATCGTTAGTCCACTTTGCACAAGCGAAGCACGTTAAAATGGCCTTTGAAAATTTAACTAAAAATGGTCTACCCTATTTAGATGCTGTTCTTAAACAGTATCCAGATGAATGTGTAGGATTTTGTTATGATTTAGGTCATGATCATCTCTATAGTGAAAAAGAATTTGAAATTTTAAAAAAATATCAACATCGATTATATGCCTTGCATTTACATGGAAATGATGGTAAAAAAGATGAGCATAAACGAATTGTGGAGGGAAATATAGATTTAGAAAAATTTAAAATGATTTTAAAAAACATTTCTTTTCAATGTCCTGTTTCGCTAGAAGTCATTCAAAATCTTTCTTTTCGCTCGTATCACGAATTTAAACAATATGTAAACCTATTAAAAGAGGATTGCCTCTATCTATTAAAATAAGTAAAAATATGTTATAATATAAATAGTAATTGATGATTCAAAGGATGAAAAGTAAGATATGAAACATCGATGCTTTTCATTTCTAATCGAATCCATAGAAAGGAGAAAAAATTATTCAGAGATACCTGAATAATCCAATCATATGAAAAATAAAAAATGGACATACAATACAATCATTTATGGTGTTGTATCTTTGCTGCTAATTATTTTATATTTATTTTTGCCCTTAATTCATGTGGACACAATTAAAGATTTTAATGCCAATGGTCTTAAAATTTTAATGGGAACTTATGAACAAAAATCAATCGGAAGTCCAAGAATTATTTTGTCAACTTCGTCATTTAATTTTATTCCGGTTTTATTTACTTTAGCAATTTTCTTATTTTATCTTATCGTTAGTTCAGAACCGGTAAAAAGATTAAGTTCTTTGATTGTGGGTATGATTAGTTTTCTATATATTATCTTAATTCCAGTTATAGCTTTTTATTGGAGAAATTTAAACTATGATCAACAAATGGATATTACAAAGGCATGGGGTTGGTATGTTTTAATCGCTATCTATTTTGCTTTTATTATTTATATGTTAATCGATTTAATTCTAACAATTAAGAAAGAAAAAATGAAATTATCTGATGATCAAATGTAATATTTACCCAGTGAGGTATCTACTCACTGGGTTTTATTATGCAAAATGGATGTTTGCTTCTTAGTAATTGCAAATAAAAAAATTTTAAACCTATTGATTTAGAATCTTTTGGAATCTAAAAGGAGCAATGCTTAAAACGATCGCTTTCAAGAAACAATTATGAACGATGACCCTAAATCATGAAAATAAACTTCAATAGGCAAAATATGGTTTTATCCTTCTATACAAAACAAAAGAGCCTGTAATTTACCAGACTCTTTGAAAAAAAGAAATTGTTTTGATATTTCTTGAAATATCTTTAATTGTCTTATAAATATTGTTCTTGACATGAAATACACATGAAGAAGAATCATTTCTTTTTTATCTTTTTAGTTTGAAATTTTAACGACATTATGTGCTTGTAAACCACGTTCCGTTTCACAAAGATCAAATTCTACATCTTCACCTTCGTCTAAAGTTTTATAACCTTCTAAACGAATTTGTGAGTAGTGTACGAAGATGTCAGGACCTTCACCTCTGTTAATAAATCCAAACCCTTTGTTAGAATTAAACCATTTTACTTTGCCCTTCATTATTTACACCTCGCTTGTACTAATACTAACACGATTATAATAAAACTTTTATTCTTTGATTTAAAGAAAAATAGGTCGTCAAATTTCGACAGTTTTCTTTTTTGCTTGACAAATACAAAGAATTTGTAAATCTTTGATTTTAACGACATTTTTTGTTATTAAATTTAAACATGTTTGAATCGTATTTCCGGAAGTATAAATGTCATCCATTAATAATATTTTTTGATTTTCTAACACCTTAAAATTTTTAATGCCTATGACTTTGTGAATCAAACTGCGATTGTCGAATGGAATGTTTGATTGTTTATAATTTTCTGTTTTATAGAAAATATTCCATACGTTTTGATGGATTTGTTTTGCGATTTCTTCCATGTGAAGAAACCCTCTTTTTTGGTTATCTTGATCCGTTGAAGGAGGAAAAAGAATCACATAATCCTTGTATTTCTTTTTTAATTGTTCGATAAAATCAGCTAAAAATACAGGTGCTAGCGCAATATCATAACATCCTTTATATTGGTAAATTAATTTTTTTATAAAATCATTGTAATAATAAAGAATCCATATAGGATAATGTTGGATTTGAAAATGTAAATTTGCACGTTCAAATTGATTTTGACAAGTTTGACAAATAGGTAAATATTTGCCATTTATGGATTGAAAAGAAAAATCATGAAGTAAATCATTAAAACAAATTAAACAGTGGTATTGTTTTTTAATTTTAATTGATGGATGCATTCTTGAATGGCCTGTGTTTTTTTCGAACATAAAAAGATAATTTTACCTGTTGGATGGGCTTTTTTTCGGCCGACTCTACCACTTATTTGAATTAAAGTTTTTAAATCAAATAAAGGATGCTGTGCTTCGTAGACAATCACTTGGACATCATCAATGGTAATGCCTCTTTCTAAAATGGTGGTTGTTACAATGATTTTTCTTTTATTTTCTTTAAATTCTTGAATCACTCGATATTTATTGGCTGTATTTGAAGCAACAAAAGAAAGATGTAATACTTTTGCTAAATGATTTCCTATTTCAATGGTCGGAACAAATACGAATACCCGTTGTTTTTTTAAATAAAATTGATGTAAACATTCTTTTAACTTTTTAACTTTATTAAAGAAAAAAACTTTTTGAATTGTAGGAATCGGAAGATCATAATTATGAAATCTACGATTCACTTCTACATGATTTGGAATTTTTCTTAAAAATTTTTGATTAAATGTGGCGGATAAATAAATGATACTATTTTTACAAGAACGCTTTAAAAAATATTCGCTATAATAGGGAAAAGCATCCGCTTCATCAAGAATCAATAAATCAAAATATTGATGATAACGATATAATTGATAGGTCGTTAAAACAATGATTTGACCGCTTAATTTTTGTGTATGTCCGCCATATACTGCTGCAATATCTACACTAGGATAATCTTTTTTTAAACGATGATAAATTTCGATGACAACATCTTTTCTTGGAATGGTAAAACCAATGATTTTCCCTTGATTTAAAAAATATTCTATCGATGGATATACTAATTCAGTTTTCCCTGCACCACAAACCGCATGAACTAAAACAGATTGCTGATGACTGACAAAAAAATAAATTTCTTTGGCGGCCTTTTGTTGCGTTGCAGTGAGTGGATAATCAATCTGAGCTTTTATTAGGGGCTGATTAGAATAATTTTCTTTCGTAATCTCTTGACTTTTAAGTAATATGCATTTACGACAATAGGGTTGATGATGAAGATATCCAATATAACGCTTTTCTTTGTTATTACAATTTTTGCAAACAAACACGAAAATCCCTCCTTACTATTATTAATAGTAAAAAAAATTAAAATGACTTTTTTTAGCCTGCAAAAAATGATAAGATTATATTCGGCAAGGAGAGGATGGTATGGAAAAAATAAGTGTTGAAAAATTAAAAGAATGGGCGCTCAATCTTAAATTGGACATGAGCGATAGTCAATATGCAACTTTACAAGATGAATTTGACATCTTACTTCGGCAAATGGATCGAATTAATCAAACGATAGATACAACCCATGTTGTACCGATGTCTTTTCCTTTTGATGTGACTTTTACAAATCTAAGAGATGATGATGAAGTAGAAGAAAGTCATCGAGATGAAATTTTAAAAAATGCCCATGAAGTGATGGATGGACAAATTAAAATTCATAAGGTGGTGGAATAACGATGGGCTATTTAGATCAAAGTTTAGAAAAAATCCACCAAGATTTGAAAGAACATAAAGTAACTGTGACAAAACTAGTAGAGGAAGCCATTGAAAAGGCAACAAAACTACAAAAAGAATGTAATGCCTTCGTTACTTTTACTACTGAAGATGCTTTACAAAAAGCAAAAGAATTAGATCAAAAAGAAATCACCGAAAATCTCTTTTTCGGTATTCCATTTGCGATTAAAGATAATTATGCCACTAAAAATGTTTTAAGTACTGGATCCAGTCGTATTTTAAACAATTATTTACCTATTTATGAATCTACTGCAACGGATTTATTAAATCATGCCGATGCGATCTCGATTGGTAAAACCGTATTAGATGAACTAGCTATGGGAGGCAGCGGATTAAGTGGAGCAACAGGAGTCGTGAAGAACCCATTAGATCCTCAACGCTTAATTGGAGGATCTTCTGCTGGAAGTTGTGCGGCTGTTACTGCGGGTGTTGTCCCTTTTGCTTTAGGTAGTGATACAGGAGATTCTGTAAGAAAACCAGCATCTTTTGGTGGTATTGTAGGGTTTAAACCTACCTGGGGAAGAATTTCTCGATTTGGTTTATATCCTTTTGCACCTTCCTTAGATACGGTGGCCTTTTTTACGAGAAATGTCAAAGATAGTGCTTATGCTTTTGATATCCTAAATGGTTATGATAATAAGGATATGACCTCGTTTAATTTTCCAAAAGAAAAGGTTTATTCTAAAATCGATGGAAACTTAAAATCGCCTAAAATTGCGGTTTTGAAAGAAATTTATGAAACCATTTCAAATCCAGAAATAAAAAACAAATTTGATCATTTTTTCAATCAATGTAAAAAGCTAGGTATTCAAGTCGATTTGATTTCCATCGATAAAAAATTATATGATACGATTTATGCCACTTATATGATATTATCTTGTAGCGAAGCTACATCGAATAATGCAAATTTAGATGGGGTGAATTTTGGAAACTATCAAGATGGCAATGATATTGATAAAGCAATCATTGCCACACGAACCAATGGTTTTGGTGAATTGATTAAAAGACGTTTTATTTTTGGTAGTTATTTCTTAAGCAAAGAAAATCAAGATAAAATGTTTCTTAAAGCCAAAAAACTTCGTCGTTTAATTGTTGAAGATGTCAATCGAATTTTAAATCAATATGATGCCATCGTTTTACCGGCTTCAGGAAATATAGCACCCTTATTTGAAGAAGTCAATCCTACCGATCGTTTATCCGATGAATATTTATTATTAGAAAATCATATGGCCATTGCCAATTTTGGCGGATTACCTAGTATTACTATTCCTTGTATTGAACATGAAGGTTTACCTATTGGTATCAATATTACTGGAAAAGCTTTCCAAGATAAGGAAGTCTTAAATTTAGCTTATGCCTTAGAAAAAATGATAGGAGGGAACAAAAAATGAATTTTGAAACAGTCATCGGAATTGAAATTCACCTCCAATTAAAAACCAAAACAAAAATGTTTTCTCCGGCTTTAAATGTTTCTAAAGAAATACCAAACACACACGTTCATCCCATTGATATGGGATTTCCTGGCACCTTACCTAGAGTTAACAAAAAAGCGGTGGAATTATCGTTAATTGCTTGTCAAGCCTTACATTGTGAAATTGATGATTGTTTGCATTTTGATCGTAAAAATTATTTTTATGCCGATTTACCTAAAGGATTTCAAATTACGCAAAATGAAAGACCAATCGGAAAAAACGGATATATTACGATAACCATAGAAGGTAAAGAAAAAGAAATTGGTATTGAACGCGTTCATATGGAAGAAGATACTGCAAAACAATTACATTATTCAACATTTACATTGTTAGATTATAATCGATGTGGCGTTCCACTAATTGAAATTGTTTCCAAACCGCACATTCGTAGCGGGCAAGAAGCAGCTGCGTATGTTGAACAATTAAGAAATATTTTATTATACTTAGATGTTTCTGATTGTAAAATGGAAGAAGGATCGCTGCGTTGTGATGTGAACGTTTCCATCCGTCCTTATGGACAAAAGGAATTTGGAACGAAAGTAGAAATTAAAAATTTAAATTCCATTAGTAATGTAGAAAAAGCGATAGATTATGAAGTGAAACGACAAAAGGCATTATATTTAAAAGGACAACCAATTGAAATGGAAACAAGACGTTTCGATGAAGCGAGCAAAACCACCATTTTAATGCGTAAAAAAACGAGTGCCGTCGATTATAAATATTTTACCGAAGATAACATTATGCCAATTCAATTAGATAAAGAATGGGTCAAACAAGTCACTTCTAATTTACCAGAATTACCACATCAAAAAGAAATTCGTTATCAAAAAGAATATGGTTTATCTAGTTATGATGCTAAAGTATTAACCTCAAATAAATCCATGATGCTTTATTTTGAACAATTAGTAAAATTTTATCATAATTATAAAATTATGGCCAATTGGGTTATTGTTGAAATGCTAGGTTATCTCAATAAGAATAACCAAACCTTCGAACAAATCAAAATGAAGCCTCAAGAATTAGCTCAAATGGTTCAATATATTGATGAAGGAAAAATTTCTTCAAAGCAAGCGAAAGATGTGTTTGAACACTTAATGTGTTCTGAAAAAACTGTCGATGAAATCATAAAAGAATTAAATATAGTACAAATTAGTGATGATCATCTATTGTTAGAAGTCATTCATGCCGTATTCAACGAATTTCCTTCTTCCATCGAAGATTATTTTGCTGGTAAAGATCGCGCTTTTGGCTTTATGATTGGTCAAATCATGAAAAAAACAAAAGGTCAAGCAAATCCAAATAAAGTCAATCAACTATTAAGGCAAGAATTGGAAAAATTCAAAAAATAATCTTTTAATAAAACAAATAAAAATATCCAAACTAACGTTGAGGTGACTGTTAGCATGGATAATCAATCATTTAATGAAAAAAGTAAAAAGACTTTGAATGAAATCGGACAAGAAGATACCCTTTTTGAAGAAATTCAAATAGGTCCTCAAGAAGAGCCGATTGTTCATGATTTTAAAATAGACATTCCAAAATATCGGCGTTATATTCGAAAACAAAGTCAAATGAAAAGATGTGCAAAAAAATAAGGGCTGTTGGAAAACTCAAGGTAAAAAATTGAGTTTTCAACAGTCCTTTTTTTATTCTTTATTCTGTTCTTAATGCATCTACTGGATCTTTTTTCGAGGCAATTCGAGCAGGAATTAAACCTGAAATCAAAGTTAAAGTAATACTAATCGCAACCATAATAACTGCCGTTAATAACGTTAATTTTGCAATTTGAGGAATCGGTGCAATATGCCGTACAATGGCATTCACTATCACTGTTAAAAGATAAGTAACTGTAATTCCAAGCACTCCAGCAAGGCCTCCAATAATAAAGGATTCTGCCGTAAATAATCTTGAAACATCTTTCTTACGACCACCTAAAGAACGAATGACACCAATTTCTTTAATTCTTTCAATAACGGATACATAAGTAATAATCGCAATCATTACCGTTGATACCACAAGAGATAAGGCCGTAAATGCAACTAATGCAATGGTAATCATATTAATCATTTCATTAATAATGGCAATGACGATAGATAAACTATCCGTGTAAATAATTTCTTCACGTTCTTCGCTAGTTAACACTTTATTTGTAGAAAGTGTGATATCTTCTTGACTATTCCATTTTTTCAAATAATTCGTAACTGAATCTTTGAGCGTAAAATCTTTTGGATAAATGGAAATCGCATTAGGTCGATTGAGTCCTCCAATTTCTCTTAACGTTAAAGTATAAGTAGAAATTTGGCTTGTAGGATTCGATCCTCCCATCATAATTCCTAATAAAGCGGTCATCGCATTGGTGTTGCCAACAGCCGCTTGACCTTGAGTTAATTGTCCTTCAAAATAATAATTATATGAATAAATCATAGATGGTGTTTCCGCATTTAATGGAGTATAACCTAAACTTGATTTGATCGAAGTATAAGCGTTTGCTCCATGTTCGACTAAATATTGAACGACTCTTGAATCTTGACTATCTTTTAAATATTTTTGAGTAAATTTTGGCGTATAATAAATTCCGCTTTGTAAACAACCATAGGAAGTTCCCTTTTTAGGACGAAGTATCGCCGTAATTTTTAATTCTACCGCTTCTTCTTTCATACTATCTTCTACTTCATAATGATAAGTAAATGGAGCAGATGCATATCCTAAATCATCGGTAGATTTTTCGGTATAAACGACTGTATTTGGATAATAAACAAATTTTTTATTTAACAATTCATCGTAACTAAACTCAGGTTTATCAAATCTCGTATCTTTAGCAACGCTATCAATCGCAGTATAAATAATGTTGAAGAATTCGCTTTGACTGAAATAACCGAGTTGAGCCAATAATAAGTCGGTCAATTGGGTATTTTCGTTGACTACAATCATAATTTCATTAGCTTCTGTAGCAATTTTACTTTTTTCTTTAGAAGAAATGATATCATATTGTTCCGCAATAAAACTTTCATTTTCAACGGCTTGATTAAATGTATTCGATAGTGTCGCAATATAGCCTGAATAAGGACCTAAATCTGTTTGTTCTAACATTGAAGTATACATACTTATAATGGCACTTAAGGATAAATTTCGATTTTGAATCTTATATCGATCTTCACCTTGAAGGTCAATATCCGTATAAATATTATTCGAAACATCAATACCATAATAAGAAGTGATAGAGGAATAATAAGATTTAGGCATATCATGTAAAAATTGAATATAATCCTCTGTAATATTGTTACTAATTTTTAAACTTTCAAAATCATTCTTACTAGAAATTAAACGATCAATAATGGAATCTACATCTACATATCCATTTTTAATCGATTCTTTTAGTGCTTCTTGTTTGGTTGTTTGTGAAGAAGTTTCCATTAATAAATCTAAATTCATAGCTTCTTCAGTAATTTGTATTGGATTGCCTGATAACATATCTTCTTGCATATCATTAATATAGGAACGAACGCCTGTTGATAAAGATAATACGGAAGCCACACCAATAATTCCGATGGATCCTGCAATACAAACCATTGCTGTTCGTTTAAATTTAGAACGCAAATTACGAGCGGATAATTTAAATGCACTTAAAAAAGAAAGTTTAGATTTTTTTGAATCATCTTTAGCGTTGGTTTGCGAGGATATCGGCTTTGTGCTCTTTTCCTCAGTATCATTCAAAGGATTCGAATCAGAGGTAACTACTCCATCTAATAAAGTAACAATTCTAGTTGAATATTTATCAGCAATATCTGGATTGTGCGTTACCATAATAACTAATCGATTTTTAGAAATTTCCTTGATTAAATCCATAATTTGTATTGAAGTTTTGGTATCCAATGCACCCGTAGGTTCATCGGCTAATAAAATGTCAGGTTCATTCACTAATGCTCTAGCGATAGCAACTCTTTGGCATTGTCCACCAGAAAGTTGATTCGGCTTTTTATTGTACTCTCCTTGTAATCCTACTTTATCCAAAGCTTCTTTTGCTTTTTGTATTCTTTCTTCTTTTCCCATTCCAGCAATAGTCAAAGCTAATTCTACATTTTCCAAAATGGTTTGATGAGGAATTAAATTATAACTTTGAAAAATAAACCCTATTCGATGATTTCGATAAGTATCCCAATCGCGATCAGAATAATTTTTCGTACTAATGTTATCAATAATTAAATCACCTGTAGTATAATGATCTAATCCACCAATGATATTTAATAATGTGGTTTTCCCACACCCAGAAGGACCAAGAATAGAAACAAACTCATTATTTCTAAAAGAAATCGAAATTCCTTTTAAAGCATGAACTTTATTATTTGCAACAACATAATCTTTAGTGATATTTGTTAATTTAAGCATATGCATCATTCCCCTTCTTTATAATTATAAATAATTATAGCACAATTTATTGAGAATAAAATATTTATAAACAATTATTTTTTAATAGCATCTAAGCGGCACAAAAGTATAGGTCAAAAATTAACACCCTCCAAATAAATATAAAAAAATGGTATCCTCATTGTACATAACAAGGAGGATTTTTTAATGGGAAGATATTATACAGATCAAGAGAGATACGAATTTTGTAGAAAATATAGGTTATCCAAGAAAACCATTAGTGAATTTGCCAATGAAAATGGAATAAATAGACATACATTTGGGGATTGGTTAAATGCATATGGAAATATTGATGGCAAATTCATTAATATCAAAGACACATGTGAAAATGAAAATGAAATAGTAAAAACTAAAGATTATCGTGTTAATGTACTTGATGAAATGGCCAAGGTAAAAAAAAGCAATCATTTTTCACGATTTGATCATAGCATAGTTGTAATAGAAATTAGAGACATCAAAATCACAACATCGTTAGAACAAGCAGAGGTATTGCTAGGAAGGATATTGGGAAATGATTGATTTTAGGAATTGTAAAAACATATATGTATATTCAGAATTTATAGATATGAGATTTGGAATTAAGAAGTTACAATTTTTAGTTGGAGTAAATTTTACAAATAGTGAGATAAGAAATTCAGTGTTTATATTTTGCTCTTCAAAAGAAAACCAAATAAAAATATATTATGAAGATGACTATGGGAGTTGGCTTTTACAAAATAAATTACATGATGGGAAATTCAAATGGCCAAAGTTGACAAATAATAAGACAATAACAAAACAACAACTAATAGGATTATGTAAGGGTCTTGAAGTAATAGAATCAGATAGACCACAGGCAAAAGAATATTCATATTATTGATAAAGCAAAAACATCAAAAAAATTTTTTTAGTCTATATACAAAGTATATAGACTAAATTTGTTTTTTATGTTATAATTAAAGGCGAAAAAAGTGAGAAAAGAAACATGACTAGTAATGAAGAACTTTTGCAAATAATTAAACAATTAAGAGATGAAAATAAACAGTTAAGTGAAGCAAATAAAGAGCTTAATCAAGAATTAAAAGAAACAAAAGATAAACTTAATGAGACTGAATTGAAATTATATAAGGCCAATCAACAGTTAAATGAAGTATTATTAAAAATAGCTGATTTACAAGAAAAAGAAAAAATATCAAGAACTAGCACTATTATTCCAAAATCAGAAAGAGTTAAAAATATTGTTCTTAATGAAACTGAAGAAACTTTAAAAGAAGAGAAAGAGAAAAGAGCTAGTAACAAAGGCAAAAAATATAAAAAGAAAGCTTTTGATTATGAAAAATATGTTACTGAAACAAGAATCATTGAGCCCGATGAGAAAACATGTCCAACATGTGGAACTACTTTGGTTGAAGCAAGTAGCAAAGTAAGATATGTAGTTGAGATTGTTCCTGAGCAAATAAAAGTGACTAAATTAATAAAGAAAAGCATGAAATGTCCAAATTGTAATAAAAAAGATAACAAAATATATTATCCATTAGCAGATCCATTTAGTGGCAGTATATTATCAACATCATTATTAAGTTATATTTTATATTACAAATATGAATTAGGCGTTCCTTTTGAGCATTTAGCCAATCATATGACTAAAACTGTAGGATTTGAAATAACAAAGCAAAATCTTGCTAATTATGTTGCTAAAGGTGCTAAAATGCTAGAGAAAATATATTTACAAATGCTTGATGATCTTAAGAGCTCAAATTCCAAAGTCTTACATTCAGATGAAACGACATTAGTTGTAAGTCGTAAACCTGAAGATGACAAAAATAGGAAAGAAAGTTATGTTTATGTCTATACTTCTAGTTATTATGATAAAAACCAAATACGAATTTATGATTTCCATGAATCAAGAAGTATTGGCAAAACAACTAAATGGCTTAAAGATTATTCAGGATACATAATTTGTGATGCTTATGTAGGATATGATGCATTAGTTAAATCTAATCCTAATATAAAATTACAAAGATGTTGGGCTCATGTTAGACGAAGATTTGCTAGCATTGTCAAGAATCTTCCTAAAGCAAAAAGAGAAGATTCTGATGCCTATAAAATTCTTTTAAAAATAGGGCAACTATTTAAATTTGAAAAAGAATATAGGGCAGATAATTTAACACCAGATCAAATCTTAGAAAAAAGAAAAGGGCCAGAAATTCAACAAATAAAAAATGAATTGGAACAACAACTTTCTGGAATCACTCCTCATCCAAATTCTGCTTTAGCTGAGGCCATTAACTATACCAAGAACTGTTGGGATGATTTGTTTACTTATTTAGAAGATGGACATTTAGAAATGACCAACAACAATGCAGAAAGAGCTGTTAAACCATTTGTAGTTAGAAGAAAAGTATTTCAAACTTCTGGATCATATGCTGGTGCTAAATATACAACAATAATATTTTCTATTATTCAAACAGCCCTTATCAACAATCTCAATATTGAAAAATATTTGAATTATATTTTTACAAACATCAATAAACCAGTTGATGAACTTTTACCATACTCAAAAGAAATTAGGAAAAATATTGGAAATTAAAATCAGTCCAAGATAGCTCAAGACTGATTTTTTTATATAAGGGTGTAAAAATTTGACCTATACAAAAAAATGGTATCCTCATTGTACATAACAAGGAGGATTTTTTAATGGGAAGATATTATACAGATCAAGAGAGATACGAATTTTGTAGAAAATATAGGTTATCCAAGAAAACCATTAGTGAATTTGCCAATGAAAATGGAATAAATAGACATACATTTGGGGATTGGTTAAATGCATATGGAAATATTGATGGCAAATTCATTAATATCAAAGACACATGTGAAAATGAAAATGAAATAGTAAAAACTAAAGATTATCGTGTTAATGTACTTGATGAAATGGCCAAGGTAAAAAAAAGCAATCATTTTTCACGATTTGATCATAGCATAGTTGTAATAGAAATTAGAGACATCAAAATCACAACATCGTTAGAACAAGCAGAGGTATTGCTAGGAAGGATATTGGGAAATGATTGATTTTAGGAATTGTAAAAACATATATGTATATTCAGAATTTATAGATATGAGATTTGGAATTAAGAAGTTACAATTTTTAGTTGGAGTAAATTTTACAAATAGTGAGATAAGAAATTCAGTGTTTATATTTTGCTCTTCAAAAGAAAACCAAATAAAAATATATTATGAAGATGACTATGGGAGTTGGCTTTTACAAAATAAATTACATGATGGGAAATTCAAATGGCCAAAGTTGACAAATAATAAGACAATAACAAAACAACAACTAATAGGATTATGTAAGGGTCTTGAAGTAATAGAATCAGATAGACCACAGGCAAAAGAATATTCATATTATTGATAAAGCAAAAACATCAAAAAAATTTTTTTAGTCTATATACAAAGTATATAGACTAAATTTGTTTTTTATGTTATAATTAAAGGCGAAAAAAGTGAGAAAAGAAACATGACTAGTAATGAAGAACTTTTGCAAATAATTAAACAATTAAGAGATGAAAATAAACAGTTAAGTGAAGCAAATAAAGAGCTTAATCAAGAATTAAAAGAAACAAAAGATAAACTTAATGAGACTGAATTGAAATTATATAAGGCCAATCAACAGTTAAATGAAGTATTATTAAAAATAGCTGATTTACAAGAAAAAGAAAAAATATCAAGAACTAGCACTATTATTCCAAAATCAGAAAGAGTTAAAAATATTGTTCTTAATGAAACTGAAGAAACTTTAAAAGAAGAGAAAGAGAAAAGAGCTAGTAACAAAGGCAAAAAATATAAAAAGAAAGCTTTTGATTATGAAAAATATGTTACTGAAACAAGAATCATTGAGCCCGATGAGAAAACATGTCCAACATGTGGAACTACTTTGGTTGAAGCAAGTAGCAAAGTAAGATATGTAGTTGAGATTGTTCCTGAGCAAATAAAAGTGACTAAATTAATAAAGAAAAGCATGAAATGTCCAAATTGTAATAAAAAAGATAACAAAATATATTATCCATTAGCAGATCCATTTAGTGGCAGTATATTATCAACATCATTATTAAGTTATATTTTATATTACAAATATGAATTAGGCGTTCCTTTTGAGCATTTAGCCAATCATATGACTAAAACTGTAGGATTTGAAATAACAAAGCAAAATCTTGCTAATTATGTTGCTAAAGGTGCTAAAATGCTAGAGAAAATATATTTACAAATGCTTGATGATCTTAAGAGCTCAAATTCCAAAGTCTTACATTCAGATGAAACGACATTAGTTGTAAGTCGTAAACCTGAAGATGACAAAAATAGGAAAGAAAGTTATGTTTATGTCTATACTTCTAGTTATTATGATAAAAACCAAATACGAATTTATGATTTCCATGAATCAAGAAGTATTGGCAAAACAACTAAATGGCTTAAAGATTATTCAGGATACATAATTTGTGATGCTTATGTAGGATATGATGCATTAGTTAAATCTAATCCTAATATAAAATTACAAAGATGTTGGGCTCATGTTAGACGAAGATTTGCTAGCATTGTCAAGAATCTTCCTAAAGCAAAAAGAGAAGATTCTGATGCCTATAAAATTCTTTTAAAAATAGGGCAACTATTTAAATTTGAAAAAGAATATAGGGCAGATAATTTAACACCAGATCAAATCTTAGAAAAAAGAAAAGGGCCAGAAATTCAACAAATAAAAAATGAATTGGAACAACAACTTTCTGGAATCACTCCTCATCCAAATTCTGCTTTAGCTGAGGCCATTAACTATACCAAGAACTGTTGGGATGATTTGTTTACTTATTTAGAAGATGGACATTTAGAAATGACCAACAACAATGCAGAAAGAGCTGTTAAACCATTTGTAGTTAGAAGAAAAGTATTTCAAACTTCTGGATCATATGCTGGTGCTAAATATACAACAATAATATTTTCTATTATTCAAACAGCCCTTATCAACAATCTCAATATTGAAAAATATTTGAATTATATTTTTACAAACATCAATAAACCAGTTGATGAACTTTTACCATACTCAAAAGAAATTAGGAAAAATATTGGAAATTAAAATCAGTCCAAGATAGCTCAAGACTGATTTTTTTATATAAGGGTGTAAAAATTTGACCTATACGCACAAAAAATGGTAACCAAAGGGAAGCAGCATTTTAAATTCTACCAAACATTTATTATTTTCCAGTTGAACTCTCTGCGAATATTATTCGGATGGAAGTTATTTTGTCAATATTAGATATTTTTGACACACAAAAAGGGATTGCAAGAAACGTTTTTCATAGGTTGCTATGTTTTAAACTTCATTCTATACAATCCCTTTATTTTTGAATGGTGGCTCAAGCCAGGATTGAACTGGCGACACACGGATTTTCAGTCCGTTGCTCTACCAACTGAGCTACCGAGCCTTCAAAAAAATGGCGGTCCAGACGGGAATCGAACCCGCGATCTCCTCCGTGACAGGGAGGCATGTTAAACCGCTACACCACTGGACCGTTTATTCGTTATATTCAATTGGTTGCGGGGGAAAGATTTGAACTTTCGACCTCCGGGTTATGAGCCCGACGAGCTACCAGGCTGCTCCACCCCGCGATGTAAGTTTGTGTATGGCGGAGGAACTGGGATTCGAACCCAGGCGCCACTTTCGCGACCTACCGGTTTTCAAGACCGGACCCTTCAACCACTTGGGTATTCCTCCATGCTTGTATGTTGGTGGACCCTGTAGGACTCGAACCTACAACCAACCGGTTATGAGCCGGGAGCTCTGCCATTGAGCTAAGGGTCCATAGCTGGTAGCGGCGGGGGGATTTGAACCCTCGACCTACCGGGTATGAGCCAGTTGCTCTAAACCATCTGAGCTACGCCGCCAAATAGATGGTGGAGCTTACGGGGATCGGACCCGCGACCTCCTGCTTGCAAGGCAGGCGCTCTCCCAGCTGAGCTAAAGCCCCATCTTCTAACTTGCCTTTATAGTTTACTATAAATTTTGTGATTTGTAAATACTAAATTTTCAAAAATCATTTTTATCAATTTTTAAGTTACAGATTTTAAATCGGAGGGTTTCAATAAGTATTTAAAAACCCTTTTTACCGCAATAAATTAAAAAAATTATAAGCCTTTCACTTTTAAAAATAAAAAGTTTTTTTCTTATATCTTTATAATGGTAATTCAGGGTATTGATATGAAATCATCATTTAATCTACTAGATTGAAAAAAGGATTCGGTATTTTTTTATCTTCTTTAAATTCACGAATCTCAATATATTCATATGCCATTTCTTTTTTGACGGGTTGAGCATCAATCACTTCTGTTGCTTTGTCTGTTTTTTCAACAGTGCTAGATGATTCGTTAAAATCAGGCAAATGATCAAAAGCCTTTTCTAAAGAATCTTCTTTACTAAATTTTTTAAAGGCTTTAGCTACCCGAAGTGTTGTTTTAATATTTGCAAGCATGGGTTTGGTTTGCTTAATAATCGGCGTCACTTGATTGTAAATATTTAAAACCTTTTGGGCACCGCCTAAAACTGTTCCGATTTTACCTAAAGAAAGATTCGATAATTTCGAAAATAACGATGGTTTAGGTTTAGCTACAGATAATAAATGATTTGATGTTTTACTAAATAAAGTTGGCGCGAAACCATAGCCTCGATAATCTAATAAATTATTGTATAAAGGATGGGTGTTCATCAGCATTTCACCTCATTTTATAATATGCAAAGAAATTAAAAATGCACAAAAAAACTAAGAAGTGTTCACCCTCTTAGTTTTATTTTCTATTCTTCTTTTTCTTTATCTTTAGTTGTTGCCACGGTTTCAGTAATTGAAGCAACAAGTGAAGTTAAATCTGCCATATTGGATGGAATAAATAATTTTGTTGCTTTTCCATCTGCAATTTTAGCTAAAGTTTCTAAAGTTTTAATGGTTAAATATTGTTGATTCGGATTTGCATCATTAATTAATTGAATGGCTCTAGCTGCACCTTCTGCTTCAGCAATCAGCGCTTCTTTTTTGGCTTCAGCTTTCAAAACAACGGATTCCTTTTCCCCTTCGGCAACTAAAATCGCAGACCGCTTTTCACCTTCAGCCTTTAAAATTGCTTCCCGTCTTTCACGTTCGGCTCTCATTTGTTTTTCCATGGCTTCTTGAATATCACGAGGTGGAATAATATTTTTAAGTTCCACACGACGAACTTTAATTCCCCATGGATCCGTAGCTTCGTCCAAGATTAAGCGAACTTTAGCATTGATAACATCTCTAGAAGTTAATGTTGCATCTAATTCAAGTTCGCCGATAATATTTCTTAAAGTCGTGGCGGTTAAATTTTCAATAGCATTGATAGGATTATTAACACCATAAGTGTACGCATGTGGATCGGTGATTTGATAAAATACGACGGTATCAATTTGTATAGTTACATTATCTTTCGTAATGACAGGTTGTGGTTTGAAATCAACAACATGTTCTTTTAAACTAACTTTTTTAACTACTTTATCAAAAATAGGAACAATAAAATGCCAGCCAACATCTAAAGTTGCTTTGTATTTACCAATTCTTTCAATAACATATGCTTCAGTTTGATGGACAATTACAATAGATTTAAAGAACAAAAAGAGAATAATCACTGCAACAATTGCGACAGCAATCCATAAGCCTATCGTTTCACCTTTTGTTAAAAAAATAACACTATTCATGTTTTTCACCTCTTTCTATATTTTTAACAACCATTTTATTTCCTTCAATACGAATAATTTCAACTTTACTTCCTACAGGAATGGTTAATGTAGGGTCTTCACATAGTGCTGACCAAATAATGCCTTCATATTTAATTTCACCTAATTGATTGGGTGTAATTGAACTTTGTACCATAACAATTTTACCAATTGCAACATCAGCGTTGGTAGGGATCGTGGCGTTTTCAAATTTTTTCTTTACAATTGGCCTTAAGAAAATAATACATAAGGTTGAAATGACTGAAAAAATAATCAACAAACCCCACCATGGGACATTAAATATCGCAACAATCATAGCTACAAGTGCGCCAATGGCAAACCAAAAACTAGTTAAATCGGTTGTCGAAACTTCAATAATAATCGAAAGTATTAAAATACCTAAATAAATCCAAAACCAAATAGACATAGGAATCCCCCTTTTATGACCTCATTATATGATAAAGTCATATTTTTTACAATAAAAAATATGAACTTCTTTTGAATATTGTTTTTATGGTTTACATACAATTGAAAGAAGGGGGCAACAAAATATGGAGGAAATAAAATTAAATCGTTATTACATCGATAAAAAAAGTGAAGAAACCATTTTATATTTACATGGATGGAATGCCTCCTATCAAACATTATTATGCTTGAAACAAGATGATTTAAAACTCAATGAATTATTTTTTGATTTACCTGGGTGTGGGCAATCTAAAGAACCTACATATCCTTTGAAAATAGATGATTATATCGATATTATTTGCAAAAATTGTGAAGAACAATTATCCAAAATAACCTATATCATTGGTCATTCATTTGGAGGAAAATTAGCCGTGAAATTAGCAAAGCGTTTTCCTAATTTAAAAGGACTCTTTTTAATTTCACCCTCCATTGTTAAACCAACTAGAGGATTAAAATATTATTTCAAAGTATGGCAGTATAAATTATTTAAAAAATTACATCTAAACACCTCAAAAATGGGAAGTGTAGATTTTCAAAATGCCACTCCTGTGATGAAAAAAACATTGGTCAATGTAGTGAATGAAGATGGCGTTGAAGAAATAAAAGAAATCCTCTTACCGACACTGCTCATTTGGGCAAAAGAGGATCAAGCAACACCCCTAAAGATGGCATATAAAATCAAAAAATTAATGTATGATTGCGAAATAATCAAAATTGAAGGAAATCACTTTGGCTATTTATTTAAACAAAACAATGTGTCTATCATTTTAAAAAATTTTATACTTGAGGTCAACAAACATGATCGTCGCTAGTCTTGTCATTGTTTTTTTTATGTCGTTAAATTCAGTATTTTATTATTTAAACGACTATCAAAAACAATATTATGATATCTTCCGTTTCCTTCAGTTACAAAAACAAAAATTTAAATTTCATGCTTTAAAAATACTTTACTTTTGTTTATTAGTGATATTATCGTTTTTACCTTCTTTTTTCAAATTCATGATTTATATTCAGTTTGTCTTGATTGTGGGGCTTATTTTTCTCTTATTTAAGAAAAAAATCATCGACAAAATCATTCCTTTTAAAATTACTCATCGCATCAAAAGATTTCTTATTGAATATACGGTGATTTATGGGCTATTTAGTTTTTTATGTTTGCTTTTTCATTGTCCATTTTTATGGATTTTTATCCTTTATTATATCGTCTTTTTCCCTTTCTTTTTCATCACTTGTTGGGTTCATAATATGCTTGAAAAAATCATTTTAAATCATTATAAAAAGTTAGCTACAAAAAAACTAAAATCATTAGAAAACTTAAAAATTATCGGTATTACCGGTAGTTTTGGAAAAACAAGTACCAAAAATTACACCCAACATTTATTAGAAAGTGATTATCATGTTCTTTCAACGCCAAAATCATTTAATACCTTAAATGGGATATTATCCGTAATTAATCAAAAATTAAATCTATCCCATCAAATTCTATTGCTCGAATTGGGCATTGATAAACCCCATGGAATGGAAAAATTTATTCGTTTGTTTGATTTTGATATTGCCACCGTGGTTGCTATCGGTCCACAACATTTATCAACTTTCCATAGTATCGATAATATTGAAAAAGAAAAAATGAAATTACTAACCCATTTGAATGAAAGACAAATAGCTATTTTGAATATTGATGATCCAAGAATTCAAAAATATCAAAACACTTTAAAAGCAAAAAAAATTACAGTTAGCAGCCATCAAAAAGCCGATATTTATGCGACCCATGTTGTGGTTCAATTGTCGGGCATATCCTTTAAATTGCACATTTTTAATAAAAGTTACGCTGTCACTACGCACATCTTAGGAAAAAATCATTTAAATGATATTTTGATTGCTGTTGCGATTGCAAAAGCAAATCATATCGAAGATAAAACCATCATTTCAAAAATGACCACTTTGAAAAATACAAAGCATCGCTTGGAATATAAGAAAGAACATTCATGGGAAATCATTGATGATTCCTATAATAGTAATTTTGATGGTTTTATCGATGCTTTGTCTATTTTACAATTATCAAAAAACAAAAAAATATTAATTACACCCGGTTTAATTGAATTAAATAAAAGTCATGCAAACATGAATGAACAATTGACAGATTATATTCAAAAAAGTGTAGATCTTGTTTGCTTTGTTGGTGAAAATGCGACACCCATGATTCATCAATGGAAAGAAAAGCAATACGATACCAAAAAAATGCAAGAGTTTACATCGTTTAAAGATGCGATGAACTTCTTAAAAGTTCATTATGCCAATCAAAAAATTACGATTTTAATTGAAAATGATTTACCGGAAACTTATTTAAAATAAAGGAGGAAGTCTATGGAAATCAATATTGGTTTAGTTTTTGGAGGTTGTTCCGTTGAACATGAAATTAGTGTGATCACTGCCATACAAGCATATCATAATTATCAAGGAGCAAAGTATAAATTAATTCCTATTTATCTATCAAAAGATCAAATTTTTTATACAGGAGAAGCCTTGACGGATTTACAGGAATACAAAAACTTAGCAAGTTTATTAAAAAAATGTCGAAAAGTGGATTTTTATAAACATAAAAATACAACCTATATGAAAATGAAAACGAAAAAAATTGCATTAGATGCCATTTGGCCGGTAGTTCATGGAAATCATTGTGAGGATGGTAGTTTATATAATTACTTTCATATGTTAGGATTTGTTTGTATTAGTATGGATCATTTTCAAGGTGCCATCAGTCAAGATAAAATACTTTGTAAACAATTAATGCAAGCCAATAAAATCAAACAAATTGATTTTTTCGACATTCATTTATTCCAATACAATCAAAATAGTGATGTCGTATTTGAAAAAGCACATAAAATTGGATATCCATTAATTGTTAAACCTGCTCGACTCGGAAGTTCGATTGGTGTTTGTATTTGCTATGATGATGCTACTTTAATCGATGCGATTGAGTCAGCATTTCAATATGATTTAAAAGTTATTGTAGAAAAATTTATTGAAAACGCAAAAGAATATAATATATCGATTTTAGGGGATGCTTCGCATTATCAAGTGTCAGAAATTGAAGAAGTAACCAAAAGTACTTTTTTAAGTTATGAAGACAAATATGTTCATCATTCTAAAAGTAAAGGAATGGCCGGATTAAATCGTTTAATTCCTGCAAATATCGATAAAAAGTTAAGACAAAATATGGTCAACACCGCTTTAAAGGTGGTTCAAATCTTAGATGCTTGTTTATGTGTGCGCTTAGATTTTCTATATGATGAAGAAACGAAGTGTTTATATTTTAACGAAATCAATAATATTCCAGGTTCTTTAGCTTTTTATTTGTGGGAAAAAACAAATCTTTCGTTTACAGATTTAATTGAAAAAATCATCGAATTAGGAATCAAACAAGAATATTATAAATCACAATTAAATTTAACTTATCAATGCAATATATTTAATACTTCAGAACTGAATCAAATTTGTATTTCAAAATAAGTTTTTGTTTTCATTTTTATCTAATTTTATTATAATAAAAATTAGATAGGAGTGATAAAATGGCTACCCCTCATAATAAAGGAAATGTCAATGATTTTGCAAAAACTGTTTTAATGCCTGGTGATCCATTACGCGCACAATTTATCGCAAACACTTATTTACAAAATCCAAAATTAGTAAATTCGGTTCGCAATATGTTAGCTTATACCGGAACGTATAAAGGAAAAGAAGTAACGGTGATGGGATCTGGAATGGGAATGCCATCGATTGGCATTTATAGTTATGAATTGTTTAAATTTTATGATGTTGATCAAATTATTAGAATTGGATCTTGTGGAACTTATCAAGAAAATATTCAATTGTTCGATATTATTATTGCCCAAGGGGCCTCAACAGATTCTAATTATGCAAGTCAATATCAATTGCCAGGAAGTTTTTCTGCGTTAGCCTCATATGATTTATTACAAAAGGCAATTGATGCTTCTAAAAAAAGAAAGGCTAATTTTCATGTAGGTAATATTTTATCAAGTGATATATTTTACAGAGCTGATGGCGATGCTTGGAAAAAATGGCAAGAAATGGGAATCTTAGGTGTAGAAATGGAAAGTTATGCATTATATTGTAATGCGGCTTATTTACATAAAAAAGCCCTAACCATTTTGACCGTTTCTGATTCTTTAGTCAATCATCAAGAAACCACTGCTGAAGAAAGAGAAAAATCATTTACAGAAATGATGGAAATCGCATTAGATTTAATTTAATATTTTATGTGGTGGAAAATCTTAATTGCTGTTGTTGTTTTTTTAATTGTATTATGTCTCATTTTTTATAAACAATTAAAAATGCTTTTTATCGGTTTAACTAAAAAAAAGCGTATTCAAAAAAATTTATATCGCGCTTGTAAAAAAGAAAATTATTTAATCATTAATGATATTTTAATTCAAATCAATGAAGATAAATTTCGTCAAGCAGACACAATTATTTTTGGTAATAAATATATTTATGTTGTAAAACAATTAATTTATCTCGGTAAATTGGAAGGTTATCCAGATGATGAAAATTGGCGTTTATATTATCAAAATGAAATGCAATATGTGCGAAATCCACTAAAAAATAATGAAAGAAGAATTATTCAAATTGCGAATACTTTACAATTATCCTTAGATAATTTTAAAAGTATTGTTGCTTTAGCGAAAACCATTCAAATGGGAAATATCGTTATCCATAACGATGATGAATTTATTTGTATGGAAAATGAAGTGATACCCGCTATCAAAATGATTGAAAAAAATTCTAAAAATCATCCTTATGAGCCCGATGAAATTGAAAAATATGCCCAACGATTATATCAATATGGTTTAGAAAGTGAAAAAAAAGTAAAGCGAGGAAAATAATATGTTTAATCATACGAAACAAGGAACAATCAAAGTGACAACCATGAAATGTGCACATTGTGCAAATCGAATTGAAGAAGCTTTGAAAGCCAAAAAAGTAAAATGTAAAATTGATTTAAATACCAAAGATGTTGATTTATATTTTAAAGATGGAACCATTACAATCGAAGAAATCAAACAAATCATTACTGATTTAGGTTATGAAGTTGCCTAATTTATCATTTTTAAAAAAATACGATGCATCATTAACCTATTCTTATGCTTATGGTGCATTTGTTACTTTTGAATTAATTGAACATAGAGCACAAGATGTGATTGTGATCTTAGTTGATGAAAGTTTTACTTATCAAGAAAAATTTTTTGATTTAAAAAATCTTTGTACAAAACATCATATTCCTATTGTTATTGACCAAAAAATGATTTCTAAATTAAGAAATAAAGACAATTGCTTTGTTATCGGTGTTTTTAAAAAGACAACCTACGAACTTACAGAAGGAAATCATATCATTTTAGAAAATATCACTGATTATGGACAATTAGGTACGATTATAAGAGGAATGAATGGATTTAATTTTAAACAATTAATTTTATTAAATTGTGAGATAGATTATTTTCATCCACATGTGATTCGAGCAAGTATGGGTTCATTTTTCCATGTCAAAATTAAAACTTATCCCTCTATAGAAAGTTATAAGCAAAATTTTTCAAAACAAAATTTATTTGCGTGTCATCCGCATGGAAAACTAAAATTAAAAGAGGTTGATCCAACAATTATGCCGATCACTTTGTGGTTTTCTAATCATTTACCTTGCAATGAAGCATCGATTCAAATTTTTCAAAATTTAGATTTAGAAAATAATGCAAACATCTTATTTTTTCATTTTTTTGAAAAATAGGATGTTTTCTTTTTTTCTTTGCATATTATACTATGAGGTGGAATAACGATGCCTAGAATTAAATATATTGACTCTGATGTTACTTTACTAGCAAGAATTATGCGTGCAGAGGCTTTATCTGAAGGAGAAATCGGAATGCAATTAGTAGGAAACGTCGTTGTGAATCGTGTCATTGCTACTTGTGGCACATTTAAAAAGATGAATACTGTTTCTAAAGTCGTTTATCAAAAAGGCCAATTTGCAGCAGTGAATACTCCTTTATTTAAACGTTATCCCACAAACAAAGAAAGAAGATTAGCCAAAGAATGCTTAGAAACATTTACAAAATGGCCGGCAACAAGAGCACTTTATTTTAAAAATCCAGGTAAAAATAAATCTTGTCCCAAACAATTTTGGGGACCTTTTGTAGGAAAGTATAAGCAACATTGCTTTTATCGTGCCGAAAACAATTTAAAATGTGGATTATAAAATATCGATAGAAACGCTATTTTTTTAATTATACAAGAACTAAAAACTCAAAAAAGAGATTTCTATGAAAGCTTTCAATAACACAACGATAAACATAAACAAAGTCTATCTTCTATTCGTCATTTAACATCACAGCATACATTTCAAAATTTTTTGCTTTTTATTCTGATTTTTAATATAATTATTTCATTGGTGAAATGTATGAATAAAGAAATTGAAATTACAATCGATCATTTGACAAAAGATGGCGTAGGTGTATGTCGTCTAGAAAGTGGCAAGAATTTATATGTTGCGAATTGTTTTTGTAATGAAAAATTGCTCGTGACGATTGATTACGAAGGAAAAAAACAAGTTTATGGACATATTAAAAAAGTGATCGTATCCCATCCAAAACGCGTTGTCCCTAAATGTGATGTTTATCATCATTGTGGGGGATGTCATTTATCTTTTATGAGTTATGATGCGCAACTTCAATTCAAGCAAGATATCGTAAAAAAAATATATGAACGGGCGGGCTTTAATCATGTTCATGTTCATGAAACTGTGGGAATGGATTTTCCCTATCAATATCGCAACAAAGTACAAACTCCCGTAAAATTAAAAAAAGGAAAAATTGTGGCTGGTTTTTATAAAGAAAACACGCATGAGGTTGTCCCTTTTGACTTTTGTCATGTTCAATCAAAGCAAAGTAATGAAATCATCAAAAAAGTAATCCAAGCCATGATAGAAAATAAAATACCCCCTTATGATGAAGATAAAAAGACTGGTGTAATTCGTCATTTATTAATTCGAGAAAGTGATACTGAAACCATGCTTGTCCTAGTCACTTATAAAGATTCCTTTCCAGGTCGTAAAAACTTTGTTCAATCCATTAGAAAATATTTACCAAATCTAACAACGATTGTCCAAAATGTAAATACTCGCCATACTAATGTAATCTTGGGTGAAAAAGAAAATATTTTATATGGTAAAGGTTATATTGTAGATACTTTATTAGGACATAGCTATAAAATATCACCAAAATCTTTTTATCAAATCAATAAAATACAAACACAAAAGTTATATCAAAAAGCAATAGAGTTAGCCCATCTTAAAAAAAGCGATATCATTTTAGATGCTTATTGTGGCATTGGAACCATTGGCTTAAGTGTAGCCAAGTATGTAAAGCAAGTAGTGGGTGTCGAAATTGTCAGTGATGCAATTAAAGATGCTAAAATGAATGCTAAAAACAACCATTTAGATAATTGTTTGTTTTATTGTGAAGATGCTTCTAAGTTTATGTGTGACAATATGAATCAATTCGATGTTGTATTTGTAGATCCACCTAGAAAAGGTTGTGATCAACCATTTTTAGATGCTTTAATAAAACAAAAGCCTCATAAAATTGTTTATATTTCATGTAATCCTGAAACACAAGCTAGTAATCTAACTTATCTTGTAGAACATGGTTATTCCTTTAAGGATATCTATCCATTTGATATGTTTCCTCAAAGTTATCATGTTGAGACGTGCGTCTTATTGATCCACCAAAAGTCTACCGAGTATTTTTATGTCGAATATAAATCAAGGAATAATGTTTCCTGAATAAAATGTAATTTGAGAGGAGAATCGCCATGGCAGATATTTTTATTAGCTATACGACTGCCGATGTGGACTATGCATTGCAGCTGTACCGCTATTTCCAAACTATGGGGGTAAATGCTTGGTTTGCTCCCTGCCGCATTGCTGGCGGCCAGAATTTTGCAGAGGAGATTGGCAAGGAGTTGGGCTGGTGCGACCCAGATGACATCGTTCAAACAACTGTCAGCCGCAGTGAAAACCTGGGACGGGCGGGAGCAGTGGTGGTATTGCTTTCTAAAAATGCGATGCAGTCACGATGGGTAATGAAAGAAGTCACGATGGCGGTGGATGAAGATAAATTAATTCTTGTGGCTCGTCTGGATCACACACCAGACACGCCTGCGTTCCACCTCCTCCTGAAAAATGTGCAGCACATTGATGCCTATCATCTGACACGTGCTGCGAAGGAAGAGATATACACCAGCGTATTGCCTGTTTTGTCCAAACAGAAACCATTGCTAAGACCGGATGAACATATGACCTATGATGAGCTGGGCATCGACTCCATCACTATTGGAGACCCCTATTATACTAGCGGAGATACGTTACGTTTTTCTCTGCGGCGCGAGTGCTTTCTGTTGGCGCCGCCTACCGGATGCGTGTCAGAAGAACAACAAACTTGGGCACGGGAGCATTTTGCACCTAGCGATACCCTGCTGAATTACACATGGAAGCAGCTTTTTGAGGCTATCCCGATAGTAGACCTGCCGCAGCGTATTGCCGCCAGCCGGAAAAAGGTGTTTTTGCAGTTTTTAAACCAAGAAAACGGATGCTATTACAACAATAAAAAGTACGGTATTTACAACATACGACCCTTTGGCCGCACCGAAGACCTAAGCGAAACACCGATTTTGGAGATTGAGCTGTATGAGACGGATTACTTTACTCACCGGGTAATGAAAGACGTATGCAAGCAGCTGGTGGTTGAAAAGCATCCATATTTTGATCGTTTGAACTATATCACTCTGAAAGAAAACTGTATCTTCTTCACTTCGCTGGGGCTCAACCTACTGTTGTTAGATTCCGCTTATCAGGAGGAACCGTGTACCATTTTGACCGAACGCTCGACCAACGCGGCAGAAACATACCAATTACAGGAATATTCAGTATCGGTGGTGGAAGGGATATCGCTAAGCGATTTCGACCCATATAAAAAAACCGTAAACATTACAATGGCAGTATACCGCGGTCTGCTGGAGGAGTTGGGCGTGCAGGATAATATGCTCAAGGCGGATACTCTGAGATTTTATGAATTGTTTGTCAACCGCAGAAATTTGGAAATGGGGCTGACCTGCTCGATCGAATTGAACAAATCCAACTCCATTGAGAATGACGTTTTGCGCTGCCACGGCAAAGACGAGCTGATTGAGATCGCTAACAAGCGCCTTTTGCCTCTGAAGGAACTGAAGGAATTTGCTTTTCGCAACCGGGATGCCTTTTTGCCGCAAGCACTGTTTACCATCCTTTCGTATTACGATGCCATTGGTGTGCCGTTGCTGGATCGTCATTATGCAGTAGCGCAAACAGAAGAAATGTACTTGATTGGTAAAGATGGACAAAGTACAATTTGTGGAGATGCTATCAGCAAAGGCCCACATTATATTGCGGTGATCGATGGTGCTACGCCTAAGGGGCAAAGGCTGTGGAACGGCATGCACGGTGACGTGTTTGTAGCACAGATGCTGGCTCGCGCTATAGAAGAGTTGAATCCGAATTTGACCGCTGCACAGGCCATCACTTGCTTGAACGATTGTGTAGTGCAGGCGTATCGAGAAGCGGGCATTGAGTTTAATACCCTACCGCCCGAAGAACAACTACAGGCTAGCGTCATTCTATACAGCGTAAAACGTAGGGAAGTATGGAGCTTTGGGGATTGCAAGCTACGCATCAACGCTCGCAATATCGACCACACCAAAAAAATCGATCAGATGCTCAGTGATCTGCGTGCTTTCTGTATCGAAACACGGCTAGCGGCCGGGTTGCCTGTACTGAATGATGATGGTAGCGACTATGGCCGGGTTCAGATTCTACCGTTTTTGAAAAAACAAACGATTTTTGCCAACACAGGAAGATCTTTTGGCTATGATGTAATCAATGGCGGGACTATCCGAACAGAAAATATCAAGGTATATGAGGTGAAAACAGGGGATCACGT